>JBGMOD010000160.1:0-56425 GCA_041424235.1 Hyphomicrobiales bacterium
CTTCCAGGGGATCGAGGGGACGGCCAACAATTCGTTCGTCAGTCGCTTCAAGAAGCGATTCGGCAGCGATGTCTCGACCAACATGTGCGTCGAAGCCTCGTACTTCCAATTGCACCTGTTCGCGCGGGCGCTTGAGCAGGCCAATACCCTCGATAGCGAGGTGCTGCGATCGATGGTGATGGGCAGCAGTTTCGAGGCTCCGCAAGGCGCCGTCACCGTGAATCCGATGTCCGGTCACACCGACCTCTGGACCCGGATCGGCCGCGCCAACCGCCAGGGACAGTTCGATATCATCAATCAATCAAAAGAAGCGGTGCATGCCGATCCGTTCCTGATCGGATACGGTCGTGCCACCGCACAGGCAGGACACGCTCAATGAACGAAACCATGCGTAAACCCGGCAGCAGCCGGGACATGCCGGGCCGCAAATCGATGGTGCAAGAACTCGCGGACCTGAGCGCCGTCGTGGTCGCGCCGGTCGATGATCAGACCAGCCTGTTGCTGCGGGAATTACAGCGTTTCCGGATGCGGGTGCGCCAGGTCTGGCCGATGCCGGAAAGCGTTCCCGGCGATGCCGATGTGGTTTATTGCGACTACTGCAACGATCTCGCCCGTCGATTGCCGTGGATTCCTGGCGACGCCCGCTCGGCGCTGGTGGTGATCGTGCCGGCGACGGACGCGATTCAGGCAGAAGCGCTGTCCCATGCCACGCCCAACGCGGTGCTGTCCCGCCCGTTCACCGCCAACGCGGTGCTGTCGAGTCTGATCCTGGCGCGCAGCCAGTTCGGCTATGAACGACGGTTGCGCAGCAAGATCGAGAAACTCGATGAAAATCTGCGGTCGATGCGAACGGTCGAGCGCGCGAAAGCGATTCTGATGGCGACGCGACAAATGCCGGAGACGGAAGCTTATGGCTTCATTCGTCGCCAGGCGATGGATCGCCGCGTGTCAGCGAGCGCTGTTGCGGCAGCGATCGTTGACTCCTTCGAATTGCTTGGCTACGATCCGCAACACTAATCCCCAATAGCGGGGATTGGCGGCGACAGCGCCGCCTTCGACATATCAGGCAACAAAGCCCTCCCAATGCTCGCGTCAGCGCGCATCGGGAGGGCTTTTTGTTTTTTCATTCCCTTTTCAATCCAGGAGCAAGAGATGGGCATTTCGAGGCGGACTTTGGTGAAAAATGCAGCAGCGTTTGGGGCCTTCGCCGGTGCCGGCCTGCCACATATCTGGATCAAGAACGCCGACCTGGCGCGCGCCGCCGGTGGAGAAATCAAGGTCGGCGTGCTGTTCTCGCTGACCGGCACCACGGCGATCATCGAGGAATCGCTAAACAAGGCCACTCTGCTCGCGATCGAGGAGATCAATGCAGCGGGGGGAATCAAGGGCAGCAAGATTGTCCCGATCGTCGAGGATCCCGCATCCGATCCGGCAACCTTCTCGGAAAAAGCGCGCAAGCTCGTGGTCGGCGACAAGTGCGTCAGCGTGTTTGGATCCTACACCTCCGCGAGCCGCAAGGCGGTGCTGCCGGTGTTCGAGCGGCAGAACAACCTCTACTGGTATCCGACCCTGTACGAAGGCCGCGAGTGTTCGAAGAACGTGATCTACACCGGCGCGGTACCGAACCAGCAGCAGGATGAGTTCGTGCCGTGGCTGATCAAGAAGTTCGGGCCGAAGTTCTACATGATCGGCTCGAACTACATCTATCCCAAGGAAGAAAACAACTACTGCAAGAAGCTGCTGCAGAAGTACGGCGGCGAAGTCGTCGCCGAGGAGTATGTGCCGCTCGGCCACTCGGAATTCTCGTCCGTCATCAACAAGATGCGATCGGCCCAGCCCAACGTGATCTTCTCCACCGTGGTTGGCGATTCGGTGGTGGCACTGCATCGGCAATATCGCGCCGCGGGTCTCGATCCCGAGAAGATGCCGATGGCGAGCCTGACCACGTCGGAGAACGAAGTCGCGGCGATGGGCGGCGAAGCTGCCGCCGGACACTTCACCTCCGCGCCATATTTCATGGTGCACAAGTCGCCGGAAAACGAAAAATTCGTCGCCGCCTACAAGAAGCGCTGGGGCGCCGACAAGGTCACTCATTTCGTCTCGGAAGCTTGTTACTTCCAGACCTACCTGTTCAAGCAAGCGGTGGAGAAGCTGGCGACCAGCGACATCACCCCGCCTAATATCCGCGATGCGGTAAAGGGCCAGGAAACGGTTGCGCCGCAAGGCAAGGTGCGGATCGAAGCCGAAAACCTGCACACCTGGTTGTGGCCGAAGATCGCGCAGGCGAAATCGAACGGCCAGTTCGAAATCCTGGTCGAGGCCAAGGATTGGCTGAAGCCGGTGCCTTATGCCGCCTATCCCGGACAGGTCTGTTCCGAAAAAGGGCTGGTCGAGAACTGACACCGGCACTGACGCGGGTCGCCGGCAACGTTTTCGCCGGCGACCGCTGCTGCCTTCACGGAGAATGGCGTGGACCAGTTTATCGAGCAAATCATCACCGGCCTCAGCATCGGCTCCATCCTGCTGCTGGTGGCGATGGGCCTGTCGATCATCTACGGCTCGATGGGCATCATCAACCTGGCGCACGGTGAATTCGTGATGCTCGGCGCCTACACGGCCTGGATGTTCCAGACCTATCTGGGCCTCAGCCTGCTGGCGAGCCTGGTGCCGATTTTTATTGTGGTCGCCGCATTTGGCTGGATCATCGAACGTTATGTGCTGAGCCTGCTCAACAACCGGCCGCTGGATACGATCCTTGCGACCTGGGGCGTCGGCATCATGCTGCAGCAGGCGGTGCGGCTCATGGTCGGCAGCGAACTGCGTTACGTGCAGCTACCGCCGGCGATGTCCGACAGCATGGACCTGTTCGGGATCTCGGTCTCGGCCTACCGGGTGTTTCTGTTCTTTGTCGCGCTCGCGCTGTTCGCGGTGACCTGGTTTTTGATGAACCGGACCACGGTCGGCATGAAGCTGCGGGCTATCATGCAGGACCGTGCGGTGTCGGCGTCCTTCGGCATCAACGCAAAGCGGATCTATGCCCTGACGTTTGCCTATGGTGCGGGCCTTGCCGGTCTCGCCGGCGCCCTGGTGTCGCCACTGAAGAGCGTCTCGCCTGACATGGGCACCGGTTATGTGGTCGACGCCTTCATGGTTGTCGTGCTCGGCGGCGTGCAGAGTCTTGCCGGCACCGTCGCCAGCGCGTTCATCCTCGGCGAACTCTCCGGCGGCATCGCATTCCTGCAAAACGACACAGTGGCCAAGGCGATCGTCCTGCTGGCGATTGTCGTCCTCATCCGTTTCCGCCCCGAAGGGCTTTTCACAACGCGCGTGCGCGCGTGAGGCCAGATCGTCGCCTATGACCTTGAAATCGTCTCCACCTGCCGGATTGCAGCGTTTCGGGAAACAGATCGCCCCGCTACTCATCGTGTGCGCGCTGGTGTTTGCGCTACCGCTCTTCCTGAACAATGATTTTCTGCTCAACAAGGCGGCCCGCTACATCGTGCTGGGCATCCTGACCATGTCGCTGGCGCTGTCCTGGGGATACGGCGGCATTCTCAATCTCGGGCAGGCCATGAGTTTCGGCATCGGCTCATACGCCATGGCGATGGCACTGAAGCTGAAAACCATTCCCGTGCATACCGGCTCCGGCGGCCTGCCGGACTTCATGGTCTGGAACAATGTCGAGCGGTTGCCCTGGTTCTGGATGCCATTTCGGTCCCTCGGTTTCGCGCTGGCCGCAGGAATTATCGTGCCGGCCCTCGTCGCAGCCGCGCTCGGCTGGTTTGTGTTCCGCGGACGGGTGACGGGCGTCTATGTCGCGATCATCACGCTCGCCACCATGGTCGTACTCAACCTCGTGATCATCGACCAGCAGAGCTACACCGGTGGCTTCAACGGCATCACCGACCTGGCCCAGCTCGAAATTTTCGGCATCGCGTTCGATGCCTACGGGCGCGCGACCTACTATCTCGTTGCCGGTTGCCTGACCCTCAGCCTCCTGATCGGCTTTGCTTTCACCAGGAGCAAGGCCGGCCTGATCATCCAGGCGATCCGCGATCATGAGGGACGGGTGCGCTACTTCGGCTACGACGTCGCGGCCTATCAGATCTTCGTTTTCGCGCTCTCCGCCGCGATCGCCGGCCTTGCCGGCATGCTCTACACCGTGGTGATGGAGTTCGCGTCGCCAACCTTCCTCGGTGTCCAGCTCAGTCTTTCCGTCGTGGTGTGGTGTGCGGTCGGGGGGCGGCAAAGCCTGGTCGGCGCGTTCCTCGGTGCCGTGCTGGTTGCCGGCATGCAAGGGGCGCTGTCGGAGTCAGCCGCATTCCTGGAAACCTGGACGCTCGTGATGGGCGCGCTGTTCGTCCTGGTGGTGCTGTTCCTGCCCAAGGGCCTCGCCGGTTTCGCCCAAGGCACCTGGCGCTGGTTGGCGCAACGGCGGCAAGTCGCTCAGGGATTGCCGCAAAGCCGCGAACAGACGGAGGGCAACGCATGACCTCCCATCTTGCCCTGCGCGATGTCTGCGTCAGTTTCAACGGTTTCAAGGCGCTCAACAATCTGACCCTGAATGTGGCCAAGGGCGAATTGCGCTGCCTGATCGGCCCCAACGGGGCCGGCAAGACCACTGCGCTCGATATCATCTGCGGCAAGGTCAAGCCCAGTGCCGGTTCGGTCACGCTGGATGGTACCGCGCTCCAGACGCTCGAAGAGCACGAAATCGCTCGCGCCGGTGTCGGGCGCAAGTTTCAGGTGCCGAGTGTCTTCCGCGAACTCTCGGTCGCCGAAAACCTCGAAGTGGCGCGCGCCGAGCGAACCGGGGTGTGGGGTAATTTGCGCTGGGACCTGCGTCGCTCCGGCCGTGCCGACATCGAACGGCTGGCCGTGCTGGTCGGCCTGGAAGATCAACTCGATCAGCCGGCCGCCTATCTGTCCCACGGCCAGACCCAGTGGCTCGAAATCGGAATGCTGGTGGCGCAAGACGCCGACCTGATCCTGATGGACGAGCCAACCGCCGGCATGACCGCGCAGGAAACGCGAAAGACCGCCGAACTGTTTGCCCGATTGAAGGGCAGGCACACTCTGGTGGTGGTTGAGCACGACATGGGGTTCGTGAAGGCCATCGGCGACGTCATCTCCGTCATGCATCTCGGCCAGCTGCTCGCGGAGGGCACAGCGGCGGAGGTGGAGGCGCATCCCGATGTGCGGCGCGCCTACCTCGGCTCGGGAGGTATCACCAATGCTTGAGCTGACCGACATTGACGCGTTCTACGGCAACAGCCGCGCGCTGCAGAATATCAACCTCAAGGTCGCGTCCGGCGAGTTCCTGTCGGTGCTGGGTCGCAACGGTGTCGGCAAGACGACCCTGATGCGCAGCATCCTCGGCCTGATGGACCGGGTGACCGGGCGTCTTGTACTCGACGACGCTGATATCTCCGGCTTGCGCACTCACCAGCGCGCCAAGGCCGGCATCGCCTATGTGCCACAGGGCCGGGGCATCCTGCCGCGCTTCACGGTGCGCGAGAACCTGCAGCTGGGCACCTTTGCGGCGCGCGCACCGAAGGGGATCGAAGACTGGATCATCGACCTGTTTCCGATCCTGAAGGATTTTTGGCATCGCCATGGCGGCAATCTGTCCGGCGGCCAGCAGCAGCAGCTCGCCATCGCGCGGGCGCTGCTGGCGCAGCCGAAGGTCCTTTTGCTGGACGAGCCGACCGAAGGCATTCAGCCCAACATCGTCGAGCAGATCGAGAACGTGATCATGAAGCTGAATCGGGAACACGGCATCACCGTGATCCTAGTCGAACAGAATGTCGTCTTCGCAAGGCGCGCGTCGCACCGCTTCGCGCTGCTGGAGAAGGGGCGAGTCGTCGCCAAGGGAGGAATCGCCGAACTGTCGGATGAGTTGATTCAGCGGCATATGGCGGTTTAGCGAGAATTACGTCGTTCACTTGAAAGGGAGTCGATCAAATGCTGCATGGTGATATTTCTTCGAGCAAGGACACGGTCGGCGTCGCCGTGGTCAATTACAAGATGCCGCGCCTTCACACCAAGGCGCAGGTCCTCGAGAACGCGCGCAACATCGCCAGCATGGTCGAGGGCATGAAGCTCGGCTTGCCGGGAATGGACCTGGTGATTTTTCCTGAATATTCCACCCACGGCATCATGTACGATTCCAAGGAGATGTACGAAACGGCGTCGAGCGTCCCCGGCGAGGAGACCAAGATCTTCGCCGACGCCTGCCGCAAGGCGAAAGTCTGGGGCGTGTTCTCGCTGACCGGCGAGCGCCATGAGGAACACCCGAACAAGGCGCCCTACAACACCCTGATCCTGATGAACGACAAGGGCGAGATCGTGCAGAAGTATCGCAAGATCATGCCGTGGGTGCCGATCGAAGGCTGGTATCCGGGCGACTGCACCTATGTCTCCGATGGTCCGAAGGGATTGAAGATCAGTCTGATCATCTGCGATGACGGCAACTATCCCGAGATCTGGCGTGACTGCGCCATGCGCGGCGCCGAGTTGATCGTGCGTTGCCAGGGCTACATGTATCCCGCCAAGGATCAGCAGGTCATCATGTCGAAGGCGATGGCATGGGCCAATAACGTCTATGTCGCGGTCGCCAATGCGGCGGGTTTCGATGGTGTCTATTCCTACTTCGGCCATTCGGCGATCGTCGGCTTCGACGGACGCACCCTCGGCGAATGCGGCACCGAGGAAAACGGCATCCAGTATGCGCAGCTCTCCGTGTCGCTGATCCGCGATGCGCGCCGTAACATGCAGTCGCAGAACCATCTCTTCAAGCTGGTGCACCGCGGGTACACCGGGCTGATCAACTCCGGCGACGGCGATCGCGGCCACGCGGTCTGTCCCTACACCTTCTACAAGAACTGGATCAGCGATCCGGAAGGGACGCGGGAGATGGTCGAGGCCATGACCCGTCCGACCGTCGGCACGGACGAGTGCCCGATCGAGGGCATCCCGAACCAGAAGGTTGCACACCGCTAAATGATGACACTGCGCCGGCACGGCACCCGTGCCGGCGTGCACCGAGGTATGGCCTGGGTAGCACGTCAAAGAGGGATTGGGGGTTGATATGAGCAACAACGCGAATACCGGTATCGTCCATCATACCGAAGAACAAATCGACGAGCTCCTGGGACACGAATACGAGCATGAGCCGGTTCCGCTCAGCGCCCGGCGCAGCGCATTCTCGGTCACCATGGTGTGGCTCGGTTTTCCCATGATCATCACCGGTGCGATGACGGGATCTCTGCTGGTCTTGGGGATGGGTTTCAAGAGTGCCCTGATCGCCATGATCCTCGGCAACATCATCATGTTCGCCTATGTGGGGGCGCTCGGCCTGATCGGAACAAAACGTGGCATGAACTTCGCGCTGATCGCGAGCATTGTGTTCGGCAAGAAGGGCTATGTGCTGGCGTCGGGCCTGCTCTCGACCCTTCTTCTTGGCTGGTACGCGGTGCAGACCGGCATTACCGGCGCGCTGGTGTCGTCGACCTACGGCCTGAGTTATGTGGCGATGACGATCATCGCCGGCGTGCTCTATATCGGCATCACCTTCGTCGGGGTCAAGGGATTGCACTGGATCGGGCTGGCGTCCGTGCCGCTGTTCGTCGTGCTCGGGCTGTGGGTGGCCGCGGACGCTGCGTCGACAACCACCGCGATCGCGATTTTCAACTACGCCGGAAACAATGGCGTCGCCACCATGTCGATGGGGGTTGGCCTCACGGTCGTGCTGGCGCTGTTCATCGATGCGGGAACGGTGACAGCAGATTTCAATCGCTGGGCACCGTCGCCGAAGGCCTCCTTGATCGCGACCTTCAGCGCCTTTCCGTTCGCCAACCTCGTGGCGATGCTGGTCGGCGGTGTCATGACCGCCGCGCTGGCGGTGCCCAACGCAAATCCGTTCGGCGTCGACAACATGTTCGGCTACATGAACGGCAAACAACTGACCTGGCTCAGCATCCTGGCCTTCATCTTCCTCTACGCCAATCTCGGCTCGGTCTGCTCGCACTGTCTCTATAACGCCGCCACCGGCTGGTCGCGCATTCTCGGCACCAATATGCGCGCCATGGCGATCGTGCTGGGCGTGATCGGCATCATCGTGGCGGCGGGCAACGTCTGGGCGTTCTTCATTCAATGGCTGTCGCTGCTCGGCATCCTGGTGCCGCCGATCGGTGCGATTATTCTGGTCGATCAGTATCTGCTGCGCGCCAATGCGCATGCGGAAGCCGACTGGCGGGCGAAACCGTTCATCGCCTGGGCGATCGGGTCGCTGTGCGCCTTTCTGGTTGAGGAAAAGATGCCGGGCTTGTCCACGGCGATCTCCGCCGCGGTTGTTGCCGGGATCGCTTATCTGGCGATTGCCAAGGTTGGGGCACCTGCGCCGAGCGCGGCGCGCGCCGCTTGACGAGTTTTGTTTCGAGAAACGGGAAGGATCGATCGATGAGCGTCGATTATGAAATTTACGATCTGGGCAATGTCACGCTGCAGCGGGGGGCGACCATCCGCGACTGCAAGCTCGCCTACAAGACTTTCGGCAAGCTGAATGCGGCCAAGGATAATGTGATCGTGTACCCGACTTGGTATTCCGGCCAGCACTACGACAATGAATGGCTGGTCGGACCCGGAATGGCGCTCGATCCGGCAAAATATTTCATTATCATTCCGAACATGCTGGGCAACGGGCTGTCGTCGTCGCCCAGCAACACGCCAGAACCCTACAATGGCCCACGCTTTCCGAAAGTCACGGCCTACGACAACGTCCGGGCGCAGCACCGCTTCATCACCGAGAAGTTCGGCATCGAACACATTCGCATGGTCGTCGGCTGGTCGATGGGCGCGTTGCAGACCTTCCACTGGGGCGCGCTCTATCCGACCATGATGGACCTGCTGGCGCCGTTCTGCGGATCGGCCAAATGTTCGCGCCACAATTTCGTGTTCCTGGAAGGCGTCAAGGCGGCGCTGACGGCGGACGCCGCCTGGAACGAGGGGTGGTACACGCAGAAGCCGGCCCGCGGCCTGCGCGCAGCGGCCCGCGTCTATGCCGGCTGGGGTTTTTCCCAGGCCTTCTATCGCCAGGAGCTCGACATAAAGACCCTCGGCTTCTCCTCGCTGGAGGATTTCCTGATCGCATTCTGGGAGGGTTTTTTCCTGCCAAAGGATCCAAACAATCTGCTGACCATGCTGTGGACCTGGCAGAACGGCGATATCAGCGACAACGAGATCTACAAGGGAGATTTCAAGGCGGCACTCGGGGCGATCAAGGCCCGGACGTACGTCATGCCGGGGCAGACCGATCTCTATTTTCCACCGGAGGACAGCGAGAACGAGGTCGCGCACATGCCGAATGCGAAGTTCGTGCCGGTGCCGTCGGTGTGGGGGCACTTTGCCGGCGGGCCCGGAACCAATCCGGTCGACGTCGCCTTCATCGACGCCAAGCTGAAGGAGCTTCTCGCATCGTGATCTCGATCGCGTGCGGTTCACCCGATCTCCCGGATGTTGAGAGGATGTGAGCGTGTCCAACTCCGCGTTGCTGCTCGACCAGTACCGCATCCTCGACGAGCCGTATTACCGGCCCGTCGGGGATGAAATTGCCTTGTTCAGTGCGGCCTATGCGAGCCGCATGCCGGTGATGCTGAAAGGGCCGACCGGCTGCGGCAAGACCCGGTTCATCGAGTATATGTGCTGGCGGCTTGGCCGCCCCCTGATCACGGTGGCCTGCCACGAGGATATGACGGCGGCCGATCTGGTGGGGCGCTGGCTACTCGATGCGCAGGGGACGGTCTGGAACGACGGGCCATTGACCACAGCAGTGCGTTATGGCGCGATCTGCTATCTCGACGAGGTCGTCGAGGCGCGCCAGGACACCACCGTGGTGATCCATCCCTTGACCGATGACCGGCGGGTGCTGCCGCTGGAAAAGCGCGGCGAACTGATCCATGCCCATTCCGACTTCCAGTTGGTGATCTCCTACAATCCCGGCTATCAAAGCGCGATCAAGGATCTCAAGGAATCGACCAAGCAGCGTTTCGCGGCGCTGGATTTCGGTTATCCGGACCGGCCCGCGGAAGCCGAGATCGTGTCCCGCGAGGCGGGCATCGATCCGAACGTGGCCGGGCTTCTGGTGAAGGTCGCCTCGCATAGCCGCAACCTGAAGGGACAAGGGCTGGACGAGGGCGCGTCGACCCGCATGCTGGTCAATGCCGGCCGACTGATCGGATGCGGCATCGATCTCGACGATGCCTGCGAGACCACCATCGTTGTTCCCTTGACCGACGACATGGATGTCCGAAACGCGCTACGCGACGCGATCGCGGCGTGTGTATAGACCAGGAGACGCCGTGCCGGGTGCTCAGGTCCATTCCCTCGACCACCATCGCTCCGGCCGTCGCTTCGCGGCATTGCTGCGCGACAATGATGACCTGCTAACAACGCTGCAGGCCACGCTCACCGCACTGGGGCGTCGCGGCGACAAGGTGGACCTGGCCGGCTGGGATGACATCCTGCTCGGCCTGCTCAACGCCAATCTCGGCGAAGGCACCGTTCGCGGCTTCCTGCGCCTGACCGAGCTGTGGCCGCTCGACCGGTCGGCCGCGGATCTGCTCGCGGCAGGCGACGCTGCGCGGTTCGTTGGTCGCGAAGCCGGCAGCCGCAGTGCGCAGGTCCTGCTCGCCACGATGCCGAAGCTGTTGTCGCGCCTGCCGACCGCAGTCGATCTGATGATGGTGTTGGCTGCCCTGCGGCACCTTGCGGAGATCGCGCCGGAATCGGTGTCTTTGGCGATCGGCCGTCTCGAACAACTATTGGCCCATGCACAAGCCGAGGACTTCGCCGCCTGGGTGTCCGCTGGCTTGCGTGCCCATGGCAACAGGGCCTCGCATCGCCGCGCCTATTTTGGCCTCGAGGATGCGTTGTCGCTGCGCTTGTTTGCACTCGGTCATGCTGGAGGCGACTTCACCCGGCTGGAACGGCGGCTGTCCCTGACCATGCAGGCGCTGTGGAACAGGAAACCGCGGTTTCGCAAGCTGGTCGCGGTTGAAGCGTTGCCGGTGCCGCGGCGAGCCTCGCTTGCGGCGGGATTGCTGGCGCTGCCCGAGACGTTTCCCGGTTTCGACGGCGCCGATGCGGACACGATCTATCTTGCGGCTGCCGCCCATGCCGGCGCGCATCTGGTTCATTCGACTGTCCGCTTTCCTGTCGGGCAACTGAAACCACTGCAGATTGCGCTGGTGTCACTGATCGAGGATGCACGGGTCGAGACCTTGGCGCTGCGCGACACACCCGGGTTGCGTCGGCTGTGGTTGCCGTTTCACACCGGCACGCCATCCGCCCAGGCGACCGCTGCCGGATTGATGACGCGCCTGGTACGGGCGTTGATCGATCCGGATTACGGCGATGACGATGCGTGGGTCGGCAAGGGTCGGGCGCTGTTTTCGGCCGCCGCCGACCGGTGGAGTGATCCGGCGATCAGCCGCGAGATCGGCGGGCTGCTGGGCAACGATCTCGGACAGATGCGGCTGCAGTTCAACGCTCGCAGTTATGTGGTCGAGCCCGCCTATCGCGACGACAATCTGGCACTGTGGGATTTCGGCGAGCAGCCGGATGCGCCGACCGAGGAGATCGAATTGCCGGTCGATTCCGTGCGGATTGAGCCACGCGACGAGGCCGACGGACAGCGGACCGACGAGACCGGTCGACCCGATGAAACCCTGCGGGCTCGCGGAACGGCCGTAACACTGCTCGACGGATTGCCGGTTGCGACCTATCCCGAATGGGATTACGCAGCGGCAACCGAGCGTCCCGACTGGACGACAGTCCTGGAGGCGGATGCACCGATGGACCGGGCGAACGGCGGTGCGTTGCCTGCCGATACCGCTGAGTTGAAACGGATCTCCGCGCTGACGCGGGATGCATCGATCGGCCGGCGGATCCGCTACCGAAGCCAGCGCGACGGCGACGCGCTGGATATCGATGCGGCCATTGCGCTGACCATCGAGCGGCGCGCCGGTCTGGTGCCGGAGCCGCGGATCTACCAGCGCGACGTGCCGGGGCCGCGTGACCTGGCGATCGTGCTGCTGCTCGATCTGTCGCAATCGACCGCCGATCGCGATCGCCTGGGCCGTTCGGTCCTCGCGGTCGAGCGCGAGGCAGCGGCGATCGTGGCCGCCGCCGTGCAGGATGCAGGCGATGCCATCGCGGTGCACGGCTTCAATTCCGATGGCCGCGAGCGGATCCGTTATCTCCGCATCAAGGGATTCGATGAACCGGTCGATCGGATTGTTCACGCGCGTCTTGCCGCGCTCACCAGCAGCCATTCGACCCGGCTGGGACCCGCACTGCGCCATGCCGGCCAGGCGCTGGCGCAGCGGCGCGCATTCCGGCGAGTGCTGCTGGTGCTGACGGATGGCGAGCCATCGGATATCGACGTGCAGGACCCGATTTATCTTGCAGAGGATGCGAGACGGGTGGTGTCGCAATTGCGCCGGCGTGGTGTCGACACCTTCGCGTTCGGAATGGGAGACGGCCCGTTCCAGCAGCTCGACCGGATCTTCGGCGCCCGGCGCGCACTCCGCGTGCCGCGCATCGCCGCGCTGCCGGAGCGGGTGATGCAGCTCTACGGCGAGCTGAAGAAGTGACCTAGCCGCCGGCGAGCGGTTGCAACGTGTGCCAGTCGGGGACGGCACGCGTTGCGAAGCCGGGCGCTGCAAGTGACGACAAGTCGATCCGGCCATCGCGAACCGCGAGGCGCACGTTGCCGTGGTCCCGTTCATAGAGGCTGGGCTGTGCCTCGAAAAACGCCTCCTGCTCGGCGCTGCTGGCGCCCTGGCCATGGAATCCATCGACATAGTGATGGCCGTTGCGCTCGACATGGGTGAGGCCGATCAGGTTCACCAGCGCCAGATCCTGCTGCACCGACAGGCCAGCCTGGGTGGTGAGGTCTTCGGCCGACATGAAGTAACGGGTGCTGCCGCCCTGGTTCAGTTTCCGGCAGCGCGCGGCGTTGAGCAGGGATTTGTAGAGGCCCTTGCAGGTTTTGCTTGAGACGCCGGTGTAGCCGCGATCGATTGCCGTGACGAAGGCGTCCAATGTGTTGTCGGCCTCGTCGATCAGCACCGGTGTATCGCCGGCCAGCGCCCGGACATCGGTCTCGATTGTAATGGCGCGGGGCAGCGGCTGTTCGATATAAAGCGTGGCGTCTGCCAGGCGTTTCAACGCCGGCGTCGCCCGCACTTTGCGCCAGAAGTCGGCAGCCGTCGCGGCATCGGGAAATTGCTCATTGCCGTCCAGTGTCACGGTGTAGTGCGGCAGACGGTCGAGGACCTTGGCGATGCTGGTCAGGCGCGCGATGTCCGGGTCCGGTGCACCGGACACCTTGAGTTTGAAATAGCTGCATCCGTAAGCGACGATCGCTTCGTCGAGAGTTTCAGGCAAGCCGTCATCGACCCGTGTGGTGAGTTCGGCGGCGGTGATCGCATCGACAAGGCCGACGGTATGGCGCATGGCGATTTCGGATGCCGGCGCCAGCGAGGCGAAAAAGCCGTTGAGATCGAAGCCCGCGAGATCCGGGGTGAGAGCACTGTCGATCCCAGCGATGTTGTGCTGGATCGCCTGGTAGAATGACACGCCGTGCGCCCGGCACAGCGCATCCAGCAAGGCACGGTCGAGCAGCGCCGGGCCATAGCCTGCGATCAAGGGATTGAGCCCCTGCGCGCCGGCGGCGTCGATCTGGCTTTTGTAGTGTGTCGCAAAATGCCCGAACGCCGGCCGGGCGGTGCGATCGGACAGATAGGCCTCGCGGGCGAGGCGCAGCGATTGACGAAGCTGGTTGAAATTGTCGTCATTGCTGAGTGCCAGGTTCTTGTCGAACCATTTGGGCGCGAGCAGTTCCGCTGCAGCGCCTTCAGCTTCGCGTCCGGCCTCTGTTTGAATGCGTGCGCGGGCGAACACCTGCGGGCACGCCGTCAGCGTCACCACGCCGAATTTGAACGGCAGCCGCAGCACCACCGGCCGCTCAAAGAGCTGGATGTCCAGAATCCGGAAAGGGGCTGCTGTCATGGATAAAACTCGCAACGGTGTCTTGATTCAGGCCAGCGCTTCGCGGAGGCCGCGCAGATATCCAACGGCAAAGGCGGCAACGCCGGGGCCATCGGGTGAGTAGTCGAAGGGCTCGACGGCAAGCGTCTTGTCGTAGCCATGCCGTTTCAGCGCTGCCAGGATCGGGGCGAACTTCATTTCGCCCTGGCCGGGGCCGCGCCGGTTCGGATCGTTGACCTGGATATGCGCGATCAAGCCCGTGGGTAGCCAGCGGTCGATCAGGGCCGGAATGTCGTCGGCCTCGGTTTGGCCGGCGGCGCTGCAATCGATCATGGTCCGCAGTTGCGGGTGGTTGATCGCCTGCACCAGGTCGGCGGCCTCCGCGACGGTGTTGATGACGGCGGTTTCCCGGCGCGACAGCGGCTCGATGCAGTAGATGACGCCGGCATCGGCGGCGGCTTGGGCAACCTGCGTCAGACCGTCGCGGACGCGCGCGAGGGCAATTGCGTGGGTGTCTCCCGGCGCGATGTCGCGTTGTTTCGGCGAGCCATGCACCAGCACCGTGCCGCCGAGCTCTGCGCAGAGCGTGGTCAGCCTTGTCATAATCGCAATGGTCCGCGCGCGAATCGCCGCATCGGGCGCGGTCAGCGAGAGGCCGTCGGGCTTGACCAGCAGCCAGTGCAGGCCGGTGACGACAAGGCCGCTGGCCTCGACCGTCCTGCGAATCCTCGCAGCCTCCGCGCTGGAAATCTGGTCCGGGGTGTCCGACAGCGTGAACGGCGCGATCTCCAGCCCGTCATAGCCGAGACGCGCCGCAAGCTCGCATTGCTGCTCCAGCGACATGGGGGCGAGAACTTCATTGCACAGCGCAATGCGCATAGGGGGACTCCGAAAGGATCAGGCCGGGCGGGAGATCAGGCGCTGGATCTGCCGGCTGACCGTTTCCGCAATCGTCGCGATCAGCGACTTGAAGGCGGGAATGTACAGCAGCAGGATGAAGATGGTGACGAGGGCGAAGCCCAGGCTGATCGGGCGCGTGAAGAACGGCTCGAGGCTTCCATCCGACAGCACCAGGCCGCGGCGCAGGCTCTTGTCCAGCAGTCCGCCCAGCACCAGGCCCAGCACGAACGGCGCCATCTGGTAACCGCGCCGGCGCAGGAAGAAGGCGCCGATCCCGATCGCGATCATGCAATAGACGTCGAACAGCCGCGAGGCGCTGGCAAACGCGCCGACCGTGCACAGCAGGAAGATGATCGGCATCAGCACGATGCGCTTGATCCGCAGCACCAGCAGCAACGGCCGGATCAGGAACAGGCCGAACACCAGGATGCTGACGGTCGCCAGCGAGGTCATGGCGACGACGTCATAGATGAATTGCGGATGCTGGATCATCAGCATCGGCCCGGGCTGGATGCCGTGGATGATCATCGCGGCCATCAGCACCGCCGAGGGCGCCGATCCGGGAATGCCGAGCGCCAGCGCCGGGATGATGTGGCCGGGGATCGAAGACATGTCGCCGGTTTCGGCTGCCATCAACCCGTCGATCGATCCCTTGCCGAACTGATCCTTTTCCTTGCTGACGGCCTTGGCCGCCGCATAGGACATCCAGGCGCCGGCATCTTCGCCGACACCCGGCATCAGGCCGGTCAGCACGCCGATGACGCCGGATCGCAGCACGGTGCGCCAATACTGGAACACCTCGCGAAACCGCGGCAGCACCGAGTCCTTCATCTCGACCATCTGCCGTCCCGCCGGGTCGGCCAGCGTGGTCAGCACCTCCGCGAAGCCGAATGCGCCGACCAGTGCCGGGATCAGCGAGATGCCGCCGGACAGCTGGCCCCAGCCGAAGGTGAATCTGTCGTAAGCATAAAGCCCTTCCTGGCCGATCTGCGCCACGAACAGGCCGAGCACGCCCATCAGCCAGCCCTTCAGCGGATCGTTGCCGACAATGCTGCCGGACATCGCGACGCCGAGCAGAGCGAGCCAGAAGAATTCGTAGGCCCCGAACGACAGCGAGACTTCCGCGAGCAGCGGGGTGAATGCGGCCAGGCACAACACGCCGAACAGTGTGCCGCTGAAGGCGCCGGATGTGGCGATGCCGATGGCGCGTCCGGCCTCGCCGCGCAGGGCGAGTGCATGGCCGTCGGCGCAGGAGGCGGCATTGGCCGCGGTGCCCGGGATGTTGAGCAGGATGGCCGTCCGCGAGCCGCCATAGAGCGTGCCGACATAGGAGCAGATCAGGATCAGGATGGCGTCGTTGGGTGGCAGCTTGATGGTCAGCGTCGTCAGCAGCGCGATGCACAGCGTCGCCGAGAGACCGGGCAGGCAGCCGACGATGATGCCGAGCAGCGCGCCGCCGAGCCCATACGCCAGCGATGTGACGTTGAAGATGCTCAGGTAGGCCTGGCCGAGTTCGGAGAGTCCAGTCAGCATCGGGCAGCCCAGTCCATCAAGGCAGGTGAACCAGGAACAGCTCCTGGAAGATGAGGGTGATGGCGAGACCGGCGCCAACACCGATCGCGGCTGACGTCACGACCTGCCGAAGGCCCAAGGCTGGCTCGGTGGCCGTCCGCTGCTGATACTGCAGGGAAAGAATGGCCGCGGTCACGAAGATCGCGGCGGCAAGCCAGAACGGCAGTCCATGTCCCACGAGGCCCACGCCGAAGGCGAGGCATAGCCCGAGCACCAGGGCCAGGCGCTTGCGTCCGGCGCGGCTGGTCGCTGCATCATCCACATCCCTGGATTGCAGGATATGCGGTCGCCAACTGCGGATCGCGAGCAGTGCGCCGAGGATGGTCATGGCGATGCCGAGCAGGCCGGGCAACAGCCCGGGAATGGTGTAGGGGTTGATGTCCTGGTTTTCGAGCCGGTCCATCATCACCGATCCGATCAGGATCGCGATGCCCAGCCCCATCCAGCCGAACGCCGACAGGAAGTCGGTTCGCGGACTGACGACCACGTCCGGCTGGTGCGAAGAGGGAGGTTCAAGTGAAGACATCGGAGTGCTTCCAAAATTCATCTCATGTGATCCGTCACCCTGAGGTGCGTAGCAACCGGCTATGCCGGTTGCGTTCTTACTTAAGACGCAAGTCGGGTAAACCCGACTTGCGACGCGTAGCGCGGCCCTCGAAGGGCGACGGCCAATTCTTCGAAGACCTTGGCCGTCCATCCTTCGAGGCTCGCTTCGCTCGCACCTCAGGATGACGGAGAAATACAGTAACTCAATGCACTTTCAGGGTTTGGCAATGCCGACGGTGTCCGGAGACACTTTCGCCTTGCCGGTGTCGAACAGCAGCCAGGCATTGGCCTGCACCGCCGGGAACACCGCCTTTTGCGCGGCCTCGCCGTAGGTCGGCGCAAACAGCGCGCCGCGCGAGAGCGCATATTTCTTCACGGCTTCGTTCTTGGCGATGTTCTCGACCCAGACCTTCTGCACGGTGGCGATGACGTCATCGGGCACGCCCTTTGGAATGAAGATGCCGAAATAATTGGTTGGCGCGGTGAAACCCGGGATCGTGTCCGACAGCGGCGGGATGGTGCCATAGCCCTCGAGTTCGAGCGGCTTGTCGCTGACCGTGGCCAGCGGGCGCAGCCGCTTGCCGCGGATCATGTCGGCCTGCTCGACCGCAAGTTGTGTGGTGACCTCGGCCTCGCCTGATACGGTGGCGACAACGGCCGGATTGCCGCCATCATAGGTGACATGGCGATACTTCACGCCCGTCACCTTGGAGATCAGCTCCATGGCGTTGTGACCGGCGGATGTCACGCCGGCGGTGGCCACCGAAATCTTGCCGGGCTGGGCCTTCATGGCATCCAGCAATTCCTTGGCGTTCTGATAGGGCGCCTTGGGGTTGACGCCGATCACCTGCACGTTGGCGACGCTGAGAAAAAGATGCCAGTCCGTGATCGGGGCGTTGAGCGAGCCCAGCGTCTGGTAAGCTCCCAGGTCCTGCGCCGCGCCCGCGGTCCAGGTGTAGCCGTCCTTCGGCGCTTCCAGCGCGCTTCGGGTGCCGATCGAACCGGATGCGCCGGGCTGATTGATGATCACGATGGTCTGTCCCAGCGACTTCTCCATTTCGCTGGCCACCAGGCGGGTGATCTGGTCGGTCGAGCCGCCCGCGGCCCAGGGCACGATCAGGTTGATCGGCCGCGCGGGCTTCCAGTCGGCGGCCTGGGCCGGCAGGGACAACAGGCCGGCGGCAAGGGCGGAGAGTAAAAACGATCTGCGAAAAATCGAATATGTCACGCAACATCCTCCGTTTTTATTTGTTGCCGGGGACTGTATGGGCAACGCCATCGCCATGCAACGCACCGTCATCAGCAATTGGGATGAGACGGCTGCGGCAACCGAACGTCGTGGAAAAGCCGCGGTCGATTGTGGACGCGGATGCGATCTCCGACGACCTCAGCGCGATCTAGAATGTCGGCGGCGTGCAGGCGCTGACGACCTCGCAGGCCGATGGCCCGACACAACGGAAACGGTGAGGTCGGCGGCTCTCGAAATAGTAAGCGTCGCCCGGGCCCAATATCTTGCGCTCACCGTCGACGGTGACTTCGAGGCGCCCGCTCAAAATGATTCCGCCTTCCTCGCCGTCGTGCACCAGGGGTACCTTGCCGGTGTCCGAGCCGGGTTCGTAGTGCTCCTTGAGAATCTGGAGAGCACGGCCGCACGGGTTCTCGCCGATCTGACGAAAGGAAATGGGCCCTTTGCCGATTTCGACCAGTTCGTCCGATCGGTAGAAGATCTGGACCGGCTGTTCGGGCTTGAGCGAGAAAAACTCGGCAAGCCCGATCGGAATGCCGTCGAGTATTCGCTTCAACGCGCCGACCGAGGGGTTGGTCTGGTTCGATTCGATCAGCGAGATGGTCGAATTGGTAACGCCTGTGCGCTTGGCCAGTTCTCGCTGCGACAATTTGTTCTGAATGCGCACGTACCGGAGCCGGTTCCCGATGTCATCGTTCATCGCGCACCTGAACCGGTGTTTGTGTTGTTCGAAATATCGCAAACGGCTTGGCTCAGGACGAGCAATTCCACCCACTTAGCCCGAAGCAGAAAAGGACTATCGTCTCTCCTCAAGAGCGTGTTCTCCTGTTCGCAGGGGGGACAATACCAATGACGACACGGGCGGCGGGCGACGTTATTGCGCCGTCTCCGCCATTGATTGCCGATGAACCACGGATCGAAACGATCGTGTCGACGCTTGGCACGGCTCTCTCCAAGGTTCACTGAACACAACGGAAGCTTGCTCAACCGCATTTTCAATCAGGTCGCACAGGGGATGTGGAGGAATCCGGACCCTGAAAGATTTGTTTCTAAATGTTATTGCAATCGATTGCAATAAGGGTAAGCTGAGTTCAACGAAAATATAGGGAGGGGTGCACGATGAGCCGTATTACGAGGCGCGTGTTCACGGCCGGCGCTGCGGCGACCGGAGCCATGATCCATTCGCCGTACGTGTTTGCACAATCGAATTTCATGGAGCCGACACGGATTCGCATGGGGTATGCGCCCTATATTTCCGGTGGCCCCTATTTCATCGCCCAGGCCAAAGGCTATTTCAAAAAGCTCAACATCGAAATCGAGCCGACGAGCCACGTCGACGGCTCGCTGTCGATGCCGGCGCTGACGGCCGGCGAACTGGACATCACCGGCGCGACACTCAGCGCGGGTCTGTTCAATGTGATGGCCAAGGGTGTCGGCCTGCGTCTGTTCTTCGAACGGGGACGAGAGGCGCCGAATTGGGGTTCGAACGCAATCCTGGTATCCAACGCGATGTGGGAGAAAGGATTCCGCGACGTCGACGGCTACAAGTTCGCCAAGGGCGCGAAGATCGGAATCTCGTCCCGCGGCAGTGTGGCGCAGTATCTGCACGCGATGGGCCTCGAGAAAGCCGGCTTGAAGGAGGACGACGTTGAGTGGCAATGGGGCCTGTCACCACAGGTCAGCCTGCCGCTGATGCAGCAGAATCGAATCGACATTCTGAACATGCCATTGCCCGGTGCCTATGCGGCGCAACACAAGGGCATCGGCAAGGTTGCCACATGGAGCGACGAACTGGCGCCGAACTTCGTGCTGGCCTGCTCGGTGGCGACCGAGAAATTCCTGCGCGAGCGGCACTCGGCCGTCGTCCGCTTCAGCATGGCCATCATGCAGGGAAATGTCGAATTCATGGACGCGGCCAAATCCGGCAATCCCGAGATTCTCAAGATCATCGCGGACAGTACCGGGCTCTCGGTTCCGATCATCGACGAGACGCGTCCGCGCTGGACGTTCATGGTCGTTGATGGAACCCCCAACATGGCCTCGATCGTCGCACAGCAGAAATTCTGGCGTGAGCGCACCGATCTGCTCGCTCGCAGCGTTCCGGAAGATCAGCTGTTCGACGACCGCGCGATCAAGGAGGCGAAGCAACGCCTCGGCGAGAAGAATCCCTTCATCTGATTGTCCTCACTGCTGCCGCCCGAAAGGAGCGTTCGTCACACTATGCAGTTTGAATATATTTCCATCGAGGGCGTCTCGCATCGTTTCCTGAGCCGCAATCGTGCGCCGACCACGGCCCTGACCGACGTGTCGGCGCTGTTTCCCGCTGGCAAAGTGACGTCGATCGTCGGCCCATCGGGCTGCGGCAAGTCGACGCTGCTTCTGATCATGCGGGGACTGGTCAAGCCGGGGCAGGGGCAGGTTCGATTTCTGTACGGCGACGGATCAGGCAAGCTGACACCGGGTGAATCGCCGCGGATGGCGACCGTCTGGCAGTCCTTCAATCTGCTGCCATGGCGGACCGTCACCGACAATGTCGCCTTCGGCCTTGAGTTACAGGGCGTTCCGCTCGAGGAACGGCGCCACAAGGCCGCCAACGCCATAAAGGCCGTTGAGCTGTCGGGTTTCGAGAACCATTATCCGGGCCAGCTCTCGGGTGGCATGAAGCAGCGGGTCGGCCTTGCCCGGGGCATGGTGATGTCACCGGACATCCTGTTCCTCGACGAGCCGTTCGGTGCACTCGATGCGCAGACCAGGCTTTATCTGCAGGAGCAATTGTCGGCACTCGTCGAACAGAACGCCAAGACCGTCGTCCTGATCACCCACTCGATCGAGGAGGCCATTTTCCTCGGCGATCATGTGGTGGTCATGACGGCGCGGCCGGGACGCATCGCAGCCACTCTTGCGGTGGATCTGCCGCGCCCGCGTGGCCTCGATGTGCAGAAGGAACCGCGCTTTGGCGAGTTGTTCGCCGAGATCTACGGCCTGCTGCGCGACGAAGTTCGCAAAGCAATGATGAATTGAGGGCGGAGAGATGGCCGACATCAATCTGATCAAAACCGAAGCCGCTCCACCATCGCAGCCGGCCGACGAACGGCTGCGCGACGAAACCTGGTGGTACGGGCCGGTGGCGATCACCTGTTTCCTGGTGTTTTGGGAGCTGGCGGTGCGCTTCGGGAATATTCCCGAGATCTTTCTGCCGCGACCATCCATTGTGGTCGTTGCGCTGTACGATCTGTTCGCGGCGAAGCAGTTATTCTACGATCTCGCCATCACGCTGTTTCGAATTTTCAGCGGCTTCCTGCTGGCTGCCGTCATCGGCATCGCGCTTGGGCTGTTGATGGGGATGTCACGGCGGGTCTACGCTGTCGCCGACATTTTCGTGGCGGCGCTCTATCCGGTGCCCAAGATCGCGCTGCTGCCGCTGCTGGTGATCTGGCTCGGCACCGGCAATGCCTTCCAGATCGCGCTTTCCGCGCTCGGCTGCATCTTCCCGATCCTGATCAACACCATCATCGGCGTGCGGCAATGCGATGAGGGACTTGTGTTGGCAGCGCGTGACCTCGGCGCCAGCAAAGTGCAGATCCAGCGCAAGGTGGTGCTGCCGGCAGCAGTACCGGCCATCTTCGGCGGCCTGCGGCTCGCTCTCGGCATTTCCATCATCCTGGTGGTTGCGGCCGAGATGCAGACGGCGCGCTATGGACTCGGGGCCAAGCTCCAATTGGCCGGCCAGGTCCTGGAGACCGGCCAGGTTTTTGCGATTCTGCTACTGCTGGCGGTCATCGGTATCCTGCTCACCAAGGCGCAGGACAGGATCGGAAATATCGTCGATCGCTGGCGAGCGAAATAATCATTGATCAAAAAACGGCCGGCACGGCCTCCGGGAGAGAAAACCATGAAACGAATTCTGATCGATTGCGGCTGGCTGGTCACCATGGACGACGCCATTGGAGATCACCGCAATGCGCGAGTGCTCGTCGAAGGCAATCGCATTGTCGCGGCAGGGAAGGGCATCGAGGCGACGGCGGATCAAGTGATCGATGCCAGCGACAAGATCGTGATGCCCGGCCTGATCAACGCTCATCTGCATACCTGGCAAACCGGGTTGCGCGCCATCGGGTCCGAATGGCTTGGTCCTGACTATCACAAGAACATTCATGCCAATCTCGCAACTCACTACGGTCCGGAGGATAACTACCTTGGCAATCTCGTCGGCGCACTCGGCCAGATCGACGGCGGTGTCACGACTGTGCTGGACTGGTGTCATAACCTGACCTCGCTCGCGCACGCGGAGCGGTCAGTCGACGGGCTTGCGGATACCGGCATTCGCGCCGTCTTCGCGCATGGCACGGCCAAGCCTCCGGCCAAACCGGGTGAACTGCCGTATACCCATGTGCCGCATCCGCGCGACCGGATCGAGGCGCTGCGGAAGACGCGCTTTTCCTCCGACGACGGACTGGTGACGCTCGCCATGGCCATTCTCGGGCCGCACTGGGGCACCTACGAGGTTGCGGAGCAGGATCTCAGATTGGCGCGTGAGCTGAATCTGCTGTCCACATCCCACGCGACACGCAAGATCGCCGATCAGGTCACGCCAGGCGGCTACAAAAGACTGGTGGAGGCCGGCCTGATCGGTCCGGACCATAATCTCGTGCATGGAAATTATATCGAGGACGACGAGCTCAAGCCGTTGATCGAGGCCGGTGCCTCGGTCACCGCAACGGTCCTGGTCGAACTGCACGGGCACGCCGCCGATCCGGTGACACTGCGGGTGAGAGAGCTTGGTGGCATGCCGTCGATCGGCATCGATGTGGAGCCGATCGTCACGGGGGAGATGTTCCGTGAGATGCAAGCTGCTCTTCTTCATGCCCGGTGGGCTTCGTTGCGCGACAATGCTGCGGCCGGCAAGCCTCCGCTGAAGACCATTGCCGTAAAATCACGCGAGGCGCTGATGTGGGCGACCATCGGCAACGCCCGTGCAATCGGGCTGGAGGATCAGATCGGCTCGATTACCCCCGGCAAGAAAGCCGATATCGTGATGCTGCGGGCCGATGACCTCAATCTTTTCCCGGTCCACGATCCGCTGATGTCGATCACGGACCAAGCCCATGCCGGCAATGTCGATACCGTGATGATCGATGGCGTGATCAGGAAGCAGGCCGGGCGCCGTGTCTTTCCCGATGACGTTCTCGCCAAGCGCCGTGTCGAGCTTGTCGCGTCGGTTGAGCGCATCATGCGCGCGGGCGATTTCACCCTCAAGGTAGCCTGAAGGTACCAGGCCAGGGACAGTAACCGTGGAAAGCGGGCTGGCGAGCGCTCGCCCGGGAATCCGATCGATGATGCAACTGCCTTTGAGCGAGGGCTCTGGAGGGTGAGATGAAGCGAACTCTTGTTCGGTGCGGCTGGCTGATTTCGATGGATGATCGGATTGGCGATGTCAGGAACGTCGACCTCGTTGTCGCGGACGACCGGATCGAGGCGATCGGCCCGAATCTTGCCATTCCCGTTGACAGCGTAATCGATGGCTCTCGCATGATTGTCATGCCGGGACTGGTCAACATGCACTTGCACACCTTCCAGGCCGGCTTCCGCGGCGTCGGCTCGGAATGGCAGTCGGCGGACTACTTCCGGATTTTCTATGGCGACATCGCCACCCGGTTCGAACCGGAGGACAATTATCTCGGTACTTTGTTTGGCGCGCTGAGCCAGCTCGACAGCGGTGTGACCACGCTGCTCGATTATTCCCATAACCTGCGCACCATCGAACAGGCCGAACGTTCGGTGGATGCGCTGGTTGATTCCGGAATTCGTGCGGTCTTCGTGCATGGTGACGGGTTGCGGGAGCCGGCGAAACCAGGCGCCTTGCCTTCGCGGCGCCTGCATCCGGCCGATCGAGTCAGGGCGCTGCAGGCAAGCCGCTTTGCGCACGCGGGCCGGGTCAAGCTTGCGCTCGGCATTGCCGGGCCGCATTGGGCGGACTGGGAGGCGTCCCTGCACAATGTGCGGCTCGCCCGGGAACTGGGCTTGCTTGCCTCATCCCACGTGACGAAGTCCAGCGCAAATGCGATCGTTCCGGACGGTTACGAGCGGTTGCTGTCGATGGGGCTGCTCGGCCCCGATCATAATCTTGTTCACTGCAATCATCTGTCTGCCGATGAAATCGGCCGCCTGCTCGATGCAGGTTGTTCGATCACGTGCACCAACATGAACGAGTTGCACGACTATCCGAACATGACCGCCATGATGCGGGTGATGGACCATGGCGCCGTGCCGTCGATTGGCATCGATGTCGAGGCAATGGTCTCAGGCAGTCTCTGGCGCGAGATGCAGACAGCCCTTCTGTTCGTGCGCAACGGCAGCAACCAGCAACGCGGTGGGCATCCCGTCACGCGGTCTCGCGAAGCGCTGCGCTGGGTCACAACGGCGGGAGCGAAAGCGCTGATGATGGAGCGGGACATCGGCGTGCTGAAGCCGGGCATGAAGGCCGACCTGATCATGCTGAAGGCCGATGAATTGAATCTGTTTCCGGTTCACGACCCGGTTTTCTCGGTGGTTGGGCAGGCGCATTCTGGAAATGTCGACACGGTGATCGTCGATGGCATCGTCCGCAAGCGGGATGGACGTTTGTTGATCGACGACGGCTGGCGTCGAATTCAAGGAGAGAAGCTTGTCGAGTCCGTCGTGCGGCTTTCTCATGACGCGGGTTATGCGCTGCCGCGGCTTCCGGCCTGATGGATGGCGGCTTGCAGGGCTTGGCAGGCATGCCAGTCTGCAGACCCGGCTGATCAATCCTTGATGAGATGGGCGCGATCGATTTTGCCGCCCCGGCTCTTTTGCAGCGTCGCTATCGCGGCATCGCGGGCATTGAAGAAGATCAGCCGCTGCGAGCGCTCGGCGTCGCCGTCCCGTTTGGCTGCGATGGCGGCCGCCAGGTCTTCCCACTCGCGAACGGCTGAGAGCTGACGGCGCGGAGTGAAGAAGTCCAGTGGACGATCGCGCCAGATGAACCCCCACAGGGTGCGGTCGAGCTGGTGGCGCAACAGCCGGGCGAGGTACTGGTTGCCGCAGCGCGATGCGACCAGTCCGCCGATCCGCGCCACCGCGCGCGCGAAGCGGTCGGGCGGCGTGGCGCGGGCCTTTGCCAATTCCCGCAAGTCGGCAATGCCGGCCTGCAGATCGAGAAGCGGCTGTGGGTCCTTGCGGCGCGCCAGATCGCGTGCGGCAAGGCCCATCAGCGCCGCGCGGACATTGAAGATCTCGACAATGGTATCCAGCGTGACATTGACGACATAGGCGCCGCGCCGGGGAAAGAAATTCACCAGCCCGCGCTGCTCCAGCGCGCGGATCGCTTCGCGCACCGGGCCGCGGCTGACGCCGTAGAGCGTCGCGAGTTCCTGTTCGCGAATCCGCTCGCCGTCGCGATACTCGCCATTGACGATCGCATTGCTGACGTGATCGGCGATCTGCTCGGGAATCGTGCGCGTGCGTTCGCCGCGGCGGCGTGGTTTCGGTTTTCGGTCCAGCGCGATCTGATCCATGTCCGGCAATCGTGTCCTGCGAATAAGCGAGCGGCTATTTCCAATGGACGGAATATAGGCGCGGTTTGCCGCGCTTGTCCAATTGTTGACAATTGACAATAGAGCAAGCTCATGGTCGGGTGAAGCGTTCAAGCATGATCCCGATCCGGCGGGCCGCGTTCGCGCAAAGCGGGTGGTTTCGGAATCGATCATGAAGAAGCGGCACAGCAAAAAACGCCGGAAGACCAGGGAGGGATCGGTGATGAAGATCACAAGCATCATGTTTGCGTTGGGCGTGGCGCTGTGCCCGTCGCTGGTTTCCGCGCAGGCGTCCGGTGATCTGACCGTCGCTTTCGGCGCCGAGGGCACCACGCTTGATCCCACCAAATATTCCGCCGGCGTCGATCACTACTTCATCGGCCAGATGTTCGAGCAGCTGGTGCGTTGGGACCCGCAGCAGAAGCCGGTCAACTGGCTCGCCGAGTCCTGGGAACTGCAGCAGCAGGACGGCAAGGCGGTGATCGATGTGAAGCTGCGCCCAGGCGTCAAGTTTCACAACGGCGATCCGCTGACCTCGGCCGACTTCGAGTTCTCCTACGAGCGGCTGCGCGATCCCAAGATCTCGCGCTGGTCGCATCTGCAGGCCAATGTCGAGAAATTCGAGATCGTCGACGACCTGCATTTCCGTATCCACTTCAAGTCGCCGGACGGCGATTACATCGCGGGTGCGCTGCAGCTCTGGGCGTTGCCGAAAAAGTATTTCGAGAAGGTCGGCGAGGATGGCTTTGCCAAGGCCCCGGTCGGCACCGGTCCGTGGAAGTTCGTTTCGCGCTCGGTCAAGGAGGAGCTGAAGCTCGAGGCGTTCGACGATTACTGGAACAAGGAAACGCGCCCCAAGGTCAAGAACCTGACCATCAAGATCATTCCGGAGGATCTGACCCGGGTGGCTGCCTTCAAGACCGGTGCCGTCGACTGGATCGACAACGTGCCGCCGTCGATGGTCGCCGAGTTCAAGAAGATGCCAGGCGTGAAGACCTTCACCGCCATCTCCGGCAACAACCTCTATATCGACTTCCCGAGCTACAACCCGACGTCGCCGTTCAACAAGCTGAAAGTGCGCCAGGCCGTGGCGCAGGCCATCGACATGGACGCGATCATCAAGAGCGTGCTGTTCGGGCAGGGCGAACGTTACGCCGAGGTCGGCAAGGGCAGCACCGGCTACGATCCGGACCTCAAGCCGTATGCCTACAATCCCAAGGAGGCCAAGCGGCTGCTCACGGAGGCCGGCTATCCCAACGGTTTCGACACGCCCTGCTACAACCTCACCACGCCGCGCGAGCCCAATGTCAAGGAAATGGGCGAAGCGGTGTTCGCCTATCTCGGCGTGGTCGGCATCCGCTGCAAGGTGCAGGGGCTGGAATATGGCGCCTGGATCAACCTCGGCCGGCGTGGGCGCAATGGTCCGCCGGAAATGGACGGTGTGCTGAGCTGGATGTGGAGCCAGGGACTGCCCGGCGATCCGGCGACGCCATGGGGCGGGCATCTCCACAGCTTCGTCCCCGGCAAGGGCTGGGGCAGCTATTCCTACACCGACGACAAGCAGGCCGATGCGATGGTCGAAGAGCTCAAGGGCACCATGGAGCCGGCCAAGCGCGAAGAGCTGATCCGCAAGATCGCCAGGTACAAGCACGACAATGTGCTCGGCGGCGTGACGACCTATCGTCCCGTGATCACGCTGGCGTGGCGCGACAAGGTCGATTTCACGCCATGGCCGTTCCCCGGCGCCTGGCGCGGTTTCCAGGAAATCGGCTTGAAGAAATGATGCGGGCCTGAACCGCAGGAGCAAAACGCATGCTCTCCTACGCCCTGCGCCGGCTGCTGCACGGCATCGTCAGCATCATCGGTGCGTCGATCCTGATTTTCGTGATCTCCCGGATGACGGGAGATCCGATCGTCCTGCTGTTGCCGGTCGATGCGCCGCAGGCCCTGATCGACCAGACCCGCGAGGCGATGGGTCTCGATAAACCAATATGGATGCAATACCTGATCTTCGCCAGCCACGCGCTGACGGGCGATTTCGGCAATTCCTACCGCTGGCAGATGCCGGCGCTCGATCTGGTGCTGGACCGGCTGCCGGCCACCATTGCGCTTGCGCTGTCGGCGCTGCTGTTTTCGATTTTGCTGGCGGTGCCGCTGGGCGTGCTGTCGGCGGTGCATCGCGGCGGCTGGATCGACCGGATCGCTAAGGGCTTTGCCATGCTCGGCCAGGCGATGCCGGGGTTCTGGGTCGGCCTGCTGCTGATCCTGGTGTTCTCGGTGCACCTGAACTGGCTGCCGGCGTTCGGCGCCGGCGGCATCTCCCACATCATCCTGCCGGCGATCGCGCTGGGCTGGTATCCGGTCGCGGCGCAAACCAGGATCGTGCGCTCGGCGATGCTGGATGTGCTCGACAGCGATTACATCCGCATGGGCCGCGCGCTTGGCGCACCGGAGCGGCTGCTGGTGTGGAAGTACGCGTTCCGCAATGCCGCGGTGCCGCTGGTCACCGTGCTTGGCGTCTATTTCGCCTCGATGCTCGGCGGCGCCTTCGTGGTCGAAGTGATCTTCGCCTGGCCCGGCCTTGGCCGCACCGTGGTGGAAGCGGTGTTCGCGCGCGACTTTCCGGTGGTGCAGGCGGGCGTACTCTTCACCTCGATCCTGTTCGTCGCCTCCAACCTGCTGGTGGATCTCAGCTACGGCCTGATCGACCCGAGGATCCGCCACGATGGTTGATCTCGACGCATCCTATGGCGGGCCAGAGCGATCCGCCTCGCAGCGCTGGCTGCGCGGCCTGTTCGGTGGCGGCTTGCCGTATGTATCACTGCTGATTTTCGGCCTGGTGGTGATATCAGCCATCGGCGGCGAGGCGATCACGCCGCACGATCCGAACGGCCTTGACCTTGGCGCGGCGTTTCACCCGCCGTTCTGGCAGGAGGGCGGCTCGCTCGACTATCCGCTCGGCACCGACAATCTCGGGCGCGACGTCCTGAGCCGGATCATGGCCGGCGCGCGCATTTCGCTGACGGTTGCCGCCTATGCGATCGTGATTTCCGGCGGCATCGGCGCGCTGGTGGGCATGATCGCCGGCTATTTCGGCCGCAGCGTCGATGCCATCATCATGCGGCTGGTGGATATCCAGATGTCGATCCCGTCGCTGGCGCTGGCGCTGGTGATTGCCACCGTGCTGTCGCCGAGCCTCACGACCGTCATTGTGGTGATCTCCATCACCTACTGGACCTGGTATGCGCGGATCATCCGCGGCGAGATCATGTCGCTGAAGCAGCGCGACTATGTCGCGCTTGCCAAGGTCGCCGGATGTTCGACGGCAACGATCTTCATGCGCCACCTGCTGCCCAATGTGCTGAACACGCTGCTGGTGCTGGCCACTCTGCAGGTCGGCCAGGTCATCATTTTCGAGGCGTCGCTCAGTTTCCTCGGTCTCGGCATCCAGAGCCCGGACGTGTCGTGGGGCCTGATGCTCGCCGATGCGCGGCAATACATCTCCAACGCCTGGTGGGCGATCACGCTGCCCGGCGTCGCGATCATGCTGACGTGCCTGTCCGCCAACCTGATCGGTGACTGGTTGCGCGACACCCTCGATCCCAAGCGCAGGCAACTCTGACATGACCGATGCTGCAACCTCGATCCCTGCGCCGAAGCCGCCCTTGCTCAAGGTCGAGAACCTCAAGACCTATCTCTATTTGAAGCGCGGCGTGGTGCGCGCGGTCGATGGTGTGGATCTGGAGGTCGCCGAGGGCGAGACCCTGGGGGTGGTCGGGGAGTCCGGATCCGGCAAGACCATGACCAGCCTCTCGATGCTGCGGCTGCTGCCGAAACCGAGCGGCCGCATTGTCGAAGGTTCGATTACGCTCGACGGCACCGACCTGACCAGGCTGAGCGAAGCCGAGATCGCGCGCGACTGGCGCGGGCGGCGGATTTCCATGGTGTCGCAGGATCCGCTGACCTCGCTCAATCCGGTGTTCAGTGTCGGCGATCAGGTCGGCGCGCCGTTTCGTTATCACGATCTGGCCAAGGGGCGCGGTGCGGTGCGCAAGGCGGTGGAGGCCGTGCTGTCGCGGGTGCGGATCCCGTCGCCGGCCAAGCGCATCGACGACTATCCGCATCAGTTTTCCGGTGGCATGCGCCAGCGTGTTGTCACGGGCATGGCGATCGCGTGTTCGCCGCGCCTCCTGATCGCCGACGAGCCGACCAGCGCCCTCGATGTCACCATCCAGGTCCAGATGATGGAGCTGTTCCGCGAACTGCAACGCGACAGCGGCCTCGGCATCATCCTGATCACCCACGACCTCGGCGTTGCCGCCGGCATCTGCCATCGCGTCGCCGTGATGTATGCCGGCCGCGTTGTGGAAAGCGGCGATGTCAGGGAGATCTTCCGCAACCCGGTGCATCCCTACACCCGCGGCCTGCTGAATTCGATCCCGCATCTGGGACGCCGCCGGCGCCGGCTGGAGGCGATTGCCGGCCAGCCGCCAAGCCTGATCAACCCGCCCAAGGGTTGCCGGTTTGCGGCCCGCTGCGCCCAGCGTATGCCACGATGCGATGACTATCCGCCGCAGGTCGAGGTGTCGCGCGGGCATAAGGCCGCCTGCTGGCTGGCGGAGCCACGGCCATGACGGGGGCCATCGTCACGACAGCGCCTCATCCATCAGTCGCGCCGCGCAAGCCGCTGCTCGAAATCCGCAACCTGACCAAGCGATTTCCGGTGCGTGGCGGTGGCGTGGTGCGGGCGGTCGAAGACGTCAGCTTCACCATCGGTCGCGGCGAGACGTTTGCTTTGGTCGGTGAGTCCGGCTGCGGCAAGACCACCGTGACCAAGCTGGTGCTCGGCCTGGAAAAGCCGACCTCGGGCCAGATCCTGTTCGATGGCGCCGATCTCGCCACAGCGACGTCGTCGCAACTGCACGCCTACCGGCGGCAGGTCCAGGCGGTGTTCCAGGACCCGTATTCCTCGCTCAATCCGCGGCTGCGGGTGCATACCATCATTGCGGAGCCGCTGATGGCGCATGGCATCGGCGATCGCGCCAGCCGGCGCCAACGCGTGGCCGAACTGCTCGACGTGGTCGGCCTGCCGGCCACCGCGGCGGATCTCTATCCGCACGAATTCTCCGGCGGCCAGCGCCAGCGCATCGCCATTGCGCGCGCGCTCGCCTTGAAGCCGTCATTCATGGTGCTGGACGAACCGATTTCCGCACTCGACGTCTCGATCCGGGCCCAGATCCTCAACCTGCTCGCCGATATCCAGGACGAGTTCGGCCTGACCTATCTGGTCGTCGCCCACGATCTCGCGCTGGTCGAGCACTTCAGTTCCAGCGTCGGCGTGATGTATCTCGGCAGCATGGTCGAGCTCGGCCCGACCGACGCCGTGTTCTCCAGGCCCCGGCATCCGTATACGCAAGCGCTGCTGGCGTCGGTGCCGCGGCCGGATCCGGATCATCGTGCGCCGGTCGGCGTCATCCATGGCGAGATCGGCAGCGCCATGGCGCCGCCGCCGGGATGCAAGTTTCATCCGCGCTGCCCGCACGCTGCCGACATCTGCAAGACCACCCCACCGGTCGATCGGGTTTTGGCGCCGGACCAGATCGTGGCCTGTCATCTCGCCGAAACGCTCCAACCGTTCTCCGTCTCTCAAGCCCAATTCTCTCCAGCCCAGCTCTTTCCAGCCAAAGCCTGACGAGTGATCCACATGTCCCAGCAACCAGCAATCGAAGAAGAAAAGTACCTGGAAACCCTGCGCGACCTGGTCCACAAGGCCTGGCCGAAGGATCTGAATCGCGAGATCGCCTATCCCCACGGCGAAAAACCGTTGACCGAGTATCTGCGGACGTTTGCCCGGCTCACACCGGACAAGCCGGCGGTGATCTTTTATGGCGCCGTGACCACCTATGGCGAGCTCGACCGGCAAAGCGACCTCTTCGCCACGATGCTGTCGCAGCAGGGCGTAGGCAAGGGCGACCGCGTCTCGGTATTCCTGCCGAACTGTCCGCAGTTCCACATCGCATTCTTCGGCATCCTGAAACTCGGCGCGGTACATTGCCCCGTGAGCCCGCTGTCGAAAGCCTTTGAGCTCGGATACCAGGTCAACGATTGCGGCTCGGAGACCATCGTGGCGCTCGATCAACTGATGCCGGTGGTGCGTGAGGTGCTGCCGGACACCAGGCTGCGCCGCCTGATCGTCACAAGTTTCGCCGACGTGATGCCGGCAGAGCCGGAGATTCCGGCGCCGAGCGCCGCGCGGGCGCCGAAGATCGCCTGTCCGGATGCCGTCGACATGATGCCGGTGCTGGCCACCATCGACAAGCCGTCGTTTCCGAGGGGCGATTCGCTCGACGACATCGCCGCGCTGAACTACACCGGCGGCACCACCGGCATGCCGAAGGGCTGCATCCATACCCAGGGCGACATGATCTACACGGTGGCGGCCAACTCGTCGCTGGCGCCGCCGCCGGACAATTCGATTTCGCTGAGCTTCTTTCCGGAATTCTGGATCGCCGGCGAGAACATGTGCCTCATCTTCCCGGTGTTCAATGGCTCGACCCTGGTGCTGCTGACGCGCTGGGACCCGGTCGCAGTGCTCTCCGCCATCCAGCGCTACAGGGTGACAGGCACGGCCATGCCGGTCGATGGCGCGCTGGAGCTGATGGACCATCCAAGGTTCCGTGAATTCGATCTGAGTTCGCTGAGCAACGTGCGGGTGGTGTCGTTCGTCAAGAAACTGAACATGGACTATCGCCGCCGCTGGCAGCAGGAAGTCGGCACCGTGCTGGCGGAATCCGCCTGGGGCATGACCGAGACCCACACTTCCGACAGCTTCACCACGGGCATGCAGGATGACGACTTCGACCTGAAATCACGGCCGACCTTTGTCGGGCTGCCGGTGCCCGGCACGGAGTTCAAGATCTGCGATTTCGAGACCGGCGCCATCCTGCCGCTCGGGGCCGAGGGGGAGATCTGCTGCCGCACGCCCTCGCTGCTGAAGGGCTACTGGAACAAGCCGGAGGCGACGGCGGAGACGCTGCGCAACGGCTGGCTGCATTCCGGCGACATCGGCGTGATCGATGAAGAGGGCTATCTGCACTATCTCGGCCGGCGCAAGGAGATGATCAAGGTCAAGGGCATGAGCGTATTCCCCGGCGAGATCGAGGCGCTGCTCGGCCAGCATCCTGCACTTGGTGGCTCCGGGGTGGTGCCGCGCGCCGACGAGGAGCGCGGGCAGGTGCCGGTCGCCTTCGTCCTGCTGAAAGCGGACGCGCCAGCCGGCGTCACCGCGAAGGCGATCGAGGACTGGTGCCGCGAGCGGATGGCGGTGTTCAAGGTGCCTGAAGTGCGGATTGTCGGCGAACTGCCGATGACGGCGACGGGCAAGGTCAAGAAAAACGAACTGGGCAAGCTTCTCGATGCGTAACGTGCTGTTCAAGAAACTATTGATCGCCAATCGCGGTGAGATCGCCATCCGGATCGCGCGCGGGGCCGCCGACCTCGGCATGACCACCGTCGCAGTGTTTTCCGCCGATGACGCGGCGTCGCTGCATGTGCGCAAGGCGAACGAAGCCTATCCATTGGGCCGCGCCGGAGCCGCAGCGTATCTCGATATCGAGGGACTCATTGCGGCGGCGAAGCAGACCGGCTGCGACGCCATCCATCCCGGCTACGGCTTCCTCAGCGAGAATGTCGTCCTGGCGCGGCGTGCCGCCGAGGAAGGCATCACCTTTGTCGGGCCGCAGCCTGCGGCGCTGCAGCTGTTCGGCGACAAGATCGCGGCCCGCAAGCTCGCGGCGTCGGTCGGCGTGCCGGTGATCGAGGGCACGGTCGGCGCCACCAGCCTCGACGAGGCCATGGCGTTCTTCGACGCGCTTGGCGGCGGCGCCATGATGATCAAGGCGGTGTCCGGCGGCGGCGGCCGCGGCATGCGCGCAGTGCGGCGGGCGGCTGACGTGGCGGAAGCCTATGCGCGCTGCCGTTCCGAGGCCAAGGCGGCGTTCGGCGACGACACCGTTTATGTCGAGCGCCTGGTCGAGGATGCGCGGCATATCGAGGTGCAGATCATCGGCGATCGCTCAGGCAACGTGTCCCATGTCTGGGAACGGGAATGCACCATCCAGCGGCGCAACCAGAAGCTGATCGAGATTGCGCCGAGCCCGTCGCTGACGCCACAGCTGCGCGCGCGGATCACCGATGCGGCGCTGACGCTGGCAAAAGCGGCGAAATACGACAATCTCGGCACCTTCGAGTTTCTTGTCGACGCCAGCGATCCGGAAGAGGGCGCGTTCTTCGCCTTCATCGAAGCCAACCCGCGGCTTCAGGTCGAGCACACGGTGACGGAAGAAGTCACCGGGATTGATCTCGTCGGCACCCAATTGAGTATCGCCGCGGGGCGCACTTTGGCCGACCTCGGCCTCACCCAATCGCAAATCCCGGCGCCGCGCGGTTATGCGATCCAGTTGCGCGTCAACATGGAAACCATGGATGGCGCCGGCAACACCCAGCCCAGCAGCGGGACGCTGAGCGCGTTCGATCTGCCGTCGGGGCCGGGCATCCGTGTCGACAGTTTCGGCTACACCGGCTATCGGACCGGCACGTCGTTTGACTCATTGCTGGCCAAGTTGATCGTGCATTCCGCTTCTCCGGTGTTTGCCGATGCGGCGGCCAAGGCCTACCGCGTTGCCTGCGAGGCGCGGATCGAAGGGGTCGCGACCAACCTGTCGTTCCTGCAGGCGCTGCTGACCCACAAGGCGTTCATCGACAACCGCGTCAACACGCGTTTTGTCGAAGAGCATGGCGCCGAACTGGCTGCCGGCGCCGCGGCGACGCATCCGCACCTGTTCTTTGCGGGCAAGGCGGATTCAGTGGGCACAGCAGTGGCCGGTCCGAAACATGTGGCGCCCACCGGGTCGGTCGCGGTGGCGGCGCCGTTGCAGGGCACGGTCGTCGCCGTCGCCGTCAAGGATGGCGACGAAGTGCGCCCGGGCCAGCAGATCGCCGTGCTCGAAGCCATGAAGATGGAGCACCTGGTCGCGGCCGAGCAGGGCGGTTTCATCCGGCTGGTCGCGGCCGCGGTCGGCGATACCCTCTACAAGGACGATCCCATCGTGTTCATCGAGCCGGCGGACCTGGAGGGTGAAGTCGAGACGGCCGGCGACACTGCCGATCTCGATGCGATCCGGCATGATCTTGCTGAAATGCTGGCGCGCCAGGCCTTCACTCTCGACGAGAACCGGCCTGATTCCGTGGCGCGCCGCCGCAACACCAACCAGCGCACCACGCGAGAAAACATCGCGCAGTTGGTCGATGACGACAGCTTCATCGAATACGGCTCGCTGGCGCTCGCGGCGCAACGCGCCCGCCGTACTCATGACGACCTGATCCGCAACACGCCCGCCGACGGCCTGGTCGCCGGCCTCGGCACGGTCAATGGCAGGCACTTTGAATCAGATCGCGCGCGCTGCATGGTGATCGCCTACGACTACACTGTGCTCGCCGGCACCCAGGGGCAGCGCAATCACAAGAAGCAGGACCGGATGTTCAGGCTTGCTGAAGAGCTGCACACGCCGGTGGTGCTGTTTGCCGAAGGCGGTGGCGGCCGTCCCGGCGATACCGAACGGCTCGGCGTCACCGGCCTTGATGTGCCGACCTTCGGTCAGTTCGCGAAATTGAGTGGTCTTGTGCCGCTGGTCGGCGTGGTGTCGGGCCGCTGCTTTGCCGGCAATGCGGCGCTGCTCGGCTGCTGCGACGTCATCATCGCCACCAGGGATACCACGTTGGGCATGGGCGGTCCGGCCATGATCGAGGGCGGCGGGCTCGGCGTCTACAAGCCGGACGACGTCGGCCCGATGAGCTTCCAGGTGCCGAACGGTGTGGTCGATGTGCTGGTCGAGGACGAAATCGAGGCGGTCGATGCGGCAAAGCGTTACCTCTCGTATTTCCAGGGGCCGATCAAGGACTGGAGCGCGCCGGACCAGCGTTTGCTGCGGCGGGTGATCCCGGAAAACCGGCTGCGGGTCTATGACATCCGCACTGTGATCGAGGCGCTGGCGGATCATGGCTCGGTGCTGGAACTGCGGCCGGAGTTCGGCATCGGCATCGTCACGGCCTTCGTTCGCATCGACGGCCAGCCGTTCGGATTGCTGGCCAACAATCCAAAACATCTCGGCGGCGCGATCGATGCCGACGCCGGCGACAAGGCGGCGCGTTTCGTGCAGCTCTGCGATGCCTTCGACATCCCGATCGTGTCGCTGTGCGACACGCCGGGCTTCATGGTCGGACCGGAAGCGGAGAAGACCGCGCTGGTGCGTCACGTCTCGCGCATGTTCGTCACCGCGGCGAGCATCACCGTGCCGTATTTCACCGTGGTGCTGCGCAAGGGTTATGGCCTCGGTGCCCAGGCGATGGCCGGCGGCGGCTTCCATGCCCAGAACTTCACCATCTCATGGCCGACCGGCGAATTCGGCGGCATGGGTTTTGAGGGCGCGGTGCGGCTCGGCTACCGCAAGGAGATGGAGGCGATCGCGGACCCGGTGGCGCGCGACAAGTTCTTCAGGGACATGGTCGCCAAGTTCTACGAGACAGGCAAGGCGATCAACATCGCCTCGGTGCTGGAGATCGACCAGGTGATCGATCCGATCGAGACCCGCGACTGGATCATGAAGGGTTTTCGATCGGCGCCAAAGCCCCCGCATCGCACCGGCCGCAAGCGGCCGTGCGTGGATACGTGGTGAGGGGTTGGCAGCCGCCACGGTCAAGTCGGTGGCGGCTGCTCGGCTCCCTACAGCGGAGCGACATGCACTTCCGGGGTCGAGACCGAGCCGGTGTCGACCACCAGTGCGATCCCGCCGCCCGTCAGGACGTCGTCTGACGAGTCGTGAAACTGAAACATCGGCTTGCCGTTGACCAGGGCGCGGATCTCGCGATCCCTGACCTGAAGCTTGAGGTCATAGGACTGATCGAGCGTCCAGGGAAAACTCTGCGAAGCGAGGGTGGTCTCCATACGACGCCGCCTCACCAGCCGGACGCGTCCGCCGTCGGCCTGATCGAACATCAGGGCATAATAGCGTTCGCGGCCCTGGACCCGTGCCGCCAGGCCCCATGCCTTCGCCACCAGCGGCGTGATGGTCGCCGCAACCTCGTAATTCGTCCACTCCCGCGTACCCTGCGCGATGAAGCCCAGGCCGTCGCCGTTCGTTGCGCGCAACCCCTCCCACCGCGTCTGGAACTGGCTGACATTGTTGACCCAGGCGTGTTTCCACATCGCGCTCTCGGTGTCAGGTCGGCGCAGTGTTACGGTCGGAGCACCATCCCAGCGCATGTAGTCCAGGTAGATCGTGCCGTCGACGCCCAGCGGATCGTGGGCTTCGATTTCAAGCCCGATCTCGTGGATCGGATATCCTCGGGTGTCGGGAAGCCGCCACATCATGATGGCGTCGGCCTGCGGCGCCAGTTCGCGGGTTTCACCGTGGATCTTGATCGGCTCGTCATTCTCCGCGAACACGCCGACGTACAATCGGACGGCAACGGCGCCGCTGTTGGAGGCGTCCGCCTCAACCCCGCATTCCACGATCTGCCCCGGATATAATGTCGGCGAGGCGGTCATTTGATAGATCGGCATGGTCAGGACATCCTTGCCGAAGAATGTCGGGGATGCCACGCGGGCGACGCGGCCCGGCGCCAGATGGCGAAAGCCGATGGCGAGGCTGCGCGCGCCCAACCGGCTGTGCCCCGCCACATTGTCCAGAGCAACGGGATGGAGGTGCGCCGGCGCGCCGGTCTCGCCACAGAATCCCTGCAGGCTGCCGGGAAACGAGAAATGGAAACGCGCACCCTGCTTTGGCGCTGCCGGCACGGGTTCGCTCGCAAGCCTGTAGCCTGCGACGATCAGGGATCTGGCTTCGATCACCGCATCCGTGATCGCGCCGCCACCGTCCGCGGATGAAATGTACATGCGGTCCGCAACGGGCGTGCGCCAATCCGGGCCGGCATCGATGCCGGCAAGGCCATTCCGGATTCCGAACAGGCATCCGACGTTTCCGGCGTTGCAATCGGTATCCCATCCGGCGGTGTTGACGATCCGCATCGTCTCCTGAAAGCTGTTTTGCCCATACAGCATCGCCAGGATGATCAAGGCGTGGTTGGGAACGACATGGCAAACGCCCGGAAACTTGTCATAGCCGTAGCGTTCCGCGATCAGGCCGCGGGTTCGCTCCCAGTCCCGCCCATTGTCCCCCGCGTGCCAGTCCCGGACATCCTCGACCACGCGACGGATCAGCGAGTCCTTCGGCACGAAGCCGAGGCCGACCTGCAGCAGCTTCTGCACGTCCGGCTCGACGAACGCCTGGGCCTCCATCGCAGCGAGCAGCTTCGCTGCGTGGACCGACTCGCCGTCGTGGCTGACGCGCCCGGCCTGCTCGGCGAGATAGGCGGCCTGCTCGGGATTGCCGGGGCTGACCATGGCCCAGCCATCGATGAAGATCTGCGCGCCGATCTGCTCGGCGACGGTCTTGCCGTTCAGCGCGATCGATCCGCTTTGCGGGGCCGGGATACCGGCCTTGAGGCGAAGATACGCGGTGTGTTCGGTGGAATTTCCGATGCCGCCCCACCACAGGATCGAGCGTTCCTCGACAATGTAGTTGAGCCAGGCGTGTCCGATCTGCTCGGACGACAGGCGGCGCGGATAGTCGTTGTCGGCAAGCGCGCGGGGAAAGGCGAAGGTGCCGGAGATGTCGTCGTCGGTGACCACGAGATGATGGGAGCGCAGGTTCACGTCGCGGCGCTCGTTGACGTAGTAATTGATCGGCCCGAGCTCCTGCATGATGCGCTCATAGCTCCAGCCCTCGAAGGGGCGGCCGAGATACACACCGATCAGCTTGCCGAGGACGCCGGCATAGACACGCTCGGCATAGTCATGGGGAATGGATGTCACTGATATCTCCAGGCAGTCGTGTGTGTGGTCATGCTGACGATCGCTCAACGATCTCGAATTTCAGCTCGAGACTCTTGCCGGGCGCCTTCAGGCCACCCGGTTGCAGGCGTTCGATCAGGGTTCGGGCGGCCAGCGAGCCCAGTTCGAATTCAGGCTGGCGGACGGTGGTCAATCCGAGCAATTTCGCCGTTGGAATATCGTCAAATCCGACGATCGCGATGTCCTGCGGGATTGTCAGCCCCGCGGCCTGGGCGGCCTGCATGGCGCCGAGCGCCAGCATGTCGTTGGCGCCGAACACGGCCGTCGGCCGTTTCCGTCCTTTCGCCAGCAAACTCTGCATGGCGCGGGCACCGGCTTCCGCGGAATAGGTCTTGTCGGTTATGAAATCGGTCGCCAATCCGGCGTCCCGCATCACCGTCTCGTAGCCCAGCGCGCGCCGCTGCCCCGGGCCGAACTCGCCCAGGATCATGGCGATCCGCCGATGGCCGCGGCCGATCAGAAACCGGGTCATGGCTGCCGCGGCCTCGGTGTTGTCGATAAAAACGCTGTCGATGGGAAGCGTACCGCGGGCCTTGTTCTGGCTCTCCAGCCGCACCACCGGAATCGTGTTGCGCGCCAGCACCGCGAGATCCGGCGCCCGCAAATGAAAGAACGCGCCGACCACGCCATCGGCGCGCCCCTGCTGCAGCCAGTTGATGGCGCGTTGTTCGCCCTCGACCAGGCCGTCGGTGTCATAGATCAGAACGTCGTAGCCGGCAGGTGCCGCGATGGTCTGCAGGCCGCGCACCAGTCCCGGATAGAACGGGTTCGTGATGTCCGGAATGACGCAGGCCAGCGTCATGGTTCGGGCGTTGCGAAGAGTTCGCGCCGGATGGTTGGGCTGGTAGGCGAGCTCTCCCGCCAGCTTCAGGATGCGTGCGCGGGTGGCGTCCGGAACCGACGGCGTTTCCGCCTTGTTGAGCACCATCGAGACCGTTGCCTGCGACACGCCGGCCGCCGCAGCGATATCCTTCTGTGTCGGGCGGGCGGAACTGCGCGCCTTATGCCTCACCCGCCGATCATCCATCGCGCGCGGAATCTCCATGTTGACCGTCCGCTGAACCTCAAGTTATACGTATAACTAAAGGAAATCAACAATCCGGTCGTAACGATCCCAAGAAGCAATTCCGAGAGACGATCCCAGGACGAGGAAGCCCGCTCATGCCGTTGTCACGCCGCCAGCTTGTCGCCACGCTTCCTGCTGCCGCACTCGCGCTCGGGCTGCCCAAACGTGCGGCCGTGGCTCAGGACGGGCGCAAGGTCGTGACATTCTGGTTTGCGCAGGCCAATTCGGACGGCCAGGCGGCGTTGCGGCAGAACCTGGTCGATGCCTTCAACGCGTCCCAGGACAAATACCTGCTTCAGGTGGAAGTGAAGGGCGCGGCGGTCAACAACCTGCTGAAGATCGCGCTCGTTGCGGGCAACGGGCCGGATATCGTTCAGACGAACGGCCCCGCCTACCTCACGGCGATCGCCAATGCCGGCCAGGTTCTTCCGCTCGATGGTTTTGCCGAAACCTACAAATGGAAAGAGCGTTTCCTGCCGGCGCTGCTCAACACCGGCGTGTATGGCGGCAAGCTCTATGCGCTGCCGCGCGACTACGAGTCGCTGCATCTCTTCTACAACAAGGAGGTGTTTCGCCAGAACAGCTGGACGCTTCCCACCAACCGCGCGGAAATGGAACAGGTGGCCGACGCGGCGCTGGCGAAGGGTATCGTTCCGTTCGGCGCCGGCAATGCCGACTGGAAGGGTGTCAACGAATGGCTGATGACGGTGTTTCTCAACAACGTTGCCGGCCCTGAGAATGTTCGCAAGGCCCTGAGCGGCGAATTGCCCTGGACGTCGGCGCCGTTCGTGGAAGCCGTCGAACTTTCAAAGGCCTGGTACAGCAAAGGATATTTTGGCAAGAATTATTTCTCGCTCAGCATCGAGCAGGGCTTCCTGCAAGCCGTCAACGGCAAGGCCGCCATGGCATTGGGTGGGACCTGGACGTTCGGCACCAAGTCGTACGGGATGTCGAACCCGGACACGGTGATGGACGTGGCGGCTGTTCCCAGCCTTGGATCCGCTTTCAGCGGTCCGTTGTTCCAGCTGGCCTGCGGCGCGACACTGTCGATCGCGAAAAATTCCCGGAACCCCGAAGGCGCGGCTGCGGTGTTCGACTTCATGCTGTCGCGGAAATTCTACCAGGACATGAACCGGGATTGGCCGGGCAAATTGGCGCTGCCGGTCAAGGACCTGCCGCCGGAGATGCTGAAGGGATTTTCCTATCCCCTGTTCGAGAAGACCGTGTCGCAGATGCACGACGCGTTCGACAAGGGCCGTTACGGCTTTACGACATGGACGTTCTGGCCCGGCGCCACCAACAGCTATCTGATCGAGGGCATCGAGCAGGTCTGGCTCAACCGCATCACCACCGAGGCCTATCTCGGCCGCATGCAGACGCTGTTCGCCCAGGAATTCAGGGATGGCAAGGCGCCGCCGCTTCCGCCGCGTACCACCTGAGACTGTCGCATGTGGTGGTTCGCGCTTCCCGCCGTCCTGATCAATGTGGTGATCATCCTGGTACCGGCTGTGCTGACGTTCGCGGCCGCTTTCATGGCGTGGGATGGCGTCGGCATGCCGGTCTGGATCGGCCTGCAGAATTTCCAGCATATGGTCGACGATCCGGTATTCTGGTCGGCGCTGTCAAACAATCTGGTGTGGACCCTGATTTTCCTCACCGTGCCGGTGGCCATGGCCATCGTCATGGCGGCTGCACTGCTGTTGGCGCCTCGCGGCCGGCTTGTGGTGCAATCGATCATCTTTTTGCCACGGATTCTCGCCGTGGCGGTGATCGGCCGAATCTTCCAGGGCATGATCTACAGCCCCGCCACCGGGGTGCTGGCCTGGTTGAACGGGCACGGCTTCTCGCTGGCTGATCCGCTCGCCGATCCTGATCGTTCGCTCTATGCGGTTGCTGCCGTCGACATCTGGCATTGGTGGGGTTTTCTTGCGGTCGTTTTCCTGGCCGCGATGCGCCAGATCAGCGTGGACCAGATCGAGGCGGCGCGGCTCGACGGTGCCGGGTTTCTCGCGTTGCTGCGTTACGTGCTGCTGCCCGGTATCCGCCCGACCTTCGTGCTGATGCTCATTCTCACGGTGATCTGGTCGTTCCAGGTCTTCGAGTTCATTTTCATCGTCACCCGTGGTGGACCGGCCTACGGCAGCGAGGTGCTTGCGACACTGGCCTATCGTCATGCCTTCTTCGACGGCGATGTCGGCCAGGCCGCAGCCGTTGCCTGCGTGATGAGCCTGTTCGGCCTGTGTGCAACGGCGCTTTACCTGCGGCTGCAAAGCCGAGACGGTGCGCAACCGACATGACCGATACGCGATGGGGCAAGACGCTCGCCTTGATCCTGATCGGCGTTGCAGCATTCGCGTCGCTGCTGCCGATCGCGCTGGCGGTGCTCAATGCGCTCAAGACGACGGCGGAGATCAACGCGAGCCCGTTCAGCCTGCCAGCGGTGGTGCAGTGGGAAAATTTCAGTTCGGCGTGGCGGAACGCCTCGCTCGGTTCGAGCCTGCTGCACAGTGCGCAGGTCGCCGCGCTGACCATCCTGATGGTGTGCGCGACGGCGGCCCCCTGCGCCTATGTCCTGGCGCGCCAGAAAGGGCGCGGCTGGCGTATCCTGACATTCTATTTCATGGCGTCGATCACGGTGCCGGTTCAGCTCTATCTGTATCCGCTCTACTTCATGTACGCCAAGCTGGGCCTGGTGAACTCCATTCCGGCGGTGGCGCTGATCTACACGGCGATGTTTTCGCCGTTCGCGATCTTCCTGCTGCGGACTTATGTGCTTTCAATTCCCTATGCGCTGGAGGAAGCGGCCCAGGTCGACGGCGCGAAAGCCTGGCAGACCTTCTTCTATGTCGTACTGCCGATGATGCGGCCGGGCCTGTTGACGGTCGCCATCATCGTCGGCCTCAACGCGTGGAACGAATTCGTTATCGCCGTGACGTTCCTGCAGAACGACAGCAACGTCACGGCCATTGTCAAGTTCTATAATCTGAGCGGTCAGTACTCGACCGATTGGGGAGAGATGCTCGCGGCGGCCGTCATCATCGTTCTGCCCGTGGTCGCCGTGTTCGTGCTGCTGCAGCGCCGGTTCATCGAAGGCATGACAGCCGGCGCCGTCAAGTCATAGAGCATGATGAGATATGGTTTGTTCAAGGTCATCCGTCATCCTGAGGTGCCGCGTAGCGGCCTCGAAGGACGACGGCCCGAGAGTCAGCGGCCGTCGTCCTTCGAGGGCCATTCTGCGAATGGCCGCCTCAGGATGACGGAGTTGATTCAACGTAAATTCGTCACGCTCTGGGAACTGCGGCCGGCTCACCCCGAGCCAGGCGGATTGATCTGGGCGCTTCCCTGGGTGATCAGCCGTGCGCTGCGCTGGTCGCGGGTGTGGATCCACAGCCAGCTGATCGCGACCTGGAGGCGGTTGCGCACCCCGATCAGGAAATAGATGTGGGCAAGGCCCCAGATCCACCAGGCGATGGTGCCGCGCAGCTTGATGCGGCCGAAATCGATCACCGCGAGTTTTTTGCCGATTTGAGCCAGGCTGCCGGCGTGTTTGTAGTGGAATGGCGGAGGGGGCTTGTCGCCGCGCAGCCGCGCCGCGATCATTTTCGCGACGTATTGCCCCTGCTGTTTGGCCGCCGGTGCGATGCCGGGAACCGGCTGGCCATCGGGGCCTGCAATGGTCACGGTGTCGCCAACAGCGAAGATCTCCGGATGGCCGGGGACAGTCAGGTCGGGGAGGACCTGCAACCGGCCGGCCCGGTCCGCCGGCGCGTTGAGCCATTCCGCCGCGGGCGAGGCACGCACACCCGCGGCCCAGATGATGGTCTTGGCGGCAAGCTGTTGTCCGCCATAGACCACGCCGTCCCTGTTGCATTCGGAGACCGGTTGTCCCAGCACGACTTCGACGCCGAGGCTTTCCACCGAGCGCTGGGCATAGGCCGAGAGATCTTCAGGGAAACCCGCCAGCACGCGCGGCCCGGCCTCGATCAGCAGCACACGCGCCTTGCGGGTGTCGATATTGCGAAAGTCCGCCGGCATTGTGACATGGGCGAGCTCGGCGATGGTGCCGGCAAGTTCGACGCCGGTCGGGCCGGCGCCGACGATCACGAACGTCAGCCGCGCGGCGCGGCGCTGCGGGTCGGTTTCGCGTTCGGCACGCTCGAACGCCATCAGGATGCGGCGCCGGATGGTGGTGGCGTCTTCCAGCGTCTTCAAGCCGGGCGCGAACGGCTCCCATTCGTCGTGGCCGAAATAGGCGTGGCGGGCGCCGGTGGCGAGCACCAGCGTGTCATAGGGCACGGTGGCGCCGTCATCGAGCTGGACACGCCGGGCCGCGGTATCGACGCCAGTCACCGTAGCCATCAGCGTGGTGACTTCACGGCGCTTGCGCAGCAGTTGGCGGATCGGCCAGGCGATTTCCGATGTGGCCAGTGACGCGGTCGCCACCTGATAGAGCAGTGGCTGAAACAGGTGATGGTTGCGGCGATCGATCAGGGTGATGTCAACAGCCGCGCCGGCGAGGCGATGCACCAGTTCCAGGCCGCCGAAGCCGGAGCCGACGATCACTACGCGGGGGCGACCGGCAGGTTGCGGATCGCGCCGATCGTCTGTTTGAACAGCGGAGGACTGCATGAGGCTATCACTCCAGATATCTCTGGTTCAACACATGGGGCCGGTTCAGCCCCATCTTATAGAGCATGATCCGGCTCCCCAGTCACCGCCGCGACCTTATTATTTATCGACCGTGGTCAGTTCGGTTTCGTTGCTGTCGACCACGAAAATGGCGAGCAGTTTCGCCGGCTCCGTGGCGCTGGCGTTCTCGCTGACGCGGTGATGCGCACCCGGCTTCTCGGTGAAGCTTTCGCCGGCCTTGAGTACCTGCACCGGCCCATCGTCGACCTGGCTGCGGATCTCGCCCGAGAGCACGTAGCCGGTGATGAACGCCGATTTGGCGTGGCGATGCGCCGGCGTCTTGCCGCCGGGCGGATAGCTGACCACGACGGCGACGATGCTCTTGCCGGGAATGTTGGCGATCGGATTGTTGAATGCCGGAGTGACGCTGCCGCCGGACTGTGCGTTGGCCGCGGGGCCATTCAGCAAAACGATGAGCGATGCGCTGGCGATGACGGTCAGAACGTGTCGGAACTTCATGTCGAGTCCTTCCTCTGTTTCCTGGTTACGTTTGCTTCTGGTGGCGATGGTCGTTACGCGATGACAAGGCGTTTGGGTTCGGCGGATGCGAGGGCCTCCGCGCGGTCGGCGCGGGGCGGATAGATCCATTGGGTGTTGATCTTGCGCTTCAGCGCCTTGGCGTCCGCGCCCGTGAGCTTGACCTGGCGCTCCCAGCCTTCCGTGTAGACCGCGCCCCACGGCCCGAGATCGAGACAGGTCACATAACGCGGCTGGCTGTAGGGCTGCGACGGCAGCCCGAGCAGATCGGCGGCAACATTGTGGCCGGCGAATCGCCCCAGGTTCATCGCGTGCTGGCACGACATCATGCTGTGATGTCCGTCGTCGTCGGTGGCGGCGCGCGCGACATCGCCGGTGGCGTAGACATTGGCCACGCCGATCACGCGCAGGTCGCGATCGACATGCAGCCGGCCGTAACCATCGCGTTCCGCCGGAATCTGCTCCGTCAGCGAGCTGGCGCGGGCGCCGGCCGTCCAGATCACGGTCTTGCTCGGGATGTACTCGCCGGTCGACGTCCTGACCCCGTTCGCGTCGAGGCCGGCGACGGCCGTGCCGACCTGCCAACTGACGCCGAGATCAGCCAGCGCCTGCTTGATCACCGGGCGTGGGCCCGGTCCGAGGTCGGGACCGATCTCGTCCGCCTGCTCGATGATCACGACCTTGATGTTGGCGTCGTTGCCAAGCGCGGCGCGCAGCCGCGCCGGCATTTCAGTCGCGGTTTCGATGCCGGTGAAACCGCCGCCGGCCACCACGATGGTGTTGCGTGCCGGCGTTTCCGGCAAGCCGCCCAGCGCCTTGATGTGAGCTTCGAGTTCGGCGGCCTCGTCGAGTTGGTCGACGCTGAAGCCGTGCTCGTCGAGACCGGGAATCTCCGGCCGGAACAGCCGGCTGCCCGCCGCCAGCACCAGCCGATCATAGGTGAGGGTGGATATCTGCCCATCGGCGTCGATCACCTCCACCTCATTGGCGCTGGTGCTGATGCGCTCGACCCGGCCCTGGATGTAACGAACGCCGACGGCGTTGAAGAGATTTGTGAGTGGTGCGGTCATTCCGCCGGCATCGGTCTCGTAGAGTCGCGGGCGAACATGCAGCAAAGGCTCGGGTGCAATCAGTGCGATCTCGATGGAACCATTACCTTGATCGATCCGGCCTTGATCGATTTGAGCCTGGCCGGCCTGGTCGAGCACCCGCGCGGCGGCGAGCGCGCTCCACATGCCGGCAAAGCCGGCGCCGATGATCAGGATCCGCTGTGTCATCACTCTCTCTTTCCTTGTCGTTCACGCACAGCCGGCATCATTCGTGCGCGCACGGCCGCTGCGCCGATCCTGCGATCGGTGACATGAATGGATTGGGTCTCCGGCGCTTATGTCTGACGGCGCCGTCGTTCTGCCGGTGTATCCTTGGGCGATGCGCGGGCCTCCGTCCGCGCGGTCACCCGGTCGGACAGCCAGTCCTGCACCTTGTCGGAGAATCCCGGCGACATCTTCTTGCTGGTGGAGCGCGCGAGATCACCGAGCGTGGTGCGCGCAAGTTCCTGCCGCATGCTCTGTTCGGCGCGCAGCATCACGGCGTGAATGCCGCAGACACCGGTGGTCGCGCGCAGCGGCGGGTTGTCGCCATACAGTGCGCAGCGCCCGCGAATTTCCTGGCAGTCGAACAGGGGTTTATGGCCCTCGACCGCATCGACCACGTCGAGAACCGTGATGCCGTCGGCAGGCCGGGCCAGACGGTAGCCGCCGCGAATGCCCTCGGAGGCTTCAACGATGCCGGCTTTCTCGAGCTTGGGAAAAATCTTGGCCAGGAACGACGGCGAGATGCCTTGCAACTCGGCGAGATCGCGGCTGCTCGCCGGCTCGGCCTGCGGGCCCGCGAGCCAGAGCAGGCAGTGCATTGCATATTCAACGCCGGTTCCAAGATGCGCCATAACGCGGACTATATTAGTCCGCGTTTGAGGACGCAACCGGGAAGTCGAGCCGCCGTGCTGCCATGCGAATAACGCCGGGCGATGGCCGCGGCAGCGCGGTTGCGGGTCGGGAGGCTTCCGCCCAAGGTTGGCAATAACGGATTTGAAACAAGACAACCGTCCAGCGGGCGGAACAACAGGGAGACACCGCATGGCCAGCACAACGCCACGCATCGGCTTCATCGGACTTGGCGTGATGGGCGAGCCGATGTGCCGCAATCTGGCACGCAAGAGCGGGAGTGGTGTGCTCGGCTTTGATCGCGATCCCCTGCCGTTGCAGCGCCTGGCGGCTTTTGGCGTGTCGGCGGCGCAGACGCTTCAGGATCTCGCGGCGAATTGCGACGTCATCTTCCTGGCGCTGCCGAGCGGCGCCCATGTGGAGGCCGTCTGCAACGGCGACAATGGACTGCTGGCCCACGCCGGGGTGCGGCATATCGTCGTCGATCTCGGCACGTCGCCGGTTGATCTGACGCGCGATCTGGCGAGCCGTTTCCTGGCGAAGGGCGCGCGTTATGCGGATGCGCCGATTGCCCGGACCCGACAGGCCGCGGAAGACGGCACACTGAGCATCATGGTGGGCGCCGATGATGCGACGTTTGCCGTGATCGCGCCGTTGCTGGCGACGCTCGCGACCGACATCACCCATTGCGGACCGATCGGATCGGGACAGATCGTCAAGATCCTGAACAACATGGTGCTGGTGCAGACCGTGGTGGCGCTGGCGGAGGCGCTGGCCACCGCGCGTCGCGCCGGCCTCGACGGTAAGGTGCTGTTCGAAACCCTGATGAAGGGATCCGCGGACAGTTTTGCGCTGCGCAATCACGGCATGAGGGCGATGCTGGTCGATAGCTTTCCGGAGCGCGCGTTTTCCACGCAGTACGCCCGCAAGGATCTGGGTTATGCGCTCGATCTGGCCAAATCGGTCGGGCTTTCGTTGCGGGGCGCCGAGAACGCCGATAGCCTGCTGGGAGAGACGGCGGACAGCGGTTTTGCCGATCTCTACTGGCCTGTGGTCTATCGCACGATCGCCGGGCCATAACTCATCGCGGCAGGCGACAAGAACCGATGACGATGAAACGACCTCAAGAATGAGGCGAGGGGGAGGACGATGTGTTGATCAAGAGCGCGCGTAATTTCGCCGTCGTTTTTGGCCTGTTGCTGTGGAGCGGTATTGCCCACGCCGAGGACTGGCCGAGCCGGGCGGTGACCATCGTGGTGCCGTTCGCGGCCGGCGGCACCACCGACATGGTGGCGCGCCCGATCGCGCAGGTGCTGTCGCAACGGCTGGGCCAGCCGGTCGTGGTCGACAACCGCGCCGGTGCGGGTGGAACGCTGGCGGCGGCGGCCGTGGCCAAGGCGCCGGCCGATGGCTACACCGTGTTCCTGGCGACGGTGGCCCACACCATGGCGCCGGGTCTCTACAAGTCGCTGCCATATAACTTCGAGACGGATTTCGAGCCGATCACGATCGCGGCGCAGGTGCCGAACATCCTGATCGTCAATCCCGCGCTGCCGGTGAAATCCGTCAGCGACCTGATGGCATATATCAAGGCCAATCCCGGCAAGGTGAATTACGGATCGGCCGGGCCCGGCAGCACCGAACACATGTCGGGCGAACTGTTCCGCTCGATGCTCGGCGCCGACATCGTCCACGTGCCCTACAAGGGCGGCGCGCCAATGATGACGGACCTGATTTCGGGCCAGATCCAGATGGCGATCGAGACCAGCGGCTCGGCAACGCCGCAGATTCAGGCCGGCGCGGTGCGCGCCCTGGCGGTGAGCACGGCGCAACGCTCGCCGTTCTTTCCGGACCTGCCGACCCTGGCCGAGGCCGGGCTGAAAGATTACGACGTGACCACCTGGTACGGCTTCCTGGTTCCGAAGGGCACGCCGAAGGAGATCCGCGACAAGCTGTATTCCCAGATCAGCGAGGCGTTGAAATCACCGGAGATCCGTGCGCGGCTGAAGGACATGGGCGCCGAGCCGGGTGGCGAGACGCCGGCGGAGTTTGCGAAGTTCATCCGCGTGGAGACCGACAAGTGGGGCAAGGTTGCGAAGGACGCCGGCGCGAAGATCGAGTAGCGGAAATGTTCGCGAGGCGGGCGATCCATTCTCTCCGTCGTCCCCCGGCTTGACCGGGGGACCCAGTACTTCCGGTGCCTACGGTGTGATCGATGAGCTAACGAATGTGGGCCGAACCCAGCCGTTTTCAGCTTTATCGCTCGACCTACAAGCCTCGCCGCCTACTGGATCGCCCGGTCAAGCCGGGCGATGACGGCGAGTGTGGCGTGCGGCCGCGTGAACAACCCCTACCTCGGCTGGCTCTTGTTCATCGCCGCCCGCAAAGCTTCGGCCAGCGCGCCGCCGGTATTCGCGTCCGAACCGCGATTGTTGCGCGGTGCTGACGATGTCATGTGCTTGGCCTGGCCGCGTGTCATGCCGACCGCGCCACGCTCCTGTTTGGCGCCGGGCTCGTCGTCGAGGCGCAGCGTCAGCGAGATGCGCTTGCGCGGGGCATCGACCTCCAGCACCTTGACGCGGACGATATCGCCCGGCTTCACCACGTCGCGCGGATCCTTGATGAAGGTCTTGGACATCGCCGAAATGTGCACCAGGCCGTCTTGGTGCACGCCGATGTCGACGAACGCGCCGAACGCCGCGACGTTGGTCACCGCACCCTCCAGCACCATGCCCGGCTTGAGATCGTTGAGGGTCTCGACGCCTTCCATGAAGGCCGCCGCCTTGAACATCGGCCGCGGATCGCGGCCCGGCTTTTCCAGTTCGCGCAGGATGTCGGTCACCGTCGGCAGTCCGAACGTCTCGTCGACGAAGGCCTGCGGCTTCAGGGCCTTGACGACGGTCGCGTTGCCGATCAGCGCCTTGATGTCGCTCTTGGTCGCTTCCAGGATCCGGCGCACCACCGGATAGGCTTCCGGATGCACGCCGGAGGCATCGAGCGGATCCTCGCCATTGGGAATCCGCAGGAAGCCGGCACACTGCTCGAACGCCTTTGGTCCCAGCCGTGGCACATCCTTGAGCGCCTTGCGCGAGCGGAACGGGCCCTTGGCGTTGCGATGGTCCACAATGCTCTGCGCCAAGCCGGAACCGATGCCCGACACCCGCGCCAAGAGCGGTGCGGACGCGGTGTTGGCATCGACGCCGACCGCGTTCACGCAGTCTTCCACCACGGCATCGAGCGAACGCGACAGCTTCGATTCGGCGAGATCATGCTGATACTGACCGACGCCGATCGATTTGGGATCGATCTTCACCAGTTCCGCGAGCGGATCCTGCAATCGCCGCGCGATCGAGACTGCGCCGCGCAGGGTGACGTCGAGATCGGGCAGTTCCTCGGACGCGAAAGCCGATGCCGAATAGACCGAGGCGCCGGCTTCCGACACCACGATCTTGGACATCTTGAGTTCGGGCAGGTTCTTGACCAGCTCGGTCGCGAGCTTGTCGGTCTCGCGCGACGCGGTGCCGTTGCCGATCGCGATCAGCTCCACCTTGTGCTTGCGCGCGAGGTTGGCCAGCATGGCCAGGGCTTCGTCCCAGCGCCGCTGCGGTTCGTGCGGGAAGATCGCGGTGGTGTCGACCACCTTGCCGGTGGCGTCGACCACGGCCACCTTCACACCGGTGCGGAAGCCGGGGTCGAGGCCCATGGTCGCGCGGGTGCCGGCCGGCGCCGCCAGCAGCAGGTCGCGCAGATTGGCGGCGAACACCCGCACCGCTTCCTGCTCGGCGTTGGTCCACAGGCGCATGCGCAGGTCGACATTGAGATGGATCTGGATCTTTGTGCGCCAGGCCCAGCGAACGGTCTCCGCCAGCCACTTGTCGCCGGGACGGCCGCGATCGGCGATCGCGAAGCGCTGCATGATGCGCAGTTCATACGAGCTGACGGACGTCGGTGTCGGCGACGGCGGTTCTGCCTCCATGTGGAGGTCGAGGACCTCTTCCTTTTCGCCGCGGAACAGCGCGAGGATGCGGTGCGAGGGCAGTTTCACCAGCGGCTCGCTGAACTCGAAATAGTCGCTGAACTTGGCGCCGGCTTCCTTCTTGCCCTCGCGCAGCTTCGAGGCCATCAGGCCGTTCGACCACATGTGTTCGCGCAAGCCTCCGATCAGGTCGGCGTCTTCGGCAAACCGTTCGACCAGAATGGCACGGGCGCCGTCCAGCGCGGCTGCCGCATCGGCCACCTGCTTGTCCGGATTGACGAAGGTGGCGGCTACGGCCTGCGGATCATTCTCGGGCTGGGTCAGCAACTGGTTGGCCAGCGGCTCGAGCCCGGCCTCCTTGGCGATCTCCGCCTTGGTGCGGCGCTTCGGCTTGAAGGGAAGATAGATGTCTTCCAGGCGGCCCTTGCTGTCGGCGGCCATGATGGCGGCTTCCAGTGCGGTATCGAGCTTGCCCTGCTCGCGGATCGAATCGAGGATGACCGTGCGCCGCGCTTCCAACTCACGCAGATAGCCCAGCCGCTCTTCCAGCGTGCGCAGCTGCGCGTCGTCGAGCGCCCCGGTTGCTTCCTTGCGGTAACGGGCGACGAACGGCACGGTGGCGCCGCCGTCGAGCAGAGCCACGGTCGCCTCGACCTGCTGTTCGCGAATGCTGAGTTCGTCTGCGATCCGCTGGAAAATGCTCTTGAGCAAAAGTGCACCTGTTGTTCGAACTGTCGTGGCTGCGCTTATGGACACCGATCGATGATTCATCAACCCGTCACGATCGGAAAAAGTTTCTGTGAATTGGAGTCAAGGCGCGCGAATTGTCTTGCAAAATCGGTTGACCGGGTCGCTGCCAAGCCAGTTGTCAAATAAGCCGCGAAGGCGACGCATGGCAGAGCGCGATCAAGATTGCTTGACATGGATTGTGCGCTCCGGTCTGCTTTGCGGCGGCTGCACGGTATTGCCGCAATTGAACTTCGATCGCTGCAGATTTGAGTCCAAAGATGTTGCAAAATAAGCAGATTCGAGACGGAGACGGAAAGCCCTCCGGCCTGCGGCGGCGTGATCTGCTGGCGATGATCGGCACCGTTGCCGGCAGCGCGGCGATGTACCAGGCGATGACGGCGCTCGGATACGCCGCGGAATCCGGCTACAAGGGCCCGATCAAGCTCGATGGCGATCCCAAGGGCGCGTCCGTTCTGATCCTTGGCGCCGGTCTTGCCGGCATGACGGCTGCGCTCGAACTGCGCAAGGCCGGGTACAAGGTCCAGGTCCTGGAATTCAACGGCCGGGCGGGCGGCCGCAACTGGACCCTGCGCGGTGGCGATCGTTTCACCGAACTCGGCGGGGCGGAGCAGCACTGCGAATTCGCTGAGGGACTTTATATCAATCCAGGTCCCTGGCGCATTCCCTATCATCACCGCGGTGTCCTCGATTATTGCAGGCAACTGGGCGTCGCGCTGGAATCGTTTGTCCAGCTCAATCACAACGCGCTGCTGCATTCATCGCGCGCGTTCGGGGGAAAGCCACAGCGTATCCGCGAAATCAAGACGGATTTTCAGGGCCACGTGTCCGAGCTGCTGGCCAAGGCCACCCAGCAGAACAAGCTCGACGAGATGGTCTCCGGGGACGACAAGGAGATTCTGCTCGCGGCGCTGAAGGACTGGGGCGCGCTCGACACGAATTATGCCTACAAGTCGAATGCGATAACGGCTGAATTCCGCGGCTATGCCAAGGAACCCGGTGGTGGCCTCGGCGCGGCGCCGGTGCCCGGCGAGACGATCGGACTGTCGGAGATCCTGACGTCGCGGCTGTGGCGCTACCTGCAGAATTTTGCGATGCATGAATTCCAGACCACCATGTTCCAGCCGGTCGGCGGCATGGACATGATCGGCAAGGCGTTCGCCCGCGAAGTCGGCGACCTCATTCGTTACGATGCCAAGGTCACCCGCATCCAGCAGGACGATCGCGGCGTCACCGTGACCTATGTCGATGGCAAGACGCCGGGCACGCCGCAGCAGGCCAAGGCGGACTGGTGCCTCTGCACCATTCCGCTGTCGGTCCTCAGCCAGCTTCCGGTGGACGTCGGCCCCAGGATGAAGGCCGCGATCGACGCGGTGCCTTACATGTCGTCGGTGAAGGTCGGCCTGCAGTTCAAGCGCCGGTTCTGGGAAGAAGACGAGGCGATCTACGGCGGCATCAGCTACACGGATTTGCCGATCCGGCAAATCTCCTATCCGAGCACCGGCTTCAATCGCGGTGGTCGCGGGGTGCTGCTGGGGGCCTATTTGTTCGAGGGCCCTGGAGCGTACGAATTCACGGCGATGGCGCCGGCCGATCGGGTGGCGCAGGCGGTCGAATTCGGCGCAAAGATCCATCCGCAATACAAGGCCGACTTTGAGAACGGCGTCGCCGTCGCCTGGCACAGGGTGCCGTTCACACTCGGCTGTGCCGGAGCATGGACCGAGGCGACCCGCGCCGAGCATTACGACAATCTCTGCCAGATCGATGGCCGGATCGCGCTGGCCGGCGAACATGCCTCCTACATTCCGGCTTGGCAGGAAGGCGCCATTCTCTCGGCGCTCGATGCCATCGGGCGGTTGCACGCGCGTGTCGTCAAGACCTGATCATTTGCAAGGCGGGTGTCCATGACAAGAAATCTGGCTTTGCCGGCTGCGGTTATCGGCTTTGCGTCGTTGCAGATTGGCGCGATTGCTCCCGCAATTGCGCAAAGCGGCGCGCATCCGACCCTGAGCCCTGCCTTCACCTTCGTGGAAAAGAGCGGTGAAGAGATCTACGCCAATGTCTGCCAGGGCTGCCACATGCCGGACGGCAAGGGCGCGGCAGGCGCCGGCACCTATCCATCGCTTGCCGGCGACACCAACCTGGAGCAGGCCGGCTATCCCGTCACGATCGTGGTCAACGGATTGAGGGGCATGCCGCCGGTCGGCCGGATGATGAGCGATGAACAGGTCGCCGCGGTGGTGAACTTCGTGCGCACTCATTTCGGCAACACCTACAGCGACGAAGTCGCGGCCGCCGATGTCAAGGGTGTCCGGCCCGAGAAAAAATAGCCGACGATCCCGTCGTGTTGCTTCAAACCGCAAGGAGAACCCAGATGAAACTCCATTCGCTCGCACTTGGTGTCGTTCTTGTTGGCCTGACGGCAGGCTTTGGTGCAGCCCGCGCCGAGGTGGTGCGTCATCCGATCCCCAATTCCACGTTCCCGATCGCGCAGGATGTGCAGGTCTCGGGCAATGTGACGACCTACTATGTCAGCGGCCAGGTGCCGCCGGTGGTCAACAAGGATGCCGATGCGTCGAGCCCGCAGGCGTATGGCGATGTGCAGACCCAGACCACGGGCGTGCTGACGCGGATCAAGGGGGTCCTCGAAAGCCACGGGCTCGGCATGGGCGACGTCGTCAAGATGCAGGTGTTCCTGGTTCACGACGCCCGCGCGCCGATGGATTTCAAGGGCTTCATGGAGGGCTACACCAAGTTCTTCGGCGGCAGCCAGCCCAACCTGCCGGCGCGTTCGGTGATCGGTGTGGCGGCGCTGGCCAATCCGGGCTTCCTGGTCGAGATCGAAGTCATTGCCGTGAAGGACAACAAGTAATATCCGCCAAGTCATATCCGCGACGGGTTGCGCGCGCGTGTTGCCGGATCGAGGCAATGCCGGCGCAATCCGGTTTACACCCAGGGAGGATTGAATGTCCCGTTGCCGCCTGTCGTCCGCCGTCCTTGGGCTCGCCGTGCTCGGGGCTGTTGTCGCGCCCTCGTTTCCGAGCCGCGCGGACACCTTGACCGCGCCACAGCAGCTTGCCTTCGACATCTACAAGGAGCTGCTCGAAATCGACACCACGACGGCGACCGGCGATACCGGCCGCGCGGCGGAGGCGATGGGCGCGCGCCTGCGCGCCGCAGGGTTCAGCGACGCCGACGTTCATGTGTTTCACCCGGCGCTGAACAAGGGCAACCTCGTCGCCCGCTTGCGTGGCAGCGGCGCGCGCAAGCCGATCCTGCTGGTGGCCCACATCGACGTGGTGCCGGCGCTGCGCGAGGACTGGTCGGTCGATCCGTTCAAGCTGACCGAAAAGGACGGTTATTATTACGCCCGTGGCAGCGGCGACGACAAGTTCATGGCGTCGTCGTTCATCACCAACCTGATCCGTTACAAGCAGGAAGGCTACAAGCCCGATCGCGACATCATCGTCGCGCTGGAAACCGACGAGGAGATCCTGGATGCCGACGGCCTCGGCATCCAGTGGCTGATCAAGAATCATCGCGACCTGATCGATGCTGAGTTCGCGCTCAATGAGGGCGGCGGCGTCGGATTGAAGGACGGCAAGGCGATCCGCAACAGCATCCAGACCAGCGAGAAGGTGTCGATCAGCTACCAGCTGGAGGTGAAGAACAAGGGCGGCCACAGCTCGCTGCCGACCAAGGACAATGCGATCTATCACCTGGCCGAGGGGCTGTCGCGGCTGGCGAAGTTCGATTTCCCGGTGAAGCTGAACGAGACGACGCGGATTTATTTCGACCGCGCCGCGCAGTTCGAAAACGAAAAGACCGCAGCCGACATGCGGGCGCTGCTGGGCGAGCGCCCCGATCCGGCCGCGGTCGAGCGGCTGTCCACCAACGCCGGCTTCAATGCGCAACTGCGCACCACCTGTGTGGCGACACTGCTGGAAGGCGGACACGCCGTCAACGCGCTGCCGCAGATGGCCCGCGCCAAGGTCAATTGCCGCATCCTGCCGGGCGAACCGGTCGACGAGGTCAAGGCCACGCTGGTGCGGGTGCTGGCGGACGACCAGATCGCCGTCACGCAGATCGGCCAGCCGGTCGTCAGTCCGCCGTCGCCGCTGAACAAGGACATCGTGGCGGCGATCGAGAAGCTGTCAGGCGAGTTCTGGCCCGGCGCGGTGATCACGCCTGTGATGAGCTCCGGCGCCACCGACGGCAGCTACCTGCGCAACGCCGGCATTCCGACCTACGGCCACTCTGGCCTCGCCGGCGACATCAACGATGTCCGCGCCCACGGCCGCGACGAGCGCGTGCTGGTGAAATCGTTCTTCCAGGGCGACGAGTATTTGTATCGGCTGGTGAAGAGTTTGGCGGGCGGGTCGTAAGGGCTCGTGCGTTCCATTATCTCCGCGTCATGGCCGGGCTTGTCCCGGCCATCCACGATTTAACAGCATCTCAGCAAGAAAGACGTGGATGCCCGGCACAAGGCCGGGCATGACGGCATTGGGTGTCAAACCATGATGAGATAAGGTTTACTCAATGTGATCCGTCATCCTGAGGTGCGAGCGAAGCGAGCCTCGAAGGATGCCCGGCCCAGGCCGTCGTCCTTCGAGGGCCGCGCTACGCACGGCCGCCTCAGAGTCTGACTCAAAAAGCGATCAATGTTTAAGGGGCAGCCAAACGACGTG
>JBGMOD010000161.1:0-55321 GCA_041424235.1 Hyphomicrobiales bacterium
TACCAGGGGGCTTACGGGAAGTCCTGATCGATCGCTTGTGGCCTCGCGAAGGGCTTCCGATCCGGCCCTTGCTTTGATATGTACAGCTCCAGGCAACCCGCCGACTTGCGGGTTCCGCGGTCCCGTAGCTCAGCCGGATAGAGCGGCGGTTTCCTAAACCGTAGGTCGCATGTTCGAGTCATGCCGGGATCGCCATTGCGTGCTGCGAATATGACAATAAAATCAAATGTTTCTTCGTGACCGTGGCGGACGTCGCGGCCCGGTTCGGGCTGCGACGCTGCGTCCTCACGGTCAGTTGCAGGGTAATCCCATCTCACGCGCAATGGCCCTGAGTTGGATCTCCCAGCTCCCGACGGTGACGGGGGCGACCAAAGCGTCGAGTGCGAGTCGCATCGCCGGCAGTTCTTCGGTCAAGCCCCACCCCCCGCCGATGTGGAGAGCTGCCTGGGTCACGCGTACGACGGCCTGGGTGGACAGAAGTTTGGCGGACGAAACGTCGAGAATGACGTCCTTGAGCGGAATGTCGGAATCGTAACGCTCGGCGGCGTAATAAGTGAGATGGCGCGTGGCCTCGACATCGACATGGCACTGCGCGAGTGAGAACGCGATCGATTGGTTAGCGCCGATCGGCTGGCCGAACTGCTGCCGCGTCATGGCGTAGTCGCGGGCCCACGCCAGCGACGTCTGCATATGGCCGAGCCAGCGCGCGGCAACCATGACGCGCTCGCGATTGAAGCCGGCCATGATCTCCTTGAAGCCGGCATCGATCCGGCGTCGCTCAGGTACGCGGACGTTATCGAATTGCACGCGATAGGTCGGCGCCGGCCGGTTCACATAAGTTTCGATCTGGCTGCACGTCACACCCGGGCTGTTGCGGTCGATCGCGAAGAACTGCATGCCATGACGGCCGCGGCCGCGATCGGTCTGCGCCAGCGTGACCAGCACGTCGCAGTCTCCGCCGAGTGTGATGAATGACTTCAACCCGTCGATCACCCAGTCGTCGCCGTCGCGCCGAGCCGTGGTCTTGACGTTCTGCACGTCGTTGCCGGCCTCCGGTTCGGTCACCGTGATCGCGACGAGGCAGTCGCCGGCGATCGTTTTGTGCGCGATGTCGCGCTGCTCCGGCGAGCCGTAGTCGTAAAGGATCGAACCCGCGACGTTCTGCACCAGCACGGACACTGCCAGGTTCGGATTGACTTTCGCCATCTCCTCCATGGCGATCGCTTCCTCATAGGCGCCGAGCCCGGCGCCGCCGACCTCGGATGGGGCGGTGATCCCGATCAGCCCGCTGCGCGCGGCTGCGACATAGAAATCTCTCGGAAACTTTTTTTCGCGATCGGCGGCGTGCCAGCGGGGCTCGATTTCGGCTTTCGCAAAGCGGGCGCACATCTCGCGAAACATCACGCGATCGATGGTGTTGAGGGGGCAGCGGCTTTTGGCATGAGCCATGGCGAGACCTTTGAAACGGTTGGGTGTTGCGCATGCCGATTGCACGTGCGCGGCGGATATTGACTCGGACGATGCCGAGACGCTATGAATATTTTCATGGGAGAATGAAATTCTCTATAGCGAATAGATTCGCCGAGGAAGCGGGACCGTCAGGAGGCGCGACGCCATGGATTTTGAATTCTCGTCCCAGCACGAGCAGGTGCGTGAGACCATCGCCCGCTTTGTCGCGGAGGACATCGCGCCGCTGGTCGCCCAGGCTGAAGAGACCGAGGTGTTTCCGCGCGCGCTGTTCCGGAAGTGGGCCGACCTCGGACTGCTTGGTGTGCGCTATCCGGAAGCAGACGGCGGCTCCGGCTTTGACAAGATCAGCGACTGCATCGTCCGCGAGGAACTGAGCCGGGTCTGCCAGGCCTTCGCATCATCCTGGTCGGCGCATACCCATCTCGCACTGTGGCCGATCTGGCGCGCCGGCACGCCGGATCAAAAGGCGCGCTTTTTCAAGCCGGGCCTGGCGGGCGAGAAGGTTGGAGGTTTCGGCCTGTCGGAGCCGGACGGAGGCTCCGATGTGCGCAGCCTCAAGACCAAGGCCGAGAAAGTCGAGGGCGGCTGGCGCCTCAATGGCTCGAAACTCTACATCACCAACGCGCCGATGGCTGATTTCCTTGTGGTCGCGGCACGCACCAAGGCCGAGCAATCGGCGGATGCGATCAGTCTCTTTATCGTCGAATTGCCCAATCCCGGGTTCCTGATCAGCAAGCTGAAGAAGGAGGGGATCCGTTCCTCCGAAACCGGGCTGATCCACATCGAAGACGCTTTTGTTCCCGACGACTGCCTGCTCGGCGGCGAAGTCGGCACCTACGGCATTGTGCTGGAATCTCTGTCCGAGAATCGCGTCGGCGTCTCGGCCAACTGTCTCGGCATGGCGCGCGGCGCACTCGACGCATCGCTCGATTTCGCCAAAACGCGCATCGTCCGCGGCAAGCCGATCATCGAACACCAGGCCATTGCCCACAAGCTCGCCGACATGGCAGCCGATATCGAGGCGGCGAAGTGGCTGGTCTATTACGGCGCCTGGCGGGTGGATCAGGGCGCCATCGATGCCGTCACCGCGTCGAAGGTCAAGCTGGTGGCCAGCGAGATGGCCGTGCGCGTGACCGAGCAGGCGATCCGCATTCACGGCGGCGCCGGCATCATGCGCGAATATCCCGTCGGCCGCTTTCACCGCGACGCGCTTGTCTATGTCATCGGAGAGGGTACCTCCGAGATTCAACGCAATATCATCTCCCGTTCGCTGAGGTCGTCATCATGACATTCAAGGCTGTTCGTTTCTCGATCGAGAATGAAGTCGCGAGGCTGGTGCTGAGCCGGCCGGATCAACGCAACGCGCTCGATCTCGACATGCGCAACGAGATCGAGCTCGCCGTGCGGCAGTTGCGGGCGGACAACAATGTCAAGGCGCTGGTCATCACCGGTGAGGGCGGTGCGTTCTGCGCCGGAGGCGATTTGCGCGCGCTCTCGGAAAGCCGCCGGCCGACGACAGCGAATCGTGAACGCATCCGCAAGCTGCATGTCTGGTTCAACGAACTGCTGGATCTGGAAATGCCTGTGATCGCCGTGGTCGACGGTCCGGCGTTCGGAGCGGGGTTCAATCTGGCGCTCGCCGCGGATTTCATCCTGGCGACGCCACGGGCGCAGATGTGTGCGGTCTTCGTGCGGATTGGCCTGGTGCCGGATCTCGGTGGGTTGCAATTGCTGCCGCGGATTGTCGGCCTGCAACGCGCCAAGGAGATCATTTTCTCCGGCCGCGTGGTCGGCCCCGAGGAGGCGAGGAGTCTCGGCATCGTCCATGAGATCGTGCCGCAGGGCGATCCGCTTGCGATCGGCGTGGGTTTTGCGGAGCGCTTTCGAAATGCACCGACTGCGGCGATCGGCATGGCCAAAACCATTCTCAACCAGTCGTTCAATCTCGACCGTCATGCGCTTGCCGAGATGGAATCCTATGCGCAGGCGGTCGCCATGGAGACGCCTTATCACCACGCGGCGGTGGCGGATTTCATCGCCAAGAAGCCGCTCGGCTTCGTCTGGGAGCGGTTCGGCAAAGACGGTCAGAAGAAGTAAAATCGATGAATAAAGCTGTCATTACCGGCGTTGCGGATACCGCAGTCGGCAGGATCGAGGGTTCGACATCGCTTGGCCTCCAGGCCGAAGCCGCGGTGGCCGCGGTGGCCGACGCCGGATTGTCGCTGGGCGATATCGATGGCGTGCTGTGCGCCTATTCGTTCACCGAGCCGCATCTGATGCTGTCTTCGGTGGTGTCCGAATTCATCGGGATCAGGCCGTCCTATTCACAGGCCGTGCAGGCCGGCGGCGCCACCGCCTGTGCGCAGATCATGCAGGCCGCCGCTTTGGTCGAGGCTGGAGTTTGTCGCAACGTGCTGGCGATCTGCGGCGACAACCGGCTGACCGGCATGTCGCGCGACAAGGCTGTCGCAACCCTGTCGGAAGTCGGGCACGCCCAGTTCGAACGGCCCTATGGCATCAGCGTGCCGTCGGCCTACGCACTGGTGGCGCAGCGTTACATGCATGAATTCGGTGTCACGCTGGAGCACCTCGCGGGTGTCGCTGTCGCCCACCGGACTCACGCGATGCGCAATCCAAAAGCGCAGATGCGAACGCCGATCACGCTCGATGACGTCGCCCGCTCGAAGCCGATCTCGACCCCGCTGCGATTGCTCGATTGCTGCTTGATATCCGACGGCGGCGCCGCCGTGGTGGTCAGCGCGGCCGATGTAGCCCGCGATACCCGCAAGCGCGGGGTCGGCATTCTCGGCACCGGCCAGATGAACACCCACGAGCACATCATCGCGTCGCCGTCGTTGACCGATTTCGGTTGCAAGCATTCGTCCAGCCAGGCGTTCGCCCGTGCCGGCGTCAAGCCGCAGGACATCGATGTCGCTGAGATCTATGACAGCTTCACCATCACGTTGCTGGTCGAGCTGGAATCGATCGGTTTCTTCGCGCGAGGCGAGGCGGGGCCGACGATTCTCGACGGCGCGCTTGATATCGACGGACGGCTGCCCTGCAACACCCATGGCGGGCTGTTGTCCTATGCCCATTCCGGCGCCGCCGGCGGCATGTTCCATATCGTTGAAGCGGTGCGTCAGCTGCGCCGCGAAGCGGTCGGGCGCCAGGTTATCGATCCCGAGCTCGCGTTTGTCCATGGGGATGGCGGGATCCTCTCGGCGCATTGCTCGCTCGTGCTGGGACGGTCGTGATGATTATCCAAACAAGCGCTGTCGGGTCCTTCAGCATCAGTTGCCATCTCTCTCATCCGGTGTCCGTATCATGAAGCCGCTTCCCCAGCCGAACACTGTCACGCAGCGCTTCTGGTCGAGCTGCGTGGAGGGCCGCTTCGAATTCCAGGTCTGCCGTAGCTGCGGCAATCGCCAGTTCCCGCCGCGGCTGACTTGCACCAGCTGTCATCACGCCGACCTCGACTGGATGGCGTCGAGCGGTCGCGGTGCGGTCTATTCCTTCTCTATCGTTTATCGGGCCCCGCTCGACGCGTTCAAGCCCGATGTCCCCTACGTCATCGCGATCATCGAGTTGGAGGAGGGGGTACGGGCGATGATGAATATTCGAGGACCAGACGCGCTCGACACCACCATCGGAACGCCGGTCGAAGTTTTCTACGAGCGGGTCGTCGAGGGTGCGCCACCGCTTCCGCAAGCGCGGAGAAGGAGCTGATCGCATGTACGTGTTTGAGGCGTTCGAGCCGGGGCGTTTGATCGGCAGCAGAAGCCTGACGCTGGATCGCGACCTGGTGGAAAGCTGGCTGACGTTGTTTCCGGACGACCGGGACGGCGATCGCATGCCGGTCGGAATGATCGCCGCCGTCTATATCCGGGCCTATTCCGATATCCTGCTGCCGCGGCCGCCGGGCAACGTCCACGGCGCGCAACGTTTTCAGATTGCCCAGCTGCCCTCCATCGGCGATCGGCTGATCACCGATCTGAGCTGTGACTCCAAGGAGCTGAAGGGCGAGCGACGGTGGGTCAGTTTCGGCTCCGAGACACGACGCGAGGATGGCGCACTGTTGTTCTCCGGATTGATGACCACCTTGTGGGCGAAATGAGCATGAACCGTTTCAATCGTTCCGAACTCGTCGCCCGTAGCAAAACGGTCGATCGCGCCTCGATCCTGCGGTATGCGGAAATCACCGATGATTTCAATCCGATCCATGTCGATCCGGAGTTCGCCGCAGCGACGCCGATGCGCGGCATCATTGCCCATGGCATGCTCTCGCTCAATCTGGTGTGGCAGGCGCTGAAGGCGACCTACGGCGCCGCTGCCGTCGAGGCGGCGAAACTGGAGGTTCGCTTTGTGCGGCCGGTGCGCGAGAACGATATTGTCACGGCCAGCGGCCGACTGAGCACAGGCAAGGACGGGACCTATGAGGTTGCCGTCACCAATCAGGATGGCGTGCCGGTGATCACCGGTACGCTGACGCTCTCGACACAATAGCAGATGCCGCGGCGAGGCCGGATCGAACCGCCCGCCATACGACACATCACGGGAGAGAATGCCATGACTGACACGATGCGTATCTGGAGGGCTGGCGCGCTGGCCGCGCTGATCGGACTGACCTCGATTGCGCCGGCTGTTGCCAAGGACATCAAGATCGGCGTCCTGATGCCGCGGACCGGTCGTTATGCCGAAAGCGGCCTCGGGGTATCCCGCGGCATCGAGATGGTGGTCAACGCGGTCAATGCGGCTGGCGGCATCAAGAGCCTCGGTGGCGGCAAGATCAATCTCGTGACGGCGGACGATGGCTCGGAAGCGAGCAAGACGTCGCTGGAAGCGCGCCGGCTCATGTCGGACGACAAGGTCTCCTTTGTGCTCGGTCCTTATTCGACGCCGGAAGCGCAGGCCTTCATGCCGGTGGCGGAGCGCTACCAGATCGGCGGTGTCGGTTTGCAGACGACGATCGTGCCAACGACGCAGTATTTCTCGACGATTTCGATCAGCGCGGAGGGGTTTGGCAAGGGCTACGCCGATCTGGTGCAATGGCTGCGCAAGCAGGGCGCGAAAATCGACACGGTTGCGATCACCTACGCCAACAACGACTACGGCCAGGTCGTTTCGAAGACCGCGGCGACGGCGCTGGCGGCACAAGGCGTCAAGGTGCTGGAATCGATCGCGGTCGAACCCACCGTCAAGGATATGACACCGATCGTGCTGCGGCTGAAGAGCCTCGCGCCCGATGCGGTCATCTCGGTCGTCTATTTTCAGGACGGCATGCTGTTGCATCGTGCCCGCTTCAACCTCGGTTACAACGATCCGATCTGGCTCGGTGGGTCGGCTGGGTTCAGCGACGACAAATTGTGGTCGACCCTCGGCGCCGAGGTTGCCGAAAAAACACTGACACAGTCGTTCGGTCTCGCGTTCTATTCCGGTGACGGCAATCTGCCTGGCCTGAAGTCGGCGCTGAGCGAGGCCAAGGCCGCGGGTCAGGACCAGCATGTCGACCAGAGTTTCATGTTCGGTGTGCAGGCCGCCCGGATGCTGGTGCGTGCGCTCGAGAACGCGGGCACGGACGATCCGGTCAAGGTCAATGCCGCCTTCCGCGGGCTGAAGCTCAAGGCCGGCGCACCCGAGATCGTGCTGCCGATGATTCCCGGCGATACCGGCTTCGGCGACGATGGCATGATGCAAGGCACCAGCCCGATCTTCGTGCAGTGGAAGGACGGCAAGAAGCAGATCGTTTATCCGGAAGCGGTGGCATCCGCGAAAGCGATCATCAATGGCCGCAAATGAGGCGACGCAGCGCATGCTGCCCGCACTGGATCCGACCGGGCGCGACCGACCATGACCGAAAATCTTCCTGAAAAGCCAGCCGAACTTGCCCCGGGAGACGTTATCCTGGCGGCCTCCGGTGTCACCGTCCAGTTCGGCGGATTGCGCGCGGTCGATTCGGTGTCGCTGGAGGTGCGGCGGGGCGAGATCGTGGGGGTGATCGGTCCCAACGGTGCCGGCAAGACCACATTCTTTCAAGTGCTGTCCGGCTTCGTCCGGCCGACGGCCGGGGAAGTCCGTTTCAAGGGCGATCGGGTCGATGGCATCGCGCCCGAGTTGATCTGCCGCCGCGGATTGACCCGGACGTTCCAGATCGTGGAGGTGTTTCCAAGTCTCACGGTGCGCGAGACCCTCACCGCCGCGGCGCTGGTGCGAATGCCGCTGCGGGAAGCCCGCAAGACCGCCGTCATCACCGCCGAGCTTGTTCGGCTCCAAGGCAAGCTGGACTACACCTGCCGGCAGCTGACGCTGCCGGATCAGAAGGCGCTGGAGATCGGCAAGGCGGTCGCAACGCAGCCCGAAATGATTTTGCTTGATGAAGTGATGGCCGGGTTGCGGCCGTCCGAGATCGACGGGGTGGTCGCGTTGATCCGCGACCTGCGCCGGCGCGGCATCACCTTCCTGGTGGTCGAACACAACATGGATGTGATCATGAGCATCAGCGATCGCGTTGTCGTCATCGGTGCCGGACGCAAGGTTGCCGAGGGCAGCCCCGAGGACGTCGTGCGCAACCCGAAGGTGGTCGAAATCTATCTCGGCGAGGAGTTCGAATTTGCTTGAGATCTCGGCACTGGTCGGCGGTTACGGCCGTATCACCATCCTGCGCGGGGTCGACCTCAAGGTCGCGCGCGGCGAACTGGTCGCGCTGGTAGGGGTTAACGGCGCCGGCAAGACGACGCTGATGAAGAGCATTGCCGGGCTGCTGCAGACCGCGGGCGGCCGCATCTCGTTCGACGGTGTCGACATCACCGGCAAGGGCACCGAACGCACCGTGGAGGCCGGAATGGTGCTGGTGCCCGAGGGGCGGATGGTGTTTCCGCGGATGACGGTGTGGGAAAATCTGATGTTGGGCGGCATGCATGCCCGTCCGCGCCCGAACCGCGACGCCTCGATGGAACGGGTGTTCAACCTGTTTCCCCGGCTTGCCGAGCGGCGCGATCAGAAGGCCGCGACAATGTCCGGCGGTGAACAGCAGATGCTGGCGATCGGGCGCGGTCTGATGGCCGAACCGCGTCTCCTGATCCTGGACGAACCCTCGCTCGGCCTGTCGCCGCTGATGGTCCAGGAAACCTATGCGGCACTGCGCAAGCTCAACGCCGAAGGACTCACGATCCTGCTCGCGGAGCAGAACGTCAAGCTGTCGCTCGCGGTCTCGACCCGCGGTTATGTCATGGAGAATGGCCGGATCGTGCTGACGGGACCCTCGCAGGATCTCGCGGCCGATCCTGCCACCCGTAAAGCCTATCTCGGGCGCCTGTGAGGTTGAAATGTCGAACGAGGTGATATTGCAGGCCACCGTTCAGGGTTTGCAGATGGGGGCGATCTATGCCCTGATCGCGCTGTCCATGACGCTGGTGTTCAGTGTCGGCGGATTGCTCAATTTCGCCCATGGCGACTTCATGGCGATGGCGATGTACGGCGCCATGGCAGCCTATGCCGCCTTCAAGATCGACGCCTACATCATCGCTCCGATCATGTTCATCCTGTTTCTGGTGATCGGCATCCTGCTGTTCCGGCGGGTGGTGCAGCCGGTGCTGGCCGCCGGCGTGCTGGCGGGCGCGCAGCTCACGCTCGGTCTGGTGTTCGTGCAGGAAAACCTCATCATGGTGCTGTTCGGTGGCGATTACGTCAACGTCCCGACGGTGTTGTCGAACCGCAACCTGGTGCTCGGATCGCTGACAATGCCATGGCCGCTGCTGGTGGGCTCGGCGCTCGCGGCGGTGTTGTCGGTGTCGCTTTATGTCGCGTTGATGAAGACGGACTTCGGCCGCCAGGTTCGCGCCATTGCCCAGAATCGCGACGCCGCCGCTCTGATGGGCATTCGCATCGATCGTGTCCAGGCGATCGCATTCGGCATCGGCATCGGCCTGCTCGGGTTCACTGGTCCAGTGCTGGTCGCCCAGTTTACGCTGACGCCGACGATGGGGCTCGACTTGACGCTGATCGCACTGATCGTGATGGTGATCGGTGGCCTCGGAAATTTCCTCGGGTCGATGGTCGGCGGCCTGATCATCGGCGTTGCCGAAAGCGTCGGCAGCCTGCTTTACGGCGGAACCGTCGGCGCCATGTTTCCCTACGCCATTCTGGTGTTCGTGCTGCTGTTCCGGCCGCATGGCCTGCTTGGAGAGCACTGATGGGTGAAAGATCCTTTCTGTCCGCCGGCGTCTTGCCGTGGCTCCTGTTCGCCGCCGTCGCCGCGATGCCGCTGCTGCTGTCCTCGAACTGGATCAACATCGCGATCCTGACGATGCTGTTCGTCTATCTCTGCGTGGCCTGGAATCTCGTCGGCGGCATTGCCGGCCAGTTCTGTATCGGCCACAGCCTGTTTCTGGCGGCCGGCGCCTACACCTCGACCCTGCTGGCGGTGAATTACGGCATCACGCCGTGGATCGGGATGTTCGCCGGGGCGGCGGTGGCGACCATGATCGGTGTGTTCATCGCATGGCTGTCGTTTCGTTATTCCTTGCCGCCGCTGTCCTTCGCGCTGGTGACGATCGCATTGGCGATGCTGGGCTATCTCACGATCTCTTCGGTCGATTTTCTTGGCGCAAGCCGTGGTCTCACTCTTCCGGTGCGCGGGACGCCGGCGACCTACCAGTTCAAGAGCGACATCACCTATTATGTCGTGATCCTGACCCAGGTGGTCGGCGCGCTGGCGCTGACGGCCTATCTCTATCATAGCAAGGTGGGGCTCTATCTGCGGGCCCTGCGCGACAATGAGCGCGCGGCTCATGCCATCGGCGTGCCGGTGTTGAAATACAAGATGCTGGCAATGGGGATCAGCGCGGCGCTGACCGCGCTCGGCGGCACGTTCTACGCCCAGTATCTGCAGTTCGTCGAGCCGCACACTTTTGCCAGTATCAATATCGTGATCCAGGTCATCTTGTTCACGGTGGTGGGCGCCAGTGGCACGCTCTGGGGACCCGTGGTCGGGCCGATGATCCTGATCCCGCTTGGCGAATGGTTGCGCCACACCTTCGGCAGTGGAATGCCGGGTGTGCATCTGCTGGTCTACGGCTTTTTGCTGGTGATCGTGATCCGCTTCGCGCCGGACGGCTTGCTCGGCGCGTTCCAGCGCGGTCGCCAGGCGTGGCGTGCGCGCAGCGCCGTTGTTGAAGGGGAAGTGTTGCAATGAGCGCGTCACGAGAACAGATCGCCCGCCTGATGGCGGCCAAGCGCATTGCCGTCGTCGGGGCGTCGAACGACCCGGCCAAGCTGACCGGCCGCCCGATCGCTTACATGTTGAAGCGCGGCTTCAAGGGCGAGATCGTGCCGATCAATCCCAGCCGGGACGAAGTGCAGGGCCTGAAAGCCTATCCGTCACTCGCTGCGCTCGATCGTCCGGTCGACCTCGCAATCATCGGCACGGCGGCGGCCGCCGTCGAGGGCGTGATCGTGGAGGGTATCGCCGCCGGTGTGCGGTCGTTCGTGGTGCTGAGCTCCGGTTTCTCGGAACACGATGCCGAGGGTGCACGGTTGCAGGCGCGGCTCACCGCCCTGGCCAGCGCGCACGATATCGCCGTGGTCGGCCCGAACTGTCTCGGCGTCATCAATGCCGAAACCGGGTTGATCGCGTCTTTCACCACGGCGATGGAAGATAATGATCTGCGGTGTGGCGGCTTTGGCTTCGTTAGTCAAAGCGGTGCGCTCGGCGCCTACTTTCTTGACCTTGTGTTGCAGGCCGGACTTGGCGTCAGCCGCTGGATCACGACCGGCAATGAGTGCGATGTCGATATCGCCGGCAGCCTGGGCATGCTGGTCGACGATCCCAAAACCCAGGTGATCGGGGCCTACATTGAAGACATCAAGGATGGGCCGGCATTCCGCAACGCCCTGCGCGATGCGGCGCGGGCCGGCAAGCCGGTGTTCCTGATCAAGGCTGGCCGTTCCTCGGTTGGTGCTGCCGCAGCCGCGTCACATACCGGCGCGATCGCCGGTGAGGATCGCGTCTATCAGGCGTGTTTCGACCAGTACGGCGCGATCCGGGTCGCATCGGTCACCGAGATGATCGATGCCGCGAAACTTGTGCTGCACAATGCGGTGCCGTCGGCGGGCCGGATCGGCGTGCTGTCCGTGTCCGGCGGAGCAGGGGTATTGCTGGCCGACGCGATCGAAGCGGCTGGACTCGGGTTCCCAAAATTCAGCGCGGAGACGGCAACGGCCCTGGCGGCAACGTTGCCGGGTTTCTCCAAGCCGCAGAATCCGGTCGATCTGACGGCAAATGTGCTGTCGAACACCGGCATGTTCCGAAGCACGCTATCGATCGTCAGTGCTGCGCCGGAACTCGATGCCTGCATCCTTTTCATCGGGTTGATGCACTCGATCTCGGAAACGCTGACTGAGTCCATTCTTGCGGCCCGCGAGCAGAGCGGCCGGCCGTTCGTCGTGGTCTGGATCGGCGCGCGGCCCGACATCGTTCGTCGGCTCGATGCCGCGAGAATTCCAGTCTATTCGGATATTCCGCAGGCGATCACGGCGTTGGCCCATGCCTGCGGCGCGATGCGCCAGCAGGCCGCGGCCAAGTCAACGGCGAACGCTCCGGCAAGGCTGCCCGCGCCGCAGGGCTCGCCACGACAACTCACCGAATGGCACAGCAAGGCGTGGCTGCGCGAAACCGGCGGAATTGGTTTGCCCGACGGTGTGATGGTTCACGCGCCGGCGGACGTGGCCGCCGGAGTTGCCGGGCTGACCGGGCCGTTTGTCGCCAAGCTGCAGAGCTCCGATATGCCGCACAAGAGCGAGCATGGTGGCGTGATCCTGGGGCTCAAGGATACCGCGGCACTCGCCGATGGTGTCGCGACACTGCTGGGGCGGGGACGTGACGCCAAGGTTGTTGTCGACGGCGTGCTGATCGAGCGCATGGTCGGCTTCGACATCGAGTTGATTGTTGGATTCCGTCGCGATCCGATATTCGGAGCGATGCTGATGGTCGGACGCGGCGGCGTCGAGGTCGAACTCAGCCCGGATGTTGCGATGGCGCTGCTGCCGCTCACCGCCGGGGAGATCGAGGCGCTGCTGCGCTCGCTGCGCAGCGCAAAGCTGTTTGACGGCTTCCGGGGCAGACCGGTCGTCGATGTCACGCGGATCGCGCAGGTGCTGGCGCACATCGCCGACAAGTTCACGGTCGATGCGACACTCGATGAAATCGAGATCAATCCGCTCGTTGCGCGAGGCGCCGACGTCGTCGCGCTCGACGCGCTGATCAAGGTGACCAGGACATGACCGCAGAGACCGTTCGCGCAGAGGACAATGGTGGACTGCGCCGGATATGGATCGACCGGCCGGACAAGGCCAATGCATTGACCGCTGCGATGATGCATCGGCTTGCCGATCTCGTCCGCGACGGCCAGGGCGCGGGGGCTCGCATGATTTTGCTGCAGGGGGCCGGTGCGCGCGGCTTTTCGGCGGGCGCCGATATCGCGGAATTTCTCCAGGGCAGCGAGCATCTTGAGCGGCAGGACGTAGGATTGAGGGATATTGTCGCCGCCTTCGTCGAGTCGCCGCTGCCGATTGCGGCCGCGGTCCATGGGCGCACGCTTGGGGCGGGTGTGCTGATCTCGGCGCTGTCGGACCTTGTGATCGCGGCCGATGATCTCAAGCTCGGGTTGCCGGAAATTCTTTTCAACATGTATCCGGCGATGATGCAGGCGGCGCTCGAGGAAAAGATCCCGGCGGCGCTGGCGTTTCAGCTCTGCGCCACCGGCAGGCTGCTTGACGCTGCCGAAGCGCGGACTCTGGGCCTCGTCACCGACATCGTGCCGGCGGCAACGTTCGATGCCGATGCAGCCGCACGCGCGGCGTTCTATCTCGACAGAGCCGAGGCCTTGACGATCGGGCGGCGCGCGCTGCGGATCAGCGAGCCGTCCGGCGTGGGTGCACGGATTGCCCGGCTGGCGCCATTGATGCATGAGAATTTCGCGCGACCTGGGGTTCGCGAGACGATCGTGCGTTATCTCAAGGACTGACCTTCCGCACCTTGCCGGGAGAGTTGTGCGTGCTTGGGCCGCCGAGCGCTCGTGACAGCTCACCCGCCAGTTCGCGCATGTCCGCGGCGAGCCGGAGCATGGCCGGCTTGGCGAGATGGTTCGAGAACGTGACCGCCGAGATCGCCATCGAGGCGCGGCCGTCGGCGCCGAGGATCGGCGCCGCCACCGTGGTGAAGTTCTTGTTGTAGCCACCGATGTCGTAGGCGAAACCGGTGCGGCGGGTTTCCTCGACCTCCGCCCAGTATTGCTTGAAGGTCGGTGGATCCTCCCAGCGCAGTTCGTTGAACATCGCGCGGATCTGCTCTTTGCTCAGGCCGAGGTGGGCGGCGAAACAGCGGCCGAGCGCGCCAATCATCGATGGGAGCCTTTGTCCCACGGTCATGTGAACGCGCACCGGCGCCGGGGCTTCGGCAAGATCGATCAGCAATGCGCGGCTCGGCGACACCAGTTGCCATAGGATTGCAGTGACTGCATGTGCGCTGGCGAGCTGTTCGAGACGGGGATGGGCCAGTTGGACATAGCCGCCCTGGTTCAGCACGCCGCGCGCGAGTTCCAGCAGCCCGAGACCCGTGGCATACTTCTTGGTGGCCGGATCGAAGACGACAAGCCGCTCGTGCGTGAGGGTCCGCAGCAGGTTGAAGCAGGTTGACGCGTTGATGGTGAGGTCGCGCGCGATCTGGATCACGCCGACCGGCTCGTCGCGCGCTTGCAGATAGCGCAAGATGGCGATGCCGCGGGCCAGCGCATTGACCGGCTTGCCCAGCTCGTCCGATGTGGAATTCTCTATCAAGTATTCTGTTCTCTACCGGGAATACGAGGCGGAGCATAGTCAGCTTGCGCCGCTTCGGCAACCGGTGATGACGGTGAGTCCGGCAGATGTCGTCTACATTAAGATCTTCCTCTGGTCGACGGGATGTCCCTCGTTCCAGGTCGTCGGCCTCGTCGATTGATGGGATGCGCCCGCGCGGCTTTTGCGCGAGGATTACACCTTGGTCTGACGGTATTGGCTGAAATCCGGATCGTGCGTCATTGACCAATAATCGACGAAGCGCCACGGCATTGCCGAAAACACCCTGCCCTGGCCGTTGCGGTAGTAGGTGGTCATGCCGGGATGAGTCCAGATCAACTGCTCATGTTCGGCGTCGACCTTCCGGATGTAGTGATCGTGCGCGTCGGGATCGACGTCGATCGTGGCGATGTCTTGCTCGATCATCTCGACCAGGCACGACGAGATATAGCGGCTCTGGCACTCGGACTGGAAGATCACGCTGCCGCCGTGTGCGGGACCGGAATTCGGCCCGAGCATGACAAAGAAGTTCGGAAAGTCCGGCACGGTAAGGCCGAGATAGGCGGTCGGATTGTCGTTGGCCCAGGCGACTTTCAGATTTTTGCCACCGCGTCCGCTGATTTTGAGGCGCGCCGCCATCTCCGTCACCTTGAATCCGGTCGAGATGACGATGATGTCGGCTGGACGCGATGTCCCGTCGGACGTGACGATGCCGTCGGGTGCAAAGCGGTCGATGCCGTCGGTCACCAGCTCAACATTCGGCCGGGTCAGCGTCCTGAACCAGCCGTTGTCGAGCAGGATGCGCTTGCCGTAGGGCGGATAGGTCGGCACGCATTTTTCGATCAAATCGGGGCGGTCCTTCAGTTCGGAATGGATGAAGTTCGTCAATTCCTCGCGGTGACGATCGTTGCCCCTGTTGACAGCGCGGTCGGGATGCGGCCAGTCCGGATCCTTGCGCAGGAACGGCAGCAGGCCGTCGCCATAGCGCCAGAACATGTTGAAGCGGTACCATTGAACATAGAACGGCAGATGCGCGAGCAGCCATTGTGCGCCGTCGGTGATGGGGTCGTTCAGTCCTTCGACCGGCCGGGCCCATTGCGCGGTACGCTGATAAACGGTGACCGAGGCGACACGGTCGGCAATTGCCGGTACCAGTTGCATCGCCGTCGCGCCGGTGCCGATCACGGCGACATGCTTGCCGTCGAAGTTGATGTCGTCGGACCACAGCGCCGAGTGCAGCGTCTGCCCCTTGAAGGTTTCTTCGCCCTTGAAATGCGCGGGCGAGGGGTCGTTGAGCTGGCCGATCGCACTGACCAGCGTGGTCGATTCGAAGGCCTCCTCGCCGTCAGCCGTTTTCAATGTCGAGATCCAGCGGCGTTTGCCCTCGTCCCAGCGTGACGACGTCAGTTCGGTATTGAGGCGCAGATGCTTTCGGATGTCGTATTCGAGTGCGACCCTCTTGAGGTAATCGAGCAACTCCTGGCGTTTGGCGAAGTATCGCGTCCATGGATTTCGCGCGCCAAACGAGAACGAATAGGAATGATTCGGCGTATCGACTCCGCAGCCCGGGTAGCGGTTGACATACCAGGTTCCGCCGAGCTCGGCGTTCTTCTCGACGATCGTGTAGGGGATCCCGAGCCGACCAAGCGTTACGCCGAGCGCGATGGCGCAGACGCCGGCGCCGACGATCAGCACGTGCTGCCGGGCCAGCTTTTCGTTTTCCGGAGGTTTGGTCCAGCGCGCCTCGCGCGGAATAAATCCCATTTCTTCGCGCATCAGCGGCGCATATTCGGAGGCTACGTTCTCGCCGCCAAGCGTGGCGCGCATCATGCGCAGCATCAGCTCGTCGCCGGGATCTGAAATGACCGGTACGGGCTCGCCATGCTCGAACAGCTTCAGCACCGCGGCGCGAATTTCGGCCTGGATTTCCGGCGGAACGCCGGCTTGCTGATCCGGGATCAGGCGCGCGTCGCGCTTGGGTCGGTACGGCGGTTCCAGCCAGCGCTCGTCGCCGGTCATGTGGACCAATACCATCAGCAGCACGCGGATATCGCCTTCGGCGATGGCCGATGCAAGGTCGAGCGTCTTGCGCGGCAGTTCGACGTTCATGCTGATGCTCCCGGTGCTTTCGGCAGGCCGCCATAGGCAGCCCAACTCGTGCCTGCGATGTAGCCGGCATCGACCGGCAGGTTGATCCCGGTGACGCCGCTGCTCATCGGCGACAGCAACCACACGATCGCCTGCGCCACTTCGATTGGTTCGACCAGCCGGTTCATCGCCGTCGGGCTCTCGAGCATTTGTTTGTCCAGCGCACCGGAGGCGATGCCGGCTTCGAGCGCGGCGGTGCGGGTAAAGCCGGGCGATACCGCATTGACGCGCACACCGGCGCGGCCCCATTCGGCGGCCAGCGTCTGCGTGATCTGGATGACGCCGGCTTTCGCGGCGGTATAGGCGTGGATCGGTCCGGAACTCATACCGGCCACGGAAGCGACATTGACAATGGCGCCGTGCCGGCGTTCCGCCATTTTTACGCCGACGCTGCGGGCAACCAGAAAGGTGCCGCGCAGGTCGATGTTGATCTCACGGTCCCATTGATCCATCCGCACGCGCGCGATCGGATGCATCTTGCCGAACACGCCGGCGGCATTGACGAGGCCGGCGATCGGGCCGTGTGCGGCCTCGATATCGGCGATCCCCTGCACGACGGCGCTTTCGCTGGCGACATCGAACGGCGCAGGCCACAGGATCGTCGTGGTTCCCGTCAACGGCTCGGGAGCGATATCGGTGATCACCACGCGCCGGCCCCGGTCCGCGAGCAGCGTCGCCGTCGCCGCGCCGATGCCGCGGCTGCCGCCGGTGACGAGAACGATACCGTCAGCGATCATGGTCGTTGTCTCCAGCGGATGTGGTGAAGAGCCCGCGCGTGATCAGCTTCCGGTAGGCGGAAATAACGTGATCGGGGACGGCGGTGACCTTGCCGCCGGAATAGGAATAACGCTGGCTGAGATAGCCGCGCGCGCCCATCAGGATGTAGACAATGGCCTCGAATTCCTGGTCGCTGAAATCCTCGATGGCGCCGGCTTCGCGCGCCCGCTGCAGGATTCGGATGTAAGCGGTGACGATGTTATCGAGATGTTTCTGGTAGCCGATCGGCGCGAAAAATTCGGCCTCGTTGAGAATGCGGAGGAATTCCGGGACCTCGCCGATGAAATCGAAGAATGCGCCGAACCGCTCGATCTCCTGCCGCGCTGCCAGCCCCGTGCTGGTGCGGTCGTCGATGAAGTGCACCATGTCGGTGCCGATGGTCGGCAGCAACTGATCGAGCAGTTCCTGGCGGTTTTCGAAATGATTGTAGAACGTGCCTTGGGCGACGTCGGCTTCCTCGGTGATGCGAGCGACAGAGGCTTCGGCATAACCATGCTTGCCGACGACCTTGGTGGCGGCGTCGAATATCTTGCGTTTGGTCCACGCGTTGCGTTCGACCCGATTGAGCTTGGCGGCCTTGCTCGACGGGGCTTGTGAGGTGGGCGTCATGCATCAGCCTCCAGTTCGGCGCGCAGCACGCGTTTGAGCACCTTGCCGGAGGGATTACGCGGCAGGCTGTCGCGGATGATAAGTTGTTTCGGGAGCTTGAACCCGGCGAGCTGCGTCCGGCAATGCTCGGTCAGGTCGGCCAACGTCAACGTCGCGCTCTCGGTCAGCACGACGATCGCAACCGGCTTCTCGCCCCAGCGCGCGTCGGGCATGCCGATGACGGCGACCTCGCGCACCTGCGGCAGTTCGTAAATGACACGTTCGACTTCGGAGGAGGCGATGTTCTCGCCGCCGGAAATGATCATGTCCTTCTTGCGATCGGTCAGATAGAGGAAGCCCTCGTCATCGAGATAGCCGATGTCGCCGGTACGAAACCAGTCGCCGAAGAATGCCGCCGCGGTTTTCTCCGGGTCTTTCCAGTAGCCTTTCGTGACTTTCGGCCCGCGCAGGCAGATTTCGCCATTCTCGCCGGCGGCCAGGCGATTGCCCGCATCGTCGCGGATCTCGATCTCGACGTGGGCGATGGCGCGGCCGGTCGAGCCGATCTTTTCGATTTCTCGCCCGGGCTCCATCAACGTGTCGCCGCCGCAGCTCTCGGTCAGGCCGTAACCGTCGATGTAGCGGGCGTTCCTGAAGAATTGCGAGAATGCGCGAATTCGTCCCTCCGGCGTCTTCTCACCGCCGCCGATGGTCCAGCGCAGGCTCGAGACGTCGTAGCGGTCGCGGGCGGGGCAGGCGAGGATCGCAGTGGTCATGACCGGCGCGAACCATGCCGCGTTCAGCTTCTCCGTTTCGATTGCCGCCAGCGCCGCTTCCGCATCAAAATCGCGATGGATCGAAAGCATGCCGCCGTGCCAGAGCACGGCAATGCCGGGCAGATCCAGCGCGCCGACATGGTAGAGCGGACCGACCACCAGCAGGCGCGTATCGCCGTTCAGTCCGAGCGCCAGCGTCTGGTCGGCCGATTTCCAGTAGATATTCTCGTACGAGAGCATGACGCCTTTGGGCCGATCGGTGGTGCCGGACGTGTACATCAGTCGCATCAGGTCGTGCGGCTGCCGGACATGCATGGGCGCGGGCGCGATCTCCGGCGCCAGTCGCGTCGCGCTGGCTTGCGCCGCCTTATCGAGCAGCACCACCGGCGCGCGGCCGGCTGCGATGCCGGCGAGCTCCTCGTCCGCAACCAAAATGCGTGCACCGGAGTTCTCGACGATGTAGCCGACCTCGTCAGCCGAGAGGCGATAATTGATCGGCAGAAACACCGCGCCGATGTGGCTGGTTGCAAACACCAGTTCGAGAAATGCCGCACTGTTCTTCATCAACACGGCAACGACGTCGCCCGGATTGACCCCGCGCGAGACCAGCCAGCCACCGACCTGCCGAAGCCGGGCGTCGAATGCGGCGTAGGAAACGTCCTCGCCGCGATATTTCAGCGCTGCGCGCTCCGGCGTACGCCGGGCATGGAATGCGATGAAGCTGGATAAATTGATCATTCTTCGGTCCAGAAAGCCGGTTTTCCGACCCGCTCCTCGATATATGAATAATGACTCATAATTCATATTTGGTTTGATGTCACCCCCCCTTTGCACTGAATTTTCCTGCGCGTGGAGGTGGACGTTCTGCGGCAGGGAAGGCGCGTGGTGATCGGGCCGTTGCGGCGGGAGGCCCGGTGCCGCCATATCTGGCGAAGCCGTAAAAACTGCCAGCCGGCGCGACACGGGTCGCGATGGCGCCCGATGCGGGCGTGTTCGTCACCTCGTCGCGGCACCCGCGTTGCATCGCGGATTGCAACACAACGACGCTCGGCGAACCTGAGAGCCGCATTCGAACGAATTGACATTCGTTCAACGGCTCACCTGTGCGGCCGTGGCTGGGCCTTTGGCCTCGCTCAGCGACCGATCGCATGTCGGGTGCGGCAAAATAAAATCCGACCCTTGCACGCAGTGAGAAGACAAGCCCGCGGCTGTCTCCCTAGAACGGAGCAAGCGAAAGTTATCGGCATCTCCTTGAAATACCTTTGTGAATGCCGGTTCACAAGTCGATGCGCTTGGTCGGGTGAACGACGAATTGAGGTGGCGGGGACTGGCTCGCTCATTGGTTGGTTTGCGCAATGGTGGAGTGGTGGTTGAGGGGGCTCGGCAGATGTTGCGATTGAAGCCCCATGATGTGAGGCGCGGGATCGCCGTGTGCGCGGCGTCCGCGGTGTTCGTGTTTGCCGTGAACACATCCGCGTCCGCTCAAACCGCCTCGCAAATCACGCCGCCGAGCTTCCGTCCGAATCTGGAGCGGCCGGGAGGCTTCTCGCTCGACGGCGGTGGTGGGCTCACGACGCCGGGCGGCGCCGAGAAACTGTTCGTCAGGCTGTCCGGTGTTCGTGTCGAGGGCGGCTTTGCGGAGCTGAAGGCCGCAACCGCGGCGCTTGAAGCGCGGCTGAGCGGTCGGTCGGTGTCGGGCTCCGAAATCTTCGCGGCGGCGCGCGATCTCGAAGCGTCCTATGCCGCGGCGGGGTATGTGCTGGCCCGCGTGATCCTGCCGCCGCAGAAACTTGTCGACGGCAGCCGGCTGCGGCTCGTGGTCGTCAGCGGCTACATTCAGCGGCTTGAACTCAAGGATGTTCCCGAGCGCGTGCGGACCCGGCTGGCGCTGTTGCTGGCGCCGCTGCAGGGAAAGCAGCAGGTGACGCAGCGCCAGATCGAACGCGCGCTGCTGCTCGCCGGCGATACGCCGGGCGTGATTCTGCGGTCGACGCTGGCGCCCGGCGAGGGCCAGGGCGCGGCGATTCTTGTCATCGAGGCCAAATACCAGCCGGTCAGCGCCACCGTGTCATTCGATAACTCGCTGTCGAAGGCGCTGGGGCAGACCGTGTGGGGCGTCGGACTCGATCTCAACAGTGTGGCTGGACTGGGCGAGCTCATTTACCTGCGCGCCAACGGTCATCCGGAAGACGGCAACTTCTTCGGCACCTATCCGCGCAACCGCACGCTGGCCGCCGGCGCGGTGGTGCCGTTGTGGATCGACGGCCTCAGTTTCAATCCGGAGTACACGCAGGCGCGCACCACGCCGCTGCCGCAGAACAATGTCGCGACCACCGACACGTTCGAGCGCATGTCGCTGCGCGTGCGTTACTCCTGGCTGCGCAGCCGCATGCTGAATTACAGCCAGGAGCTTTCCTTCGACGCGCAGGATGAAACCAACAGCCTGTTCGTTGGCACCGATCCGGTGCCGCTGTCGCGCGACCGGCTGCGCATCTTTCGTTTCACCCAGGATGCGGACTACTTCACCCCCTGGGGCGCGACACTGAGCGGACGGCTCAAGGCGTCCTTTGGCGTCAACGGGCTCGGCGCGCGCGGGCTCGATCAGGCGACGCCCTTGCTGCCATTGTCGCGCCTTGGGGCCGACGCGCAATTCCAGAAGCTGGAAGGCTCACTCAATTATAACCAGACACTGGTCGATCATCTCGCGGTCAGCCTGGCGTTCCGCGGTCAGACATCGTTCGGGCAGGCGCTGCTCGCCAGCGAGCGCTTCAGCATCGCCGACACCAGCAGCCTTTCGGCGTTCGACACCGGGTCGATCATCGGCGACAGCGGCTTTGTCACCCGCGGCGAGCTGATCTCGCCCTGGACGCTGCCGATCCAGAACGCGCCGTTCGGTGCCGTAGCCATGCCTTATATATTCGGCGCCTATGGCGAAGTGCGGCAGGTCAATCCGACGGCGCTCGAAGTGCCGGTGACACGCGCGAGCGCCTATGGCGCCGGCGTGCGCTTCGGCGGCGCCGTTCCCGGAACGCTGTCGAACGGCTCGGTGTCGCTGGAATATGCCCATGGCGAAAGCAATGTCGTGGCCGGTAACCATCGCGTCATCATCACGTCGGCATTCCGATTCTGAGGGAGCTCGCGATGCGTCCGGCTTCCTCTGTGGTCCCCCTTCGTTTCCGTCACCGCACGTCGCGCTTGGCGCTGCTGCTCGCCACCACGGCGCTGACCGGGCCCGGCTTTGTTTCGGTCGCGGCCGCGCAGAACCTGCCGACCGGCAGCAGCGTCGCCGCCGGCAGCGCCAGCGTTGCGCAGCCGTCGTCGACATCGCTCGCCATCACCCAGTCGAGCCAGAGCGCCGTCGTCAACTGGCAGAGCTTCTCGATCGGCCAGGGCTATTCCGTCAACATCGTCCAGCCGAACGCCTCGTCAGCGCTGCTCAACCGCGTCACCGGCAACACGCCGTCCAGCATCGCCGGGTCGCTTACCGCTAACGGCCAGGTCTACCTGGTCAACCCGAACGGCATCGCGATTACCCCGACCGGCGCGGTGAATGTCGGCGGCGGTTTTGTCGCCTCCACGCTCGGCATCTCCGATGCCGATTTCATGAGCGGCAAGCGCGGCTTCACGGGCAACGGCGCCTCGGCCGGGGTGAGCAATGCCGGCACCATCACGGTCGGCCGCGGCGGTTATGCCGCGCTGATCGGCGGCACGGTGACAAATTCGGGCAATATCTATGTGCCGCTCGGCAAGGTGGGGCTGGGTTCGGGCGAGCAGGCCACGCTGGATTTCTCCGGCGACGGCTTCCTGCAGGTGGCGCTGCCGACCAGTGCCAAGAGCGACGGCGCGCTGATCCAGAACTCCGGCACCATCAAGGCGGACGGCGGCGCGGTGATCATGAGCGCGGCCACCGCGCGGGAAGCGGCGCGCAACGCCATCAATATCTCCGGCGTGGTGCAGGCACGTTCGATCGGCGGCAAGACCGGGGCGATCGAGATCGGCGGCGGCGAGGGCGGACAGGTCACGGTCAGCGGCAAGCTCACCACCGCCTCACGCAGGGCCAGGGGCGGCAACATCACCGTGACCGGCAAGGACATCGTGCTGGCCGGTGCGAAACTCAACGCGTCGGGCAAAACCGGTGGCGGCAGTGTCAAGGTCGGCGGCGACCGCCAGGGCGGCGGCACGCTGCAGCACGCCGACACGGTGACGATGGATGCGGCGAGCCGCATCACGGCGGATGCGACCGGCAGCGGCAATGGCGGCAACGTCGTGGTGTGGTCGGATGTGCAGACCAATTTCGCCGGCACCATTTCGGCCAAGGGCGGCGCTGATGGCGGCAATGGCGGCGAGGCGGAAGTCTCCGGCAAGGCCAAACTGGCCTACACCGGCTTCACCGATCTCTCGGCGGTCAAGGGCCGCTTTGGCACGCTGCTGCTGGATCCCTACAACGTCATCATCTCGAACGCCGCCGATACGTCGGGCTTCACCGCCAGCGGCAACGACAGCATCATCAATGCCGGCACGCTGCAGACCGCCCTGGGCTCGGCCAACGTCACGGTCACGACCGGTTCAGGCGGATCGCAGACCGGCGACATCACCGTATCGGCCCCCGTCACATGGTTATCCAACGCGATCCTGACGCTGAGCGCCTATCACAGCATCGCCATCAACGCGAACATCATGGTGGCGGGCGGCGGCGGGCTGGCGCTCAACAGCAACCAGGGCGGTACGGGCGGAACGATTACGTACGCGCTCGGCAGCAGCGCCTCGTTCGCGTCGGGGCAAAGCGGCCAGTCGCTGTCGATCAACGGCCAGAGCTATACGCTGATCTACAGTCTTAATGATCTGCAGAACATCAATTCGGGACTGACCGGACGCTACGCGCTGGCGACCAGCATCGAAGCGAGTGCCACGCAGACCTGGAACGGTTCTCTCGGCTTCTTCGCACTGGGAATGGACGGCCACGGCACCATCCTGAACAGCGGCAACGGCTTCACCGGCACGTTCGACGGCTTGGGCAACCAGATCGGCAACCTCTATGTCAGGCAGGTGCCGACCGACAATGTCGGCCTGTTCGGCTATATCGGCGCCGCCGGCCTGGTGCGCAACGTCGGGCTGCCCAACGTCAATGTCAGCGGCTCCAGCAACAACGGCGCCATCGCCGGCTACAACAAGGGCACGATCACCCAGAGCTGGGCAAGCGGCATCGTGTCCGGCGCGGGCAACGTCGGCGGCCTCGTCGGCAACAATGACGGCACGGTCAGCAACTCCTTCTCGAACGCCGCGGTGCAGGCGCGCGATTCAAATAACGTTGGCGGCCTCGTCGGCCGCAATACCGGTTCGATCAGCCAGTCCTACGCCACCGGTTCGGTGCTAGGCAGCCGCTATGTCGGCGGCCTGGTCGGCATGAACATCAACCTCGGCGCCGGAGCGACGATCACGCAATCCTATGCGACCGGCGCCGTGGCCACCTTCGACGCGGCCACGACCGGTGGTCTTGTCGGAGACAATCTGGGAACGGTCTCGAGCAGCGTGTTCGACACCACGACCTCAGGACAGACCAACGGAATCGGAAGCGGCACAAACAGCGGTGTTACCGGGCTGACCACGGCGCAGCTTCAGGGCGGCACCGCCAACGGGCTGGGCGCAGCATTCGGCGGCGGCAGCGGCGGGCTTTATCCCTATCTGTCGATTTTCTATCCCAACGGCGTTCAGGCGATTTCCGGCATCGCCTACAAGGCCGACGGTGTCACGCCGCTGTCGTCGGGCACGCCGCAGCCGACCTATGTCAAGAATCCGGCCTTCGTGTCGGCGGATATCAACGGCGCCTATCTCGGCGGCGTCACCACCGGCGTCAACGGTTACTACTATATCGTCGCGCCGTCCGGTCTGCTGAAGGCCGGCGCCAAGGTCGTCGCCTATACCAATCTCGATGCGGACCCCAGCAACTCCTCCGGCGCGACCAATGCCGCGACGGTGACGATTGCGACGGGCGCATCGTCGCTGCCCAATCTCAACATTTACGGCAACATGCTGACGTCGGCGACGTCGTCGCTCCTGCTGTCGGGCGCACCGACGGCGGCGGATGCGACCACTGCCGCCGGCGGCGATCCGATGGCGCTCGCCGCGATCAACGGTGCCACGGGCCGGCTCTATCTCGGCGCCGGTGCAAGCCTCAGCATCGACCAGGCGATCACGACCAGCAGCGCGCTGTCGGTCCGCACGGTGGCCGCCAGCGCGCCGATCACCGTCGACGCGCCCATCACCATCAACGGCTCCGGCAGCCTGACCCTCAACGCCACCGGCGGTGTCCAGGTCAACAAGACCATCAGCGTCACCGGCGCCGGTGCGGTCAACATCACCGCCGCGCCGGTGGCCGATGTCAGCACCACCGGTCTCACCTTCGCGCTCGGCGCGTCGATCGACTACGGCGCCACCGACAATGGCGGCACGTTCGTCCTGAACGGGTCAACCTATACGCTGGTCTATTCGATGGCCAATCTCGATGCCATCGACGGCATCAGCGCGACCACCGGCGCCGTGATCGCAACCTACGGCGCCGGCATCAGCGGCAGTTATGCGATCGCCACCAATCTCGACGCCAGCGGCATCACCTACAATCAGCAGCTTCTGAGCGGCGGCCTCAGTGGAAAACTCGACGGCCTCGGCCACACCGTCTCCAACCTGACGCTCGGCGGCGGCGTCAGCAACGCCGGCATGATTTCGGTGATGACCGGCACGGTGTCGAATTTTGGCCTGGTCGGCGGCTCGGTGAACGGCAACCTCACCACCGGTTCGATCGCCGGGAGCAATAACGGCGGCGTGATCCAGACCAGTTATTCGTCAGCAACCGTGTACGGCTCGCAAGACGTCGGCGGCCTGGTCGGCTTCAACACGGGCACGATCCAGTCCAGTTTCGTCACCGGCAACGTGACGACGGGCGGACAGTATGCCGGCGGCCTGGCCGGACGTAACACCGGACTCATCAAGACCAGCGCCGCATCGGGCACGGTGAGCGCAAATCAATATGTCGGCGGCCTGGTAGGCAGGCTCGAAGGCGGCGGAATCCAGCGAAGCCTATTCACCGGCCTGGTCACCAACGGCGGCGGATACGTCGGCGGGATCGCCGGCTACGTCGCGCCCGCCGTTGCTCCTCTCAGCAACAATTTGTACTGGGACGTGCAGACCAGCGGCACGTCGGCGGCCGCCGGCTACGACGTCAACGGCGTGGTGCAGGCGAGCGGCCTCACCACGGCGAACCTGCAGAATGGCACCCTGCCGTCCGGATTGGCGTCCACGATCTGGGGCGCCGGCGCGGGCCTGTATCCGTATCTGAAGAATTTCTATCCGACCGGCCCGCAGGTCCTGTCCGGCACGGCCTATTCCGACGGTGGTTCGACGGGCTTGGCCGGTTCCTCGATCGGCCTCATCGCCAACGGCGCGAGCCTCGGCTCGGTGTCGAGCGGCGCCAACGGCTATTATTATTTCGCATTGGCGCCCGGCGCGTGGAGCACCGGCGCGAACCTGCTCACCTATTCGAATGCGAACTCCGCCACGCTGGCGACCGCCAGTGGTGCGGCGGTGCAAGGCGGCGTCAATCTCTACGGCCAGACGCTTACGGCCCCCACGTCGGCAACGCTGTTGTCGACCACCAAGACGGCCGTCGCAACCGCGGCCGGCGGCAACGCCGCCGCGATCGCGGCGATCAACGGCGCGTCGCTCTACAACATCACTGCCACGGGCGCGAGCTTCACGGTCGACCAGACGATCAATGCGAGCAGCTTCGCCGCACGCACCACGACGGCGGGCGCGTCGCTTATCGTCGCCAACGCGATCACCATCCAGGACGGCGGCAGCCTGACGCTGAACAGCGCGGGCACGCTCCGCATCAATGCGCCAGTGTCGATGAAGGGTGCGAGCACGGCGTCGCTCAGCTACGATGCGAGCGATCCGGCCAATTTCACCTTCGCCATCGGCGCGCCGTTGACTTATGCCAATGCCGACGGCTCGATGGCCACAGCAAGCACTGGCGGCACGCTATCGATCAATGGCCAAAGCTATCAGCTGCTCTACACGATGGGCGATCTCGCGGGGATCAACGGCGGCAGCGGCAAGTATGCGCTGGTGAATTCGCTCAGCCCGGCCGGCACCTATTCAGATGCGATCGTTGGCTACTTCACCGGCACATTCGATGGACTTGGCCACACCATTACCGGCCTGACCATCAACAGCGGCAGTTATGCCGCGTTGTTTGGGAATCTTTCTGGCACCGTGCGGGATATCGGCTTGGTTGGCGGCGCGATGACGGGCGGCGATAACAGCGGTGCGCTGGCCGGCAGGGTCGTTAATGGCGTCGTCGCCAACGTCTACGCCATGACACCGGTTGTCTCGGGCTCGAATGCCGGCGGGCTGATCGGCTATATGTCCAACAGCCTGCTCGTGAATTCGTTTGCGACCGGAACGGCCGCCGGCAACGGGTATGGTGACGGCGGTGGACTTGTCGGATATGCCGGCTACAGCACCATCCGCGATGTTTTCGCCACGGGTGCCGCGTCGGGATATTATGCCGGCGGGCTGATCGGCTACGGCGACGGCGGATCGCTCACCAACGCCTATGCCACCGGTGCCGTCAACGCCTCGGTCTACGTCGGCGGCCTGCTGGGCATCAACGGCCTCGCGCTGACCAATGTCTATTCGGACGTCTCCACCACCGGCAGGGGTGGGGTCGGTTATGTCTATACCGGAAGGTTTGCCTCCAACGGAACGGGCACGTGGACGGATCTGACCACGGCCCAGTTCCAGTCGGGCGCAAGCAGCCTTGGCGCCGCGTTCGCCGGCGGCGCCAACGGTTTTTATCCTTATCTGAAGAGCTTCTTCTCCAACGGCGTGCAGGTGGTGTCCGGTTACGCGATGCAGCAGGACGGCGTCTCGCCGCTGCGGACAACGGTGTCGGTCGCCAATGGCGGCGCCGTCATGGGAACGGCGTCGACCGGCGTCAACGGTTACTACTACGTGTTCGCGCCCGCCGGGACGGCGTCGAACACCAGCGGCGTCACCGCCTCTTCGGCCGATTCCAACAGCTCCATCGCGTTCCGCACCGGCGCGGTTGGCCCGCTCACGACCAATCTCAATCTGACCGACGGCTGGCGTTATGACACGGTCGACCTGACCGTTGCATCGCTGTCCGCGCTGAACAGCGCGTTCGCGACGACCGTGGGCACCACGGCGGCCTCGACGCTGTCCCCGGCCAATCGCCAGATCGACAGTTCGGCATCGACCTTCGCGCTGGACCAGGCGCTGTCGGTTACCGGAACGTTGGGGGTGTCGTCGAACGGCACGGTGACGCAGAGTGCAGCGGTGACCGCGGGGGGACTGTTGCTCACCGGCACCGGTTCTTTCACGCTCGACGCCAGCGGCAACCAGATTGGCACGCTGGCGGCCAATTCCGGCGGACTGACCCTCGTCAATACCGGAAGCCTGGCCATCGGTTCGCTTGCGAACGCGGCAGGAGCGACGACCAGCGGAGTTACGGCCACTGGCGCGGCCACGGTCTCCACGGACGGCGACCTGACCATCGCCTCCGGCGCGACGGTCAGCGGCACGGATGTCGTGCTCGCGGCCACCGGTGCCTTCATCAACAATCGCGGCGCGGACGCGGTGACGGCGACCAGCGGGCGCTGGCTGATCTATTCCTCCGACCCGGCCAACGACACCTTCGGCAGCCTCGACAGCCGCAACACCGCGATCTTCGGCAACACCTATGCGTCGCTGGCGCCCGGAAGTGTCGCGCTTAGCGGCAACCGCTATGTCTTCGCCAGCACGCGGACGCTGACCGTGACGTCCACCGACGCCAGCAAGACCTATGGCGACGATGCGAGCACGGCGATCGCCGGCAACTATGTCATCACCGGCTACGACGCAGGCATCACCGGCGTCTATCTCGGCGACAGCGCCGCGACCGCGCTGAGCGGTGCGGCAAGCATCACCTCCACGGGCGCGGCGGCCACAGCCAATGTCGCCGGCTCGCCTTATGTCATGACCGCGGCGCTGGGCACGCTTGCCAGCCAGAGCGGATATGCGTTCACGTTCGCCAGCGACGGCCGGCTGACGGTGAACCAGCGTGCGATCACGGTCACGGCGGAGGCGCAGACCAAAGTCTATGGAGCCACCGATCCGACGCTGACCTACACGGTCGGCGGCAGCGGCCTCGCCAATGGCGACACGCTGTCGGGCCTGCTCGTCCGCACCGCGGGCGAGAACGTGATCGCCGGCGGTTACGCCATCACCCAGGGCGGTGTCACCAATACCAACAATCCGAATTACGCGATCTCCTACACCGGCAACACGCTGACCGTGACCCCGGCGACGTTGACCGTCGCTCCGAACGGCGGGCAGTCCAAGACCTACGGCAATGCGGATCCGACCTTCGGTTACGCAGCGAGCGGACAGGTGGTGAACCCGACTCTAGGCATCGATGACAGTGGGCTGACGCTGACAGGTGCGCTGGGCCGTGCAGCCGGCGAGACGGTCGCTGGCGGTCCCTATGGCTACACCCTCAACACGCTGTCTGCCGGAGCGAACTACACACTGGTGATGGCGACGAGCCCGGCGACGTTTGCGATTACGCCCGCGACGCTGACTTACAGCGCCAACACCGCAACCCGGCAATACGGTGACACCAACCCGACGCTGTCGGGCGCCGTGACCGGATATGTCAACGGCGACAGCGCCGCCACGGTCCTCGCTGGCACCATGACGTTTTCCACCAGCGTTACTGGAACATCCGGCATCGGCAACTACGACATCACGGGATCCGGATTGACCGCCAACAGCAACTACGTGTTCGCCCAGGCGACCGGCAACGCCACCGCGCTGTCGATCACGCCGCGCAACATCACGGTGACGGCGAACGCCCAGACAAAACAGTATGGCGATGCCGACCCGGCGCTGAGCTATGCAGTCGTTCGCACCGATCCGAACGCCACAGGCAGTGGCCTCGTGAACAACGACACGCTGTCGGGCGCGCTTGGCCGCGCCGCGGGCGAGAACGTGATTGTCGGTGGTTACGCGATCACCCAGGGCGGTGTCACGAATACCAACAACCCGAACTACACCATCACCTATGTCGGCAACGCGCTGACCGTCACACCGGCGCGACTCACCGTCACCCCGACCAGCGGGCAGTTCAAGATTTACGGGGACGCTGATCCGACCCTCACCTATGCGGCAACCGGACAGGTGGTCAATCCGGCGCTCGGCATCGACGATACCAACCTTGTCCTGACCGGTGTGTTGGGACGTGTGGCGGGTGAGATGGTTGCCGGCGGCCCCTACGGTTACACGCTCAATACACTCTCCGCCGGTGCTAACTATACGCTGGCCATAGCGTCGAACCCGTCGAGCTTCGCGATCACGCCGCGATCGATCGCCGTGACCGTGAACGCCAGCCAAACCAAGCTCTATGGTGACGCAAATCCCGCGCTGACCTATGCGGTCGTTCGCACCGATCCGAATGCAACGGGTCTTGGCCTCGTCAACGGCGACTCCCTGTCCGGCAGCCTGTTCTCGTCAGCGACCACCACTAGCAATGTCGGCGGCTACGCCATCACGCAGGGCTCGCTCGCCGCCTCCAGCAACTACAACCTGACAAGCTTCACCGGTTCGACCCTGACCGTAACGCAACGGCCGATCACCGTGACGGCCGATGCCAAGACGAAGTTCAGCGGCGATGCCAACCCGGCGCTGACCTATGCGATCGGCGGCAGCGGCCTCGTCAACGGCGATACCTTGCCGGGCGCGCTGGCAACCGCGGCGAACACCGGTTCGCCGATCGGCAATTATGCCATCACCCAGGGCACCATCACCGCACCGTCGGGCAATTACCTGCTGACGTACGTCGGCGCCATCCTCACGGTGCAGCCGCGCGTGATATCGGATTCCTACTCCGCCATCGTCGACCGGGTTTTGGCGCGAAACGCGACGTCGGTGACGCTGCCGATCGGGGCGACGGCTGTCCAGGGCGCTCCGCAGATCATGACGGCGAATGGACCCGGCACGCTCTATGCCGACCCGCGTTCGGGCCACGCGTTCGTCTGCTTTGGAAGTGCGTGTTTTGCTGCATTTTAACCAGGGTTGAAGCCGGCGACCATTCATCGCCTCGCCAACGTTGCCTCGCTATCCAGGTTCTGAAAGACATCCGATGCGCCCGTTTTCCGCTGCACTGTCCTTTCGTCACCGCACGCCGCGCCTGGCGCTGCTGCTCGCCACCACGGCGCTGACCGGGCCCGGCCTTGTTTCGGTCGCGGCCGCGCAGAACCTGCCCACCGGCAGCAGTGTCGCCGCCGGCAGCGCCAGCGTGGCGCAACCGTCCTCGACCTCGCTCGCCATCACCCAGTCGAGCCAGAGCGCCGTCGTCAACTGGCAAAGCTTTTCGATCGGCCAGGGCTATTCCGTCAACATCACCCAGCCGAATGCATCGTCGGCGCTGCTCAACCGCGTCACCGGCAGTACGCCCTCCAGCATCGCCGGGTCGCTCACCGCCAACGGCCAGGTCTACCTGGTCAACCCGAACGGCATCGCGATTACCCCGACCGGCACGGTGAATGTCGGCGGCGGTTTCGTCGCCTCGACGCTCGGCATCTCCGACGCCGATTTCATGAGCGGCAAGCGCGGCTTTACCGGCAACGGCGCTTCGGCCGGGGTGAGCAATGCCGGCACCATCACGGTCGGCCGCGGCGGTTATGCCGCGCTGATCGGCGGCACGGTGACAAATTCGGGCAATATCTATGTGCCGCTCGGCAAGGTGGGGCTGGGTTCGGGCGAGCAGGCCACGCTGGATTTCTCCGGCGACGGCTTCCTGCAGGTGGCGCTGCCGACCAGTGCCAAGAGCGACGGCGCGCTGATCCAGAACTCCGGCACCATCAAGGCGGACGGCGGCGCGGTGATCATGAGCGCGGCCACCGCGCGGGAAGCGGCGCGCAACGCCATCAATATCTCCGGCGTGGTGCAGGCACGTTCGATCGGCGGCAAGACCGGGGCGATCGAGATCGGCGGCGGCGAGGGCGGACAGGTCACGGTCAGCGGCAAGCTCACCACCGCCTCACGCAGGGCCAGGGGCGGCAACATCACCGTGACCGGCAAGGACATCGTGCTGGCCGGTGCGAAACTCAACGCGTCGGGCAAAACCGGTGGCGGCAGTGTCAAGGTCGGCGGCGACCGCCAGGGCGGCGGCACGCTGCAGCACGCCGACACGGTGACGATGGATGCGGCGAGCCGCATCACGGCGGATGCGACCGGCAGCGGCAATGGCGGCAACGTCGTGGTGTGGTCGGATGTGCAGACCAATTTCGCCGGCACCATTTCGGCCAAGGGCGGCGCTGATGGCGGCAATGGCGGCGAGGCGGAAGTCTCCAGCCACGGCCTGCTCAACTATGGCGGCCTCACCGATCTGAGCGCGCCCAAGGGCAGCCTCGGCAACCTGCTGCTCGATCCCTACAATGTGATGATCTCGAGCGCCACCGATGCTGCCCAGGGCACATCCTCCGCCGGCGGCACCACGACCTTCACCCCGACAGGCACCAGCGTGATCAACGTGACCACGCTGCAGAACGCGCTCAACACCGCCAATGTCACCGTCACCACCGGCGGCTTCGGCAGTGCCGGGAGCGATGCCGGCGATATCACCGTCGCCAGCGCTGTCACCTGGTCCAGCGCCAACAGCCTGACGCTGAGCGCCTATCGCAACATCAATGTCAATGCGGCCGTCACCAGCACCGGCGGGGCCAATGTCAATCTGCGCGCCGACAACAGCGGTATGGGCAGCGGCACGGTGTCATTCGGCGCCGGCATCCAGGTGTCGACCGCGGGCACCGTCAGCGTCTATTATAATCCTTCGAGCAACCCCGCCACCGGGACGCCGTCGGTCAATTCCACGAGCTACAAAACGGCGACCGACTACAGCGGCAACATTACCGGTGGCGGCTCGCTCACCGGCTACATGCTGGTCAACAATGTCTACGACCTGCAGAACGTCAACAATAACCTGGGCGGCGCCTATGCGCTCGGGCGCGACATCGACGCCAGCGTGACGTCCACCTGGAACAGCGGCGCAGGCTTCCTGCCGATCGGCAACCTGACCCTCAACACCAGCAACTACAACATTTCAGGCAGCTATTTCGGTGGCATCTTCGATGGCCAGAACCAGGCCATTTCCAACCTGACGATCAACCGGTACTCGACCAACATCGTTGGCTTGTTCTCCGGCAACACGGGGCAGATCAGGAATCTCGGCGTCACCAGCGGCACGATCACCGGCAGCATTTATGTGGGCGGTCTTGTCGCCATCAATTATGGAAACGTCATCAATTCCTTCTCAGGCGCAGCGGTGTCCGGCTATCGGACGTCCGGCGGTCTGGCCGGCTTCAACGGAGGAGGATCGATCCGATCGTCTTACGCCACCGGAAGCGTGACCAACACACTGCGCGGCCAGGGCTCCGGCGGCGACGGTGCCGGTGGACTCGTCGGTTACAATGGCGCGACGATTGTTGGTTCGTACTCGACCGGTAGTGTGTACGCTAATGGCGGGGCGGCGGGAGGTCTTGTCGCCAACAACAACGGATCGATCTCGCAAAGTTACGAAACGGGCAACGTTTTCGGCTACGTCGCGGGCGGCTTGGTCGGCGCCAATTCCGGTTCGATCAACCAGACCTATGCGACCGGCTCGGTCGGCGCCACCTACAACCCGCAGAGCGGAGGGTTGGTCGGATATGACGTCACCACCGGTGCGAGCGTCGCCAATTCCTACTGGGACACGCAGACCACCGGCCGCAGCAACGGCATCGGCGGCCAAGCCGGCACGTTCCAGGCCACCGGTCTGACGACGGCCCAGTTCATGTCGGCCGCCAACATGCCCGGGCTGACCTTCGGCACCACCCCGGGCGCGTCCGGTTTTGTCATCGTCGATTCCGACGGCTCGTTCAACAATGCCGGCAACGCCAACGGTGCGACACGCCCGTTCCTGCTGAGCGAATATTCCACCAGCATCGCCAACACCCATCAACTGCAGTTGATGGGCCTGGCACCTTCCGCTTCCTACACCTTGATGCGGAACATCGATCTTTCCACCGATCTTGCCAGTACCTCGGGCAACTGGTTCACCAGTAACGTGCTCGGCGACGGCTATGGCTTCGTGTCGATCGGCAACTCGCTCAGTTCATTCCTCGGTACGTTCGACGGTGGCGGCCACACCATCTCGAACCTGTCGATCAGCCGTGGCGACACCACCGGCCTGTTCGGCTATGTCGGTACGGGCGCAACGATCCAGAACGTTGGCGTCGTGAACGGGACGGTGGCGGGAGGGACGAACGTGGGCATGGTTGCCGGCGAGAACCACGGCACCATCACCAACGTCTATTCGACTGGCACCGTCTCCGGGTTCAAGTATGTGGGTGGCCTGGTCGGGTTCGACGGCAACGGCATCTCTCGGAGCTATTCCTCGGCCGCGGTAACTGCCCCCTATTATGCGGGAGGTCTCGTTGGCCAGGAAAACGGAACGATCAGCCAGTCCTATGCCGGTGGTCCTGTCAGCGGCCAGCAGTTTGTCGGCGGCCTCGTGGGCTTCAACGCCTCGGGAACGATCAGCGATGCCTATGCAAGCGGCGCCGTCACGGGCCTCACCAACAGTTCTAATGTCGGCGGTCTTGTCGGGTTCAACGACCAAGGCACAATCACCCGTACCTACGCGACCGGCGCCGTCACCGGCACCTCCGTTGTAGGCGGGCTGATCGGATACAACACCGGGTCGGTCACCAACTCGTTCTGGGATACGACGACGACCGGTTTGTCCCAGGGCTATGGCCGCAACTTCTACACGTTCAACGCCACCGGCCTGACCACGGCACAGTTGCAGGATCTGTCGAGCTTCTCGTCCACCTATGCCGGCTGGGATTTCCAGAACGTCTGGGCGCCGCCGAACCAGGTCGGCCAGAACAACGGCTCCAGCACCGCGCACTATCCGGAGCTGTACGCCTTCCTCACGGTGCTGACCATTGCGCCCAACGCCGTCACCCGCAATTACGGCGACGCCAACCCTGTGCTGACGGCGACGTACTACGGCAACCTCAAGCCGGGCGACAGCTTCGCGACACTCGCAAGCCTGTTCACCTCGGCCGGCCAGTTCTCCAACGTCGGCGACTACGCCATCACGGCGTCCGGCGCGGCGGTGACCAACGTCTCGGGCAACGCCTATCGTCTGGTCTACATTCCCGGCGTGTTGACGGTGGCCCCGCGTCCGATCACCGTCACCGCCGATGGGAAGACGCGGGTTTATGGCGACACCACCGATCCGACGCTGACCTACCAGATCACCAGCGGCAACCTGGTGAACGGTGACATGCTCACGGGCAGCCTGTCGACGCTGGCGAGCTCCACCACCGGTGTCGGCAACTACGCGATCAACCTGGGAACGCTCGGCAATTCCAACTACGCCATCACCTATGGCACCGCGAACGAAACCATCACCGCGCGGCAGATCACTGTCACGGCCAATGCGCAGTCGCGCTATTATGGCGATGCCGACCCGACCTTCACCTATGCGGTCGGCGGCTCCGGTCTCGTCAATGGTGACAGCCTCTCCGGATCGCTGGCGACCTCGGCCACGCTGACGTCCAACGTCGGCAACTACGGCATCACGCAGGGAAATCTCGGTAATTCCAACTATCAGATCACGGGCTACACGCAGGCCAATCTCGCCGTGAACGCTCGCCCGATCACGGTGACGGCGAATGCGCAGAGCAAGGTTTACGGCAGCGCCGATCCGACGCTCGGCTACACCGTCGGCGGCAACGGTCTCGCCAATGGCGACACCCTGTCGGGCACGCTCGGCCGCACCGCCGGTGAGAACGTCATCGCCGGAGGCTATGCCATCAACCAGGGCGGCGTGACCAGCACCGCGAATCCGAACTACGCCATCACCTATAACGGCAACACGCTGACCATCACGCCGGCGACGCTGACCATCGCTCCGAACAGCGGTCAGTCCAAGACCTATGGCAACGCAGACCCGACCTTCGGCTACGCCGCCACCGGACAGGTGGTGAATTCGACACTCGGCATCAACGACAGCAGTCTCGCTCTGACCGGCGTGCTCGGCCGCGTCGCAGGCGAGACCGTGGCCGGCGGTCCCTATGCCTACACCCTCAACTCACTATCTGCGGGAGCGAACTATACCCTGGTGATCGCGACCAATCCGGCGAGCTTTGCGATCACGCCTGCGACGCTGACCATCGCGCCCACCAGCGGTCAGTCCAAGACCTACGGCAATACGGATCCGACGTTGACGTACGCGGCCACCGGACAGGTGGTGAATGCGTCGCTCGGCCTCGACGACAGCGGCCTTGCCCTGACCGGTGCGCTGGGACGCACGGCGGGCGAAACCGTGGCCGGCGGTCCCTACGGCTACACCCTCAACACGCTGTCCGCCGGATCGAACTACACCCTGGTGATGGCGAGCAATCCCTCAAGCTTCGCGATCACGCCCGCGGCGCTGACGATCGCTCCGAACAGCGGACAGTCCAAGACCTACGGCAACGCCGATCCGACCTTCACCTACGCAATCACCGGGCAGGTGGTGAATGGGTCGCTCGGTATCAACGACTCCGGCCTCATTCTGACCGGCGCGCTGGGGCGTGCGGCGGGCGAGACGGTCCTTGGTGGCCCCTACGGCTATACGCTCAACACACTGTCCGCCGGCGGAAACTACACGCTGGCCATGGCGGCGAGTCCGTCCAGCTTTGCGATCACGCCGCGTGCCGTCACGGTGACGGCGGATGCCCAGAGCAAGGTTTATGGCAGCGCCGATCCGACACTCACCTACACGGTCGGCGGCAACGGCCTGGTCAATGGCGATACCCTGTCGGGAACGCTCAGTCGCGCCGCGGGCGAGAACGTGATCGCCGGCGGTTATGCCATCACCCAGGGCGGCGTCACCAACACCGCCAATCCGAACTACGCCATCGCCTATAACGGCAACACGCTGACCGTCACGCCGGCGACGCTGACCATCGCGCCGACCAGCGGGCAGTCCAAAACCTACGGCAACGCGGACCCGTCCTTCACCTACGGCGCCACCGGTCAGGTGGTGAATCCGACGCTCGGCATTGACGACAGCGGTCTTGCGCTGACCGGCGTGCTGGGCCGCGCGGCGGGCGAGACGGTGGCCGGCGGTCCCTATGGCTACACCCTCAACACGCTGTCTGCCGGTGCGAACTACACCCTGGTGATGGCGACCAACCCGGCAAGCTTCGCCATCACGCCGGCGACGCTGACCTACGCTGCCAATACGGCAACCCGACAATACGGCGACGCCAACCCGGCGCTGTCCGGTGCCGTGACCGGTTATGTCAACGGCGAGAGCGCGGCTACGGCGCTTACCGGCACCCTGACGTTCACGACCGGCGCCACCGGCACCTCCGGTGTCGGCAACTACGACATCAATGGCTCCGGGCTGACCGCCAACAACGGCAACTATGTGTTCGTCCAGGCGGCCGGCAACGCGTCCGCGCTGTCGATCACGCCGCGCACCATCACGGTGACGGCGGCTGCCCAGAGCAAGATCTATGGCAGCGCCGATCCGACACTGACATATACGGTCGGCGGCAATGGCCTCGCCAATGGCGACACGCTGTCGGGAGCGCTCGGCCGCACCGTGGGCGAGAACGTGATCGTGGGTGGCTACGCCATCGCTCAGGGCGGCGTGACCAACACAGCGAATCCGAATTATGCCATCAGCTACACGAGCAACACGCTGACCATCACACCGGCAACGCTGACCATCGCGCCGACCAGCGGGCAGTCCAAGACTTACGGCAGCGCAGACCCGACCTTCACCTACGGCGCCACAGGGCAGGTGGTGAATGCGTCGCTCGGCATCAACGACAGCGGCCTGGCTCTGACCGGCGCGCTGGGGCGTGCGGCTGGTGAAACCGTGGCGGGCGGGCCCTATGGCTACACGTTGAATTCGCTGTCCGCGGGGGCAAACTATACGCTGACGATGGTGACCAGTCCGTCGACCTTCGCTATCAATCCGGCGACGCTGACCTACATTGCCAATTCCGGCACGCGGCAATATGGCGATGTCAATCCATCGCTGTCCGGCACCGTCACCGGCTATGTCAACGGCGAGAGCGCGGCCACGGCTCTCACCGGCACCTTGATGTTCTCCACCGGTGCCGGCAGCACGTCAGGCATCGGCAACTACGGTATCACCGGTTCCGGATTGACGGCAAACAACGGCAACTACACTTTCGTTCAGGCTGCCGGCAATGCTACCGCGCTCTCGATCACGCCACGCAACATCACGGTGACGGCCGACGCGCAGAGCCGAACCTACGGTGACGGCAATCCCGCTCTCACTTATGCGGTCGGCAGCGGGGGCCTGGTCAACGGCGACACGCTGTCTGGCGGCCTGATTACGTCAGCCGCCGCGACCAGCAATGTCGGCAACTACGCCATCGCGCAGGGCTCGCTCGCAGCCTCCGCCAACTATGCGCTGACCTATACCGGCGCGACACTCTCCGTGACGCCGCGCGCGATTACGGTGACGGCCGATGCGCAGAGCCGAACCTACGGTGACGCCAATCCCTCCCTGACTTATGCGCTCGGTGGCAACGGTCTGGTCAATGGCGACACGTTATCCGGCGCGCTCTTCACGGCGGCGACTGCAGGCAGCAACGTCGGCAGCTATGGCATCGCCCAGGGGTCGCTGGCTGCGTCATCGAACTACAGCCTGACCTATACCGGGGCCGCGCTGTCGATCACGCCACGGTCGATCACGGTGGCCGCGAATGCTCAGAACCGCGAGTACGGCGACGCCAATCCGGCCCTTACCTATGCCGTCGGCGGCTCCGGCCTCGTCAATGGCGACACGCTGTCCGGCGGTCTGTCGATGGGCGCGACGGCCACCAGCAATGTCGGCGGCTATGCCATCACACAGGGCACGCTCGCGGCCTCCGCCAATTACACTCTGGCCAGCTTCACCGGTTCGACCCTGACCGTGACGCCGCGGCAGATCACGGTCACCGCCGATGCCAAAACGAAGTTCGGCGGTGATGTCAATCCGGCGCTGACGTATGCGGTCACCCGCACCAATCCGCTTGCTGGTCCCGCTCTTGTGAATGGCGACATTCTGCCGGGCGTGCTGGCGACCAGCGCGGACACCAGCTCGCCGGCCGGCAGCTACGCCATCACGCAGGGCACGGTGATGGCGCCCTCGGCGAACTACCTGCTGACTTATGTCGGCGCCAATCTCACCGTGCAGCCGCGCGCGACCTCGAACGCCTATTCCGCCATTGTCGATCGGGTCCTGGCCGGCACCATCACGCCGATCGCATTGCCGGTGGGGGCGACCGCGATCGCGGGCGCGCCGCAGATCGAGACCGCGGACGGCCTGGCCACTTTCTATGCCGACCCGCGATCGGACCGGGCGCTGGTTTGCTTCGGAACGATGTGCTTCGTCGCGTTCTAGTCGGCATGGCGCCCACTGCCGGCTGATCTGAAACACGGCGCGTGCAATTCGCACGCGCCTGCCCGAAAACCGCCCGGTTTCGCGCGATTTCCGGCTTGTTTTGGGCCCGGCTTTGCCCTTCCGGCCGGGTTACAAGCGCTCCTGCTATGGTCTAAACTGACCGGATTGATCACAGTCATTTTTGAGGAATTCATGCCCCATTCGCTACAGCTGAAGTCGTTCGGATTTGCTGCCGCTTTGGCGCTGATGTCGATCGCACCGGCCGCAGCCCAGGACGCCACCCGCAACGCCCAGGAAAAGGCCTGCTCGCGCGACGTTTCGCGCCACTGCCGCAAGGTGATGAACGACGGCGATTTCGCCATTCAGCAATGCCTGCTGCAGAACCGTGAAAAGCTGAGCCCGGCCTGCCGGAAGGTGGTCGAAGGTCACTGAGCCACGAGCGTTTGCAGCGTGATCGCGGTTTCCTGCCGGTGACCGCGATCGGGCCGAGTTTGCAGTCAGGGTTGCTGTGAATTCGCGGCGGCATGCCACCCATGCTGGCCGCTCTCCGGCGCCCTTGCGCGGATAGTGCTTCGCGCGAAAATCCCATATACCACGGACCAATGATTGGCCCGCCTTCTGCATGTCGGAGGGCGGGTTTGACTTGCGACAAGGCGGGCGCGGCCTGCCAGGGGAAATGCGAATGAATCTTCTGCCCAAGGACATGCGATTTGGCGCCGGCCAGCCGGTCAAGCGCGTCGAGGACCATCGGCTTGTCACCGGCCGCGGCCGTTATGTCGATGACCAGCTCCATGCGGATGCGCTGTGGCTGGTGGTGTTGCGCTCGCCCCATGCGCATGCCCGCATTGCCTCGATCGACACTGGCGCTGCGCTGGCGATGACCGGGGTCGAGGCCGTCTTCACCGGCGCCGACCTTGTGGCCGACGATATCGGCACGCTCCCGACCTTGCCGGTGTTCAAGCGTCCCGACGGGTCGCCGATGATCCTCCCGGTGCGCCGGCTGCTGGCGCATGAGGTGGTTCGTTTCGCCGGAGAACCCGTCGCCGTCGTGGTGGCCAGCACGCGCGCGATCGCGCAGGCGGCAAGCGAAGCGATTGCGGTGGATTACGAGGTGCTGCCGGCCGTCACCGATCCGGTCGCGGCCATCGCTCCCGGCGCGCCGAAGGTGCTGGCGGAGGCGCCGGACAACATCGTCGCCGGCATGAGCTATGGCGATGCCGCCGCCGTCGAAACGGCGTTCAAGCAGGCGGCGCACGTGGTGTCGCTCGATGTGGTCAGCCAGCGGCTGGTCCCCGCGGCCATGGAGCCGCGCTCGACCATCGGCGAGGTCGACCCGGCGGGCCGTCTCACCATGCACATGCAGACCCAGACGCCAACCTCGACCCGGGACATCCTGGCTGAAGCGGTGCTCAAGCGCGCGAAGGACAGCATTCGCATCCTGGTCGGCGACATCGGCGGTGGCTTCGGCCAGAAGACCAGCCTCTATCCGGAGGACGGCATGGTCGCCTATGCCGCAGTGAAGCTGAAGCGCAAAGTGCGCTGGCGCGGCGAGCGCACCGACGATTTCGTCGGCGGCACCCATGGCCGCGACCTGACGTCGACGGCGGAGTTCGCGCTCGATGCCAAAGGACGCGTCCAGGCGTTCCGGGTGCGCTCGATCGGCGGCACCGGTGCGTATCTGAGCGGCACCGGCGTGCTGATTCCGCTGATCCTCGGTCCGTTCGTCGCCACCGGCACCTACGACCTTCAACTGGTCCATCTCGACCTCAAGGCCGTCCTCACCCATACCGCGCCGGTCGGCGCCTATCGCGGCGCAGGCCGCCCGGAAGCCGTCTACATCGTCGAGCGGCTGATGGATGCGGCCGCCCGGCAGCTCGGCATGGATCCGCGCAAGATCCGCAAAGTCAACTTCGTCAAGGCGAGCCAGATGCCCTACAAGACGGCAACGGGGCAGACCTATGACAGCGGCGCCTTCGCGCACATGCTCGATCGGGCCTCTGATCTCGCCGATTGGGACGGCTTCGCCGCCCGTAAACGCGCTGCGCAGAAAAAAGGCCTGCTCTATGGCCGCGGCCTCGCCAGCTACATCGAATGGACCGGCGGCACCGCGCACAAGGAAAAGGTCAGCCTGCACGCCACCGGTGAGGGCCGGATCGTGCTGCATTCCGCCACCCAGGCGATGGGGCAGGGGCTTGAGACCTCCTATTCGCAGATGGTCAGCGCCGCGCTCGGGATTCCGATGGACAGGATCGATGTGGTGCAAGGCAACACCGATCTGGCGCAGGGCTTCGGCAGCGTCGGCTCGCGGTCGCTGTTTGTCGGTGGCACGGCCGCGGTGGTCTCCGCCAACGACCTGATCGTCAAGGCGCGCGAGAGCGCCTCGGCGGTTCTGGAAACCGGTGTCGGCGATATCGAATACAGCGACGGCTGGCTCACGGTCGCCGGCACTGATCGCCGCGTCAGCCTGTTCGAGCTGGCGAAACGCGAGGCCAATGCCAGCCTCAGCGTGGACAGCGAAGGCGAGGTGGATGGGCCGAGCTGGCCGAACGGCACGCACATCTGCGAAGTCGAAATCGATCCGCAGACCGGAATGAGCAAGGTGGTGCGCTTCACCACCGTCGATGACGTCGGCACCGCGGTCAATCCGATGCTGGTCACCGGACAGATTCACGGCGGCGTCGCCCAGGGCATCGGCCAAGCGCTTTATGAGGGCGTGCATTACGATCCCGAGGGCCAGCTCCTGACCGCGAGCTATCAGGACTATTGCATCCCGCGGGCCGACGACGTGCCGGCGATCACGGTGACGCTGGATGGGTCATCTCCCTGCCGCACCAATCCGCTCGGCGCCAAGGGTTGCGGCGAATCCGGCGCGATCGGTGGTCCGCCCTGCGTGGTCAATGCGGTGATGGATGCGCTCAGCGCAGCCGGCGTCAGAAACCTGCATGCGCCGTTGACCCCGATGAAGGTGTGGGAGGCGCTGCGCCAGGCGAATGCCTCCGCCGCGTGATGCGCATGACGGCGGCGGGCAGGGGCGCATCAGTCCGACTGCGTCATATCTCCTCATGGTGAGGAGCGCGGCACGCGCGTCTCGAGACGATGCTGCGCATCGCTCGGAGAACCATGAGGCCCGGAACAGTGGGATCTGCGACCTCGTCCTTCGAGACGCCTGCTGCGCAGGCCCCTCAGGATGAGGGATCAAGTTTGTATATGACGCAGTCGGATTTAGTCGCCCTATGTGCTGCGAGCCCGATCGCACCAGGCGCCGGCGATTTATTTCAAAAGCCCGATGATTTCGGCACCTTGAATTCATGATCTTGGGTGCTGATTACAGCATGCGTTTCCAGAGATGTCACACCAGCATCGTGCGTTCGATCCGGCAGGTCAGCCTGGTGCGCGACTGGCTGCGCGCCCGGGCCGACGCGGCATTGCCGAGCATCGCAAGCTTCGAACCGGACCAGCGCGCCGGCGACACGCTCGACCTCTCGCTGTTCAAGGTGGCGCGGCGCGATGGTCCGATCGATTATATCTGCCTGCATGCGGGCGAGCGGGTTCGGGCTCTCCACGATGTGGTGATGTGGGGGCGTTCGCTTCAGAGCTGCCTCGATGCCGGGATGGCGGCTGCGGTGATGCCGATCTGGCATGCCTGCGTGACCACCCGGCTTCCGGTCTATTCGATCATGGCGGTGTCGGATGCGCAGGGATGCCCGGTGACCATCGAGCAGATCGTGCTGCCCTACCGGCGTGGCGCCGCGACGCCGGATTTCGTGGTCGCGTCCCTGCATGCCTGGAGCACCGAAGGGCGGTTCGGCTCCCAGGGGCTGCTGTGCAGCAAGGACCGGACTCCCTCCCATTGGGCGGCGGTGATTGATCCCACGGTCGCTGTCGTCACGGCCGAAATGCATGACGGCGTCGTCGGCCCGGAGGGCCGGATCCGGGAGGACCACGCCGCTTGCGCTGTCATCTAGTGGGAGAGGTGCGGCGTCGGGGCTAGTTATTGATCCGTCACGAAACTGTCGTGATGCACCGATCTGTTCGCCCTGCATGGCAAATCGCGATGTGTCATGCGGATGCAAGGCGCCTCCGATCACACCCAACAGCGCTAATTTTACTCGAAAAGTCAGCGATTTGGCGACCGTCGCGGCTTTTTGACGCAACTGTCATCTAACTTTCAAATGCACCCGTCAAGTTGCGCCCCAAGACCATTAACAGGGGCTTTACTATGAGTGACATGGCATTACCCGGCTCGATCGAGCCTGCCCTCAAGAAGGGGCCTGATCTCGATAAAGGCTTTCATCCGCTGACAGGCGTTATTTATCTCGGCGTCATTGCCGCCGCACTTTTGTTCGTCGCCTACAGCATCTATGCCGACGTCGACGCGACCGGGACCAGGGTCACGAGTTTTCTGCCCTATCTTCTGTTGTTCGCCGCCCTGCTGATTGCGCTCGGCTTTGAGTTCGTCAACGGCTTCCACGACACGGCCAATGCCGTCGCCACGGTGATCTACACCCGCTCCATGCCCGCGCACATCGCGGTGGTGTGGTCCGGCATGTTCAATCTGTTCGGCGTGCTGCTCTCGTCGGGCGCGGTCGCGTTCGGCATTGTGTCGCTGCTGCCGGTGGAGTTGATCCTTCAAGTTGGCAGCAGTGCCGGCTTCGCCATGGTGTTCGCCCTGCTGATCGCGGCCATCCTCTGGAATCTCGGCACCTGGCTGCTCGGCCTGCCGGCATCCAGCTCGCACACCCTGATCGGATCGATCATGGGCGTCGGCATCGCCAATGCCCTGCTGCGCGGTCGCGACGGCACCTCCGGCGTGGACTGGTCGCAGGCGGCCAATATCGGCAAGGCCCTGCTGTTGTCGCCGCTGTTCGGGTTCGCGCTGGCGGCAGTGCTGCTGTTCGCGCTCAAGACGGTGATGCTGCGCGCCACCCCGGCCCTGTTCGCCGAGCCGAAGGGTGACCAGCCGCCGCCGATCTGGATCCGCGGCATCCTGATTCTGACTTGCACCCTGGTGAGCTTCTTCCACGGTTCGAACGACGGTCAGAAGGGCATGGGCCTGATCATGCTGATCCTGATCGGCACGGTGCCGACCGCCTACGCGCTCAACCGTTCGCTGCCCGCTGGCGAGACGGCGCACTTCGTCGAGGTCTCGACCGCGGCCAGCAAGGTGATTGAAGGCAAGGCGGCCGGCTACAATGTGCTGGGCAACCCGCGGCCGGCGGTCACCAACTATGTCGCGCAGCACCAGATCAACGAAGGCACTTATCCTTCGCTGGCGGTTCTGGTGCAGGACATCGGCCATCAGGTCACCCAGTACGGATCGCTGGCGAAATTCCCGTCCGAGATGGTCGGCAATACGCGCAACGACATGTACCTGGCGTCCGAGGCCATTCGTCTGCTGATGAAGGACAAGGAAAACGACTTGAGCGCGGCTGATGTCGCCACCCTCAACAGCTACAAGGGCTCGCTCGACGCCGCGACCAAGTTCATCCCGACCTGGGTGAAGATCGCGGTGGCCATCGCGCTCGGGCTCGGCACCATGATCGGCTGGAAGCGGATCGTCGTCACCGTCGGCGAAAAGATCGGCAAGACCCACCTGACCTATGCGCAGGGCGCCTGCGCCGAGATCACGGCGGCTGCAACCATCGCCGCCGCCGACGGCTACGGGCTTCCGGTCTCGACCACCCACGTGCTGTCATCAGGCATCGCCGGCACCATGGCCGCGAGCGGTTCGGGGCTGCAGTGGGCGACCATCCGCAACATCGCGCTGGCATGGGTCCTGACCCTGCCGGCGTCGATGATCCTGTCGGGCGTGCTGTATTACATATTCTACCACATCTTCTGAGCCCGTCAGGGCTGTCGACGGAGAAAGCCGCGCAACGCTTGCGCGGCTTTCTTTTTCGGCGATGAGTCTTTCGCTAGGCAAAGACCTGTTCCCTGCCCCCTTGTGGGGGAGGGTTGGGGGTAGCTACAGATCCGCAGCGTTACGGATTGGATGCCGTTTCGTCACGACGTCAGAATGCAGGTCGCCCCCCTCCCCAGCCCTCCCCCACAAGGGGGGAGGGAGCCACGCAGAGCCTCGCGGTAACGCCTGTGCATGAGCCACTGATGTCTGCATCCAACGTCTGCAAGCGGGGCGAGGTGAAGCAAGCGCTTGTGGTGATTCAATTCGTTCGCGGGTTTGACGCACTGCATCAACCCCGATCAAGGCCAATGCCCCACGCGTGGGGATGGTGTATAAGTTTCGTCCGATTTAGGATTGTCTTCGCGCTGACCGTCGGCGCCGTTGCTTTCTCGGATCCATCGGCTGGTCTTCGGCCGGCGCTGCAAATGAGGTTGGTATGGAAACGCTGATGCTGCCGTTTACGCCGCGCTTCGTCATTCTCACGATCTGTTGCGTCGTGACCGTGCTGCTGTTCGGCATCGGCATCTTCGACCACAAGGCGTTTGCCGTCGTGCTGCTGCCGCTGGTGGTGTTCGGCGCGCTGTCGGCGCTCGGTTTCCGCGACCTGATGCAGACGCGGCACGCGGTGCTGCGCAACTATCCGATCTCGGCGCATATGCGCTTCCTGCTGGAAGAAATCCGGCCCGAGCTACGACAGTACTTCTTCGAAAGCGAGAAGGACGGCAGGCCGTTCAGCCGCGACATCCGCGCGCTGGTCTATCAGCGCGCCAAGATGGATCTCGACAAGCGGCCGTTCGGCACCCAGAACGACGTCTACCAGGAAGGCTACGAGTGGATGCACCACTCGGTCGCACCGAAGCCGATGGCGTCGGAGAAATTCCGGATCACGATCGGTGGTCCTGATTGCACCAAGCCTTATTCCGCCTCCATCTTCAACATCTCGGCGATGAGCTTTGGCGCGCTGAGCCCGAATGCGGTGCGTGCCCTCAATGGCGGCGCGAAAAAAGGTGGCTTTGCCCATGACACGGGCGAAGGCGGTTTCAGTCCGTATCACCGCGAAATGGGCGGCGACATCATCTGGGAGGTCGGCTCGGGCTACTTCGGCTGCCGGACGCCCGACGGGAACTTCGATCCGGAAAAATTCGCCAATCTCGCCACCACCGACCAGATCAAGATGGTCGAGCTCAAGATGAGCCAGGGCGCCAAGCCCGGCCATGGCGGCGTGCTGCCGGCCGCCAAGGTGTCGCGCGAGATTTCGGAAATCCGCGGTGTGCCGATGGGCGAGGACTGCATCTCGCCGCCCTATCACAAGGCGTTTTCGACCCCGATCGCCATGATGCAGTTTGTCGGCGAGATGCGCCGGCTGTCCGGCGGCAAGCCGGCCGGCTTCAAGCTTTGCATCGGCCATCCCTGGGAGTTCCTGTCTATCTGCAAGGCGATGCTGGAGACCGGGATCTATCCCGACTTCATCGTGGTCGACGGCAATGAGGGCGGCACCGGCGCCGCGCCGCTGGAGTTCATGGACAATCTCGGCATGCCGATGCGCGAGGGCGTCAATTTCGTGCACAATTCGCTGATCGGCATCGGCGCGCGCGATCGCATCCGCATCGGCGCGTCCGGCAAGATCGCGACCGCCTTCGACATCGCGCGCGCCATGGCGATCGGCGCCGACTGGTGCAATTCCGCCCGCGGCTTCATGTTTTCGATCGGCTGCATCCAGTCGCTGAGCTGCCACACCGATCGCTGCCCGACCGGCGTCACCACGCAGGATCCGACCCGGCAACGCGCGCTGGTGGTGCCCGACAAGCTCGAGCGCGCCTACAATTTTCACCACGCCACGCTGCATGCGCTGGCCGAGCTCACCGCGGCCGGTGGTTTCGAGCATCCGCAGGAAATGAAGCCGGTGCATTTCTCGCGCCGCGTCTCCGGCGTCGAGGTGATGTCGTTCGACCGGCTCTATCCCTCGCTGCGTTCCGGCGAACTGATCGAAGGCACCAACGACGCGCGCTTCAAGACCCCATGGGCGATGGCGCGTCCGGATTCGTTCGCCGCGGTGCCGTGAGAAGGCGATGAGCCGGCTCTATGCCGTCGCGCGCGGGTCTACCTCGTGGTCTTCATTTCGTTCGGTTCGGCGGCGCGAATCCGACTCGCCCGCCGAGAAGGTTCGCGATCGAAGAGGCTGCGTCTGCCGCGCCCGGGAATCCGATGATGACGAACCGCGACATCGGCGCGCCGTCCCAGCGCGAGAGGCGGACCGGGCGATGAAACCGCCGGCCGATCCCGTGCAGGACGAGCGGTCGCTCGTCTTCTTCGGTCCACAGCAATCCCTTCGTTCGTAACACATTGTCGCGGTGGCGGTCGAAGATGGCGCCGAGCGGCGTTTCGATCTGCCGCCATGACACCGGCCTGTCGCCACAGACCGACCATGTGCCGATGGCTGTTTTATGAGGCGTCGTCGCGGCGGTGACGGCGTCGGCGCGGAACCAGTTTGCAACCAGATCGTTCGCGATACCGCGGCCGGCGGTGCCGGCAAAACGAACCGCATCGTCGCGGACATCAGTCACTTGCGCTTCTGGATTCAGAGAAAGAAGGAATCTGCGCGCAGCTTCCGTCTGCTCCGGCTCTGCAAGATCGGTCTTTGTCATCAAGATCCGGTCTGCCAGCCCGAGTTGCCGCAACCCGACCGGATCGCGGGCCAGCATCTCTTGCCCATCGAGCACATCGAACAGCACCAGCACGCCGCCATAGCGTAGTTCGGAGCGCAAGACGGGGTCGAAGTGGATCTGCTGGAGCATCGGCCCGGGATCAGCGGCGCCGCTGGTTTCGACCAGAATCCGGTTGAGGGCCAGTCCCTGCCGGCGGCGGCGGAGCAACCGCGCAATCGCATTGCGCAGGTCGGTCCCGCTGCCGCAGCAGAGGCATCCATTCGAGAGCAGCACCACATCGTCCGCTCCGGCATCGCCCAGAATGGTCTGGTCGATCCCGACCTCCGCCAGTTCATTGACAATAACCGCTGTCCCCGTCATGTCCGGGCGGGCGATCAGTGCGGCGATCAAGGCCGTTTTCCCGCTGCCGAGATAACCCGTCACGACAACGACCGGCACGCGCGGCATGGCCTCGTCGCGTTGCGCGACCGAAGCCGACCCGCCCTCCGGGAGCCAAGGCATGACCTCGCCCCTCGGTCAGAATTCCGAGTCGTCCGGCGCGCCATAGGGGCGCGGCAGCCAGGAGCCGTCGGTCGGCACGCCAGCCCGATCGAAAAGACCGTCGCGGGCGCGGTCAACCTTGTCGCGAAGCGCCGCGATATCGACTCCGATCAGCTTTCCGCCGCGCTTCATCGCCTTTCCGGCAACGAATACGCTGTCCACATTTCCGACATGCGCCGCTTCAACCACCGCTCCGGGGGCATGATTGATCGGAAACATGTTGAGACTGTTGGTGTTGATCAGCACGATGTCGGCTTGTTTGCCGGGCGTGAGCGAGCCGGTCTTATGCCCGAGGCCTGAGGCTTCCGCACCACGCAGCGTCGCGAATTCCAGCACGTCACGGGTCATCAGCGGCAACGGGTCGACGATTTTTCCTTCCTGCAGGGCGGCATGATTGACCACGGCGCGCGTTCCGACCAGCAGGGCACGCATGGCACCGAACATGTCACCGCCGATCGTCGTAACGATGTCGATCGAGATCGACGGCCTGATTCCGGCCGCGAGCAGCTTCAGCGTCGCCGGGAAACCATGCCCCATATGCATTTCGAGCTCCGGCGAGATCGACGCCGTTCCACCGGTGTCCGCCATCAGCCGGAAATCCTCATCATGCAGGGTGGTGCAATGCACATAAGTCGTGTCGTCCGCGAGCAGCCCCCGTTCGTTTAGCTGGACCAGTGGCTTGTTCATCCCCCAGAGGCCATCACCCACATGCACCGTGATACGCAAGCCGAGCTCCCGCGCCTTGCGGAAGTCCTCTTCGGTGACATCGATGGTCGCGAACTGCGGACCGCGCGCAGCGAACGCCATTGTCAGCAGGCCGTCGTCCGAGGAAAAGTGCGTATTCCGGATTCGTTTGACGTCGTCGAAATCCGATCGTTTGTCGCTGACGGGAAACCACTCCTGGTTGGAGTTCCCGTAGCCAAAGACAGCGCGAAGGCCGGCATCCTTCAAGCCCATGACCGCGGCGTCGGAATGATCCGGCGAGTTGTTGTTATGCGACCAGTCGTAGAGTGCGGTGATACCCGCATCGAGCGCCTCGAGCGCGCCCAGATGGTTCGCGATGTACATGTCTTGTGCGGTGTAGAGGTCGCCCATTACACCCCGGACGCCGGCAAAATACTGCGCAAGCGTCCAGTCCGCGCCGGTTGAACGCAGCAGCGACTGCCATGTGTGGCGATGCGTGTCGACGAACCCGGGGATGGCGATCATGCCGCTGGCTTCGATTGTCTGGTCCGCCTGTGCCGGAACCGACGGTCCGATCGCCGCGATGGTCTGGTCCTTGATGAGGATGTCGCCGCGATGGAGTTCTCCGACATCAGGGTCGACACTCAGGATCGTCGCGTTTCGAATAAGTGTTGTTGCCATTGTTTCCTCCTTTGTGTTCTTTTTCTAGGAGCATCCGCGACTACGGTGCGCAAGATCCGCGAGCACAGGTTAGCAAGATTCGGCACGCATGTGCCATGTCCGGGACGGTCGCTTTCACGATGCGGTGGCACGAGGGTCGGCGTGGGACAGCACGTTGATCAGTTTTCCGAATGGGTCTCTGACATAAAACCGGCGAACACCCCACGGCTCATCCGCGGGGCCGTATGCGATGACGAACCCAGCTTCGGTCACGCGTGCGAAGGCTTCGTCAACGTCGTCGACTTCAATTGAAAGATCCGGAACGGGCGTGCCGGAACCACCTTGGGTGGCGATGCTCAGCTGAACGTTCATCGTGTGCTGTGAGCCGTAGGTCGCGATCCAGCCGTGATCCATCAGCAGATCGAGGCCGAAGATCTTGCTGTAGAACGCCTCGGCGTCCTTGAGGGTCTGTGCGCCGATGTTGGCGACAATACGTTTGACAAGCATGTGGTCCTCGATTTAGCCCGGACATTGCAGCGCTCCTGCGGCGCCAGCGTGACATATAGCGCCATCGAGCTGCCCTACGAAACGCAGCGAAACCGATCGGATAAGTGAGCGAGGCCTCGACATCCGAGGCTCGCCGCCATGGCCGGGATGCGATACCGTCTGTGGACAGGAACCGGGGAGCCGGGGCGGCAGTTTGCCTCGGGTGTGAGCATGGATATCGGTCTGCCGTTCAAGGCCATGGCCTACAACAACGCCTGGGCCAATCATCGATTGCTCACCGCCTGCGGAGAGTTGTCGCAGGATGAATTCGACGCGCCACGCATCGGCTTTTTCCCGAGCCTGCCCGCCACGCTCAACCACATCCTGGTCGTCGACCTGTTCTATGTCGACGCCATGGAAGGCGGCACGCTCGGGCCGGCGGCGTGGGCCGATCCGAAGCCCTGCGGAACGGCTGCTACGCTACGCGTCGCACAGGCGAAGGTGGACCAGCGTCTGATTGCCGTGGCCGAAGCGTTGAACGAAGCGGCTCTCGCGCGCATCGTGTCCGTGCATCGGGGCACACGCATCCAGCGTGAGCGGCTGGATCGCCTGCTGCTGCATCTGTTTCAGCATCAGGTCCACCATCGAGGGCAGGCCCATACCATGCTGAGCGCCACATCGGTGCCGCCGCCGCAACTCGATGAATTCTTCTCTGAAGGCGAAGCACCGCTTCGCGCCGCCGAGTTTGCAGAGCTCGGGTGGACGGAGGATAGGGTGTGGGGCAAGCCGTAGGCTTGTCGCCGCAAATGCAGAACGGCGGATTACGCTGGAGTCTGTCATCGGGCCGCGCTTCGGGCGGACCCGTTGGGTTAATCCGCCCTGCAGACCGAGACGGGGTCGAGGTCTTTCTTCAAAACTCCGCGTGCGCGCGGCCCGAGAAGACTGACACCGGTCCGCGATCGGCGTTGTAAGCGGGGTTGACGATCAACTGGTAGTCGGCGGTGAGAGTGACACTTTTGTTGACCGAGAAGGCGTAATAGGTCTCGAGAATCTTTTCGAGGCGGTAGTTGAGCTGGCCATCGCCGATCAGGAGCCCGTTGCCGCCTGCCGCGAGGAAGTCGCGGTGTGTTTGTGACAAACCATTGACCGCTCCGCCGAAGCCGACGGTGTCGTCGGGCCGCCCCCAGTAGCTGCCCTTTACCGACACGCCGCCCGACAGGCTGCGATCGATGTCAGTGAACGACAGGATTTCGGTGTGCCCGTCGTTCCAGCTGGCGCGGGCGAACACGCCGATGTCCTTTGCCACCTGCTGCTCGCCGTTGAGATAGAAGCCGTATTTCCAGCGCTCCTGGCGCGTGCTGGCCATCGCATCGTTGATGTCGATCGTCGGATCGGCGGCGGTGATGCCCAATGCGTCGCTGTAATTGCCGGTGTTGCCACGGTTGGCGAACACGCCGATGCGCAATTTGCCGGGCTGGTCGAAAATCGTGTAGCGCTCTTCGAGTTCGGCGAGTGTACCGGCGCCGTGGAATGTCAGCGAGTCGCTGTTGGGTGCCGACGGCACCTGGAACACGCCGGCGCGCAACGCCCAGTCCTTGCGATTGAGCTCGACCACGGCGCCGCGGGTGAAGCCCGGCAGATCGGCCGGGAAGTCGTAGGCGGCAGAGGCCCACATCGCCCAGTTCATGAAGTCGGCACGGGGGTCCTTGGCGTAGGAATTGCCATCGAAAAAGTCGCCGATGGCAAAGCGTCCGACGGTCACGGTGACGCGATCGATGTCGCGCTTGCCGGCCACTTGCAGCGGGCCGTCTGCGACGTCTTCCTGTTCACCGCCGAGGCCGAAGGTCTGGCGGAAGTAATACCGCTGCGGGCGGAATTTCGGATACTCGGCGCCGCCCTTCTGTGCCTCGCCATTGGAGAAGCCGCCGAGGCCCAAGGTGCTGCCGATGCCGAAGCCCTGCGCCAGTTCCGGGTTGAAATAGAACTCGCCGCCGTCCCACAGGCGCCAGCCGAGTAAGGCATCGGCGGTCCAGGTTTCGCGTCCGAGACCGCCGCCGGGCAGGCTGTTCGCGCCTTGATACGGCGAGCGGAAGGCGGGGTAGCCCTGCATGATGACGGTGGTCTGGCCGTGGATGCTGAAGTCGGGGTCCGGCAGCACCGGCTTGGCGGCCGCGGAAGGCTGCCATGGCGGGGTGTCCCACAGCCGGTAGTTCAGGCCGAGCTTGACCATATGCAGGCTCGGGTCGACCCGTGTGGCCGGTAGTCCATCGAACGCGAAAGTCTTGGCGCCGAGATCGATGTAATTGTACTCGAGCTTCCCGCTCCAGTTGCCGCCGAGCGCGAATTCGACGCCGGCGCCTGCAACCCAGCCGAGCTGCATGTGGGCCTTGTGGTCAATCACATCGCCATTGGCGTCGTTGACATTGACGACGGTCCGGCCCCAGGCGAGACCGCCGGTCGCATAAGGCAGCAGGGTTCCAAACGCATAGCCGATGCGGCCGCGGGCGGTGCCGATATGGTCGAACGTGGTGTTGAACGGCGCCGGCGCGAGCTTGGCCCGATCGATCGGGGCCACGAACGACATATCGGCCTCGGCGCCGAGGACCACGCGGTTGGCGAGTTGAAGATTGGCGCCGATCTGGTAGCCGCCCGTCATGCCGGTGAGGCTGTGCGGAAAGAACACGGCTTGCAGCGGCAGCGGGTTGGTGTCGGGGCCGAAACTGCCGGCGCCGTAGCCGATGTGGCCACCGACATAAAGGCCGGTCCAGTCATAGAAAGGAACAGGCGCCACCGCCTTCACAGGCAGGCCGGCAGCCTTGTCCGCGGCCATCGCGGGGCTGCTGAGCGAGAGCGCCCCGAGCGCTACGCCGGCCAACACCTTTCTCATCGTCCCCCTCACTGCCGTCTGCTCATGTCACCGCGAGCCATAGCCCCTGTGGCACAGCGAACCATCCCGCGCCACCGAGCCGGCCAGCGCGGCGATCGTTTTTTCAGTGTGTGAGATGTGTCGGCAACAACGACGCAACCATCAGGCACTGCAACCCGGCCAGAGCCGCGCCCGGCGCTGGGTTTTATGGCCGACGATGAGCCATGTCAGGGTGTTCTTGCCACGGTTTTGCGACAGATATGTAACAGCGGCGGCGATCGCGCCGTGGCTTGATCGCGCCGGAAAAAGGATGACCCGCCCGGGGGGACAACCGGGCGGGTCGGGTGCGACACGGGGGTGGATGAGGCGCCCGTGTCGGACGCGGATCCACCGTCAGGTGATCAGTAGCTGCAGGTGCGGGCGCGGCCGATATAGTTGCCGTAGGCGTCGTACTGGCGAACCCAGCCGCAGCGGCGATAGCCGGCGTCATAATAATATCCGCCGTTGGCAACCGCGGCGCCCACGGCAGCAGCGCCGATCACGCCGGCAGCAATGCCGAGGCCGAGGCCAAGACCGCGCGCCTGGGCGGGTTGCGAGGTGGCGGCCATGCCGCCGGTCAGGGTGAGAGCGGCGAGGGCAACGGCAGCAATCTTGGTCTTGATCGACATGACTAAACTCCATCCGGTGTGTGTGAGGCGCCCTCTCGGGTGCGCGTGCCCATTCGTCTGCGGCTGGAGAGATTCGGTTCGAACGACGTGACAAAGAAAAGTCGAAATTGGAAAAGGCGATATGAATCAGATGATTGAGTCCATCCGCTGGCTCGCCCCCCTCCCTGACCCTCCCCCACAAGGGGGGAGGGAATAGAAGGGCCGCGCCTCATGGCAAAACGAGAGAAGACAACAGGCGACTGCCATATCCCGCTCGTCCCCTCCCCCCTTGTGGGGGAGGGCTAGGGAGGGGGGTAAGTCAATCTCAGAGCCGCGGCTGCGGCTTGTTCTGCAGCGCCGTCATGTCGAACCGGTCGACGTCGGCCAGCAATTCGCAGAACGCGCGCGCGCCGTGATCGATCAGGCGCGCGCCCTTGTCGGCGCTTGCCTGGGTCGCGTCACCGGCCGCCCCGCTGGGGTGGAGATCCTGGGCCTGCCAGGCGAACGGCGCCGGCCGATGGGTCGACAGCCAGCGATAGGTGGTGTCGAAGCCGACACTGGCGGGATGGAAATCGGCGATGGCGTCGGTGCGGACATGCTGTGGATACGCCGCCAGCATGATCGAGGTTTCGATCGCGCCGCCGTGCACGCCATGGCGGATTTCCGCCTCGCTGAACAGGCCGTCCGGCTGGCCGAAGCGATGCCAGTTGGTGGTGACCGCAAGCAGGCCGTGCTGGGCGCGCAGATCCTGCGCCACCAGTGACATCGCCGCGCTGTTGCCGCCATGGCTGGTCACCATCACCAGCTTGCGGATGCCGGCGGCCGCGACGCCCGATCCCAGCTCCATCCAGGATTTCAGCGCGACGTTGGTCGACAGCGTCACGGTGCCGGGGAAATCGGTGTGCTCGGTGGAGAGGCCCACCGGCTGGATCGGCATGAAGGTCGCGGGAATGGTGTCCGGCAGCAGGGTGCGGACCCGCGCCAGAAACGCCTCGGCGATCAGCGTATCGGTCTCGAGCGGCAGATGCGGCCCGTGCTGTTCGGTGGCAGCCAGCGGCAGCACGGCGATCCAGTGCGCGGTTCCACCCTTCGGGATCTCCGCCCAGCGGATGGAGGCCCAGTCGTGCGGCGGATTTGGCGGCGAGGCGGCGGCGGTCTCAGGCATTTCTTGGCAAGACTTTTCTTTTCAAGGCTTTGCGGGGTAGTTTGCCACCCTCCCGATGCGGCAGGGGTCGGCGCGGTTCAAGCTGTCACCTGTCTATCACGAGATCAGATCATCAACGGAGTCCCCTGATGCGGCCCATGGAGCTGTTTCGCGCAACCACCCTCGGTTTCGCCGTTTTGGGGGTCCTTGCGGCCGCCGCGCCGTCGCAGGCGCAAACGCCCGGCAAGCTCGACAAGGTCTCGTTCGGCACCAACTGGGTGGCCGAGGCCGAGCACGGCGGATTTTTCCAGGCGGTGGCCGACGGCACCTACAAGAGCTACGGCCTCGACGTCACCATCGTGCCCGGCGGTCCCAACATCAACAACCGCATCCTGCTGGCCGCGGGCAAGCTGGATTTCTTCATGAGCGCGAACTCGCTGCAGTCGTTCGATGCTGTTGCCAACAACGTCCCGGTGGTGGCGGTGGCCTCCATGTTCCAGAAGGATCCGCAGGTGTTCGTGGCGCACCCGGAATCCAAGGTGACCAAGCTGGAGGACCTGAAGCCACTGACGCTGTTCGTCTCCAAGGAAGGCATGCCGACCTATTTCCAGTGGCTGAAAT
>JBGMOD010000162.1:0-1106 GCA_041424235.1 Hyphomicrobiales bacterium
TCCACCAGGTCCTTCTGCGCATCCATCACCGCGTCGATGTCCTTGTAGGCCATCGGGATCTCGTCGATCACGTCGGCGTCTTTTCGGCATTCGACGCCTTCGGTCGCCGCAATCTGGTCGGCGATGGTGAAGAGCTTCTTCGCCTTGGTACGGCTCATCTTTCGACCGGCGCCGTGGCTGCAGCTCATGAAGCTCTCGGGGTTGCCCTTTCCGCGCACGATGTAGCTCTTGGCGCCCATGCTGCCGGGGATGATCCCCAGCTCGCCGAGCTTCGCGCTCACCGCACCCTTGCGGGTCACGAGCACGTCTTGCCCGAAGTGCGTTTCGCGGCTCACGTAGTTGTGGTGGCAGTTCACCGCTTCCACGTGCGCCTCGAAAGGCTTGGTGATGACCTTGCGCGCGGCCGCGACCACGCGCTGCATCATCACTTCGCGGTTGGCACGCGCGAACTTCTGGGCCCAGCCCACCGCGCGCACGTAGTCGCCGAAGTACTTGGCGCCTTCCTCGAAGTACGCCAGGTCCTGATCGGGCAGGTTGCGCTGGTGCAGCTCGGCGTCTTTCTTCGCGAGTTCGATGAAGTGCGTACCGATGGCATTGCCCACGCCACGCGAACCCGAGTGCAGCATGAACCACACGGCGCCCGCTTCGTCGAGGCACACCTCGATGAAGTGGTTGCCCGTACCCAGCGTTCCCAGGTGCTTGTGGTTGTTCGTGTTCTTCAGGCGCGGGTAGTCCTCGCAGATCGCATCGAATTCATCCACCAGCGCAGACCAGGCCACGTCGGTTTCGTTCGGCGGCGTTTCCCACGAACCCTTGTCGCGGCCCATGCGCTTGGGGTTGCTTCCGTGCGGCACGGCCTTCTCGATCGCCGAGCGCAGCGGGCCCAGGTTGTCGGGCAGGTCGCGCGCATTGAGCGTGGTCTTGCACGCCATCATTCCGCAGCCGATGTCCACGCCCACCGCAGCGGGAATGATCGCCTTGAAGGTCGGGATCACCGAGCCCACGGTCGCACCGATGCCGTAGTGCACGTCGGGCATGGCCGCGATGTGCTTGAACACGATGGGCAGGCGCGCGGCGTTCTCGAGCTGCTTCTGCGCTTCGTCTTC
>JBGMOD010000163.1:0-1106 GCA_041424235.1 Hyphomicrobiales bacterium
ACACGGTGATCTTCCGGCGGCTCGATGCCACCGCCAGCACCAGCGCGCGGTACTCCACCGAGTAGCGCGAGAGCTTGAAGATGCGGAACACGCGCAGCAGCCGCAGGATGCGCACGTCGATCAGGTAGGCCAGCTCGGGCGCGAAGGCCACGAGAAAGGTCGGCAGCAGCGCCAGCAGGTCGATCACGCCGTAGAAGCTCAGCGCATAGCGCAGCGGCTTGTTCACGCAGCACAGCCGCGCGATGTACTCCAGCGTGAAAAGGATGGTGAACACCCATTCGAGCGCGTTGAACACCGGGCGCCAGTGCTCGCGGATCGACTGCACGCTGTCCAGGATCACCACCAGCACGCTGGTGACGATGACCGCGATCAGCGCAAGGTCGAACCACAGCCCCGCGCGCGTGTCGGCCTCGAAGATCACCGTGAACAGCGTGCGCCGCCAGCCGTGCGAGGGCTTGTCGAACCGCGAGTCGGTGGCGGCGGGCGTGGAGAGGGCTTCGAGATTCGGGCGGGTCATGCGGGCCATTGTCGTGTCGGTGACGACTTATTCAGTTACGCTTCTTGCGCAATGAAGTGCCGCATGCCGTGAGTGCGTTCTTACGATAGTCCCCTTTCTTGAGGAGCTCCCCATTGGCTACACAGTCCCCCTTTTTCGGCAAGCGCGATCGCGACACCGACTCGCTGACTTCCCGTCCCGCACCGCTGGTCGGTTCGGGCACCAATCTCTCGGGCACTCCCGTCAATCCCTCCTCGTTGACCGCGCAGGCCGGCCTGGCCCCGGTGGCAGCCGCTCCTGCCGTCAAGGAAGGCGGCAGCAAGCTCACCGTCGGCCCGAACATCAAGCTCAAGGGCGTCGAGATCACCGATTGCGACACGCTCGTGGTCGAAGGCCTGGTCGAGGCCACCATGGACTCGCGCCTGATGCAGATCGCCGAACAGGGCGAGTTCAAGGGCTCGGCCGAAATAGACATCGCCGAAATCCGCGGCGTGTTCGACGGCAACCTCACCGTGCGCGAGAAGCTCGTCATTCACTCGACCGGCAAGGTCACCGGCAAGATCCGCTACGGCAAGATCGTGATCGAAGAAGGCGGCCAGCTGTCGGGCGA
>JBGMOD010000164.1:0-55029 GCA_041424235.1 Hyphomicrobiales bacterium
AGGTCATGGCGCTGTTGTCCGACTACGCAGCGCGGCGCGAGCAATCGCTGTCGCTGATCGCCGAGGCCGCCATTGCCTCGTTTCTGTCGCCGGACGATGCCGAACGGCGCGAAGCTGTGGTCGGTAAGCGCCTCGACCAGATCGATCGCCGTCTCACGCGCATGGAGCGCGATGTCGGCATCACCGTCGAAACGATGGCCGTCTTCATTCGGTTCTGGCTGGCCACCACGCCAGCGCTTCCAGAGCCCGCAGCTCAGGCGGCGCGCGCCAAGGCGGCAGAGCGATACGAAGGCTTCATCTCGGCGCTTGGACGTCGTCTGGCGCAAGGCCCGAAACTTCGACAGGAGATTTCGGAAGATATCGGCGAGTCGCCCACCGCCGACGTTGAGGGTGCCTCATAGAATCTACCGACGCCCGATCAAGATCAGCGCCGCACCGCCGTTCTCCTGTATTTGCACGCTACGCTACTCCTACGACCGATACTTGTTGAAGTGACCTGATTCAGGGCTCTTTTAATCGCCCCGATCCGGGGACCATCTTTTCAGCCCCGTGAGAAAGCGGGGCAGAAGTGACCAGTGCCAGCCAGAAGCCGGAGGCGTTCGCGCGCGGTGCGCGCATGCTCCGCACCGCGCTCGGCGCAACCATCACACATCTGCTCGAAGACCCCTCCGTCGTCGAGGTCATGCTGAACCCGGACGGTCGCCTCTGGGTGGATCGGCTGTCCGAGGGCCTCGCCGATACGGGTGAACGGCTGTCCGCAGCTGACGGCGAGCGCATCGTGCGCCTCGTCGCGCACCACGTCGGCGCCGAGGTCCATCCGCGCAGCCCCCGCGTCTCAGCCGAGCTGCCGGAGACCGGCGAGCGGTTCGAAGGCTTGCTACCGCCCGTCGTCGCAGCGCCAGCCTTCGCGATCCGCAAGCCCGCCGTCGCTGTCTTCACCCTCGACGATTATGTGGTCGCCGACATCATGTCGGCCGATCAGGCCGTGGTCCTGCGCAACGCCGTCGCCTCGCGCGCCAACATTCTGGTCGCGGGCGGCACGTCGACGGGCAAGACAACGCTGACCAACGCGCTGCTGGCCGAGGTCGCGAAGACCGGAGACCGCGTCGTCATCATCGAAGACACGCGCGAGCTCCAATGCAGCGCGCCGAACCTCGTCGCCATGCGCACCAAGGATGGCGTCGCCACGCTCTCCGAGCTGGTCCGCTCCTCGCTGCGCCTGCGCCCCGATCGCATCCCCATCGGTGAGGTCCGCGGCTCCGAAGCGCTCGATCTCCTCAAAGCCTGGGGCACCGGTCACCCCGGCGGCATCGGCACCATCCACGCCGGCACCGGCATCGGTGCACTGCGCCGTCTCGAGCAGCTCATTCAGGAAGCTGTCGTCACCGTCCCGCGCGCCTTGATCGCCGAGACGATCGATCTCGTCGCTGTCCTGTCGGGCCGCGGCGCGCAGCGCCGGCTCGCGGAACTTGCCCGCGTCGAGGGCCTCGGCCCTGACGGCGATTACCGCACCACGCCAGCGACCCCCAACCCAACAGGAGAACCATCATGATCCGCACGCTTTCGCGTGGCTGCCGCACCATGGCCAATGCGGCCGCAGCCGTTGCCCTCACCCTCATGTTCACGCAGGCAGCGCACGCCTCGGGCTCGTCCATGCCCTGGGAAGCGCCGCTGCAATCGATCCTGGAATCGATCGAAGGGCCAGTCTCCAAGATTATCGCCGTCATCATCATCATCGTCACTGGCCTGACGCTCGCGTTCGGCGACACCTCGGGCGGCTTCCGCCGGCTCATCCAGATTGTCTTCGGCCTGTCGATCGCCTTCGCCGCGTCGAGCTTCTTCATGTCGTTCTTTTCATTCGGCGGCGGGGCGCTGGTCTGATGACGGCCGTCCTCGAACAGCTTGCCGAAGTCCCGGGATTCACCGTCCCGGTTCACCGGGCGCTGACCGAGCACATCCTGCTCGGCGGCGCCCCGCGCGCGATCGCCATCATGAACGGCACGCTCGCCGGCGCAGTCGGCCTTGGCCTCCGCCTCTGGCTCGCCGGCCTGGCGATCTGGGCCATCGGCCATTTCGCGGCGGTGTGGGCGGCCAAGCGCGACCCGCTCTTCGTCGAGGTCGGCCGGCGCCACCTGCGCATCCCCGCTCACCTGTCCGTCTGAGGAGGCGCGCTGCCATGATGAACCTCGCCGAATATCGCCGCACCGCCACGCGATTGGCCGATTATCTGCCCTGGGTTGCGCTCGTCGCCGAAGGCGTTGTCCTCAACAAGGACGGCTCCTTCCAGCGCACCGCGCGCTTCCGCGGTCCCGATCTCGACTCGGCAGTCGCCGCCGAGCTGGTCGCCGTCTCTGGTCGGCTCAACAATGCCTTCCGACGTCTCGGCACCGGATGGGCGATCTTCGTCGAGGCGCAGCGCCACGAGGCGTCGACCTATCCGTCGAGCCTCTTTCCCGACGCCGCCTCCGCGCTGCTCGATGCCGAGCGCAAAGCCGATTTCGAGGAGGCCGGCGCGCATTACGTCTCCGGCTACTACCTCACCATCACCTATCTGCCGCCGGCCGAAGACGCCGCGCGCACGGAGGCTTGGCTCTATGAAGGCCGCGAGCGCGGCGGCATTGATCCGAACGAGGTGCTGAAGACCTTCGTCGATCGCACCGATCGCGTCATCGCGCTGCTCGACGGCTTCATGCCCGAATGCGCCTGGCTCGATAGCGTCGAGACGCTAACCTATCTGCATTCGACCGTATCAACGAAACGGCACCGCGTCCGCGTGCCAGAAACCCCGATCTATCTCGATGCGCTGCTCGCCGATCAGCCACTGACCGGCGGCCTGGAACCACGGCTCGGGACCGCGCATCTGCGCATTCTCACCATCGTCGGATTCCCGACCGCGACCACGCCCGGCATCCTCGACGATCTCAACCGTCTCGCATTTCCCTATCGCTGGTCGACGCGCGCGATCCTGCTCGACAAGACCGACGCGACCAAGCTGCTGACCAAAATCCGGCGGCAATGGTTCGCCAAGCGCAAGTCGATCGCCGCGATCCTCAAGGAGGTGATGACCAACGAGGCGTCCGCGCTCGTTGATACCGACGCGTCTAACAAAGCCGTGGACGCGGACCTCGCGCTTCAGGAACTCGGCGCCGACTACGCGGGCGAAGCTTATGTCACCGCGACGATCACGGTCTGGGACACCGATCCGCGCATCGCGAGCGAGAAACTGCGGCTCGTCGAGAAGGTGATTCAGGGCCGCGATTTCACGGCCATGACCGAAACTATCAACGCCGTCGATGCATGGTTGGGCTCATTGCCCGGGCACGTTTACGCCAATGTGCGTCAACCGCCCATCTCGACGCTGAATCTCGCCCACATGATTCCGCTGTCGGCGGTGTGGGCGGGGCCGGAACGGGACGAGCACTTCGGGTCGCCCCCTTTGCTGTATGGTAAGACTGAGGGCTCGACCCCGTTCCGGTTTTCTCTTCATGTCGGCGACGTCGGCCACACGCTCGTCGTCGGACCTACCGGCGCCGGCAAGTCCGTTCTGCTCGCCGTCATGGCCTTGCAGTTCCGGCGTTACGAAGGCTCCCAGGTTTTCGCCTTCGACTTCGGCGGCTCGATCCGTGCGGCCGCCCTCGCCATGGGTGGCGACTGGCACGATCTCGGCGGCGATCTCACCGAGGGCGTCGACACCTCGGTGTCGCTCCAGCCGCTGGCGCGCATCCACGACACACCGGAGCGCGCCTGGGCAGCGGACTGGATCGTTGCGATCCTTACCCGCGAAGGCATCCCCATTACGCCCGACGTGAAGGAGCACCTCTGGTCGGCGCTGACCTCGCTGGCGTCCGCGCCGGTCGAGGAACGCACGATCACCGGTCTTACCGTCCTGCTGCAATCGAACGACCTGAAGCAGGCGCTGCGGCCCTATTGCGTCGGCGGTCCTTATGGGCGGTTGCTCGACGCGGAAGTCGAACATCTCGGCTCCGCATCCGTCCAGGCTTTCGAGATCGAGGGGTTGGTCGGCACGGGCGCTGCGCCCGCGGTGCTCTCGTATCTCTTCCACCGCATCGGCGGCCGCCTCGATGGTTCGCCGACGTTGCTCATCATCGACGAGGGCTGGCTCGCCCTCGATGACGACGCCTTCGCCGGTCAGCTCCGCGAGTGGCTGAAAACGCTGCGCAAGAAGAACGCCAGCGTCATCTTCGCCACGCAATCGCTCTCCGACATCGATAACAGCGACATCGCGCCGGCGATCATCGAGAGCTGCCCGACTCGGCTGCTTCTACCGAACGAACGCGCAATCGAGCCGCAGATCACCGCGATCTATCGGCGCTTCGGCTTGAACGACAGGCAGATCGAGATCCTCGCGCGCGCCACGCCCAAGCGCGACTATTACTGCCAGAGCCGCAGGGGCAATCGGCTCTTCGAGCTGGGCCTCTCCGAAGTCGGCCTCGCGCTCGTCGCAGCATCCTCCAAGACCGACCAGACCGAGATCGCGCGCACCGTCGAAGAGCACGGCCGCGACCGCTTCCTCGCGGCCTGGCTGCGTCTGCGAGGCGCGGAGTGGGCGGCCGATCTCATCCCGGACCTCAGCAACCTCATCCCCCGGCAGCCCGAAAAGGAGTCACAACCATGATTGCCCACCGTCCATGTCCGCGCGCGCTGTCGCTCGCGGCCTTCCTCCTGGCGATGCCGCTCGTCGCATCGCCGATGCTGATCGCACCAGCGCACGCGCAATTCAGCTTCGGCGGCATCGTCTACGATCCCACCAACTACGCCCAGAACGTCCTGACCGCGGCGCGCTCGCTAGAGCAGATCAACAATCAGATCCGCTCGCTCCAGAACGAGGCGCAGAGCCTCATCAACCAGGCGCGCAACCTCGCGAGCCTCCCATACAACTCGCTGCAGCAGCTCCAGCAGAATGTGCAGCGCACTCAGCAGCTCCTGCAGCAGGCGCAGAACATTGCGTTCAACGTTCAGAACGTCGACCAGATGTTCCAACAGCGTTACGGGCGAGTGTCGCTCTCATCGACCGACGCTCAATTGGTGTCGGACGCTCGCGCGCGCTGGCAAACGACCGTCGGCGGCTTGCAGGACGCGATGCGCGTGCAGGCCGGCGCCGTCACGAACATCGACAGCAACCGCACCGAGATGTCCGCGCTCGTCAGTCAAAGCCAGGGCGCGACCGGCGCATTGCAAGCGACGCAGGCCGGTAATCAACTCCTCGCGCTTCAGTCCCAGCAGCTCTCCGATCTGATCGCTGTGATCTCGGCCAACGGCCGCGCCTCCGCCATCACAGGGGCCGAACGCGCGACGGCCGCCGACCAGGGCCGTGAGCAGCGCCGCCGATTCCTGACGCCGGGCTCCGGCTACCAGCCGGGCAACGCCCGGATGTTCGGCAACGGCAACTGAGGACGCAAGCATGGACAGCAAGATGCTGGCCCGGTTGGGCGCCTTGGTCTTCGTCGCGATCGCTCTCACCGCGACCGCGATCGAGATGACCCGGAAAGAAACGACTCTGGTCGCGGAGCCCGCCCGCGCTGTCGAACCCGCGCGAGATCCGCTGCGCGAGAGACAGCACCGGTGCCAGCAGCTTGGTCAGGCCGCAGCCAACGACTCCGAATGCATGCGGGTGTGGGCGCAGACCCGCGACCGCTTCCTCGGCCGGTCGCCGTCGCCTGCTGCCCCATCCGCTGAAGGACAGTGAATCATGGGCGGCGCGGGCGTCATCGACAATTTTCTCGGGGTCTTCACCTCCTATATCGATTCCGGCTTCGGCCTCCTGGGCGGTGAAGTCGGGTTCATCGCGACGACCTTGATCGTCATCGACGTAACGCTCGCGGCCCTGTTCTGGAGCTGGGGCGCCGATGACGACATCATCGCGCGCCTGGTGAAGAAGACGTTGTTCGTCGGCGTCTTCGCTTATCTGATCAGCAACTGGAACAACCTCGCCAGGATCATCTTCGAATCCTTCGCCGGCCTCGGCCTGAAGGCATCAGGAACGAGCTTCTCCGTTCAGGACCTGATGCGGCCCGGCAAGGTCGCCCAAACCGGCCTCGACGCCGCGCGCCCGTTGCTCGAATCCATCTCCGATTTGATGGGCTGGGTCTCGTTCTTCGAGAATTTCATCCAGATCGCCTGCCTGCTCTTCGCCTGGGCATTGGTCATCCTCGCCTTCTTCATCCTGGCGGTGCAGCTCTTCGTCACCCTGATCGAGTTCAAGCTGACGACGCTCGCTGGCTTCGTGCTGATCCCGTTCGGTCTGTTTGGCAAGACCGCGTTTATGGCCGAACGCGTGCTCGGCAACGTCATTTCCTCTGGCATCAAGGTGCTGGTCCTCGCTGTTATCATCGGTATCGGCTCGACTCTCTTCAGCCAATTCACGCAAGGCTTCGGCGGGCAGACCCCCACCATCGACGACGCCATGGCTGTCGTTCTCGCCGCGCTCTCGCTGCTCGGCCTCGGCATCTTCGGCCCTGGCATCGCCTCCGGTCTTGTCAGTGGTGGTCCCCAGCTCGGCGCCGGTACGGCGGTGGGCACCGGTCTCGCGGTCGGCGGCGCCGCGCTCGCCGCAGGCGGCGCCGCGGGCCTTGCCTTGAAGGGAGGAGCAGCAGCGATGTCCGGTGGCGCGGCCGCCGTGCGTGGTGGCGCGTCTGCTGCTGGTGGCGCCGCCGCGGCATATAGCGTCGCCTCACTCGGCCAGTCCGGCGCCGTCGGCGTTACTTCCGGCCTTGGCGGCGTCGCCCGTGCTGCTGGCGCAGCGACGGCCTCGCCGTTGAAGCGCACGGCTTCGCGCGTGGCCGAGAGCGTCAAGTCGAGCTTCTCCGATGGCGCCAGGGCGACGTTCGGCGCGACCGGTGGCTCCTCGACCATGGGCACGATTCCAGGCTCTGGATCAGCGAGCGAGGCAGCCGCGGCGCATGGCGCCGGCCCACCTGATTGGGCCAAGCGCATGAAGCGCCACCAATCCCTCTCACATGGAACAACGCTGGCCGCCCACGCCGTCAAATCGGGCGACAGCCATGGCGGCGGCTCTTCCGTCAACCTTTCTGAAAGTGACCGATCATGAGCCTCTTCAAACGACCCGCCGCCCACTACGGAAAATCTCCCGAACCCGAGACGCCCTATCAAAAGGCCGCACAGGTCTGGGACGAGCGCATCGGTTCGGCCCGTCTGCAGGCCAGGAACTGGCGCTTCATGGCTTTCGGCTCTCTGGTCCTCTCGGCCGGCTTCGCCGCTGCTCTCGTCTGGCAGTCCGCACGCGGCACCGTCGTGCCATGGGTCGTGCAGGTCGATCGCCTTGGACAGGCCCAATCGGTTGCGCCGGCGACAGCCGACTATCGCCCGACCGATCCGCAGGTCGCCTGGCATCTCGCCCGCTTCATCGAGCAGGTCCGCTCGATCCCGGCGGACGCCATCATCGTCCGTCAAAACTGGCTGCGCGCTTACGAGTGGACAACAGATCGCGGCGCCGCGTCGCTCAATGACTATGCGCGCTCCAATGATCCCTTCACCAAGGTTGGCCGCCAGCAGATCGCCGTCGAAGTCTCCAGCGTGCTACGCGCTTCGCCGGATTCCTTCCGCGTCGCCTGGACGGAAAAGCGTTACGAGAACGGCCAGCTCGCCGGCTCCGAGCGCTGGACCGCGATCCTCACCATCGTCATCCAGACGCCGCGCGACGCCGAGCGGCTGCGCGCCAATCCGCTCGGGATCTACGTCAACGCCATCTCCTGGTCGCGGGAGATGTCCCAATGAGCGCCACCTTCCGCATCTTCGATTCTCCGTCTTTCCGTAAATCCAGTTTGGCGATTGCGCTCCTGTCCGCAACCATGCTGGCCGGATGCGCGACATATAAGCCGCCCTCGATCAGCTACGACAACGACGTGCCGCCGCTACCGGCCGTACCGGCGCCGGTGACGGAGCAACCGCCGCGTCCTCTCCAGACGCCGCCCGCCTGGGCACCCGCGCACGGCGGAAGCGCCGCCAGCACGCCGACCGGCCGCGTTCAAAACGCCAATGCCGCCGCCCGCGTCGAACCACGACGCGAGGGTTACTACAACGCGATCCAGATTTATCCGTGGAGTGAAGGCGCGCTTTATCAGGTTTATGCCGCTCCCGGTCAAATCACCAACATCGCGCTCGAGCCGGGCGAAAGCCTGACCGGTGCCGGTCCGATCGCCGCCGGCGACACCGCCCGCTGGATTATCGGTGACACCGAAAGCGGAGCGGGCCTGTCGCGTCGCGTCCACATCCTCGTCAAGCCGACACGCACCGACATCACGACCAATCTCGTCATCACGACCGATCGACGCATATACATGCTCGAGCTGAGAGCGGGCACTACGCCTTACATGCCGGCAGTCGCATGGGCCTATCCCGCGCCTCCAGCGTCGCAGCGCACGAAGGTCCCGGCGACGCCGATCATCCCCGCCCGTACCGCGCGTAACTACCGATATGGCATCACTGGCGACACGCCGCCGTGGCGGCCGGTCGGCGTCTATGATGACGGGCGGCGCGTTTATGTCGAATTTCCGCGTGGGATCGCGCAGGGCGAGATGCCGCCGATCTTCGTTCTCGGATCCGACGGCGAAGCGCAGATCGTCAATAGCCGCATCTACCATAACATCCTGATCGTCGACCGCATCTTCGGCGCCGCGGAGCTGCGCCTCGGCAGCGGCGACCGGCAGCAGACCGTCAGGATCGTGCGAACCGACGGGAAGCCTGCATAATGAGTGACACCGCGAACGACACCCCCGAACTGCAGCACCAATCGGCGCCCGCCGCCGATTCAACCGCGCCCATGCGCCTGCGCGCCGAACCGCCCCGCGTCACGCGCCTGTCGCGCAAGGTCCTGGCAAGTGTCGGCCTTGCCGCCAGCATCGGTATCGGTGGAGCGCTCATCTACGCGCTCCAGACCCGCGACCACGACAAGGCCGCCGAGGAACTCTATTCGACGGACAACCGAGCGACCGCCGACGGCCTCGCGGGATTGCCCCGCGACTACACCGGTCCCATGCTCGGTCCGGCGCTGCCCGGGGACCTCGGCCGCCCCATCGTCAACGCGCAGAACCGCGGCCAGCCCGTCACGCCGCCCGCGATGTCGACGACGCCGCGCGTTGACCCTGAAGAGCAACGTCGTCTCGCAGAGATCGAAGCGGCACGCACCAGCCGCGTGTTTTTCCAAAGTGGGCCGAGATCGACGTCGGCGACGCCCGCAGGTATGACCAATCCCGGCCTTGCCGGCCTTGGAGCTATCCCGCAGCCTGGTGCTGCCACAGCGCAGGATCGCCAGCTTGCGTTCCTCAACGCGCCTGTCGATCATCGTACCGTCGCCGCCGATCGAGTCATGGCGCCCGCGTCGCCCTATGTGCTGCAGGCCGGCGCCGTCATTTCGGCCGCCCTCATTACCGGCATTCGCTCCGATCTGCCGGGCCAGATCACCGCGCAGGTGACCGAGAACATCTACGACAGTCCAACCGGCCGCATCCTCCTCGTGCCGCAAGGCACCCGCATCATCGGTGAATACAGCAATGACGTTGGCTACGGACAGCGTCGTGTTCTGCTTGTGTGGGGCCGCTTGATCTTCCCGAACGGCCGTTCCATCGTGCTCAAGCGCCAGCCCGGCGCCGATCCGATGGGTTATGCGGGCCTGGAAGATAGCGTCGACTATCACTGGTGGGATCTTGCCAAGGCCGCAGGACTTTCGACCTTGTTGTCCGTCGGCTCTGAACTCGCCGTCGACGACGACGACCGGCTTCTCCGCGCCATCCGCAACGGCGGCCAGGACACGATCAACGACGCCGGCCAGCAAATCATTCGGCGTCAGCTCCAGGTTGCCCCGACGCTGACGATCCGGCCAGGCTTCCCGGTCCGGGTCATCGTCACGCGCGATCTCGTCCTCGAGCCTTACGGGAGCTGACATGACAAAGCTGAAACTCGGCCCCATCGCCGACGACAAACCCGTCAAGGTGACGCTGGAACTGCCCGCCAGCCTCCACCGCGATCTTGCAGCCTATGCCGAGATACTTGGCCGGGAGACCGATCATCCACCAACCGATCCCATTCGGCTGATAGTACCCATGTTGCAGCGCTTCATCGCCACTGATCGGGTCTTTGCAAAGACGCGACGTTCTATGGGGGCCGGAAAAGCAGATACCTAAGTCTATCGGCAGTGGTGCGAATAAGCATTCGCTGCGCAGTTAATGCACCAAGCCCTTGGCGATATGTGCTCCGAGAGCCACAAACAATAGCCACAACGCTTCATCCCAATGATTGAATCCGTCCCGCTGCCAAAAGCGCTCTTTCAGGATCAGGCCGAAGGCCACGCAAAATGCCGAATAGAGCCCGATCCAGCCCGAGACCGCCGTGAGATAGCCGGCCTTACCGTATGTTCCGATGACAGCTGAAATCGCCAGCTTCGTGGAAAAGCGGCGGAGCGTCAGGCGTGATGCAGCATCGAGATGGAAGACCATGACTCGGTTGAGTGGGATCGAGGAATTTGAACATGTCTAGCCGTCTCCAAGTAAAGACGGCATCAAATTTCCTGACCCCATGAGACAGGACGCTTCAGCCGGATCGCGACTTTCGCTATACGGTTCTTACAGAACCGCCCCAAATCTTGCGCTGTCTTGAGATTGCCGATGTTAGCCGTGCATCCATGCCGCACGCGCGCGATCAATATCGTTGGCTCAAAGTGTTACGTGACCCCGATGAGCGCTCACGTACACAATTGCGGTTGCTCAAGCGTCAGGTCGCTTTCATCATCTTATTTAGTTCCCCGACACTGATTATTGATCAGCATAGACCGCTCCTCTTCCTAAGCTTGATCCACCTGATGTTCGGGTTTACGGCGCTGATGGTTTTCGGTGCAGCCCTGTTCAAACGACAGCCAATTCCTCCCGCGAGCTTGTGCATCTGGGATCATGGCCTAGCCATGCTTGTTCTGATGCTGATTAGCTCAGCCGTGCTCAGGGCGTGGCCGTAAATGCAAATACGCCAATGCCAAATATCTCGCAGCAGATCCGGTGGCTCGCCCCTCAATCTCGCCAAGCAGGCAGAATTCGCAACAACTGTCGCCCCGACAGCCGTTCCGGCGAGCGGCGTGCGCGGCGTCGTGCTTGAAGATGAAAGCGGTGTCTTCCGATGGCCGCAGGTCGCTCTGGACGGATACGCGGCTGTCCCGATAGTCGCATCTGACGCGGGCATCCGGCGCTATATCGCCCGAATTTTACAACGTGTCCGCTACAAGCCGGCTCCTTTCGAGGAACCGCGGCCTGCGCTCGGGGCGCTCGCCCGACATCAATATGATGTCGCCGTGCTGTCGGGCAGCGAAGCGGAGTTGACCTGGTGTGCTTCTCTCCGTCGCGTTCGTCCCGAGCTGCCTGTGTTGTTCGTTCTCCAGAACGGCGATCAAAACGCCGTTGCTCGTGCGGTTAACTCTGGGATCGACTGCCTCGAAGCGCCCTTCCTAGAATCAGACTTAGTAGCGCGTACCGGACTGTTGTTCCGGTCAGTCTGGCGACAGCATGGCCTGGCTATCCCAGATGGTGAAAGCGCTGTCCGTCTCGACCCGCACCAGCCTCGCGCTCACATCGAGGGTCGAACGATCGCACTGACGGACGTCGAATACCGGACTCTTTGGATTCTGGCACGAGGTCACGGCGGCGTTCTGCTGTTCCGTGACATTGAGAGAAGCGTCTGGGGGGAATCAACCGAAGCGCGCCGGGTAGCGTTACGGCGCGTCATCCACAATCTCCGGGTAAAAATGACAGGTCGCTCTACCGCTCAACATCTCCTGAAAACCGAACGGTGCGTCGGCTACCGCTTGCTCAACAAATAGAGAGCCCGTCAATGCGAGGTTTCGTCGCTATCATCTGCGACTGAACGCGCTTTGACGCCTTCAGTCACCTCGGCCGTCTGCGGCGGGTCGAGGTGTCGAGCACGATACAGCTCCCAATAGTCGCGGTCGGGATCGCGGAACCCTATCGTTGGGTCGAACGGTGGCTTGGCCTCGTACAGTCCGCAGCGCCATGCGACGACCGTCAGAGCGCCGACGGCCGCCAGAAAGACAAGAATGCCGAGCCAATCCACCGTCGCCTCCGCAATCAGTGGATCAGGGTCTCAGCGAGCGTAGCGTGAGCTTTGGGCGCGGCTGTCGGCTGTCTGATTGGCGGCCTTGTGGCACCTTGCGACCGACCAGAAGCAGGTGATTGGCGTGATCACTATATTCGGGGTTGGCTGAGAAGCTTTTCTCCATGTTGGCAAGCTCTACCGCCAGCACATGTGGAAGGTCTTGGCTAGGCGGATTCCACCGTGGGTCGGCCGCGAAGCGTCCATGAAAGAAATCCAATCCTTCAAGAGTCTCGATTTTGAAGATGCCTTGGAAGAGCGAATCCAGTTCGGCAGTCGAGAAGAGATGAAAACTGAATGCCGCGCGGCAGCCATCCGCGAGTTCTACTTCGCACCAATTTCGCCGCTGATCATGGCGAAGCCGGCGCACGTCATCGATCGCGGCGACAAGTCCAGACGCCATGCTCCCAATCGGCCGAACGGTCGTGATGAAGCTGCCGCGCGTGACTCGCCCAAGTTCCCTGGCAACCGACGGCAACCCCGCAGGAGGAATATGGCTGAGCACGCTGTAGAGGCACAGCGTAAGATCGGCGCTGTCGTCGGCCTCGGGAAGGGCGTGGGTCACGTCGCCAACAGTGAATTCCAACCTTACGCCGGGAAGAGACGAGAGGCCGCGGCAATTCACGCGGGCCTGCTGGATTTGCTCAGCGGAAACATCGAATCCGCGGGCGGAGATTTCGACGAAGCCCATTTCCTTTGCACTGATTACCAGGCGCTTTAGCCAAGTGCCCGGGCCGCATCCCGCGTCGAGAACGCTAAGGGAGGTTGTCCCTGACAGGCGTATCTCGGACAACTTGGCGGTGAGGCAAGCCCAGACCTGACGGTCGGCGTAGCCATGCGTGCCACTAAAACGGAATAGATCCGACGTATCGCCATCCGCATAGCTGCCATAAGTCGCGCCGGATAGGTCATAGGCGTTCGCCACAGGCGATGTGCTATCTTCTTTGCTGCGTGCAAGCATGTCAGGCCGCCTTCCGATGGGCGGGCGCTCCGCTCTTCGATAGAGTATCGTCGTGGAAAGCAACCTGCCGGAAGAGGAGCGCGCTCGCTTGGGGAAGCTCGACGATCAGATCGGGTCGATGCCCATTTTCGGAGAGGACGAATTTTCTCGCCCATTCTCGGTTGATGAAATAGCCTGATCGGCCACAGGACAGGTCTTGCACGACCCAATGCCCCAAATGGTCAGGGGCCATGAAAAACCGCTGCTGTGAATCACCGTCAGGGTCTTCGGACTTGTCGGAGTTCATACTCCATCTCCTTTGCTTGTGAGTAATCATCTGTGCGTCGCCAGCCGACATGGTTGTCGGGCGGCGGCGCGCCTCTCAGAACAGAATGCCGGTCTCCACCAGGGCGCGGACCTGATCGCGCTGAGCAAAGTCGCGGCCGAAGCCGAGCCCGGCCTCAAGGTTGCCGATCCGGGTGTAAGACAGCTCTCCACGCGCGAAGAACACACCCTTCTGGTACGTTGGCGTGATGGTGAGCGACCATGCGTCGCTCTTTGCCCCGTAGAGCAGGTTCGTGGGCGTGCAGTTGGCATCTGCCCCACACGTCCCGCCGGTCGTCGTCAGATATTCCGCGCGCGCGCCGAGCGACCATTCGGTGTTCAACGCATATTTGACAAGCAGCGCGCCGCCATAGGTGTCGGCTGAGCGATTGATGCCAAGTTGGTCATCACGCCCGACGTGGCTGTATTGCAGATAGGGTGTGATCGTCAGCGGACCGCTGGTGTGGCTGTAGATTAGATTGAAGATGCTGCTGTTGTTCTGCGCCACGGGGGTCGCCACAGACGACTTGTCGTTCCGCGTTAGGCTGCCAGCGCCGACAAAGCTGATTGAATTCGACGAGTCAATTGCATAGCCCAAAGTGCCCGAAAGCCAGTTCAGCTTGCCGGAATAGTAACCATCGTTCAAAGATACTGCCGCGCTGAAAGGCCCATGCGCATAGTTGATCTGGACGCCACGGCTAACTGCCGGCTCTTGGTTCCAAAGCAGTCCCCGTTCGATGTTTATATTCTGGAACGTGAAGGTCGACTCCGCTCCCACCAGAGTCGGTAGCAGGCCGGCCATGACCGTCAGCTCCGGCGTGATCACCCCCTTCACGTAGGCGATCGGCACAGGGCCAAACAACTGATCGGTTGCCTTGGTCGCTTGCAGATAGGACGAGCCCAGCGACGGCAATGAGTATGCGCCAGCCTGAACGTAGAACTGCACCGGCCCCTGGGTCGTCTGGATTTCGACCTGTGCATTGCTCAGATCGACGAACCCATCTTGATTGCCGATCCCGCCAGCATGGGTTGCATGACTCTGGAGAGTGCCGATCCCGCTCACTTGGCCGGTGACGGCGACAGATCCGAATGGCCCTGCATCAACCGTTAGGGGATTAGGGTTTGGCGCGAGCGGACCCGAGAAGCTGGGGCTCGGAAGCGGGTCCGCATGAGCGCCTGCGGGACTGAAAAGCGTCCCGCAACTACCGAGTAACAAGAGCGCTTGCCAGGCAGGACGGCGGGGTCGCCGCTCACACAGAATACGCGATCGTGACACGGGAGTTCTCATGGGTGCATTCCCCTTGTTTGAAGGTTGATGCACGCGAGAAGTAAGAGGGGGGGCGTAAAAGCGGCGCCTTATCTTCCTATGATCCGTAAGGATCGCATAAGGACGGTACTCCCCCACACAGACGAAGCAATATCCGCTGATTTTGTAATAGACTACGAAGTACGGGAGTCACTCCTCGCCAAGCCCCCGCGCGCCTTGGACAAGGTGTTTGCCACGCTCAATAGCCGCCGAAAGGCAGGATTGTCATTCTCGTCCGACCATATCCCGCAGAACGGAAGGGAGCATCCACTCAGCGGCCGGTACACAACGCCGGGAAATTGCGCTTCGATTACGGATTCGCTCGCGAGGGTGATGCCTCGACCGCAAGCGACGAGCTGCATCAACGTCTGGCGAGACACTCGATCACGCAGAATATGAGGACGATAACCTAGTGAAGAGAGGTTACGAACAAGGAGCGCCTCGACCTCCCGTCCTGGTGCGACCTCGGTCACAACGAAGCGTCGCTGGCGTATGTCGTCCCAAACGATTTCCGATCGAGACGCGAGAAGATCATGCTTCGATAAGATAACATATACTTGCTCTGTCCAAAGTCGAATTGAACTGAAGTCCTCAATTTCCAGCGGCTCCGTTATGAACGCCATATCGAGTTGATGTCGGCGGATCGCCGGAATGAGTTCGGCATGGTCGGCTTCGAGAAACTCGAGCTGCACCTCTTGGTGATGTTTGCTGTAGCGTTCGATCAGGTTCGCGACGAATCCGGTTGCCAGCGACGAAAGGAGTCCGATGCGGATGACTCCATGGCCACCGCGACCGATCGCGCCAACATCACAGATCGCATACTGAATCTGCGTGAGCGCACACTGCGCCCGCTCGACAAAGCTTTCCCCGGCCTGCGTAAGAAGCACCCCGGAGGGCCGTCGGATGAAAAGGCTTGAGCCGAGCGCGTCTTCGAGATCTCTGATCTGTCGACTGATCGTTGACTCTCGTACCCCCAGCTTGGTGGAAGCCTTTCGAAAACTACCTTGCTCCGCGGCTGTCACGACATAGCGAAGATGCCGGACCTCGATTTCGATGTTCGTTGTCAGCACGGTTAGTTGACCAACGCCTATGACGAGGTGGGGACACGAAAATCTCCATTCATGCCGACTTAGCCCCCCAACACCTCGGTGCTTTTCAACCGATTGATTCGTAAAGAGTCGAGCAATGCGTAAGCGATCGGGTGTAAGTGTGGCATATAGTTTTGATCTGTCGTCGTAAAAACAACATCAGGTACGCGCCGGGTGATTGCGGTTTGCGCCCACACTTACCAAATGGCGCAGTGTAAAGAGCATGCACGACGCAATATTTCGTTGACGCTGCTCGTCCGCCAATCCGCTTTTTTCGAATTCTTTACGCCATCCTTACGGGGGGCCATAAAAACGCAGCACTACCCTTACATGCGACGCACTAAATGCTCGCCGGCAATACGACCTGAAAATGGAGCCGGTAGGCATGTTGCACGATTTTCCATCTCCGAAACTCAAACCACATTCACCGCAGCTTACGGCTGACCCGCGAACGCCGATCTGCGTTTTGCAGTCCTCGGCTTCCCCAAAATCTGAGGGAGCTCAACCGTGACCGCTGCCGTCATGACCTGGCTGACCGGCCTCTGTGCCATCGGCCTCTTCGTCTACCTGTTCTACGCCCTCGTGAAGCCGGAACGCTTCTGAGCAAGAGCAGAAATCGCAACAACAAACCGGGTGGCAATTATGGGCGATCTCATATTCGTGGCCGTGACGCTCGTCTTCTTCGCAATCACAGCAGGGTTCATCGTGGCCCTGGATCGAATTTGAGGGCGTTCACATGACTCAAGACATCACTCAATTCGTCCTCATTCTCGCGATCATGACCGGCCTGGTGGTGGTTCTCGGGAAATGGATGACGCATCTCTTCTCAAGTCCATCGCATAACTTCCTAGAGCGGGGGACCTATCGGGTCCTCGGGGTCGACCCCGAGGAGAAGATGTCGTGGAAGCGCTACGGCATGGTGCTGGTTCTGAGCAATGCCGCCATGATGCTTCTGGGCTACGTCATCCTGCGCGTACAGGATTTCCTGCCCGGCGATCTGCTGGCGCGTGCGGCGCAAACGCCGGACCTGGCCTTCAACACCGCCGCGTCGTTCACGACTAACACCAACTGGCAGGCCTATTCGGGCGAGTCGAGCCTCTCGAACTTCTCCCAGATGGCCGCCATTACCTTCCTGATGTCGATAAGCGCGGCTACAGGCGTAGCGGCCGCCGGTGGTTTTATTCGAGGGTTGAGTCGCAAGACGACCGCCGACATCGGCAACTATTGGGTCGATTTCACGCGCGTTCTCTACCGCTTGTTGCTGCCACTCTGCTTTGTCATGGCTCTTGTCTACGTCTGGCAGGGCATGCCGCAAACGCTGAGTGCAGACGCCGTCGTGACGACTCTCGAAGGTGTCAAGCAACAGCTGATCCTTGGACCGGTTGCCAGCTTCGAAACCATCAAGCACATCGGCACCAATGGCGGTGGCTTCTTCGGCATGAACGCCGCGCATCCATTCGAAAACCCGACACCGCTCACCAACACGCTGCACATCTTGAGCATGTTGCTGATCCCCTCGGCACTTACCTACACGTTCGGCGCAATGATCCTGCGCCGCCGGCAGGGCTGGGCGTTCTTTGCCGCCTTCCTAGTGATGTTCGTCGGCTTCCTCACTCTCGTCTACGGCTCCGAGCACGGCGGCAATCCGATGCTGGCCTCAATGGGCGTCGACCAGACGCAGTCGGCCCTCCAGGCGGGCGGCAACATGGAAGGCAAGGAGCTTCGTTTCGGCATTGCCCAGACCAGCTTGTTCGTGACGACGACGACTGCAGCGACGACCGGTTCGGTCGACTCCATGCATTCGTCGCTGACGCCGCTGGGCGGCTTCGTGCCGATCGCGCAGATGATGCTCAACAACGTCTTCGGCGGCGACGGCGTCGGTCTCATCAACCTCATCACCTACGCCATCCTGACGGTGTTCCTTGTCGGCATGATGATCGGTCGCACGCCCGAATTCCTCGGTCGCAAGATCGAGGCGAGAGAAATGAAGTACGTGATGATCGCCGTGCTGGCGCATCCGTTCAGCATTCTGGGCTTCACGGCCCTGGCCTGCCTGATGCCGTCGACCCTCAACAGTCTCGCAAATATGGGGCCGCATGGGTTCAGCGAGGTGCTCTACGCCTACACGTCAGGCACGGCCAATAACGGCTCAGCCTTTGCCGGCCTCAACGCCAACACGCCGTTCTTCAACACGACGATCGGTTTCGCGATGCTGATCGGCCGCTTCTTCACCCTGCTGCCGATGCTGGCAGTCGCAGGCTCGCTGGCGGCCAAGAAGACGGTTCCCGAAGGCCCGGGGACGCTTTCGACCGCAACGCCTCTGTTCACCGGCCTGCTGGTGTTCGTGGTGCTGGTCGTCGGCGGCCTGACTTTCCTGCCGGCGCTCGCGCTCGGCCCGGTCGTCGAGCACCTGATGATGCTCACCGGCACGACATTCTAAGGATCTCTCTCATGAGAAACGAACAAGCTATTATCCACGCTTCCTCGCCGGCGTCGCAATCGGCGTTCAAGGGTCTTGTCCGACCGGTTCTGGTCTCCGCAGCGTTCTTCATGGTGGTGACCGGCATCGTCTACCCGCTGGCGACGACCGGCGTCGCCAACATCCTGTTCCCAGGAGAGGCGAACGGGAGTCTCATCGTCAAGGATGGGAAGGTCGTCGGCTCACGCCAGATCGGCCAGTACTTCACCAGGCCGGAATATTTCCACGGACGCCCAAGTGCCACGTCTGGAACGGACCCCAACGATCCGTCGAAGACGATTGACCAGCCGTACAACGCCGCGCTCAGTGGTGCCAGCAACCAGGGTGCAATCAGCAAGAAGTTGCTTGACGCAGTCGCCGAGCGAACGAAAGCCTACCGGCAAGAGAACGGTCTCTCCCTTGATGCGCCAGTGCCAGTGGATGCCGTAACAGCATCCGCCTCTGGCCTCGACCCGGATATCTCGATCGCCAACGCCAAAATCCAGGCTGGGCGCGTTGCCAAAGCTCGAGGATTAGCGACAGAGGCGGTCCTACAACTCGTGGATCAGAACACGACTGACCGCCAGTTCGGGATTCTCAGCGATCCGCGGGTCAATGTTCTCAATCTCAATCTTGCGCTCGATGCGGCCGCTCCGGCCCGTCCCGCCGCGCAATAAAGCAAGGTGGCATCATGTCCTACGTAGAGACAACCGCGCCGCACGGCGCAGGTACAGCCGGCGCTCTTAAGCCCGTCTCCTGGACCTCGGTCATTGGCGAGGCGTTCAGGAAGCTGTCGCCGAGCGTTCAACTGAAGAACCCGGTAATGTTCGTCGTCTATCTCGGTAGCATCATCACTACCTTGCTGTGGATCCAGGCGCTGACCGGCAAAGGCGAAGCTCCGGCGATCTTCATTTTTGCGGTGGCGGCGTGGCTGTGGTTCACCGTGCTCTTTGCCAATGCCGCGGAGGCGTTGGCGGAAGGCCGCGGCAAGGCGCAGGCGGACGCGCTGCGCGCGACCCGCCAGAAGGTGGTCGCTCGCATGCTCAAGGAGCCTCGCCGTGACAGCGAGTCCTGGCCTCAGCCAAGCGATGAGCTGGATATCGGCGCGTATGTCCTGGTCGAAGCCGGTGAGATAATCCCCACCGACGGCGAGGTCATCGAAGGCGCAGCTTCGGTCGACGAATCCGCAATCACCGGCGAGTCCGCCCCTGTGATCCGTGAATCTGGCGGCGACTTCTGCTCTGTTACGGGCGGTACGCGGGTTCTGTCCGACTGGATCGTCATGCGCGTGACGGCAAAGCCGGGCGAAGCGTTTCTCGACCGCATGATCGCCATGGTCGAGGGCGCGAAGCGCGGGAAGACACCGAACGAAATCGCTCTCACCATCCTGTTGGTCGCGCTCACCCTCATCTTCCTTCTCGTTTGCGTGACGCTTCTGCCATTCTCAAGCTTCGGCACGATCGTGACCGGCGGCGGCTCCGTCGTCACGATTACAGTGCTCATCGCGTTGCTCGTCTGCCTGATCCCGACGACGATCGGTGCCTTGCTCTCGGCGATCGGCATCGCCGGCATGAGCCGGATGATCAAGGCTAATGTGCTCGCCACCTCCGGCCGCGCCATTGAAGCGGCTGGCGATGTCGACGTTCTGCTGCTGGACAAAACCGGCACGATCACGCTCGGGAACCGCGAAGCTACGCAGTTCATTCCTGCGCCGCAGATACCCGAGCAGAAACTGGCCGACGCCGCCCAGCTCGCATCGCTGGCGGATGAGACGCCGGAGGGGCGTTCGATCGTCGTCCTCGCGAAACAGAGGTTCGACCTGCGCGGTCGCGAGCTTCACGGCGCGGAGGCGATTGCCTTCAGCGCTCACACGCGGATGAGCGGCATAAATATCGATGGCCGCCAGATCCGCAAAGGTGCGGCAAGCGCAATCCGCGCGCATGTCGAGGCCATGGGAGGCGTGTTTCCGCAGGAGATTGCCAAGATCATTGACGACGTTTCCCGCCGCGGCAGCACACCGCTGGTCGTCAGCGATGGCGCCAAAGTTCTCGGCGTCATCGAGTTGAAGGACATCATCAAGGGCGGGATCAAAGAACGCTTCGCCGAGCTGCGTGGCATGGGCATCAAGACGGTGATGATCACGGGCGACAATCAGCTCACCGCCGCCGCGATCGCTGCCGAAGCGGGAGTCGATGACTATCTCGCCGAAGCGACGCCGGAAGACAAGCTGCGTCTTATCCGTGAATATCAAGCGGAGGGCCGGCTGGTCGCAATGACTGGCGACGGCACAAACGATGCCCCCGCGCTGGCGCAAGCTGACGTGGCGGTCGCGATGAACAGCGGCACGCAGGCCGCCAAGGAGGCCGGCAACATGGTCGACCTCGACAGCAATCCGACGAAACTTCTCCGGGTTGTGGAAGTTGGCAAGCAGATGATCATGACCCGCGGCGCGCTGACGACGTTCAGCGTGGCCAACGATCTGGCGAAATATTTCGCCATCATCCCGGCCGCGTTCGTGGCGACCTATCCTCCGCTCAGAACCCTCAACGTCATGGGCCTCCACAGCCCGGCTTCTGCGATCCTGTCAGCGGTGATCTTCAACGCGCTGATCATCGTGGTCCTGATCCCGCTCGCCCTCAAGGGCGTGGCCTATCGGGCCGAGCCGGCGGCGCGCCTGCTCAGCCGGAACCTGCTGATTTACGGATTGGGTGGGATCATCGCACCGTTTATCGGTATAAAGCTGATCGACATCCTGCTCACACCCTTCTTCTGACAGGTACTCCCTGAATAGAGGGGATTGCAGGTTTGAGATTAGGCAGCACCGATGAAGGATCAGCGACCCGATCCCGACGACCTGCTGGAGGTCGTGAAGGATGAAACCCATCGCTCCAAACGCGGGCAGTTGAAGATTTTCTTCGGCGCCTGCGCGGGGGTGGGCAAGACCTTCGCGATGCTGCAGGCGGCCCGCCAGCTTCATGCCGAGGGCGTCGCGGTCGGGATCGGGATCGTCGAAACCCACGGACGCAAAGACACCCAAGAAATGCTGGAGGGCCTGCCTATTCTACCGCGCACGACGGTGAGCGGCAATGGAAGGCCCACCTCGGAGTTCGATCTCGATGGCGCGCTCGCTTCGGGATACAAGCTCCTGGTGGTCGACGAGTTGGCGCACACCAACGTCGCCGGCAGCCGCCATGCTAAGCGATGGCAGGATGTCGAGGAGCTGCTGGACGCCGGCATCGACGTTTATACTGCCCTGAACGTCCAGCACCTCGATAGCCTCAACGACATCGTCGGAGGCATTATCGGAGTGCGTGTGCGGGAAACCGTTCCCGATCGCATTTTCGACGCCGCAACCGATGTCGTGCTCGTCGATCTGCCGCCGGACGACCTGCTGGCGAGGCTGGGTGCAGGCAAAGTCTATCTGCCTGTTTCGATCGAGCGAGCTCGCCAGAATTTTTTCCGCCGGGGCAACCTGATCGCCCTGCGCGAGTTGGCACTTCGGCGCGTCGCCGACCGCGTCAACTCCGACGTGCGGACCTATCGCGTGTCCCATGCCGTCAAAACGGTCTGGCCTACCCAGGAAACGCTCATGGTCTGCGTCAGCGCGGACCGCTCGCAGGAGAAGCTGGTTCGCGAAGGCGCCCGGCTTGCTCAGCGTCTGCAAGCCAAATGGATCGTGGTCCACGTCGACCGGCCCTATCACGGCGACGATACCAGAGCGCGGGAAACACTGCTGAATATCGCTGCAGCGGCGCAGGCGGCCGGAGCGGAGTTTGCGAATGTCCCTGGGCAGGATGTCGCCGAAACCCTTCTGGACTACGCGCGCAAGCGCAATGTCACCAAGCTCATCGTCGGAAATCCACTCGGCTGGCGATTCACTCCCTTCCGGTCGCGACTTCAAGAACGAATCGCGCGTGCAGGCCCGGAGATGGGTCTGATTTTGCTCAGTGTGGATGACGTCCGTCCCGCGATCAAAAGCAAGGTGACGGATACGCCTCAAGGTTATGCACGGGCGCTCTCCATTGCAACGCTCGCCTGCGGCGCGACGACGGCGCTTGCCGCATGGCTGCTACGTGTCTTCGATCCGTCCAATGTCGTCATGCTGTTCTTAATGACGGTGGTCTTCGTCTCGATACGCCTTGGCCGTGTCGCAGGAGCATGGGCAGCCATACTATCCGTCGCGTGCTTTGACTTCTTCTTCATCGCGCCCACGATGTCCTTTGCAGCCACGGATACGCAGTACTTCTTCACCTTCGCCCTCATGCTTGCGGTGGCGGTAGTTATCAGCCAACTTGCCGCCCGTATGCGTTCCGAGGCCAGAGTTGCCCGCGCGGGCGAGCGCAGGGCATCCACGCTGGCCCGCATCGCCCGCGACCTGTCTAGCGTTATAAAGGTCGAACAGGTCGTATCGATATGCCGGGACGCCATCACGCCTCTAATCGGCGCGCAGGTCGTTCTCCTCATACCCAACGAGAAGGACAGCCTCGTCACATCCCAAGGTACTGGCCCGGTCGATCTGTCCGTCGCGCAATGGGCCTTCGACCATGCCCAGGAGGCGGGCCTTGGGACGCAGACGCTGAGCGCCGCCGATGCCCTGTACCTGCCACTGAAGGCTTCGATGGCGACTCGAGGCGTGCTCGCCATCCTGCCAGCCGGTGAGCGGTTATCGAACGACCCGGATGACCGGCGCCTTTTGGACGCCTGCTGTTCGACCATCGGACTTGCGCTTGAGCGTATCCATTTCGTGGACGTCGCGCAGGATACGCTGGTGCGCATGGAGGGAGAGAAGCTCCGCAATACCCTCCTTTCGGCGGTGTCGCACGATCTCAAGACTCCCCTGACGGCCATACGCGGACTGGCCGAAACGCTCGAGCGAACGAAGGAGCTTCCCGAGGCGGATCGAAGCGATCTCGCGCGTTCTATTCGTATCCAGGCCGACGAACTGAAACGTCTCGTGGGCAACCTCCTCGATCTCGCGCGGATGCAGAGTGAAGGCGTGCATCTCAATAAGGAATGGCACTCGGTCAGTGAAATCGTCGGCAGCGCGCTGGGCCAGTCAACTCCGATACTGAAACCAAGGGCAATTCGAACCGTCCTGCCACCCGATCTGCCACTCGTGGAGGTCGACGCTTCCCTGATCGAGCGTGTCCTGATCAATCTGTTCGACAACGCTGCAAAATATACGCCGCCGACAAGTACCATTACCATTCGCGGCGGTGCTTCCGGCGATTCCATGTATCTGGTCGTCGAGGACGATGGGCCAGGCTTGCCGACGACGGATGCCGAGGCGCTCTTCGAACCCTTCACCCGGGGGCAAAAGGAATCGTCAATCGCCGGAGTTGGCCTCGGCTTGGCTCTGTGTCGCAGTATCATCGCCGCCCATGGAGGGATGATCAGAGCGGAAGCGCACAGGCCGCATGGCGTCGCCTTTGAAATCCGGCTGCCGCTCGGCACCCCTCCCGAGATTGAAAGTGAAATTTTGTATGATCAAGCCGCGCATTCTGATCGTTGAGGACGAAGCCGACATTCGTCGCTTTGTTCGCATGGCGCTCGAAAAGGAGGGCATGAACGTCTTCGAGACAACCACGGCCGAGGAGGCGCGCCTTAACTCGGGCAGTCGGAAGCCAGATCTGATGATTGTCGACCTCGGATTGCCGGACGGGGATGGCAAGACCCTTATCCGTGAGGTGCGAAACTGGATCTCCGCTCCCATTCTCGTGCTCTCGGCCCGTGAGCAGGAAACCGAGAAGGTCGAAGCGCTGGATGCTGGCGCCGACGATTATCTGACGAAGCCCTTTGGCGTACCCGAGTTGCTCGCGCGCGTGCGAGCGCAATTGCGCCGCGCAAGCACGGTCTCACAAGGCCCTACCGCCTCGCCGGTGGTGAAGTTCGGGCAGGTCACGATCAACCTCGCAACCCACGAGGTCGCGCGAGCAGGCGAACCGGTGCATCTCACGCCAAACGAATTCCGGCTGCTGACAGCACTCATCCGCGGGCATGGCAAGGTGCTCACCCATCGGCAATTGCTTATGGAGGTGTGGGGGCCCGGCTACGCCGAGCGTTCACACTATATCCGCATCTACATGGCCCAGCTTCGGCAAAAGCTTGAGGACGAGCCCTCGCAGCCGGTCCATCTCATCACCGAGTTGCAGGTTGGCTACCGGCTTTCCGGGCTGGAGGTCCAGGAAGCCGCCGTCTCCGGCGACCAATAGCGCCGCTTCATCGCCGGCGCCACCAGCCGCAGGGCTAGGCGACCAATTCAGCATTTCAGTTAGTACGGAGCGCCCCCGCATGAGCGTGATCGCCGCCTATGTTTATGCAGGGGGAACACGGGTCCGAAGCGTTTCGCTGGATCGCATCGACGCCCTCAAGACCGGACCTGGTGAGTTTGTCTGGATCGGCCTGCTCGAGCCCAGCGAAGCCGAACTGAATATCCTGGCCGAGCGCTTCCAACTCCACCCACTGGCGGTGGGAGACGCCCTCAACGCGCGACAGATGCCCAAGGTCGACGTCTACGGAGACCAGCTCTTTGTCGTCGCGCGGACCGGCCAGTTGGAGGACGACGAGATACTCTACGGTGAGACCGACATCTTCGTCGGCCCCCAGCACATCATCACCGTGCGTCACGGCTCGGGAAGGGCACACACCGACCTGAGGACTCATCTGGAAGCCTCGCCCGGCCAGTTGAGGCACGGCGTCGACTATGTCCTGCATGCACTCCTGGACTTCATCGTCGACGGCTACGTTCCCATTGTGGAGGCGATTGAAGAGGACGTGCTCAATATGGAGAAGCACGCGCTCGACGCCTTCCTGAGCCGTCAGGAGGTCGCCCGGATTTTCAACCTGCGCCGGGAGTTGATGCGATTTCGGCGACTGCTGGCGCCCATGGAAGAGGTGGCCAGCCGGCTTGAGCATCACGACCTGCCCTGCATAGATACCGAGGTCCGCCTCTACTTCCGGGACGTCCGGGGGCATGTGCGCAATGTCGGCGCGATGGTGGAGGGCCTGCGCGAGGTCCTGTCGTCGGTGTTCGAGGCCAGCACGCTGCTGGAGCAGCAACGGCAGGGCGCGATTACGCGCCGGCTCGCAGCATGGGCCGCCATCCTTGCGGTTCCCACCACCATCGCGGGCATCTACGGCATGAATTTCGTGAACATGCCGGAGCTCCACTGGAGGTACGGCTATTTCACGGTGGTTGGGGGCATTTGCGTCATCTGCATGGTGCTCTTCGCCCGTTTCAAAAAGGCCCGATGGCTCTAACGAGCGGAAGGACCTGGCTGACCATTACGCGCTGCTCGCGGCGATGTTTGCGTTAGGGCAGCATGAAAAGCTGCGCACCGATGGATTCAACCACTAGAACGAGGCCTTGTGGCTGACTACCTCGGGCATTGGACTGCGGGTGCTTCCGAAGTCCCTGCCATAAGGTGGCCCACGATAGCGATCACGTCTACTACCCCACGCATGCGGCCACGATCTTTGGGAGTGTCGCAGCCTGATCTGCGAGCTTTATGGATTGGCTTTGCCGGCGCCGGCCCCCCTGGTGGCTTCATGAGGCGCTTGAACAAACCCGAGACAAGACGCCCGTCGAGCTCCCGTTCGAGGAGCGGGTTCTCGCACGTCTTGAAGAGGACTTTGCTCAACGTCCCGAGCAGTCCATCGTAGCTATGCCCGCTGCGTTATTGGATCGGGCGGCGATACCGACGCAAGGCATAGAAGTCGACCTCGACGCCGAGATCGAACGGGGCGTCGCCCTCTAGCAATGCTCAGTGAGCAAGGTTGTTCAGAGTTTCGGGCGCGCCATCGAAAGCGAAGGGATTGAGGAACTGTCGTCGCCAGAACAATTCTCTGTCGACGACGCTCAATGTCGCCTCGTCGCACACCGCCTGCCATTGCTCCTTGATGGTCGAGATCTGCGTTGCGGCGATCGCGGTCGCTTCCTCGCGAGACAAAAGGAAACTCGGCGCGGCATCCAGGCACATCGCGATCTGGCTGAAGCGTCGGTTGCCGTCGATCAACATGGCCTGGCTGGCTTCCCGACCGGTGCGGCCCTGCGGACAGATATCGTAGGCCGGCGTCAGCGACAGCGTGCTGCCATTCCAGAACGCAGCATGATTGCGCGCATGGTCGTCGGTATTGCCGCACAGGATGTTGAACGTGAGGCGGGAGAACAACTCGCGCAATGTCGGCTTGGGATCGGTGAAGCGATGCCGGATGATCGTCGCTAGCTCTTGATAGCTGGCATAGCGCGCCATCATCTCATCGAGGCCGAGAAGGGTGAGGGCCGAGACCATCGCAAAGCGCTCCCAGCCAGCGTTGATCTTGCGCCGATCGAAGCGCCGGATCAGAAGCACGTCCTTGCCTGCGACATGCGCGAGCCGGACCGGGGCCGTGTCAATGCCGACGAGCCCCGCCAGCCGCATCGCGATGAATTCCGCCTTCACGACGCTGTAGACGTCGGTCTGCGAAGAGAATTTGGCAATGTACTTCTCGTCGCCGTCATCGATTAGAGCCTTCGGCCGTGCGCCGCCGATCGAGCTGCCGTGCAGCAGGGCAGCGTCCAGTTCCGGCGTGAGCGGCACGCCTTCTTCCACCAGCCGCGCGGCGTTCAGCAATTCCCCCAGCGGCGCGGCGGATGCGGAGCGCGGCACATATTTCGAGGCCGATATCTGGAAGTCGAGCGCACCAACCCTGTCGGACCCTGATTCCAGCAGATAGGTGAGCTCATCGAGATCGGTTGTGTCGACTGCGCCCCCCTTTGCTCCCAACCGTCGATTGATGATGACGCGGCGGCCCCAGGCATCCGGCGCGGCATCACGCAGGCAATTGGGCATCGACAGTCCTGCCGGAAGCGGCAGGACGCCCGCGCGCAAGGGAAGCTCTGGCTCGTAGAGCGAGACCGCGTCTTCGCGGGCGAGATAGCTGCGGCCGTAGTTGAACAGGAAGTTGCTGCCCTCGCGGGCGAGGCGACCCGCGACCACAGGCTGCGTCTGTCCCGGCAACCAAGCCCAGACATACGCCTCCGCATAGCGCTGTTCAGAAGTCATCCTTCACCTTTCCCGAGGGGCGCACTGATTTGGGCAACAAGGCGAGCGTGGCATTGTTCGCGGACAGATGAGCTGCCATCGTCGGTTGATCGGCATCGAACAGGCGCACCCCGACAATGGCGGCGGTCTCGAATACGGCGCCGATTGCGGAGCCGGGGTCGCCGCGCTCGATTCTCTGAACGAGACCGCGGGAGATCCCCGCGCGGTCAGCGAGCTCTTGGGTGGTCAGCTTCCGCTCGATCCGCGCGCGCCGGATCATCTGGGCCAGCAGCTTCAGCGCGTCGTGACTGTAGGAGGAATAGGCCCTTGTTTCTGGCTTTGCCATTGATCTGGTCCATAAATAGCCCGCGACTTGATTTCACGGCCCATTAATGGATCATTATAGGCGAGCCGTCGACTGTAAGCAACCCACGTAATGCGAATTGGTTCATAAACAGCCCATATGTCGCTTATATGGTCTACGAATGGACCATCGTCAGGCGCGGGGGTACGAAAAGGTTCACTTTCAGCTACACGGAAGGTCGGGGATACTGCCCCGCCTCCTTTGCCTGCCGCGAGGCGGAGCTCATAGACTAGAAAGGCCAAAGGTTCATTTTACACTTTCTTCCAAGAAAATAACTAATTATATCAATAAATTGTGAGAATTATGGAAGAAAAATAAAAGGTCGTATTGGAAAGTCTTCCATCATGCAATATGTTGCCCGTGTCCCAGGTTGGAGAAGGCGGCGCGTGGCAACAGCAGAGAGCAAGCTAGAAAAAGATATGGTGCATTTGGCGCGCGTGGCGCTGTCCGGGCGGCCGCAAGACGTGATGGCGCTCCTCCATCGCTTTGCCAAAGGCTATCGGGACAATGCACCTACCATGGCGACTGCACTCGCCTCTCTGTTGCGCGAGTCGCCCACACGCGCCTCGCCGCTGCGGCGGCAGACGGAGGCCGTCCTTCCCGTCGATGTCGATACCCGTTTCCATCTGTTGCGGATTGAAGAGCATCCGGTGTTGGACCACGAGCCGGTCTATTCCGGTACGGTACAGGCAGCGCTCGATGCCCTTGTGGCTGAACGCAAAGGGATCGAGAGCCTTCAGAAAGCTGGTCTTGAACCGAGCCGTACCGTTCTGTTCACAGGGGCTCCCGGTGTAGGCAAGACGCTTGCGGCGCGCTGGCTTGCCCGCGAACTCAATAGGCCTCTTCTTATTCTCGATCTAGCTGCCGTGATGAGCAGCTATCTGGGCCGCACAGGCACCAACCTGCGGCATGTTCTCGACTATGCGAAGACGCTGGACTGCGTGTTGTTGTTGGACGAGCTTGATGCCATCGCCAAGCGTCGCGACGACCGCGGAGAAATCGGGGAACTTAAGCGTCTCGTTACTGTGCTTATCCAGGAAATCGACGACTGGCCGTCCTCGGGCCTACTTGTTTCGGCTACCAATCATCCGGACCTGCTGGACCCGGCGATATGGAGACGCTTTGAGCTCGCGCTGGAGTTTCCACTTCCGGACCGCGAAGCAATTCATGTTTATCTGACGTCCGCGCTCGCTCCACTGAGTGCGCAGGCAGAGAGCTGGGCGCGCGTGCTTACAATCGCGCTCGAAGGACAGTCATTCAGCGATATCGACCGCGAGCTGAAGTCAGTTCGCCGCAAGGCGGCACTATTGGGTGCGCCTCTAGACGATCATCTGATCGGACTGGTCAACGGCATGTCCGGCACCAAGAACGATCGCATCGCGCTTGCGACAGAGCTTGTCAGTGCGGGGGTCCTTTCGCAGCGCGCGGCCCATGAAGTTACAGGCGTCGCGCGGGAAACCATTCGAGCCCGGACTGCCAAGAAGCCTTCCGGCACAATGAACGGGCGTGGGCGCGATGGCTAAACAAAACTTCCTTCTCGGCAAGGGCGAGCGGCTCACGCAGAACGTGGTGGTGCGTTCAGGCGGAGGGCCGAAGATTGCGCCCTATACGTTCCAGCAGGCGCGCAGTCGTCTTGCTCCCATGCTCGATGACACTGTTCGTCAGATCAGGGCCTTGCCCGAACAGGCCTGCCCACAAGGTCAAGCCGTGGCGGCTGTTGTCCTGAACCCGGAATTCATCGCTAAATCCTACTTCCCGTCGGAGCTGCTCCGTCAGACCGGCTTGACCCCCGTCGGTAGTAAGCCGCGGCGCATCACGCCCGCGCAGCGCTCCAAAGGGCGACCGACGGAAGAAGCCCTCACCACTGAACTCTTCGTCATGGGAACCAAGCAGGCTTTCGCGAACTGGCAGTCGTCGATGGGACGCCTGGTGGAAGGAACGCAGGTCGCAAAGGATCTGATGACGCTAGAGACGATCGAGGTCCAAAGCGTCGAGGACAAAATCAAGGGGATCATCCCCGCGGGCGGCGATACCGTCTTTGAGGTCGTCCTTCATACAGAGGGCATGGACGGCGAGCGTGCCATGCTGCCGGAATTCAGTAGCTATCTGCGGGGGCTCGGCGTCGACGCCCGTCTGAACCACCGCTTCTATGCGGGCGGTCTATGCTTCGTCGAGTTGGAGGCCCCGGCCGCGCTCGCCGAATCGATTGCCCTGTTCTCCATCGTCCGCGCCGTCCGGCAGATGCCACAACTGCGTGTCCTGCAACCGGCATTCCGCACCTCCGGCATTCCTTCTGTCGCCGTCGAGCTGCCGCCTGTCGCCGCTATGGACCCCTCGATCAACGTCGCCATCTTCGACGGCGGCTTGCCGCCGTCGCATCCCCTGTCGGCCTGGGCATCACCCTATGAAATCGTCGGCACCGGCCTCGCCGTCGACGAATTTCTCAATCACGGAACCGGGGTGACATCTGCGTTTTTGTTCGGCTCGATTGATCCGTCAAAGCCGCTCCCGCAGCCCTACTCGAATGTCGATCACTACCGGGTCCTCGACGGCGATCCCAGCCAGAACCTGCATGAGCTGTATGAAGTGCTTGGTCGCATAACGAGCGCGCTGGACCAAAAACACTATGACTTCGTCAATCTGAGCATTGGACCGTCTCTCACCATCGAAGACGATGACGTTCACGCGTGGACCGCTGTTCTTGATGACCGCTTCGCGCGCGCGGACACGCTTGCCGCCGTCGCGGTCGGCAACAACGGTGAAGGCGATGAAGAACTGAGCCTCAACCGCGTGCAGGTGCCGTCGGACTGCGTGAATGCGCTGGCTGTCGGTGCCGCCGATTCACCGGGTGAGACATGGGCCAGAGCGCCTTACAGTTCGGTCGGACCGGGACGAAGCCCCGGCCTGATGAAACCCGATCTCGTTCAGTTCGGCGGATCGCTCCAAAGACCGTTCCTCGTAGTCGGTGGAGGCAGCAAGCTTGCCCTTGAAGCCACCGGCGGCACATCCTTCGCAGCACCCAGCACATTGCGCCTGGGCGCAGGCATAAGAGCGCACTTCGGCAATAGCATTGGCCTGCTTGCCGTGCGCACGCTGTTGATCCATTCGACCGAAGCGTCAGACCATTCCCACCGGGAGATAGGCTGGGGCCGCGTCGCGCAGACGCTCGAAGACATTGTCGTCTGCGACGACGATACAATCAGGGTCATCTACCAGGGTGACATTTCACCGACGAAATACATCCGGGCGCCGATCCCGCTGCCGGAGGGCGGGATTGCCGGTAACGCCGAAATCACCGCTACGTTGTCCTACAAGTGCCTTACCGATCCCCACCACCCGGGCAACTACACGCGCGCCGGACTGGACGTCACGTTCCGGCCTCACGACGGGAAATACAAAAACGAGGAGCAGCTGCACGCCGATTCCAAGAGCTTTTTCTCAAGCGTCCGTTCCGGCGGCGATGAGGAGGAGCTGCGGCGGGACGCGTGGAAGTGGGAAAACTGCCTGCACGCCACCCGCAAGTTTCGCGGGTCGAGCCTGCAAAATCCCTGCTTCGACATTCACTATAACGCCCGCCTGGAGGGCCGAAACTTCACGCCCGCTGAGAAGCTGCCCTACGCGCTAGCGCTTACGGTGCGGGCAAAGGGCATTGCCGACTTCTACGACCAGGTGGTTCGTAAATACGCGACCCAGTTGGAGCCGCTGCGGCCAGTCATTGAAATCCCGATCAGAACCTAGCGCGCGCCGAGCAGATACGCACCGGAACGGCTGTACCGCGTTTGCGCGCCGCTTACGCGCAGACGGTAATTGAGCATCGCGCCGCTGATGCCATAGAGATGCTGCGCTTCGGCCACAAGTTGTCGGCACATCACGTGCCATGCCCCCTCATTGGTCAGCAGCAGCGTGCCCGCGAGATAGTTGGCTTCGGCTTCAACGCTGCCGTCACGGGCGCGTTCGCCTTCAGGGGTCAGCGGCGGAGTGCATTCGTGGCCTAGAAAACAGTGCGCCAGTTCGTGGCAGATGTTGCTGCGCTGGCGATAGGGATGATGCGAGTCGTTGTGCACGATCGCCGTGTTAAGGCCGCAAGGCACCGTCACGGCAGAAAAGCATGAGTTGTTGGTTCTGAGGAACGGCGACTGTCTGTCGAGATCGCTGAGCTTGATAAGCTGGATATCATAGCGCTCGCAGACCAGCACCGGATCGATGGGCGCTTCCGGCGGTAAGCCCATCTGCGCACGTACCCGCAGAGCGATGCGATTAGCTTCCGTTTTGAATCCGCGTCGCCAGCTCAACTCATTTATCCCGCAGATTATTGTAGGTGCTGATTACGATCTCCTCGATCAATTTGGCATTGTTCGACGATAGTTTCGGGTCCGCACGGAGCAGGGCCGTGATCTTGGCGATCGGCTCGGCTTCCTGCTGCTCGCCGCCCCGGATGAATAATTCTGCCTTGAGGTTTGACCAGGACAGAAGCGCCGCTAGGCCATTGACGTCTGGCTTCGCGCCCTGACCGATTCTGGACAGGGTGGATGCGTTGACCCCGGCCTCCTCGGCTACGTCCTTCCAGGTTTTTTGACGGCTGAGGCGCGCGGCGTTCAGGGCCGCATAGAAGGCGTCGCTGTCAAAACGGTCGGTCATGCTCTCTCCGTTGCGAAAATTAAATTGATTGTGAACTTGCAATTTCGCTCTAAGGATCATAATATCAAATTGATTGCTAGATCGCAATTGTAACCGAGCATCCCACCGGCGGCTGTCCGCCAGAAAGGCTAACCCATGAATGCTCCCAGCCCCGAAGAACGGCCGAAGACCGTCACCATTATCGTCAATGGCCGTCCGAAGACGCTGCCGAAGAAGGAGGTTCTGACCTTCGAAGAGGTCATCGCCCTGGCCTTCGAGAACCCGCCGACCGGCGACGGCATCCAGTACACGGTCCAGTACACGCGCGGCCACGGTAACAAGCCCGCGGGTACGCTCGTCGAAGGCCAGTCCGTCAAGATCAAGGAAGGGATGGAATTCGATGTCACGTCGACCAATCGCTCTTAGTCCGGACCTTCTCCGGCTTCAGAACGAGGGTTACGACCTCGACATACGGGGCGGCTACCTGCTCGTCAGGGACGTTCCGTATGTCGACTCGTCGGCAACCATTCGTCTGGGTGTTCTGATTTCACGGCTGGAGCTGTCCGGTGACAAGACCGTCAAGCCGACGGATCATGTCGCCTACTGGACCGGCGCGCACCCGTGTCACAGTGATGGCAGCAAGATCACAGCCATCCAGAACAGCTCCGTCGCCCAGGATTTTGGCGACGGCGTCCGGGCCGAGCATACGTTTTCGGCGAAGGCGGATTACCGCGACTACCATCACAAGATGACGAGCTACATCGCGCGCATTGCGGGCGAGGCCCACAAGCTGGACGACAGCGTGGGTGCGCGCACGTATCCGGCCATTCCTGCGGACGATGATACTTGCGTCTTCAGGTATGTCGACACGGCGACGAGCCGCGCCGGTATCGGGGCGGTCAACGGCAAGATCGCCGGTCAGCGCATCGGCATCGCCGGACTCGGCGGAACGGGCGCTTACATTCTGGACCTTGTCGCGAAGACGGCTGTGACCGAAATCCGGATCATAGACGGCGATGTTTTCTCCCAGCACAACGCGTTCCGTGCGCCGGGAGCACCGTCGCTCGGAGACCTTGAGAACAAGCCGCAGAAAGTTTCCTATTTCGCGGCTCTGTACTCGAACATGCATAAGGGCATCGTCGCGCACGATGTCTTCCTGGACGAGGCGAATGTCGCGCTGCTCGACGGGTTGGACTTTGTGTTCGTCTGCCTCGACCGGGGACCCGTCAAGCGGGCCGTCGTTCATCGCCTGGTGGCTAACGGCACCCCGTTCGTGGACGTCGGCATGGGCGTGCTGCTCAATGACGGGCAGCTCGGCGGCATCGTGCGCCTGACGACCAGCACGGCGGAAACCCGCGAAGAAGCGGCGCCTCACATCTCCTATGCCGACGATGACGGCGGGGCCAACGAATACGCCACGAACATTCAGATCGCCGAGCTGAACTCGTTCAACGCTTCGCTTGCCGTCATGCGGTGGAAGCAGCTGTTCGGGGTCTATCGCGAGGCGCGCGGTCACTTTTATACCGGCTATTCGATCGGGTCCGGGGAGATTGTGCACGAAGGTGCCGAATGACAGGCGCATCGCACCTCAAGCCGGAATTCGTCGAATTCATCCCGGACCGGCTGGAACCGGGCGTCCTGTATATTTCGCGGCGATACGCGACCGCATCACATCTGTGTTGCTGCGGGTGTGAGCGCGAAGTCGTGACGCCTCTTAACCCGGCAAAATGGCGGATTACAGAGCGTGCGGCGAAGGTGTCTCTAACACCATCGATTGGGAACTGGAGCTTTCCCTGCCGCTCCCATTATTGGATCAGCGCTAACCGCGTTCAATGGGCATCTGTGATGGCCCCGGAGATTATCCAAGCTGTTCAAGCGCGCGATCGTCGCGATGCAGAACTCTACGTGCCAAAGCCGCCAAGCTGGATCAGGAGGGTATTTGATGAATTGGCGGGAGCGTCGTCCCTGTTGCTTTCCAAACTGAAATCTTGGTGGGCCAATCCTAAATAAGCCGCGTCAAAATGTTGGCCTTGGATTGAGAGCCTCGGCAAAGCAATGCGTGTGCGCCTTGATCGGTGCGGCGATCAGGGTGCCGCAGCCAGAGAACCAGGACCTCTTCCTGGCCGGATCTGCTTCGGCCTGGATGGGTCAGGCGCAGGATAGCGCGACCTCACATGAGCCTCAAGGCGTCGGAAGAACACGATGGCTTTCAGCACGGTTGATCAGATTCTCAAGGCCGACCCGCGCTTCGGAGAACTGGTCGTCGCCGACGCCCGCAGGAGTATGGTGGTTAACGCTCGCTGAATACGCTCAAGCTCATTCCCATGACTATCAGGAGGTTTGCGCCAAGCGCGCGACCTCGATCGCCTTAGCGGCCACCGAAATCGTATTTCTGGGTGCGAAGGGCCTATCTCATCGTCGGCATTCTGCGACAGCAATACCGTGCCGTGAACGTCGCGGGCGACTAGCGTATTCGAATCGTTTTGTAGGAAAGCACCGAGAGGTCGACTTTCAATTCATCTGTAAAGTGCATCTCATATGTTCTTGCATCGAACCCGGCGAAATTTGCTCCTCTGGCTTTCAGGCTTTTGAATGTTCTGCAAACGGCAGAAATGAATATCGGTATGACGTTCAAATAAATTTGCCCGGTTGGATAACGTTCGGCGCTTGCCTTGGCAAACAACTCGTTGAACCCGAGGTCCGTACTCAACTGCTCCAGAATTTTGACCCGATTTTTCGCGTTCATTTTGCTTTCGAGAGCGGGTGAATTCAGCCCGCTGTCGACCCGTAAAAGGAAGTCCTCTGCCTTGTAAAGTTGATTACCCACATGTCCGCCACCAGCAACATGGTGGCTCGCTATCAGAAATTCGGCTCCCAAGAACCTCAATGGACCTCCTTCCTGGGCCATTGTCACATTCCAACTCGAAAACAGCTCATGATCTCTGTGGTGAATAGCGTTTCGCAATAGCAAAACTACCGCCGTATCGGCATGCTCAAAATAGTCAAAGGCCGCTTTGTCTACGTCGTAGAGGCTGTGAAAGGCTTCTAGTTTGGCCTCAAATTTGCGGTCCAGATTGTCAATTGCTTCCTGGAGGTCGACTTTCTTCAGCGCGTCGAACCTTACGTTTTCCTCTGTATAAATGCGCATCTGGTTCGCTAGTTTTTCGATTGCTCGTTCTGCTATTTTCATGTTTCGGCTCGCAAAGCCTTCAAGCTCATGACATTGGGCACGATTTCCCGGACGGTGTCTGGAAGGGGCATTTCTGCAAGAGATGCGCCGACCCAAGCGTTATCGACTCGATGCTCTACACGATAATAGTGAAAGCCGCGTGCCGTTTCGGTCTCGGCAGCGGCGATCCGCACCGGCATGGTATAGTCCGCAGGCTCGTCGGCTAGCACGAAGTCGGCGCCGATGCCGCCGGGAAGGTAATAGCTGCGCCGCTTGCGAGGGGCCCACTTCACGCGGCGCGCCCGGAGTTGAGAGAGGCTGAATGGCCCCTGGAGGAAGAGGCTGCTCCAACGCTCCGACGCATACCAATCTCCGCCGGCGCTATGTTCGTCGCCGTCTGCGAACCAGGACGTCGGATTCCGGTAGAGCATGCAATTGTCGAGCATCCCGCGCCAAACCCCGCGGGTCACCGGGTCATAGAACCATAGCTGTCCCTGAAGGTCATGGACCCAGAGTTGCCAGGGAGGCGCCGAATAATGGCTCACATAGAATATTTCGGTCCCTGCGATCCGGTTCGTTTCGCCGAGACGCTTCCGGATGAGGATTGGCACCCAGATGACCGCAACACCTGCGGCCAAGTAGGCGCCGGTGCGTCGCTCCAGGGTGGCATAGTCGAGCGTGCTATGCTGCACCTCGAGCGCCACGCGATAGGCCTCGCCTGGCGCATGCAACAGCACGTCGGCGCGCCGATCGCCGTCGACCGACAGCACCTCTACCTCGACATCGCACGATAGGCTGCGCGCGCGATAAGCGGCGGCAAAGTCCTCCTTGGCCTGCTGATGCTCCCAGGTTTCAAGCGCGGCATAGCTGCAGACCGCCCCAGGCCGATGCCCGAAATAGGGCCGGCGGATGCGCCCCTTCGCTAGCGTCACCGGCTCGCCGCAGCCTGGGCAGGCATAGGCTGGCCCCTTGGCTGCCTGCGCCGCTTCGATCCGCGCCCGGTCGTCGCCCCTGAGTGCGATCAGCATGGAATAGGCCCTAGCAGCGCCTCGAAGTCCGCGGCCTTGCTGATCTCACCGATTAACCCCTTCAGCCGGGGTTCCTTGCGCTGCGCGCGCGAGAAGTCCTCGGCGGTGCGCTTGTCGACATACAGGACCGCGCAATAGGCGGCGAGGACCCCAAGATAGCCATCGTTGAGGTCGCTCCCGGGGCGGAGCGGCCTCGGTTGACCATGCGTCCGGAGCGCCTCGCCGATGATCCGGCTGGGCAGCACATCCATCGGCACCTTCTTGAGCGCCTCGAACGACCGGCCTGTATCCGACGCCAATGTGAGCTGTCGGGAGCAATGATCTTCGGTTCGATGAGGGCCAATCCAAGCTCTCGCAAAGATAGACGTCAGTCCAACTCCATAGCCGATCACCGCGCGATCTGCGACGATCTTGCTTCCATGATGATCTTCGCGATGAGGGGGCAGCTCACGAGTCTGTCCGAAGTTTGTATATGTATTTCGGACGAGCGGCTGGCTAGGGAACGCCGTTGTTACGGGGCTAAGAGGATTAACAGCTCGATCCGCTCTTGATGTGGCGTACGAAAATTGATGCTTGGTCATCGGGCTTCGCGCCACGATCAAACACAAGCTCTGCTCGTAAAGGGGGATTCCGTGCGGGGAGCCAGCGCTCTGACCCGTTAAGCCAACCCTCTGACGAGGGATGGCGCACCCATCAGGATTCGAACCTGAGACCTCTACCTTCGGAGGGTAGCGCTCTATCCAGCTGAGCTATGGGTGCATTGATCTTCAGATAGTGTCCGAGATCGACCAGGGTCAATCTCGATTCCAACTTTCAAACGATCGCAAACGGTGCGGGCCCGAGGCACTGCCGATTGTAATCGTTCGTACTCTACAGCTTCCTTCAGTTTGCTTCCGCGGCGCTTCCGTGACCACGGAAGCAGTTTCTCTGCTTCCTTCGAGTTTCACCAATCGCTTGGTTTTCCTCGATCTTTCCTACCATCACCCACAGCGCGCTTGACTTAGCTTTGCCTTCGGAGGGCAACGCTCTATCCAGCTGAGCTACGGGTGCGTGACGCTTCCTTTAGCCGATTGGCGAAGCGTGGGCAACGGGGAGCGGAACGCTTTTAGCAGCCGAAAAGGCCTTTTTGGGCAACATCATAGCTGAAACCCGCCGGATGGCGGGTTTCGTCAACGTCTCCGGGATTACCGATGTTCGGGGCGCCCGACGGGGGCTTTGCCCCCATCAGCTCCGGACCATATTGATCGAGACGTCGCGGATCTGGCCCTTGGAGCTGATCGACACCAGTTGCTTGTTGCCCCTGGTGGTCAGCGTCAGTTCCGCGGCAAAGCCCGCGGCTTCGACGAAGACGTCGATCTGGCCGCCGCCGGCGCTGCCCTGCAGGTTGCCGTAGATGTTGCGGCTGGCCTCGCCCCAGGTGCCGGTGATCTGGTTACCCTGGCTGCGCACGTCGCTGCTCAGTTCGAACTTGTAGCTGTCGCTCGCGCAGCGCAGCAATTGCTTCAGCGCGGTTCCGCCGACAACATTGTAGGTGGCCCGGCAGCGGATCTGTTCCGACGTGCCGTCTGCCAACACGACCGTGCCGTTGCCGCTCCAGGAGCCGTCGAATCCGGCAAAGGGCGCGGACTGGGCATGACCTGCCGTCATCGAGACCATCAGGATCGCGGCCGCTCCGGCCGCCTTGAGGATATGTCCGATCGCCTTTGCGCTGAAGAGTGTCATGATGGTCGTCCCTGTTGGTTGCGTTTATTGGTGGCGGTATCCGCCGTGGTGTTGGACGCAGTGATAACCATCGCCGGTTTCAGCCGGTCTGCGTCGAAACGGGAAATGGTTTCGTCGCCGGAAAGTTTTGTTTCAGGCGCCCCGGCGGGACGACACAAACGGGGCTGGTGCGCCATCTCCATGTCACAAATGGCCGTCCGATCCCGGCCATGCTGTCGGCAATGTCATTTGACTTGAACGTCGGATCGCCCTGATGTCGCCGGCAACGTCGGGCCGCAGATCAAGTAACAGGGCCGCGGCAAAACGGGAGTTCACGATGACCACGACCACCCTTCATCGTTTTGCGATCGGCTGTGCCATGGTGGCCATCGCCTTCATCGTTCAGCCCGCGCGCGCAGCGGATTACGCCGCGCTGATCGCCGCGCCGGACCGGTCCGATGCCGATCGGCAGACCGACGCCAAGCGCGATCCGGTGCAATTGCTGGCCTTTGTCGCGCCGCAGCCGGGCTGGCGGGTGCTGGATATGGCGGCTGGTGCGGGCTACAGCACCGAACTGATGGCGCGCGCGGTGGCGCCGGGCGGCAAGGTGTTCGCGCAGAACGACAAGGCGTCGGAAAAATTCGCGGCCAGGATGAAGACCCCGGCGATGGCCGATGTCGAACTGGTGGTGACGCCGTTCGACGATCTGTCCAATCCGGCGCTGCGCAACCTCGATCTCGTGACGTTCTTCTTCGGTTATCACGACACCACGTTCATGGCGGTCGACCGTGCGCGCATGGACAAGGCGCTGTTCGATGCGCTCAAGCCCGGCGGCCTGCTGGTGGTTGCCGATCATTCGGCGCGGCCTGAAGACGGCGCGACCGTTGGCAAGACATATCATCGCATCGCGGAGGCGACGCTGCGCAAGGAGATCGAGGCGGCCGGCTTCGTGTTCGTCGCCGACGCGGGCTTCCTGCGCCATCCCGAGGACACTCGCACCAACATCGTGTTCAGGAATCCGACGCCGGTCGACGAGTTCGTGCTGAAGTTCCGCAAGCCGTAGGCTTGACTTGGAATGCCGTTAATGAAGTTGCGGCATTGTTGATCTCGTCATGCCCGCGACAAGCGCGGGCCGGGCATGACGGCTGTGGGTCTTTACGCGCACACCGGCGGCCGCCGGTCCTTCCACGGCCGCTCTTGCTCGAGCTGCGCGGCAAGCCGCAGCAGCGTCGCTTCGTCGCCGAAACGTCCCGCGAACATCATACCGAGCGGCAGCCCCGCCGCGTTCCAGGCCAGCGGCACCGACATCGCCGGCTGACCCGACATGTTGAACATGGCGGTGCCGGGCATGTAGCGCCGCAGCAGCGGAGAGATGGTCGAGAGATCGCCCGCCATGGTGTCGAGTTCGCCGAGCCGCACCGGCGGCAGGCACAGCGTCGGCGCGAGGAACACGTCGCAGCCGGCGAAAAAGTCGGCCAGCGCGCGGGAGATCTGGAAGCCGTCGAGCTGCGCCGCGACATAGTCAATGGCGCTGGTGTGGGCGGCATTATGCGCCATCGCCAGTGTCAGGTGCTCGAAATCGCGTTCCGTCATCTCGCGTCCGAAGCGTTGTTCGGCAAGCCGCACCGACAGCGCGGTGTTGGCGCCGACAATGGCGGCCATCACCGTGGCCGGATCGGCCGGCAGCTTTGGCGCGCGTTCCTCCACATGATGGCCGAGCCGCGCCAGCATCGCGGCCGTGTCGCGCACCGCGGCCGATATCTCCGGATCGATTGCGTCGCCAGTGGGCGAGCGGTCGGTGAAGGCGATGCGCAACCGGCCGGGATCGCGGCCGACTTCGTCGAGGAATGGCCGCTCCGGCGGTGGCGCCACATAGGGGCTGGACGGCTCCGGGCCATGCAGCGCGTCGAGCATCGCGGCGCTGTCGCGCACGCTGATGCTGACGACGTGGCCGCAGGACAGTCCGCCCCAGCCTTCGCCGCGGTCCGGTCCCACCGGATTGCGGGCGCGGGTCGGCTTCAGCCCGAACACGCCGCAGGCCGATGCCGGAATGCGGATCGAGCCGCCGCCGTCGCTGGCATGCGCCACCGGCAGGATGCGCGCGGCCACCGCCGCGCCGGCGCCGCCCGACGAGCCGCCGGAGGAGTGCGCCAGATTCCAGGGATTGCGCGTCGGCCCGTGCAGCCGCGTCTCGGTGGTCGGCATCAGCCCGAATTCGGGACTCGCACTCTTGCCGAAAATGCTGACGCCGCTGGCCAGGAAACGCTGCGCCAGCGTGCCGCTGTGGTCGCTGATGGTGTCCGCATAGATGCTGGCGCCGTAGGTGGTGCGGGTGCCGGCCAGCATGTCCAGGTCCTTGATCAGGAACGGCACGCCGGTGAACGGTCCCTGCGGCAGGCCATCCTGGATCTGCTTGCGCGCATAGTCGTCGTGGCGCACCACCACGGCATTGATCTGCGGATTGATCGTGTCGGTGCGCGCGATGGCCTCGTCCAGCAGCTCCACCGCACTCACCTGTTTGGTGCGAACGAGTTCCGCGAGCCCGAGTCCGTCATAGTTGCCGTAGTCCTTGAACGCCATGATGCCTCCCTGTGTTTGGGACGCATTATGCAGAGCTGACGGTGGAGCGCTATGGCGGGGCGAGATGGGAGGTCAGCGGGAGGTAGGGTGTATCGATATCACGGTATCATGCGTGTTGATGACCGAGGCCTCTCGTCCTCCTCAGCCGTCATGCCCGGCCGCAGGCCGGGTATCCACGACTTTCTTCCTTTAAGGAGCGCCGTCAAGGCGTGGATACCCCGGCGACTCGGCTCTGCCGAGTCGCTGGCTAAGCGCGGGCATGACGGCCGTGGTCTGGAAGCGCGTTGTGCATTATCGCAGCCGCCCATTCCCTTCACGCCGGCACGATCACCTTGCCGATCGGCCACAGCGCGATGCCGGCGAGTTTGAGATGTGCCCAGGCGAACGGGATGCCGACGATGGTCACGGCGAGCACGATCGCGGTCAGCAGGTGTCCGATCGCCAGCCACCAGCCGGCGAGGATGAACCAGATGATGTTGCCGATCACCCCGAGCGGGCCGGTGCCGATATCCTGCCGGCCGAAATACTCTTCGCGCGATACCGCCTTTTGCCCGAACGGCAGCAGGGTGTAGAGCGCGATGTTGAACGCGGCCCGTGCCCACGGGATGCCGATGATGGTGATCGCCATGATCACGGCGGCGACGGCCCAGCCGACCGCCATCCAGAAGCCGCCGATCACGATCCAGAGGACATTGAGCAGAAACGATACCGGGGACATGGTTCTCTCGCGGTTGCTGAAAGGGGGCTGGAGACTGATGAATTTACGCTGAACCCACTCCGTCATCCTGAGGTGCGAGCGCAGCGAGCCTCGAAGGATGCACGGCCGATTCGTTCAACGTCCGGGCCGTCGTCCTTCGAGGGCCGCGCTTCGCACGGCCACCTCAGGATGACGGATAACATCGACCGGACAATACCGCATTCCGCTGTATAAAGAATAGCATGGCCGTCGATTGCGTCGCATCTATGAAATGCGTAACGCACCCCGTCTCACACCGCCGGAAGCTCGATTTCAAACGCCACGCCCTGCGCCGGGCGCAGCAGCCGGATCGCGCCGCCATGGGCGCGCAGCAGCGATTGCACGATCGGCAGGCCCATGCCGGTGCCGCCGCTCTCCCGGCGGGTGGTGAAGAAAGCCTCGAAAATCTGGTCGCGGGTCTGATCCGGGATCGCCTCGCCATCATTGGCGATGATGGCCATCAGCCTGCCCGCCTGCTCGGTGGCACTGATCCGCAGCGCGTGCGCATTGTGGCGCACGGCGTTGTCGGCGAGATGCGACAGCACAATCAGCATGTTCTCGCTGGAGATGCCGATGGTCCGGCCGAGCGCGCCGTCGGCTTCGATGGCAAGCCGGCCGAAGGCGGTTTGCAGCGGAGGGATGGCCTGGCCCAGGCTGCTGCGGCCGTCATGGGCGAGGGTTTCGGCGCGCGCCAGTTCGCGTAGCCGCGCGACCATGGTCTCCAGACGTTCGGTGTCGCTGACGATGTTGGCCAGGAACGTCTTCTGTTCCGCGTCGGTGAGCGCATGCGCCGGTGATTGCGCCGAATCCTGCAGCAGCTCGGCGGCGCCCCGGATCGAGGTCAGCGGCGATTTCAGCTCGTGGGTGAGATGTGCCGCGAAGGTGGCGATGGCGCTGGACTTGCGGGAGAGCTGCTGCGCCATGTCCAGGAAGCTTTGCGAGAGCCGGGCGAACTCGCGGGTGCCGTAGTGCGCCAGCGGCCGGAACGCCTGCGGGTCGCCATGCGCAATGCCGTCGCTGCGCTGGATCAGCTCATGCATCGGGCGGGTGATGGTGCGCGAGAAGATGAAGCCGATGACGAGCGTGACGCCGAGCACGGCCAGCGCGGCCAGCAGGAACTTGCCGCGCTCTTCATAGAGATGCTGGAAGATGTTGCTCGGCGTCCGCGAGGTGTAGACCACGCCCGCCACATGGTTCTGCACGATCACGGGCATGGCGGCGAACACCCGCAGGCCGGTGCCGCGGCTGATGGAATAGATCGGCGGCGGTGGCTTGTCGCGCTGGCGAATCCGCAGTGCGCCGCGATAGCGCCCCTGCAATGCGGCGGCCACCTCCTCCACATGCGCCAGCGACAGGCCGGCTTCGTCGCGTCCGGCAATCACCGTGCCCTGGGGATCGAGAATGCGGAAACCGGCCAGCGTGACCCGCTGGGTGTCGCGCAGCAGCGGCAGCAGCTTGGCGCCGATGGCCAGATACGTGGAATCGGGCGGATGCGCCGGCGGCACGCCATCGGGGCGCCGCGCCAGCAGGTCATTGCCCGCAAGATCGAGACCGGAGATGATCGGCGAGAGATCATCCGGCGCCGGCTTGTCCGCGGCGGCGATCTCGGCGCCGAGCGGGATGCCGTCGGCGAGCTTTGCTTCCACCTCTCGCGCAAACACCGCCGAAAGCACCGTGCTCTGCGCGATCAGCTCCGACTCGGTCTGGCGGATCAACTGGTTGTCATAGAGGCGGAAGACGAACAACCCGATCAAGGGCAGCGTCAGCACCGTCATCAGCATGGCGAAGATGATCTGGCCCAGCGTCGGCCGCCACTTCACCCGGGCGGGCGAAGGCATCATGTCCGGCGCTCGCATCGCCCCAGCCGAAAGCCCACCCCGTGCACGGTCTCGATCGCGCTGTCGCAGCCCTGGGCCGCGAGCTTGGAGCGGATGTTGCGGATGTGGCTGTCGATGGTGCGGTCCGACACCTGGATGTTCAGCCGGTAGGCCGCGGCCATGATCTGCTCGCGGGTAAAGACCACGGTCGGCCGCGCGATCATGGTCTTCAGGATCTCGAACTCGATGGCGGTGAGCGCCAGGTCCTTGCCGTCGAATCCAGCGAGATGGCTTTGTGGTTCGATGACCAGGGCGCCTTGCGTCATCGGCTTGCCGTCGCTCTTCGCCTCGGCGGTCCGCGGCGCCGCGCGACGCAGGATGACATTGACCCGCGCGATCAGCTCGCGCGGGCTGAACGGCTTGGTGACATAATCGTCGCCGCCGATCTCCAGCCCGAGCACCCGGTCGATCTCGTCGTCGCGCGCCGACAGGAACAGGATCGGCACGTCGGACGATTTGCGGATCCGCCGGCACACCTCCAGGCCGTCGGTACCCGGCATGCCGATGTCCAGCACGATCAGGGACGGCTGCTCCGCTTCGAAGCGCGACAGCGCCTCGGTGCCGTCGCGGGCGCTGACCGGGGACATCCCCGCCTTCTTCAGCGCCACGCAGATCACCTCGCGGATGTGCGGATCGTCATCGACCACCAGGATGCGGTGCGCCACGCGTCAAGTCTCCGTCACGAGGCGCGCCCCGTGTTGTGCGTCAAGTATTGCCGGAGCCGCCAGTTGCGAAAGCTCCATGCGCGCCAGGAGCTTAGCTCCAGAGCAACCTGAGCGGCAAGTTTGTCGCGACAATCGAGGCCATACGCGCCCGGACCCTTGACGCCGGCCTGGTTGAACCGGTCCAGCGCCGGGATCGCCTGCGGCCCCAGCGACATCAGATAGCTGTAGTCGAGTGCGACACCCTGGCCGGAGACCACTTTGCTGTGGGTGACATTGTAGGTGGCGATCACGGCCGGAAAGTTGACGAAGGCGCAGACGTACAGCACCAGTGCCAGCGCCGACAGGTTCGCTCCGACGAGCCAGCGATTCGAATAATCGAATGCCATCCGTACCACGATCAAGACCAGGCCGATCGCGACCAGTCCCATCCAGATGAAGGCCGCGGCGCGCCAATAGGTCAGGGCGTAGATCTGGACATAGAGATCAAGCCGCAGCATCGACGAGATCACCAGCAAAACATTCTGCGCCGTCCAGGCCACGATCAGCGCGCGGATCGCCGGCGCGCGCCGCGCTTCGCTGTGGTTGGTCGCGGCCAGGATGAAGGCGGCGGCGAGCAGGGCCGTGATGATCAGGGGATAGGCGCCGTGGTGGGCGTAGGTCGCATAAGTCATGCCGTCGGGCAGCGCGACCCCGCCCCAGAGATAGGCGATGTCGGACAGTGTCTGCACCGCAAACAACAGGTTGAACAGGACGAGCGAGCGCAGGATCGCGGCAGCGCCGAACAATTCGCCGTCGAAAATCTCCTGCGCGACGGCTGTCGGCTCGGTCGGCCATGGCTTCCATGCAGTGGCGCGGCGCCAGCGGGTGAAAATGAATGGCCACACCAGCGAGGCCGCGATCAGCCAGAACAGCAGCCGGAAAAAGCTGACGTGAGAGGCTGCTGCGCTGACATCGATGGTTGAGAGCCAGTATTCGAGCAGCGGATTGGCCGCCGCAAATAACCCCAGGAACAAGCAGCTCAGCAGCAGGGGAACGATCCAGACGATCAGCAGCCGCGCCTGAAGCGATCCCGGCCGCATCCGCAGCAGGTCTGGCAGCAGCCGGAATGGCCCGGCCAGCAGCAGGCTCTGCAGCGCCTTGAGCCGATCGGCGATGGCGTCGAAGAACGGATTGGTCAGCGCGGCCACCGCCAGCGCCGTGCCGAGGATGCCGAAGATCACCGATATCGGGTTGAGATCCTCGGCCAGCGGGGTCACCGCGGCGATCAGCAGCGCGGCTGTCACCATCGCCTTGCGCCTGTCCGCCAGCACCGGATTCGTGATCAGCGCCGCCGCCACCAGCGCCAGCATGAACAGCGGCAGCGACAGGCCAATGGCGCGATCGTAGAACAGCCAGTCGGCCAGCGCGACGGTGCCGAGCGCGACCAGCAGTTTGAACGGTGTGCCGCGCAGATCGAAGGGATCGGCAAACGGCTCCAGGGACAGGATCTTCATGGGCATGGGTCTCGCGGGTTGGCGGAGCGAGGCTGCGCGAACCGTCAGCGGCTCGCTCAGCCACCAGCCGTCGTTCGCAAGCCGTGAGGGAATCGGCATGGGTGATGCTCCCGTGTGAGTGCGCTCATCCTGGGTGGCCGGCGTGCACGGGCTGCGGCGCAGACGCGCAGAATCTCAGGAACGTTTTGCAGTTTTTGTGCAGACACGATTTGCGGCCAGCCTTCGCCCAAATCTGTCCCTTAGCTCGCTCCGCCTCAGGCGGCTGGTCGCCTGTGTCCGGGGGATCGATCGACAATGACTGTCTCGACTGTGCTGAATCGTCTGGCCGCCATCCTGCTCTGGGTCGCGGCGCTTGCGCTCATTGCCGCAAGTTTCAATCTGTACGCGCCTTATCTGGCGTCGGTGCGCGCGCGGTTGCTGATCGCGCTTCCCGTCGCCTGCTGCCTGGTCCTTGTCGTGCTGTGGCTGCGACGGCGCTGGATCGGGCGCCACATGGTGCGGCGGCGGGTGCTGCGCGTGGCGCTCGCCGTGGCCTGGTGCCTGCCGTTGCTGGGGATGCTGACATCCGAAGCGGCGTTCCAGCGCACCCGGCATGCCGTGCTCGATGCCGATGCCGCAATGTCCCGGCGTCTCGGATCGCATTTCATCGTCGGTTATTTCCATGTCGAGGCCGTTGCGCCGCTCGCGGCCAAGGGCCTGATCGGCGGCATCTATGTCACCCATCACAACATCCGGGGGCGCACCGCCGCCGATCTCAAGGCGGAGATCGCCGGTCTCCAAGAGCTACGCCGCACCAATGGCCTGCCGCCGCTGATCGTGGTTGCCGATCAGGAAGGCGGCATCGTCTCGCATCTGTCGCCGCAGCTACCCGCTTTGCCGGCGCTTGCGACGCTCGCCGATTTGCCGGCCGATCAGCGCGCCGCCAAGGCGAGGGCCTACGGCGAAATCCAGGGACGTGAATTGGCCGAGATCGGCGTCACCATCAATCTCGCGCCGGTGGTGGACCTGCGTCGCGGGCCGATGCGCAAGCTGTTCGACTTCAACAGCCTGATCGCGCAGCGTGCGATCTCCGACGATCCGGCAAAGGTCACCGATGTGGCCGCGAACTATATTCGCGGCCTGAACGCTGCCCATGTCGGCGCCACCATCAAACATTTCCCCGGCCTCGGCCGCGCCCGCGGCGATACCCATCACTTCACCGCCAGCATCGATACGCCGGTGGCGGAGCTGGATGCGTCGGATTGGCAGCCGTTCCGCGATCTGCTCGCGGATGGCAACGCCCACCTGATGGTTGGCCACGCCGCCGTCAACGCGGTCGATCCCGGCATCCCGGCGTCGCACTCAAAACCCCTGATCGATGGCTTGGTGCGCGGCACATGGGGTTATCAGGGTCTCATCATGTCCGACGACATGGTGATGGGCGCGGTCTACCAGCACGGCCTCTGCCACGCCACGGTCGCTTCGCTCAATGCGGGCCTCGATCTGCTGCTGGTCGCCTATGACGGGGCGCAGTATTTTCGGATTTTTGAGTGTGCGTTGACCGCAGCGATTAATGGCGAGCTCGACGAGGCGATGTTGGTGAAGAGTCAGGCGCGGCTGGATGCGCTGTCGAGCGGGCCAGTGGCGTTGCCGCAGGCGAGCGAAGGCGCATCGCTGGCGAGCGGTGGTTGATCCCACACCACGGATGTCATCACCGGGCTTGTCCCGGTGATCTCGCTTAGGAAGGCACTGCGTCCCTTGCCGTCATCACCGGGACAAGCCCGGTGATGACAAAATAAAAGGAGACGCGTCGGCTCACACGGCCTACGTTCCGCTTATCGACTCCCCGCATTCTCCCCCGCAAATGCCGTCAGCAGTTTCGCCACCGCGTCGGCCTGCTCCTGCTGCACCCAGTGGCCGGCGCCATCGACCAAATGGCAGGCCTGCATCTGTGTGCAGGCCACGGTCTGCATGCGTTCGAAATCGTGCGGACGCTGATGGATGCCCCAGTCGCTCTGGCCGGCGATGAAGCAGGAGGGGATGTCGATGGTGCGCCCGGAGAAGATTTGCAGCTCGGTGTTGAGCTCGGGCACATAACGGCAGCGATACCAGTTCAGGCCGCCCTGGAATCCGGTGCGTCGATATTCGGAGCTGTACACCGCAAGCTCCGCGTCGGGCAGCCACCGGCAGGCGGCGATCTCGTCCGTGGTGGGCATGTGATGCGCCACGGTCGCGGCCATGCCTTCGCCGGCGTTCATCACATAATAAGTCGGCAGCTTCGCCAATTCCTCCGCGGTCCAGGACTCCAGCCGGTACGGCGAATTGCCGCGCCAGTCGGCGCTCTTGAAATAGTAATAAGCGCGCAGGAAATCGTGCACGCCCTGCGGCGCGCCGTGCATGTCGCTATCAGCCTCGCGGCCCGAATAATAGACCTGGTAATGCTTGCGCGGCGGATCGAGCGCCGCCAGTGCGGCGCTGATGTCAGGCGCCGGGGCAGGCGATCCCAGCCGCAGCGTATCGAACGGCAGCGCCGGCGGGCCGCCGAACGGCGCGCTCATCAGCACCACCGAGCGGAACACGTCGGGCCGAATCAGCGCGCTGTAGGCCGCGACCATCGATCCGAAATCGTGGCCGACCACGGTTGCGACCGATGTGATGCCGAGCGCGGCAAGCAGCCCCAGGACGTCGCGCACCAGATTGAGCGCGCCGAACGGCCGCAGGTCGGCGTCGTAGCGGTTGTCCGATCCGGTGGTGCGCCCATAACCGCGCTGGTCCGGCGCGATCACATGGAACCCCGCCGCCGCCAGCGCCGGCATCACCCGCCGCCAGCTGAACGCGAGTTCCGGAAAGCCGTGCAGCAGCACGACCACCGGGCGGTTCCCGCTTTCGAATCCAGCCTCGAGCACATGCATGGTGAGGCCGTTGATGTTGTCGAGCAGGCGCGAACGAATGCCCGGCGGCAGCAGGGCTTCGAGGCTTGGTGTCGCAGGAGTCATGAGGGCCACGCATGGTGATGATCAGAGGTGGGGCAGGATCAGCATCCCTGCGGTGAAGTCAACGGCGGGGCGGGATGGGCAGGGATACACTGGTGAGCAGGGATACGTTGGCGAACGTGTTGCATCGCCTGTGGATCGCACGAGGCGCATCAACACATACAGCCGTCATGCCCGGCCTTGGGCCGGGTATCCACGCCTTCCTTGCTGAGTCGCTGTTAAGGCGTGGATCCCCGCGCCAAGCGCGGGGATGACGGTTGTGGATGTCGCGGCGCCTCGACTTTACTTCTACACCCCCGGCTCCAGCTCCGCCGCCAGCCCGAGATTCCGCGGCGTATGCCCTTCCGCCGGGCTGTAGATCGAAATCGGCACGGCCACGCCGCGCAGTGTGTGTTCGCCCAAATGGTCCATCTTGCAATCGAGATGACGCGCGACCGCCTCAGTCACCAGGATGCTGCGTCCCAAAGTCTTCTGCAGCGCTTCGACGCGGCTGGCTTCGTTCACCGCCGGCCCGATCACCGTGAAGTCGAGCCGCTCGGGCGAGCCGATATTGCCGAAGAACACTTCGCCCTCGTGCAGCGCGATACCGACGCGCAGCGGCCGCCAGCGGGCTGCGGTTTCCGACATGCCGGTCAGCGCGCCGGCATTGAGCGCTTCAAGTCCGGCCAGGGCCTGGCGCGCCGCGCCCATCGCGGCCTTGGCGGCTGCTGCCGCCTGTTCGGCGTCGGCCAGCGGAAACACCGCCAGCAGGCCGTCGCCGATGAACTTCAGCACCTCGCCGCCGTGCGACAGCACCGCGCCGGCCATCGCTTCGAAATAGGCATTGAGCAGGGTCAGCATGTCGGAGCCGGACAGCCGGTCCGACAGGTCGGTGAAACCGCGCAGGTCCGAGATCCAGATCACCGCGTGGATCGATTCGCCGGCGCCGCGCTTGATCGAACCGCTCTGCACTTTCGTCGAGGCGCTGAGGCCGAGATACGCGGTGAGCGCATTGTCCCCGATCCGGATCGCGCCGTAACGCTCCACATGCAGGGCGAACAGGCTCAGCAGATGCGAGAAGCGGGTCACGCCCGCTTCGGAAAAGCCGTCCGGGTGCTTGGTCGCGATGGTGATGGCGTTGCGATAGCCGGCGCCGCTCAGCGGCACGGCGTAGTAATCGGTCATGCCGGCTTCGGCGAGCTCGGCCATGATCGGGAATTCGGCCTGCGTCTCCGGCGTGTTGACCTTGCGCCGGACGGTTTCGCCGAGTTCGAACACCCGGTACAGCGGGTTCAGCTTGTAGCTGTCCGACTTGGTCGCCGCTTCGGCAACTTTCACCTCGTCGCAAAGCCCGTCATTGATGTTCCAGTTGTAGGCGAAGCCGATCAACTGCGGATGCAGCGTGCCGATATGCACGCTCACCCGCGCGATCACGCCGCCGGCGGCCACCAGCCGCCACAGGAACGACTCCAGAAACAGCAGCATGTCCTTTTCGGCCGCGGCTTCGTGCAGCAGCCAGTATTCGATGTCGGCGAAGGAGACCACCGCCGGCGCCGAGGCAGGCCCCCGCGCCGAGCGGCGGACCAGGGTGACCGCGGCAGGATATTTTCGCGGGGCGGGATCGAGGGCGCCGGGAGGCTTGGCCAAGGGATCAGCTCACTTTCAACGGGCTTGCAGGGTCATAAGGTAAGGTCGGGGGCCGGCCTGTGCCAGTGCACAGCCAGCCCAGTCGGTGGGCAGGCGTCCGCACTGTTTTAATCGACTTCGCGGCGAGAGGCGATTTTCTGCTGGGATTTCAATAAGTACCCGGAGCTGCCCCAGCAACGATTGTCATCGCCGGGCACCCGTCGGCTCGCGTCCCATATGTCGTCCCCCACCGCCCGACGAAACAATTCTCCGGCCCGACGAAACCATTTTCGGCTTGCCAAGCAGATGCCCTGAAACCGGTGGGGACTATTAACTATGCCCAACAGAGCGGCGGACAACGCCGCGGTCGACAGGGTCGCTCACAGAGATTTTTGGAGATCATCATGCGGGTTCTCGGCTTCATCCTCACCTTCATGTTCGTGATGTGCAATGTGTCGCTGGCTGGCACTTCCGATGGCAAGCTGCCGAACGTCGGCCTGTTCTCCTACTCGGGCTCGCCGATCGTGGCGGACAGCCCGGTCCTGGTGGCGATGGCGACCCGCTGAACGCTTTCCGGGCCGGCCGTGCCGGCCTGCGATCATTCCCTCCGAGGCAAGTCTTCCTTACTTTCGAGGCAAGTCTTCCTTACCCTCGAGATAAGTCTTCCTTACCTCCGAGGTAATCGACCTGATGACCGCGATCTGAGATCAAGGTGTCGACGAGTGCTCGACTGGAGCGCTCGACCGAGGCGCCCAAGAATCAGATCATGCACCAGATCGTATCCCCTGCCATTTCCGTATCCCCCGACTTCACCCGCCGCTGGTGGGTGCTGGCAACCGTCGTTGCCGCGCAGTTCATGTTCGGGGTCGATGCCTTCATCGTCAACGTGGCGCTGCCGACCATCGCGGTGGAGTTGCACGCCAGCGCCGCCCAGATCGAGGCCGTGATCGCCATCTACCTGATCGGTTATGCCACGCTGGTGGTCACCGGCGGCCGGCTCGGCGACATTTATGGCACCAAGATCACTTTCATCGCCGGCGTGTTCGGCTTCACTGTAACGTCACTGTGGTGCGGCCTCGCGCAATCCGGCCCTGAATTGATTGTCGCTCGCCTCGCGCAGGGCGCCACCGCCGCGCTGATGGTACCGCAGGTGCTGGCCACCATCCATGTGCTGTTCTCCGATGACGCGCGCGGCCGCGCCTTCGCGATCTATGGCATCGTGCTGGGACTTGCCGGCGCCGCCGGCTTTTTGCTGGGCGGCATTCTGGTCACGCTGGATCTGGCCGGGCTCGGCTGGCGCGCAGTATTTTTTGTCAACGTGCCCTGCGGCCTCCTGATCATGGCCGCCGCCTGGCGGCTGGTGCCCTCGGTGCCGCGCCGCTCCGGCACCAAGCTCGATATCCCCGGCGCCATGATCCTGTTCGTTGGCCTGCTCGGCATCATCGGTCCGCTGCTGTTCGGGCGCGATGTGCACTGGGCCGCCTGGGTCTGGCTGGTGATGGCCGCGGGCGTCGCCGTGATCGCCGGCTTTGTCCGGTTCGAGCGCGGTGTCGCGCAGCGTGGCGGCATGCCGCTGGTCGATCTCGCACTGTTCGACGACCGGGCCTTCATGCGTGGCCTGGGCGCGGTGTTTTTCTTCTTTTTCGCCAATCTCTCGTTTTATCTGGTGATGACGCTGTTCATGCAGACCACGCTGCATTTCACGCCGCTGCAATCCGGCGCCGCGGTCGTGCCGCTGGCGCTGGCCTTCGTGGTCGCCTCGCGCCACAGCGCCGCGCGGGCCAAGCATCGCGGCACGCTGGTGCTGATCGAGGGCTGCGTGGTCGAACTCGTCGGTCTTGCCGCCATCGTGGTCACGCTGCTGCTGGTCGCATCGCCCAGCGCCTGGCTGATGATGCTGCCGCTGGCGGTGTTCGGCTATGGCCAGGGGCTGGTGATGGCGCCGCTGTCGAGCGCCGTGCTCTCCACCGTGAGCAAGGCGAGCGCAGGCTCCGGCTCGGGCCTTTACGGCACCACCACGCAGATTGCTAACGCTGCCGGCGTTGCCGTGATCGGTGCGGTGTTCTTCGCCCTTCATGGCACGGGATCGGATGATCGGGCGCTGTTCGCCGCACTCGCCTGCGTCGCACTGTCGATCGCTGTCAGCGCGACATGTCTGCGCTGGATGCGGCGAGCCGCAGCGTAGACCTTTCTCGTTGAGCTGAAGAACGGCTATCGTGCCGCGGACGCGGATCATTTGCCTGTGCGGTGTGTCGCCGGCTTCATCAAACGTTCATCGGCATCGATGCAGTCTGCAGATGCGACCCGTGTCCCGCGAGCTTTCGATTGGGTTCTTCGAGACCACAACAAGCAGTCCCATATGAGTCCTGCTCCGTGTTTGCCGCCGCGAGCGGCCCAAAGGAACAATAGCGGGTCGAAGCGCCGTCTTGCCGTCGTCGCGGTGATGTCGGTCATGGCCGTCATCGGGAGCGTGCGAGCGCAAGCAGCGGTATCCCCGGATCGGGATATCGATTTGATCCGACATCGGCTCGTCGCGCGATACGCCGCGGGGAGTTTTTCCGACGGCGCGCGGTATCTCGCCACGCAGCGTCCGGACGGAAGCTGGCCCGACATCGACTACGCCGATCGTTCGCTCAACTGGAATCCGCAAAAACATCTCGATCGTCTGAAAGAGATCGCCATCGCCTATCGCAACGAGAAGAGTCCGCTTCACGGCTCTGTCGAGGCCCGCGACGCCGTCGCGCGCGGACTAGCGTTCTGGTATCGGCGCAAGCCAGGTGCCGATAACTGGTGGAGCAACGAGATCGGCCAACAACTGGCGCTTGAGCCGATCCTGGTCTTGACGGCGGGGGATCTGCCCGCGGAACTCGTGACGACCGGCGCGACATATCTGCACGATCCCGTCCAGCTCGCCTCGTACAAATTCACGGGACAAAATCTGGTGTGGTGTGCGGGCGAACAATTTGTGCGCGGCGTGCTGCGGGATTCGGAGGCGGATCTGGCAGCCGCGGTGCATGTCATGGAAGGCGCTGACGTCGTCACCTCGGATGTGGAGGGCATTCAGTACGACCACAGCTTTCACCAGCATGGGCCGCAGCTCTATGTCGGCGGATACGGCCTGAACTTTCTCAAGGACGGGACGGACAATGCCCTGTTGGTCGCGGGGACGCGGTTCGCCTATGCCACGGACAAGGTCGACGTTCTCTCCGATTACCTGCTCGACGGCGCGCGCCTGATGGTGCGGGGAAAGATGCTCGACAACGGAGCGATCGGCCGGGAGATTGCGCGCCCCGGAGCTGGCCAGGAAGCTGTCGGCCTGTTGCCGGTCCTCGACACTATGGGCCTGCTGAAGCCGGACAAGAAGGCCGACTATGACGCGCTGAAGGCCCATATCGCGGGGGCGGGAGCACCCTCCAGCTTCGTCGGGCACAAGCATTTCTGGAATTCCGATTTCACCGTGCATCAACGGGCCGGGTACTATGCCTCGGTCAAGATGGTCTCCGCGCGCACCTACGGGACCGAGACGATCAACGGCGAAAACCTCAAGGGCTACTGGCTTCCGTTCGGCGTGACCTATATCGCGCGCCGAGGCGACGAATATGTCGACATCTTTCCGGTATGGGATTGGGCGCACCTGCCGGGCGTGACGTCGCCCGACCAGGTTCCTCGCTTCCTCAGTCATGTGGATCAGCCCAACACGTTCGTCGGGGGCGTGTCCGATGGCCGTTATGGTGCTGCGGCCATGAAGGTCGATGTGGACAAGGAAACGTCAATTCATGCCCACAAGGCCTGGTTCTTTTTCGACGACGAATTTGTCGCGCTCGGCGCAGGCATATCATCGACGGGCGCCGCCGCCGTCAGCACCACGCTCAACCAGTCCTTGCAGGAGGGGGGCGTCATTGTCGATGGTCATTCCGTTGCAGCGGGGCGTCAGCCGATCCGCGATGTGTCCTGGGTCCTCCACGACGGGATCGGTTATGTTTTTCCGGAAAAGGCGACGGCCGTTGTCAGCACCGGGCCGCGCAGCGGCAGCTGGTCGGACATCAATTCGCTTCAGGCGCGGACGCCGGTATCGAAGAGCGTATTCGCCCTGTGGTTGGACCATGGGGTGCGCCCGAGCGGCGCAAGCTATCAATACATCGTCGTGCCCGACAGCGACGGCAACCGTCTTGCGACCTATGCCGCCCATCCTGCCGTGCGGATTCTCGCGAACACGACGGAGGTGCAGGCGGTCCAGCACGAGCGGCTCGGGATTTCGCAGATCATATTCCACGCTCCCGGCCGCCTGACGCTGGGACAGGATCTGACCATTGGCGTCGATCGGCCCTGCATGGTCCTGGTGGAGCAAAGCGGTGCCGGCATGCAGATCGTCGCATCCGCCCCCAGCGGTCCAGCGCAGCTCCACGTCACGCTGGAGCGCGCGGCGAAGTCCCGGCTTGTGACGCTCGAACTTCGCGGTGGGCCATCCCTCGGGGCAAGCCACACCGCAAACGTGGCTTCATTTTAGTGCGCTTGACCGTCGGCGATGAAGCGCGTGATTGATTTGATCAACGCCACGCGGGTCGGTTGCCGGTTGCCTTCGCCTCGGCCTCGCACATGTAGGCCCCGGTTCTGCCGTGGCCGTACCCGCGTGAGCCTTCGACATGGTAGACATGGGATCTGGTGTTGACCCAGACTACCGGCTCGAACGGACAAAGCGGCTCCGCCTGGGCTTGAGGGGAAAGCCTGTACAGCCCGAGCGCATCCCACGGATTGACGCACACGTCCGGGTCGCATTCCTGCGCGGAGGCCGGCGTCGTGGCCAGCATCATGAAAACGCCGATCACGGCGACCGATGAAGAATGAACGAATGAAATTCGCATGAATGAAGCCCCGTCGTCTGGAAAGACGCGGATGCTACTGCACGGCAGGGAGCAGCGCCAGAGTCGCAGTGAAAGACTTACGCTTCCCCAGT
>JBGMOD010000165.1:0-55024 GCA_041424235.1 Hyphomicrobiales bacterium
GGTTCAGTCGATATTCGTGGGCTGATCGATCACACCATACGCACCGGGAGTACTGGATCCTGCGACTCGGCAAAGCCGAGTCGCTGAGGTCAAGCCGGACGATGACGCAGAAAATGTTGAGGCGCCTCAATGTGCGAATATCTTCGCATGCTTCCAGCTACGCTCGCCGAATGCGGGCCGACGTGATGTGATCGCCACCGCATAGCTTCTGTGCAGAGATGGTTGAAATTTAATCTTGCTCGCTTTGTGGGCGCGCCATATCGTCCCGCTGTCCATTACGACGATGCGGGAGAGATCGAAGCGAGAACAAAACGTTTTCGTGTTCGACGCCGACGGAGCAACCGCCCCGGAAACTCTCAGGCACAAGGACCGTGTCGTCAGGACAATCTGGAGAGAGGCACCGTGTTTACACGACGGTGTCCACCGAAGGGGATATCCGTCATCGGGCAGCTGCTCGGCGGATCAAGCTCTCAGGTACCGTGACAGATGGGGCGCCCTGCCGGCTCATGCCGGCGCTTGGGCGACTCTAGCGCGCGGGAGCCTCTTTAAGACATGCTCATCATTGCAGGTATCGGCGCCAGCCTCAGCGGCGCAACGATGATCCGTGCGCCTCTGCCGGCGTTCGACTGTTGCCACGATGCCGTGACGACCATCGCACATTAGCGAGCGTCTTTCATTCGACGTGCGCACTCATCAACGCCACCCGCTATCCGTTCAACCTCTGCCCGAGGAAAATAAAATGATGTCCTTATCTCTGCGAACCGGGAAATCCCCGATGTCCCTCAAGATCGCGCTGCGCGGGCTGCTTGTTGCGACAGCGCTGGCGTGCCCCACCTTGTCGCAGGCCAAGACCATCCGGGCGGTGATGCACTCGGACCTGCGCGCACTCGATCCGATCGTCTCGTCGGCCTACATCACGCGCGACCACGGCTACATGGTCTACGACACCCTGGTGGCGATGGATTCGAGCTTCACCATCCGGCCCCAGATGGCGGACTGGAAGGTGTCCGATGACAAGCTGACGTACACCTTCACCCTGCGCGACGGGCTGAAGTGGCATGACGGCACGCCGGTGACCGCGGAGGACTGCGTCGCGTCGCTGAAGCGCTGGGCCGCCGTCGACGGCATGGGCCAGAAGCTGATGGACTTCACCGCCAGTTTGGAGGCCACCGACGCCAGGACGATCACGCTGAAATTGAAGGAGCCCTACGGCCTGGTGCTGGAGTCGCTGGGCAAGCCGTCGACGCTGGTGCCCTTCATGATGCCGAAGCGTCTGGCCGACACGCCGCCCGGCACGCCGGTCCCCGAGCAGATCGGCTCCGGTCCGTTCAAGTTCGTCGCCGCGGAATTCCAGCCGGGCGTCAAGGCGGTCTACGAGAAGAACAAGGATTATGTGCCGCGCGCCGAGCCGCCGAGCTGGACCTCGGGCGGCAAGGTGGTGAAGGTCGATCGCGTCGAATGGATCACAATGCCCGACGTGCAGACCGCAACCAATGCGTTGCAGTCCGGCGACATCGATTTCCTGGAGCGGCCGTCGTTCGACATGCTGCCGATCCTGCAGGCCGACAAGGAGCTGACCTCGCGCGCGTTGAGCGGCCTCGGTTTCCAGACCATCGGCCGGATGAACTTCCTCTATCCGCCGTTCGACAACGTCAAGGTGCGCCGCGCCGCCTTGCTGGCACTCAACCAGAAGGATGTGCTCGATGCCATGGTCGGCGCTCCGACCCTCTACAAGATCTGCGGCGCAGTGTTCGGCTGCGACACGCCGCTGGCGAGCGACATCGGATCAGACACCCTGGTCAAAGGCGGCGGCATGGCGCAAGCCAAGAAGCTGCTGGCCGAATCCGGCTACGATGGCACGCCCGTCGTGATGCTGGCGCCGACCGACGTGGTGACGCTGAAGACGCAACCCATCGTCGCGGCGCAACTGCTGCGCCAGGCCGGCTTTCAGGTGACGGTCCAGTCCATGGACTGGCAGACGGCGAACATCGTGTTCGCAAGCCAGAAGCCGCCGAAGGACGGCGGCTGGAACATGTTCTTCACCAACTGGGGCATCGCCGACATCATGAACCCTGTCGTCAACTCGCCCTTGAACAGCCGGGGTCGCAAAGGCGCCTGGGTTGGCTGGCCGGACGATCCGCAGATGGAAACCCTGCGCGATGCTTTCGCGCGGGCGCCTTCGCCCGATGCGCAGAAAAAGATCGCGAGCGAGATCCAGGCCCGCGCACTGGAGCAGGTGACGTATATTCCGCTGGGCCAGTATTTCGCCCCGAGTGTATGGCACAAGGAACTGACGGGGGTGCTCGACGGTCCGGCCACGCCGCTGTTCTGGAACATCGATAAAGCCGAGTAGTCTTGGCGCATCGATTGTCGTCGATGCGCCGTCGTCCGGGCAGGCATGCGCTGCCGCGTTCGAATGCAAATGGAAAGTTGGGGATGCCGGGATACAATCCGATTCCGTATGTCGTGGTTGTCTGGCCGATTGAGGTGTGAGTCATGTCTTCTGATGCCAATTCTTCCGAAGCAACGTACGATGTGATCGTGGTGGGCGGCGGCTCGGCCGGCGCCGCCATCGCGGCCCGGCTGTCGGAGGATCGCAACAGGCGCGTGCTGTTGCTGGAAGCAGGGCTCGACTGGCGCGCCGATGAGGCGCCTTGGGAGGTCATGACGCCCAACCCGATCCCCATCATTCACCAGCGCGAATTCCAGGAGAAGTGGCAGTGGCCCAATCTCCTGACCCGCCGCATTGCCGGCCAGGAGCCGCGCTTCTACTGGCGCGGCAAGGGGCTCGGCGGCAGCTCGATGATGAACGGCCAGATCGCCATCCGTGGTGCCGCCGATGCCTTTGACGAGTGGGCGGCCAACGGCTGCGCGGGCTGGTCCGCGCGCGAGATCATGCCGTTCTTCTCGGTGATCGAGGACGATTTGGAGTTCGGCGACAGCAGGGGACATGGGCGCGGCGGCCCGCTGCCGGTCTATCGCGCGCCGCAGGAGACATGGGGCCCGATCGATCGCGGCCTGCGCGATGCGGCGCTCGCCAGCGGCTATCCCTGGTGCGCCGACGTCAACGGTCCGGACGGCGAAGGCGTCGCCTGTTATCCCATCAACAGCCGCGACAGCCGCCGCATCTCCACCAATGAGGGTTATCTCGAGCCGGCGCGCGGCCGCGCCAACCTGGAGATCCGCGGTCACGCGCTGGTCGATCGGGTTCTGATCAAGGATGGCAAGGCCACCGGCGTGCGCGTGCACATCGAGGGTCAGGGTATCGGCGAGATCGCCGCGCGCGACATTGTGCTGTGCGGCGGCGCCATTCACAGCCCGGCGATCCTGCTGCGCTCGGGCATCGGTCCTGCGGACGAACTGCGAGCCATGGGGATCGCCGTGGAACGCGACCTGCCGGTCGGCCGGCATTTCTTCGATCATCCGCTGTTTCGCATGACCATCCAGTTGCGCGAGGACCTGCGGTCCACCGATCCGGATACCCGCCACACCAATTGCTGCGTGACCTATTCCTCCGGCCTCGCCGACGGCGGCAAGCGCGACATGATCTTGATCGGCTTCAATCATCGCGGCATCGGCAATCCCGCCGCGATCGGCGCCGGACTGTTCAATGCCTACTCACGGGGCGAGTTGAAGCTCGCGTCACCGGATCCGACGATCGATCCCGTCGTCGAAGAGAACATGCTCGCCGATCCCAGGGACATGCTGCGCATGGTCGACGCGGTGAAGCGGCTCGCGGTGCTCGCCACGCAGCCGGCACTCGCCGGCATCTCGGACTGGATTCGGCTGGGCGATACCGAACTCACTTTGCCGGCCGCCGCCGCGTTGCCGAATGCCGAACTCGAAGCCGTGCTGCGACGGGAGACTGGCGATATCCAGCACGCCGCCGGCAGCTGCCGCATGTCCGGCTTCGATGATCCCGCCGGCGTGGTCAATCCCGACGGCACCGTGAAAGGCATCGGTGCGCTGCGTGTCGCCGACGCCTCGATCATGCCGTCCGATTGCCGCGCCAACACCCATTTCACCACCGTGGTGATCGGCGAGGTGATTGCGCGGATGATGATGCGCTGAGGGTCGGATTCCACCCACATTGTCATCACCGGGCTTTGTCCCGGTGATCTCGCTTAGGGGCGCAGTGCGTCCCTTGTCGGGGTTGTGTCCGCGACTTCGGCGAAGCCGAAGTCGCTGAGGACAAGCCCGGCAACGACAGAGGGAGAAATTGTGTCGCGGCAAGACCTCAAATTCAATGCCATCGCGTTCAGCTCTTCGCTGCGGCAACTGCCTTGATCTCGATGATCAGGCCCGGACGCGCCAGCGCGGCGATGCCGAGGATGCTCCATGTCGGGAACGGTGAGGGAACATACCTCTCCTTGACCTTCATGAAGGTGGCCAGATGGTTCTCGGTGTTCAAGCCGACATGGTAGGACACGAGTTCGACCAGGTCGCTCATCTGGCAACCGGCTTCTTCGAGAACCAGCTTGAGACGTTCGAAGGCGTTGACGAACTGCTGCTCGGATGTCTCCGGCATCGAGCCGTCAGGATTGAGTCCGATTTGACCGGCGACGAAGACAAGGCCACCGGCTTTCACCGTGGAGGAATACTGAAACTTGTCGAAGATGGTGCCACCGCCCGCGGCGGCGAAGATCGGATTCTTTGAAGCATGGGTCGTCTTGGTCATTGGTGATCCCCTTGGGTTGTGAGTGTTACAGCCGGGTTCCGGGCGCGAGCTCGAGGCCGAGCAGCAGGCGGCCATAGGCTTCGGAGATCGGCTCGGGCTGAAGCAGGAAATGCGAGCTCATGGCATGGATATCCCGGAACAGCCGTTCGATCCGGGTGGCCTCCGGCAGCAGTGAGCCACCCAGCGCGGCGAACAGGCGCTGCGCCGTGGTCAGCGCCTGGCGGGACGCGATCGCAACTTTTGCGCGACTCAATCCGCGCTCCTCATGGGTGAGGGACCCGCCTTGGCTGATACGGCTTTCGATCGCCGCCGTCTCGGCGATCAGGAAATCTCGCAGGAAGCTCATCGTTGCGGCGCTGGTTCCGGCATCGACATGGGCGATCTTGTCGTTGATCTGCGCCTGCTGATTGCCGGAACTGACGCGGCCGCGAATGATCCCAATGCATTCCTCGCTGCAGGCGCTGGCCACGCCGAGTGTTGGGGCCAGAACAGACATGGCGTTGGCGGTGTTCAAGGGAAACTCATAGACCGGCTCGGTGTTCGGGCAGGTCGGGTGCTTGTTGCCCGCCTGCAGTTCCGCCCAGCTCATGAAGCGATGTGACGGAACGAACGCCTTGCTCAGCGTGATGGTCTTGCTGCCGGTGCCCCGCATGCCCATCACGCGCCAGCTGCCGTGGTCGATGGTGAATTCGGATTGGGGGACGAGCACCACATGAGGGGCCGATCCCTCGCCACCACTTGGAATGTTGATCAGCAGGCCCAGCCAATCCGACACGTCCACGCCGGACGCATAACGCCATCGACCGCTCAGCACGATGCCGCCTTGGGCCGGTTCGATCCGGATGTCCTGGCCGACGCCGCCGGTCAGCATCGGGACGATCGGCGAGACGCCGGGTGCGAAGATCTCCCGTTGGGCCTCGGCGGAGAACTTGCCGAGCATGATGATGTTCGCACTTGTCAGCCCCGCGAGCCAGGCGGAGGACGAACAGCCGGATGCAACATTGAACGTCGCCTCCCAGGCGAAACGCGGCGAGACGCCCAACCCGCCGAAACGAGTAGGCCGCATCAGGTTGAAAAGCCCGGTCTCGAACAGCCGTTCCGCTACATCACCCGGGATCCGCCGCGCCTCTTCGACCCGTGCGGCCTGTTCTCTGAGCCACGGCGCGAGAGCGCCGGTTCGCGCGAGCACCTTTTCGGCCTCGGCGTCCATCGATGTGGGGACTATGGTTCGTTGTGCCGAGCCCATTGCGATTGCCTCCTCTCGCGCTATCATTCGCATGGAGGTAGCGCGCCCCGTGTGTCAGGCGCTGTATCGCCGGATACGTGCAGGTCGCTCTTTTTTTGCAGCACCGGCGGAGGGGTACGAATGGCGAAGAAACCCGCCGCGACCTGGCGGATGACCGATGCGCTCGCAGCCAAGCTGCGATCGTTCGAGGGAAAAGTGCGGCTGCGCCGTTTCGCCGAAGGCGAGCAGCTGTATCGGCAGGACGAGATCAATACCTGCTTCTACTTCGTCAAATCCGGTCTCGTGCAGGTGTCGATCTTCCGGCGGGACGGCACCGAGGTGGTGCTGGAGAACATGGGGCCAAATGCCCTGTGCGGCGAAGGCGCCGCCTTTGACGGATTGCCGCGGTTCTCGACGGCGGTCGCCGTCGAACCCACCGAAGCCCTCGAATTCGACAGCGCGCGCCTTGAGGCGTTGATGCGGGAGGATCCCGAGTTCGCGCTGGCCCTGCTCAGGCTGACCAGCCTCAAGCAGCGCATTCTCGCGCTGCGGCTGGAGTACCTCGTCTCCAACGATCCGGAGGAGCGGATTCTCGAATTGCTGAGCCGGTTGAGCAAGATGTTTGCCGTCGATCACGCGCGGGGGCGCAAGATTCTGACCCACCTCACGCACGAGCAGATTGCGTCGATGACAGGCACCTCCCGCGTCACGGTCACCCGCACGCTCGGCCGGTTGCGCGACAAGGGCAAGCTGTCTGTCGAGGACGGCTATACGATTCTCGCCAAAAATCTCGAGACCTGACTCCTGGGAGACGGGTTTCAACCCGTCCACCAGAAATCGTCGATGCGCTGTTCCCCGCTCTGGCTCTCATCATAGGGAAGGCGAGCGTACTTGCCGCCATGATAGAGCAGCGGTGTCGCCGCGGTCGCCGGGCCGAACATCTCGTCGACCCGGCCGATCAGGATGCGATGGTCGCCGCCCGCATGCTCTGCAACCAGCCGGCAGCGGAAGGTGGCGTTGGCTCCCTCGATCCACGGCACACCCTCGCTCTCCTGCCAGCGCCATGTCGGCACCGGCAGCGGCCTGCCGGCATGATGCATCGAGACGTCCTGCTGGCTTGCCGACAGCAGGTTGACGGAAAAGACTTCCGCCTCCGCAATCCGTTTTGCCGTTGCGCTGGTCAGCGCTGCACAAAACAGCAGCAGCGGCGGATTGAGGCTGACCGGCGTCAGCGAATTCACCGTCATGCCTGTGGGGCCGGTGTCTCCCGCGACTGCGATCAAGGTCACGCCGGTCGTCAGTCGCCGGAACAGCGTCCGAAAATCCTGGGCGATATCTGCGCTCATGCCGTGGCTCTCCCTCATCGGCCCGTTATCGATGCCCATGTCTTAGCGCTTGAGAGTCCACCTTCGCTGTATCCGGCAGCACAAAGCCGCCGATGTATCCGCAGATACAGCGCAGCGCCGCTCCGAGGTGCAATCGTGGCGCCACATCGGCAACCGTGAGGGGGAGATATGGTCACGACCACAAAGCGCGCCTTGATCACATTCGGATTATCCACGCTGCTTGCCGGCGGGGCCCTGGCACTCGCCGACCATCGCTCGGCAATCTCCGAGGAGAAGCCGGAGCTGCGCATCGCCGCGATTGTTTCCGTCACCGGATCGGCCTCGGCGCTCGGGGCGCCGGAACGCAACGCCGTCGAGCTGTTTGACAAGACATGGTCGAGCCGCAGCGATCTGCCGTTCAGGATCAAGGTCGTTTCCTATGACGACGGGTCAGACCCGACCAAGTCCGTCAGCCTCACGCGCAAGGCGATCGAAGAAGACAAGGTGCATGTCGTGGTCTGCTGCACGACCACGCCGGGCTCCATGGCCATCATCGACACCGTGAGCGCCGCCAAGGTCACCATGATCTCGATGGCGTCGTCGGTGGCGATCATCGAGCCGGCGAGCGCGCGTCCCTTCACCTTCAAGACGCCGACGTCGGACAAACTGATGATCCAGCGCACCCTGGACTACATGAAGCGCCAGGGCATCAAGAAGATCGGTTTCTTCGGTCTGGAGGACGCCTATGGCGAAGGCGGGCTGAAGGAGCTTCAGAACGTCGCCAAGGACGTCGGAATCGAGCTCGCCGCGACCGAGCGCTTTGCGCGTCAGGACACCAGCTTCACGCCGCAGGCCCTGCGCCTGAAGCAGGCCGGGCTCGATGCCGTGTACGTTCACGCCATCCCGCCGTCGGCGGACCTCGCCCATGAGGCCTTGAAGCGGGTGGGGTACACCGGGCCGATCTATCATGGCGGCGGCTCCTCGATCAACGCGTTCATCGATATCGGCAAGGCCAACGTCGAAGGCGCCATCGTCGGCGTCGGCGCGCCGAACGTCTACGATCAGGTCAGGAAGGACAATCCGCTTCGTCCGGTGCTCGAAAAATTCGCCGCGCTGTACGACGGAGCCTATGGCAAAGGCAAGGTGGATCTGTTCGCCGGCCAGGCCTGGGACGCCATGATGCTGGCCGTGAACGCCTATCAGAACAGGGCCGACGTCAGCGCGAACGCTGATGATCTGGCCGCGGTGCGGGTCGCGATCAAGGACGCGATGGAGCATACAAGGGAGTGGCCGGGCGTGAACGGCGTCTTCAACATCACGCCAGCGGACCATCTCGGCCTCGACAAGCGCTCCACCTTCCTGTCGCAAATCAAGGGCGGCAAGTTCGTCCTGATCGAGGAGTGAGCGTTGATCGATACGCTGCTCTTCCTGCTTGCTGACGGGGTCACCAACGGCGCCGTCTACGGGCTCGTCGCCCTCAGCCTCATCGTGGTCTACACGGTGACGCGCGTGGTCAACATCGCACAGGGCGAATACGTAACGCTGGGGGCGCTCTCATTCGCGAGCGCGCTGGCGGGATCGTTCAATGCACTGAGCGCCCTCGTGGCCGGAGGGCTGGCCGCGTTCGCGCTGAAGGACATCGTGGACCGGCGCTTGATGGCCACAGCCAGGGTGCGCATTGTTCTCGCGCGTGCGGCCTGGATCGCGTTGGTGCTGGCGACGGCATGGGCCGCCAGCCTGTATCCGGGGTCCTATTGGCTCGCCGTGCTTGCCGCGCTGGTTGCGACGGCTTCGCTGGGGACGCTGGCCTATCGTTTGACCGTCGAGCCGGTATCCGGAGCCTCGCCGATTGTGCTGCTGATCGTCAGCGTCGGCGTCTACATGGTTCTGCACGGGGCCGCCGTGATGATCTGGGGCGCGGAGCCGCGGTCCGTTCCGCCGGTTGTCGAGGGCGGGCTGACGCTCGGTCCCGTGTTCGTCACCTGGCAGAGTCTCTGGATCTGCGCGCTCTCGGTGATCGCGATGATCGCCCTCTATCTCTTCTCGGAGAGAACGCTGATCGGGCAGGCCCTGCAGGCCACCGCCGTGAACAGGACGGGCGCCCAGCTCTGTGGCATTCCCGTCGGCGTCGCCGGTCAGCTCAGCTTCGCCATCGGCGCCGGCTTCAGCGCGCTCTCGGGCCTGCTGCTGGCGCCGCTGGTGACTGCGAATTACGATATGGGCTTTCCCATCGGCCTGAAGGGTTTTGTCGCGGCGGCGCTCGGCGGAATCGTGGAGTATCCGACCGCACTGGTCGGCGTGCTGCTGGTCGGGCTGACCGAATCCTTCTCCGCCTTTCAGATCAGCGCGTTTCGCGACGTCGTCGTTTTCCTGATGGTGATTCCCATTCTGCTGTGGCGCAACGCCGTCCGCCCTCCCGAAACGCACGAGCATTGATCATGGTCTCTCCGCAGCCGGAAACCCGTTCGTCCTGGCGTACGCCTGGTGTCGCCTCGCTCGGCGTCGCGATCGGCCTCCTGGCCGTGGCCTGCGCCATCGCTATCCTTGGTCCGCAATACAATGTCACGCTTCTGATCACGGTGGGTCTCACGGCGCTCGCCGCGATGGGGCTCACGCTGCTGTTGATCGCCGGACAGGTGTCGCTGGGACAGGCCGCGTTCATGGCGATCGGTGCCTATGTGGCGGCGATCCTGGCGCGCGATCATGGCGTGCCGTCGCTTCTTGCCCTTGTCATCGGCGTTGTCGCCTCCGCCGTGGCGGGAACCGTGGTGGGCTCGATCACGCTCAGGCTCAGGGGCCACTTCCTGCCATTGGCGACGCTCGCCATCGGCATCGCCACCAGCGCCGCCATTGTCGCCGCCGGACCGTTGACGGGGGGCGCTTCGGGGTTTGGCCAGATTCCCCCGCTGACGATCGGGCCGCTCGCACTGGCGAACGAACGTGCCTTCGCCATTGTGGTCTGGTTGATCGTCGCGGTGGCGGGAGGTGGATTCTCCCGGTTGCTGCACAGCCGGACCGGGCGGGCCATTGCCGCGCTGAAGACCAATGTTGAAATGGCGGAGGTGTTCGGCGTCAACGCGACGCGGCTGCGGCTTCTGGTGTTTGTTGTTGCGGCCACGCTGGCGGGTCTGTCCGGCGGCCTCTACGCGTTCACTTTCAAGTTCCTCAGCCCGGCTCCGTTCGGGCTGACCTCGAGCATCAATCTGCTGATCGCATGCATTTTCGGCGGAATGTCTCATCCGTTCGGCGCCGTGCTCGGCGCCACCGCGATTACCGCGCTTGAAATGCTGCTGCAAAACACCATCGCGCGCATGTTCGGGCTGTCGGGCCATGTCGAAATGATCGTGTTCGGGATCGTGCTGATCGGCGTGCTGCTGCGATGGCCGGGAGGCCTCTGGTCGGCGTTGCAACGTGCGTGGCCCGTGTTCACGATGCCGCGGCCCACCCGCAACATCGAGCTGACGCCGTCCAGGCGCAGCGCGCCGGGTGAGAGCCTGCTGTCGGTCACGGACATCGCGAGGAACTTCGGCGGGCTGAAGGCTTTGCAGGGTGTTTCGTTCGCGGTCGGCGCGGATGAGATCGTGGGCCTGATCGGGCCCAACGGGGCCGGCAAATCCACCACATTCAATATCGCAACAGGCCTGCTCGCGCCGTCGGCGGGACAGGTCCTGCTCATGGGGGCGCCGCCGCCGGCGCGGGTGTCGGATCTGGTGTTTCGTGGGGTGTCCCGCACCTTCCAGCATGTGCGGATCGTGCCGGAGCGAACGGTGCTGGAAAACGTGGCCTTCGGCGCCTACGCGCAGGGGCGTTCCGGAATGATCGCCGGCATGTGTGCGCTCGACCGCAAAGAGGAGGCCGCAACCTTCGCCAAGGCGTGGCGTGCGCTGGAGATCGTCGAACTGGATGGGCTTGCCCATGAGCCCGCCGCGCGGCTGGCGATGGGGCAGGCGCGACTGGTGGAAGTTGCCCGCGCGCTGATCAGCCGGCCGAGGCTGCTGCTGCTGGACGAGCCGGCCGCGGGTTTGCGCACCGGCGAGAAGCTCAAGCTTGTGACGCTGCTGCACCGTCTCAAGCGGGCGGGAATGTCGGTGCTGCTGGTCGAACACGACATGGACCTGGTGATGAATTGCGTCGATCGGGTCGTCGTTCTGGATCGCGGGCAGCGGCTGATGACCGGTCTTCCCGACGAGGTCCGCCGCGACGAGCGCGTCATCGCAGCTTATCTGGGGGCGTGATCATGCCGCGGCTGTGCATCAGCGGATTGAACGTGGGCTACGGTCGGGCGACCGTCATTGAATCGCTCGATCTCGACGTCAGGCCCGGTGAACTTGTGACCGTTCTCGGCGCTAACGGCGCGGGCAAGACGACCTTGCTCAACGGCATCATGGGTCTTTGCCCGCCACGCGCGGGATCGATCACGTTAGATGGCACGGAACTGACCGGGCTTCGCCCGGAACAGCTGGTTGGCCGCGGCGTGGTCCTGGTGCCCGAGCGGAGAGAGTTGTTCGGCAATCTTCCGGTGGAGGTCAACCTCCGGCTCGGCGGTTATCGAACCGGCGCACCGGCGAGATCCCTGGACCGGATCTACGGGCTGTTTCCGATCCTGGCCGAGCGCCGTCGCCAGAAAACCGCAACGCTATCAGGCGGCGAACAGCAGATGCTCGCGGTCGGCAGGGCCTTGATGGCCGAACCCCGCCTGCTGATGCTCGATGAGCCCTCGATCGGTCTGGCGCCGCTGATCGTGCAGGACATTCTGCGCGTCATCGGGCAGCTCAAGTCCGAGGGGCTGACCATCATCCTGGTCGAACAGAATGCGCGGCTTGCGCTCTCGGTGGCCGACCATGGTTACGTGCTCGAGGTCGGCCGCATCGTGCTCGAAGGCTCCAGCGCGGAGCTGTCGGCAGACCCGCGCTTGAACCAGGCCTATCTCGGAGGGGCGGCGGATTACGCTGCCGCCAGAGATCAAGTCTATGTCGATTGAGTGAGACGCGTTTCGGGCGCGGCAATGTCGCGCGCGAGGCAGCGCATCCCACACAGATCGCACGCAAAGAGCCACAGCTGGTATCGCGGGATACTAATTTTCGTCGCCGGGACATCTATCGTTGCCCTGGCGATTTTGATTGAGCGGCATGGGGTCGAGTTATGACGACGTACGACGGAATCATCATTGGAGCCGGCCACAACGGCCTGATCACGCAGGCCTACCTGGCGAAGGCGGGGCTGAAGGTGATCTCGCTGGATGCAGGTCCGGTTGCGGGAGGCGGCCTGTCGACGGTCGAAGACGACAAGCATCCAGGCTTCTACCACAACCTGCATTCGTACTTTCATCGCGGCATTACCGTCATGCCATGGTTCCGTGATCTCGAACTGGCGCGTTATGGCGTGGAGTATCTCGAGAACGATCTGTACGTATCGGTCCTGCAGCGCGACGGCAATGTGCTGCAATGGTGGAACGACTTCGAGCAGACCTACCGGTCGTTCGCCGCGATCGATCGCGATGATGCCGACCGGCTGCGTTATTGGCGTGATCGTTTCATTCCCATTACCCGCGACATCATCCGTCCGGAGGCGGCCGCGCCGCCGGAGCCGGAATCGACACGGCGCGAGCGGCTGCAGCGGTCGGACGATGGCCGCCTGCTGCTGCAGGTCGGCGAACTCAGTCCGTACGAATTCGTCTCGCGAGAATTCAAGCATCCGGCAATCCAGGGAGCGCTGCTTTTCATCAACGGGATGCGCGAGGTGGACCTGCGCGCCAAGGGCTTCGGGCACCACCTGCCGTCGTTGTTTGCGTCGTCGGCACAGGTGCAGACCTGCCGCGGCGGTGCCGCGTCGCTGGCGCGCGCCTTGGTCCGCTCGATCGAAGCGTCCGGTGGAACCGTGCGCACCAATGCACCGGTCAAACGCATTCTTTCCGCGGACGGCCGCGCGACCGGCGTCGAACTGGAGAACGGCGAGGTGCTGAAGGCGAGCCAGTTCGTCGTCTCCAGCGTCAATCCGCATATCACCTTTCTCGACCTGATGGAGCGGACAGAGCTGCCCGCGGGATGGGCCCAGAAGGCCGAGGGCTTCGAATACAACACGCTCGGGCCGCTGTTTACGCTGCACCTCAATCTCAAGGAGGCGCCGGTCTACAAGGCGTCCGAGCGCTATCCCGAAGTCCAGAAATCGCTGATGGTGATCATGGGCATCGACAAGATCGACACCTTCCTCGAACTCGTTCGTTGTCATGACGAAGGGACGATTGGCCCGTCGGTACTGTGGGGTGGAACGCCCACCGCGATCGATCCGTCTCAGGCGCCTGCCGGATATCATACGGCATTCATGTGGGAAAAAACCCCCTACGCGCTGCGTGGGGACTCCAGGAACTGGATCGACGAGAAATCGAAGCATGCCCAGCGCATGTTCGACCTCTGGTGCGAATACGCGCCCAATCTGCGCGAGGCGACAATCGATCATTTCGCACAGAGTCCTCATGAGACGGCCCTTCGTCATCCCAACATGCGTGAGGCGGACCTGCTGATCGGCGCATTCAGGAATGGACAGGTCGGAGCGGGGCGGCCGTTCGCGGGCGCGCAGGATTATCGGACCTTCATGGACGGTCTCTATCTCTGCGGGTCGTCCTCGCATCCAGGCGGCAACATTACCGGCCTGCCTGGGCACAACGCAGCCAAAGTCATCATGGACGATCAGCTTGCGCGGCAAAACCGCGCGTCGCTGAGTGAGGTGTGAGATGAACAGCCATCTGATTGCTTTCCGCGACGCCCAGGGGGAGCCCGCGATCAACACGCCGTTCTTTGCCGAACTGTTGTCTGGCACCCCGACGACGAAGGCCTGGAGAATCGCGACGGCTGAGGACGGCCAGGTTTTTTCGGGGTTCTGGTCGGCAACCCCAGCGACATGGCGCATGGACTACAAGGTGTGGGAGTTCTGCCAGATCCTGGAGGGGACCTGTACCATCACGCCGGATGGTGGCTCGCCGCAGCAGTTCGGTCCGGGCGACAGCTTCGTCTGTGAACCCGGGCTTCGTGGAGCCTGGGAAGTGACTTCGCCTCTGAGGAAAGCCTTCGTCATCCGACGACTCTAGCTGCGCTCAATACGGGGGAGAGGCGATGCGGGATCAATCTTATGTCGACTGATGGAGAAGCCTTGCGGCTGCACGACCGCTACACGCGAGGGGACGTGTCGCCGGTCGACGTTGCACAGGCACAACTCGACGCGACCGACCGTTTGAATCCGGGCGTCAACGCCTTCGTTCTGGTCGACCAGGCTGCCACTTTGGATATGGCGCGGGCGTCGGAAGCGCGGTATCGCCGGGGCGAGGCGCGGGGGCCGCTGGATGGTGTTCCCATCACCATCAAGGATACGCTCAACGTCGCCGGCTGGCCGACGCGGCGGGGATCGCGAACGACGTCGGATGCACGAGTGCCGAGGGATGCCGTGTCGATCGCACGCCTTCGCGCGGCCGGCGCTGTCTTCCTGGGCAAGACAACGACGCCCGAGTTCGCCTGGAAGGGGCTGACCGAAAGCCCGCTGCACGGCGTGACGCTGAATCCGCTGGACCCAACCCGTCATGCCGGTGGCAGCAGCGGTGGTGCGGCCGCTGCAACGGCCCTGGGGCTCGGCGTGGTGGGAATCGGCACCGACGCCGCGGGATCGGTGCGCATTCCCGCGGCGTTCTGTGGCCTGGTCGGATACAAACCGACATTCGCGGCGATCCCGCTAGACCCTTATCCCGCCGCGTTCTGGCAGCTTCCGCATATCGGGCCGATCACGCGGCGTGTCGCGGACGCAGTGCTCGCCGCCTCCGCTATGAGCGGCGGCACGGGAGCGGACTGGACATCGCTGGCGCGGACCTCGCTCGATCTCCGCCTGTCGGACGGGCGGTCGAACATCCGCATCGGGGTGCCGGCCGGGCTGGCCCGCCACCTCGATCCGATCGTGAAAGAGGCTTGGGAGGACGCACTCGCGATCCTTGCCGACGATGCGTCGATCACGACCGTCGACATTCCGATCGCGGAATCCCGGGACATCGTTGGCGCGCTCTATCGCCTCGGCTGCAGTTCTGCGGTGTCGCAGGTTCCCGAGCAGAAACGCGCCGGCCTGCACACCGATCTTCTCGCATTCATTGAGCCGGTGCAGCGCCTGACCGCGGCGGAGCTGCTCGGGCTGCAACGACGGCGCGAAGAGATCGCGAGCCGGCTGTCGGCGATCCTGATCGATGAGATCGACGTGCTGCTCACGCCGACCATGCCAAACCTGCCGCTCCAACTCGATGCGCCGGCCGCTGCCGCCACCGACTGGCTTGGCTGGTGTCCCTTCACCCCGCTGTTCAATCTCTCGCATGGTCCGGCCATTTCGGTGCCGTGGCACGGCGAGGGGCGCGGTTTTCCCATCGGGCTGCAGGTCGGGGCGGCTCCCGGACGCGATGGTCTGGCCATCGCCGTCGCAACGATGATCGAGGCACTCAACGATCGCCGGCGTGCGACGCGCCCGGAGGCTTCCGCTGATGTCGGCTGATCGCGTGACACGCCATGGTCTGGATGTGGGCCGTCTGGTCGCGGGCGGGCCGGCCCATGTGTCGTTCCTGAGTGCCGGACAAGGCGAGCCTGTGCTGCTGCTGCACGGCTTTGCATCCGATGCGCACGATGATTGGGTCGAGACCGGATGGTTCGAGGCCCTGGTGGCGGCGGGATTTGAGGTGATCGCCCCGGATCTGCGCGGGCATGGCCGCAGCGTGAAATCGCGCGATCCCTTGGACTATCGGCTGGATGCATTTGCCGGCGACGTCGCCGCGCTGTGCGATCACGGCTGGGGCGGACGCCGCTTCAGCCTGATCGGCTATTCGATGGGCGCGCATGTCGCCATGTCCGTGGCGCTGGCGGCGACCGGTCGGCTCTCAAGCCTGGTGCTGGGCGGCATGGGCGAGCGGATTGCGACGACGGTGGGGCTCGCACCGGAGTTCGCCGATGCCCTCGACGCGCAGGAGGGCGATTGGCCGGCAGATCGCCCTGCGCTTCCGTCGTACGCCGTTCGCTTCAGCCAGCATGCGGCATCGCGGCCGTTCAACGAACTCGGCGTGCTTGCCGCCTGCCTGCGCGGGCAGTCCAGCGTCTTCGATCTCGAGGGGATGTCGAGGGTGACCGCGCCGACCCTGGTGATGGTGGGCGCTTTGGACAAACTGGCCGGCGCCGCCCATCCGGTCGCGGCGCACTTTCCCAGGGGTGTCGGAGAAACCGTGCCGGGCGTCAATCACGCCACGGCGCTTGCCGACGGACACTTTCGCACGCGAGCGGTGGCGCATCTTGCAGACACTTCAGCAACGTCAGGGAGTTCAACATGACGGCATCGAGATCGCGGACCTACGCCGCCTTGCCGGCCCCGTTTGGAAAATTCGCTCACGCGACGGTGCTTCCTCTTAACGGGACAAAACTCGTGTTCGTCTCCGGCGTCACGGCACGGGAATCCGGCGCGCAGGATGCGGAGGCGCAGACGCGTGTCATCTATGAGCGCATCCGGTCCGTCCTTGCAGCGGAGGGCGGTGGATTTCAGCATGTCCTGAAGATGAACGTGTTCGTGCTCGACATCGGCGATTACCCCGCAACGAACCGGATCCGGGAGGAGTTCTTCGCTGACCTCGATCCGCCGGCGAGCACGCTTGTCGAGGTCTCGAAGTTCGTGCGTCCGGATGTCCGGGTGGAAATCGAATGCATAGCCGCGATTCCGGAACGATGAACGCCACGTTGCAAAACACTCCGGTCCTGCGCGACGTCTCGCTGTCGGACAAGTTCAATTGTCCGGCCGGGACGATCTTCATCACTGGAAAGCAGGCCTTGTCGCGGGTGCCGTTGCTGCAGCGCGAGCTCGACAGCAGGCGGGGCTTGCGCACCGCGGGCTACATCTCGGGTTACCGCGGGTCTCCGCTTGGAACCGTCGACAACGAGCTGCTGAAGATCGCCGACCGGCTGAAAGCCGCTGACATCGTCTTCGAACCGGGACTGAACGAAGACCTGGCGATGACGGCCGTGTGGGGCAGCCAGCAGCTCGACTTCGTGCCTGGGCGCCGTGTCGATGGCGTATTCGGTTTGTGGTACGGCAAGGGTCCCGGTGTCGATCGATCCGGCGATGCGATCAAGCACGCCAACATGTCGGGCACCCATCCCAACGGCGGCGTGCTGCTGGTGTTCGGCGACGACCACGCCGGCAAGTCGTCGTCGCTGGCGCACCAGAGCGATCTTGCGCTGGCCGCCCACGAAGTTCCGATCCTCTACCCGTCTGATATCACCGACATCTTCAGGTTCGGCCTTGCCGGTTTCGCGATGTCGCGGGAATGCGGGCTGCTTGCCGGATTGAAGCTCGTCAACGAGACGGCGGACTGCACCCAGGCGGTGGAGTTTTCGCTCGATGACCTCGCTCCGGTTCTCGACGCGAAGCCGGCGGCCGGCAACGACGTCAGCATTCGCGTGGAAATGCTGGCGGTGACCGCCCAGGATCAGAGGATGGTCCGCAACAAGCTGCCGCGCGTGCACGCGTTCACGCGTCGCAATGCCATCGATCGTTTCGCGTTCGGAGCGGAGCGGCCGTCGCGCCTGGGCATCGTCACGGCCGGCAAGGCGTTCCAGGATGTGATCGACGGGCTTCGGCTGATCGGCATCGACGACGCTCTCGCACGACGTTTGGGCATCGGCGTGCTGAAGGTGGGGTTGATCTATCCGCTCGATCCCGAGCCATTGAACGCCTTCGCGCAGGATGCTGCCGAGCTGCTGTTTGTGGAGGAAAAGCGCCCGCACATGGAGCTCCAGGCGGCGGCGCTGATGTACCATTGGGCCCGGCGGCCGAACATCTCGGGAAAACGGACCCCGGACGGGGAGGCACTGCTCCCGGTGGACGAGCCGTTGGATGCCGCCATCGTTGCGCTGGCCATCGGCCGTCGGTGTCTCGCCCTTAGTGCGGCCGATCTCACAGAAGCCGCGGCATTGCGCACAGCGCTCAATGATCTCTCCGCACGCCTTGCCTCCTTCAAGCAGGTTGACGCCGGGTCGCTCGCGCGCCGTCCGGTGTTTTGTTCGGGCTGCCCGCACAACCGTTCGACGAAACTGCCGGACGGCTCGTTCGGTGTGGCGGGGATCGGCTGCCACGGCCTGGTGCAGTTCATGGACCGCAACCCGTTGCCCTGCACCCACATGGGCGCGGAAGGGGTGAACTGGATCGGGCTGTCGCATTTCACGACCACCAGACATGTTTTCGTCAATCTCGGCGACGGCACGTTCTCCCATTCGGGGTCACTGGCCATCCGCGCGGCGGCGGCGTCCAGCGCCAACGTGACCTACAAGATCCTGGTCAACGACGTGGTTGCGATGACCGGCGGCCAGACGGTCGAGAGCGGCCTGTCGGTCGAGGCCATTGTTCGGCAGGTGCTGCTGGAGGGGGTAAAACGTGTCGTGGTGGTGGCGGAAGATCCGGACAGCATACGCTTTGGGCCATCGCTGCCGGCCGGTGTCGCCATTCGTCACCGCACCGAGATGGACAACGTGCAGCGGGAGCTGCGCGAGATTCCGGGAACGACGGTGATCGTCTACGTCCAGATCTGCGCCACGGAACAGCGCAAACGGCGCAAGCGTGGCCGGGTTGCTGCCGCCACGAAGCGCGTCGTCATCAATCCCGCGGTTTGCGAAGGGTGCGGCGACTGCTCGCGAGCCTCGAACTGCATGTCGGTGCAGCCGCTGGAAACGGAGTTCGGCCGCAAGCGCCGCATCGACCAGGCGAGCTGCAACAGCGACATGTCCTGCCTCGAAGGCTTTTGTCCTTCGTTCGTGACCATTGAGGATGGCGCACTCAGGAAACCCGAGCCGGTTGATCTCGATGCGGCGGTCGCCCGGTTGCCGAGACCAGTCGTCAGGGGAGCCGGCCACGAGTCGCTCGGCATTCTGCTTGCGGGCATCGGCGGGACCGGGGTGGTGACGGCCTCCGCGATCGTCGGCATGGCGGCTCACCTGGAGGGGCGGGGCGTCGGCATCTACGATATGACCGGCCTCGCGCAGAAGGGCGGCGCGGTCTACAGCCATCTGCGAATCCTGCCCACGCCGGACAGCGTGGCGCCGCTGCGCCTTGGCCTGGAGGATGCCGGCCTTGTGATCGTGTCCGACGTCGTCGCAGGCACCCAGCTTGAAGCCTTGAAGACGGTGGGCTGCGCGACGACGGTCCTTGTCGATGATCACGTTGTGGCGACGCAGACCTTCCATGAGAACGGCAATATCGATCTCGACGCCGAACGTCTGATCCGTCGCCTCGAACGGCGAACCTGGCGGCAGCCGGTTCGCCTCATGGCGAACGAGCTTGCGCGGCGTGCATTCAGCGACCCCGTCTCCGCCAACATGATCATGTTGGGATACGCGTTGCAGATGGGCGCGCTGCCGTTGTCGCCGGAGGCGATGGAGCAGGCGATACGGTTGAATGGCGCCGATGTCGAGGGAACGTTGCGCGCCTTCCGTCTCGGGCGATTGGTCCTCGCCGACGCAGAGGCGGTGGAGCGCCTGCTGGCCCCGGAAGAGCCTGTGATGACACCGGCGCCGGTCGACACGCTGCAGCAGCGCATCACTGTTCGGGTCGACGCGTTGTCGGCCTATCAGGACGCGGCCTATGCCGACCGTTTCCGTCGCCTGATCGCGCGGGTGCGCACCGCGGAAGACAAGGCGGCCGCCGGTTCGACCCGGTTGACCGAAGCCGTGGTCAGGAATGCCTTTAAACTCATGGCCTACAAGGACGAGTACGAAGTCGCCCGCCTGCTGAGCGATCGCTCGTTCTGGGACGGCGTGCGCCGCCGGTTTGACGGCGGCGTGCTCAGGCTGCACCTGGCGCCGCCCATGTTCCCCGGCCGTGATCCGGCCAGCGGGCGCCCGCGCAAAAGGGCGTTTTCGGCGGCATATCTGTTGCCTGTGTTGCGTTTATTGGCGCGAGGCAAAGTGCTGCGCGGTTCGGCGCTGGATCCGTTCGGATGGATGCACGAGCGGCGTCTGGAACGGCAGTTGCGCGATCGTTATGTCGCCCTGGTGGACGAGATGGTGGCCCGCCTCGACGCCACGAATCTGGATGCGGCCGTGGCGCTGGCTTCCTATCCGGACGAGATCCGCGGGTATGGCCCGGTGAAGGACGAGGCGGTGAAGCGGGCGGAAGCGCGCATCGAAGGTTTGCACGCGCAATTCCGTGAAGGGGCGCGGAATGGCCAGACCGACGCCGCCTAGAGGTGACGGCGCGTCATGGAAGCGGACGTGACGATGACAGTTGCTCGCGATCCAAAAGTCGTGATGCTCGCAACGGGGGATGCGAAGGAGCTGCGGCCTCGCGGGCCCTATATCGTGTGATGGCATTAGGTTCGATTGGCGCGGCATCCGAGGCGCACCTCTCCCATCGGGAGAGGTGGTGCGCAGGTCCAAACCGGCTACATGGGTAACAGATTAGACCGGCGACATAGGTAACAGGTCAAGTGATCGGCGAGGAGGGCCTTGCCGATGGTTTGGATGGAGACCTGTGCCGTGGATGAACGGATGCGGTTTGTGATTGCGGCCGAGAAGCGGGAGGAGCCGTTTGCGGCAATATGCCGTCGCTACGGTGTAAGCCGACGGGTCGGTTACAAATGGCTTGGGCGCTATCAGGAAGCAGGCGTTGAAGGGTTGCTGGATCGCTCGCGGGCACCGGTGCATCATTGCCATGTGATTGCGGAGGAGATCTCCGAACGCTGCCTTGCGGTACGGCGAGCGCATCCGACCTGGGGTCCGGTGAAGGTGCGGGCTTGGCTCGAACGTCATGCACCAGCGACCGAATGGCCGGCGGCGAGCACAATCGGGGCCTTGTTCGATCGCGAGGGACTGACGGTAAAGCGAAAGCTGCGTCGGCGCAGCCCGCCATCGAGCGCGCCGTTTGCAGAATGCACGGCGGCCAACGACGTGTGGTGCATCGACTTCAAGGGCTGGTTCATGACGGGCGATGGCAACTACTGCGAGCCGCTGACGCTTACCGATGCCCACAGCCGGTATCTGCTGCGTTGTCAGGCGATGGCGCGTACCGATACCGCTCACGTCTGGCCGGTGCTGGAGGCAGCCTTCCGCGAGTTCGGCCTTCCGTATCGGCTACGCTCCGACAACGGTCCGCCCTTTGCCTCGCGCGGTGCCGGCGGACTGTCGCAACTGTCGGTCAAGGTGATCAAGGCCGGCGTGCTGCCGGAGCGGATCGCGCCTGGCAAGCCACAGCAGAATGGCCGGCACGAGCGAATGCATCTCACGTTGTTGCAGGACACCGCCAAGCCAGCGGCGGGTAGCCTGCGCGAACAACTGGAGCGCCTGCGCGTGTTCCAGAACGTCTACAATGAAGAACGCCCGCATCAGGCGCTCGGCAACGATACGCCGGCCGAGCATTACACTGTCTCGCCGCGCCGCTTCGACGGTGTGTTGCGCGAACCGGGCTACGGACCCGGCCAGGTCGTCAGGCGTGTGCGTCAAAATGGCGAGATCAAGTGGAACGGAAACACGATCTATGTCAGCGAGGCGCTGGTCGGCGAACCCGTGGGTCTCACCGAGAGCGCCGATGCCTGTACCGTCAGCTATGGTCCGATCATGCTCGGCACCATCGCCCATCGCGGCGATCAACTGAAAAAACCTAAGCGTACCGGCCGTGGACTTGTGGACAACGCTGCGCGTTGCCCACAGGGTCCTCAGCCGCAACAACAACAGACCTGAACGAAACGAGAATTGTGTTACCCATGTCGTCGGTCACACCTGTTACCTATGTTCCCGGTTGCTCACGCAAGCAAATCGGGTGAGGGGTTTCGGCCTATCGAGAGAACAGCAACCCCTCACCCGGATTGCTTCGCAATCCGACCTCTCCCGATGGGAGAGGTGAACCCAGCGGTGGTCGCATCGATTCAACCAAACCGCATCCTGCCCTAGTGTCCTTATCGAATCCGAAGTTCGCTCAGAGGGGCTGCTAAGTGATGCGAACTTCGGATTCGGGACACTAGCGCGCCAGCAGCTCCTGGAGTTCCGGCGGCAGGTTCTCGAACTTGATGTCGCCCTTGTCGATCATCTCGCGCAGGAGCCGCCGCACATCGCTCCAGCGTTTTTGCGAGATCAACCGTCGCAGTCGGTTGAAGAGGTTCTCGAGATAGGCGGCGTAGCGCCCCTCGAGCCGCTGGCGCATCGCCTCCTCGAACTTGTTGAGGCCCTCGCTGATCGGCCGCGTTCCGCCGTAGGGATTGTTCTCCCGTGCCGGACGTCCCTCCTTGGTGATGCGGCCGGTGAACGGATCGCGCGTGTGCTCCTCGTGGCCGAGCACATAGTCCTCCTTCAGCGGCCGCCCGTCCGGTCCGATGTCGCCTTTCTTCGGCAGTTTGAAATCGCCGCGGGGGTTCTCGCGGATCTGCCGGCGAATGTGTTCGCGAATCCATTCTGGAACGTTGGGGTCATCAGCGAGTTCGACGATCCGCGTCTCGCGCCCGGTGCGGCCGATGTCCCGCCGCGGCTCCGGCCGCGTGCCCTCCGGATATCTGGGCGCGGGCTCGCCGTAGTAGCCGGGGCCCGGCGCCTTGGGCGCCTCGAACGGCTTCAATCGGCGCGGCCCATTGTATCCACCCGGCCCGAGGTTGCGTCCGCCAGAGCCTCCGTTGATGCGCCGCGCTTGCTCCGGCGTCAGTTCCTGCAGGCCCTTCAGCCCTTTCGGCAGCCGAGGCTTTGATCGCGGTCCCTTCGGCGCGGATCCCCACTTCTTCAGGCCCCACATCGCCACAGCCAGGATGGCATCGATCGAGATCGACGCCAGTGCCCGGCCGAAGGCCGCTTTCGCCCGCTCGAAATCCCTCGGCGTCCGCGCCGTGCTGATGGCCGACAGCGCGTCCAGCAGGTCAATGAATCCGCTACCGAGCATGTACGCGAGATAGGCGTCCAGGATCAGGTCGATCCCGGGCACGAACTGCAGGATCACGATCGCCAGCAGTCCCAGCACGAACGCGTGTGGATCGGGCAATGCATCCCAAAAATCCTCACCGAGTTCGCCGGATGCGATCAATTGATCGATGGCGAGATACAGCCGATCGATCGGATCCATCTCGCCGAGCCAGTCCCAGTCCGGCTGGTCCGGCGGCGTATCGACCCATCCGGAGAGGGAGGTCTCATCCGGGTCGGGCGCGTAGCCGAGCCGGGCCATTTCGCGCGCATAGGTATCGTCGTCGGCGAGGTCGCCTTGCGGCTCGTATGGCTCGCCGCGTTCGCGCGCCAGTGCGTGCAGGTGAATGAGGCGGCGCTCGCGCTGCCAGTCGAGTGGGTCGAAGTCGGCCCCGGGGGCGGGCAAGTCGGTGCCGTCAGCAGGCGCCAGGGCAGGGCTGTCTGGCGTGCGCGCACGGGTGCGCCGCTTCCTCCTCCAGTGCTGGAAGATGTAATCCATGCGGCCGCCGGGGCCGATTTCCTCGTGAGCCGGCACAAGCTCGTATTCGTCTTCGTCCGGCCGCTCTCGTGTGCGCAGCCGCGGTGCCGTGTCGGCGAAGCCGCCGTTGAACAGCATCTGCTCCATCGCGGCGTTGCGCCGGCGCATGCGTTCGGCGTCGAGTTCGACGAGCGACTCCCGCAAGGTCGGGTTGTCTGCGCTTGTTGGGCCCAGCTCCAGCAGTGTCTGCTGGATCCGCTCGTGCAGCGCCTGGTCTGACAACCCGCCGAGATCGGACATCGGTTGGGTCGGCATGGAGCCTCCTTACGGGTGGGTGTAAGGATCGGCGGTCGGAATGCCGTCGAGCAGAGCGACGGCCTGCTCCTCGGGGACCAGCGCGGAGACGATAGCGTAGACCTCCGTCGCGGGGCTCGTGCCCTGCACCTCGCCGTTGGGGCCGCTCCACGACACGGTGGTGCTGCGACGCTGCAGTGCATAGTTCTCGGACGCCCCACCGACGTGAACCAATCGCACCGCGCTGTCGCCGGTCACCTTCACCGCCCACGCCTCGGTGGTGGAGTTGGCGCCCGCGGGTTCCGCGATCCGCCCCGTCACCAGCGGAACGCCGCAATAATGCAGCTGCTTCTTCGCGGTCAGCGGACAATAGTCGAACACCGGATCAAGGCCCTTGTCCTGGTGCTCCTTCACCAGCCGCCAGATCACGCGAGAGGTGGTTACGATGAGATCGGGGCCGGTGCCGAAGTCGCCATCGCTGGGACAACAGCGGGCGATGATTTCGGCGAGTCCGCCCAGCAGTTTGCGCGCCGGATCGTATGTCACTTTCTGCTGGCTGGCTGCCGGCAGATAATAGCGAAAGCCGGCGAGCTCCGATTGCTCGTCGTTCGCCGGGAATGAATTCCATGCCGCATCGCTGATCGCCCGCACCACCGCGGTGCCTGCCAGAACTTCCTGATGGCGGCGCATGCTCAGCTCCATCAGCGGATCGTCGCGAAACACCGTGCTGACTTTCTTGAAGCGCGTCCCTGCGATGTCGAACTCCTGGCCGAACGGCGTGCTCGCGCCTTGCACCCAGGTGGTGCCGGCGCCGCCGCGCGCGGTGAAAGGCGGCTCGAACAGATCCTCCGCGGTGCGGACCTGATATTGTCGGGCCATCGGTCGTTCCGGGCCGCCGGCGCGCACGAACGGCACCAGGCGAATGAAATCGTCGGCAACCTTGTAGGTCGGATCCTGCGCGGCCGTCGCATCGCCGCGCGACGGCGGCACCGGGCGCGGCAGCACGACCGGGGCGCGGTAATTCTGATTGAGCACTTCCAGCGAAAAGCGGGTGACAGCGGAGAATCCCATGTCGGCTCCTCTCGTCGCGACGCCGTGTGTCGACAGCGCGCGCCGATGACGTGCATCAGCGACGCACATCACATTCGCGCGCCGGCATGCGCCGGCGACGATGCAATCGAATCTGGCAATGGTGAGGCGGAAAAATACCCGCCATGCTGCAGTTTGAAATGCCGAGTTCTTGAAATGCTTTTTGAAGTTTATCTCAAAAAGGGACTTGTCCTACAAAACAAAGGGACGTGTCCTACAAAACAAAGAGACTTGTCTCATAAAATGCTTGTTGGGGTCGCAATAACCGCCCGCGATGGCCCGCAGCGGACGGAGTTAGTCTACACCATCCGGGCCAAGGAAAAAAGAGCACAATCACGACTCCGGCGTGTCGGTGGGCTCGCGACTCGCATCGCCATGGCCGGCACAGGTCGACGCACGTCCATCAAGCTCGCCGTCATCATTGCATCACAGATGTGACCGCGGCGTGAACCGTGTCGCGAGAGTCACCCGCGAGGCGCGTCGCGCAAAGTGTCTCAGAACTGAGTATCACGACATCACTGCCACCGAAAGTCTTGGCTCTCGAAGTCTTGGCTCTCGAAAGTCTTGGCTCTTTCAGGAACTTCGCGCTCAGCACACTAAAGCAGGATGCGGTTTGGTTGAATCGATGCGTCCACCGCCCGGTTCACCTCTCCCATCGGGAGAGGTCGGATTGCGAAGCAATCCGGGTGAGGGGTTGCTGTTCTCTCGATAGGCCGAAACCCCTCACCCGATTTGCTTGCGCAAATCGACCTCTCCCGATGGGAGAGGTGGGCTCCGATGCCGCGCCAATCGAACCTAATGCCATCACGCTTTAGAATCATAAAGTTGCTAGTGTTCTTTCGAATTCGAAGTTCGTTCGAGGCTGCGGCAAATGATGCGAACTTGGAATTTCGGACACTAAACCCGAATGGAAAACCGGTCACGCGCGCCCAGGGTCTGAATCCTGGGAGCGATCTCACGCTGATAGATGGTCGAGCGCAGGAATTCGATTTCTTCGTTTCGATGACTTTCCTCGACATCGATGTACCAGGACTTCTGCCGCCCGTCGGTTCCGTCACTCCAGCGATATCCGCGCCGCTTGAGTTCGTCCTTCAGTTCGAAGGGGGACTGTTCGGCCCAGATCCGCACCGTCTTGCGTCGCGCACGCTGCAGAAGGGCGGCCAGCGCCGTCTGGTCCGTGCCGGGCAACTGCATGGCCAGGATTTCGAGCAGCGCCCGGCAATCGTCGACAGCGCGATGCGCCTGATGGAAGAATCCGGCGCCCATCAGCAGATAGCTCAACCGCGATCCCTGGAAACCATGGTTGCGCCATTCGATTTCGGTTGCCGAACACGCCCAGAACGTCTGCTGGAACACAGGACAATACCGCTCGATGAACTTCCGGTCGAAACCGGCATTGTGCGCGATCACGATGACCGCATCGGAGACGAAGCTGTTGACGCGGCCCTGATCGAGCTGATGTCCACGAACCAGCTCGTCCGTGATTCCGGTCAGGTTGGTGATGTCATCGGGGATCGGCACGGACGGTTCGTTGAAGCATGTGAAGGTGTCGATGACATGGGCGATCCTGCCGTCGGGCAGGTACGCGAACTTGACCATCCCCAGCTCGATGATCTCGTCGCGTCCATGGTCGAGGCCCGTGGTTTCGACATCGAGCAAGAGGCCGATCCTGATCGTCTCGCCGTCGTGCGGCGCATAGTCCATGCGCGGGACGAGGCGGCGCAGGATCCGGTAATCCGGCGACTGCTCCAGCGTCGCAGCCAGGGTGGCGAGGGTGCTTTGATCGTTCATCCCGCCAATCATAGATGATTCGCAGGTCACGCCGCCCGCAGCAGGCACGGGGTTTAACGATACCGCGCGGAAAATCTGCTGTCGGCGGATCCTTGGCCGCGGAACAGACTCCAGGACGTTCGAGCGCTGCTCAAGCAATGAAGTGGAAGCGATAAATGTCGGCGTGTCGTAAAGGGAAGCGCTGGTCTGCGAGTCGCCGGCACCTCGATCATGCCGTCCGACTGCCGTGCTGACACTCACGTCACGACGGTGATGAGCCGTGACGTGATCTCGTGGTTGATGATGGGCTCGTGCCAGGTGAGCCAGCCTTCAATGTCGCGACTGCTGCACACTTAGCCAGCCCATCGGTTGGTGAGTGATGACATCGCGGGACAGGTGGCTTTTTCTTTTCCATGGATTTCTACAAGCCGAAGCGGTTGTAGCGATTGGTCCGGCGACCGAACGCATTTGGCGGGTCATGCTGCGCTGGATCCTGAGCAAGGAGTCCGATTAAATATTTGATATAGTTGATATTTTCGACCGCGGCAGCGCCGACTGGTTCGTTGCTCGGTATTGGTGTGGCATATCTATTTTACTACTTTTATTAGGATTTTCTTGTCTAGTTGTTGCTACCTGCCTTGTGCGCAACTCAAGCGTGCAGGACTGGAAATGCCCCCTCGGTCGATTATCGATGACAGGCTGTCCACCGTCACCTGGCGGATCACCCTGGCAATGGCGGTGCTGGCCGCGATCGCGTTGAACATCACTGGCTTGAGCGTTCGCGTTGAATTGTCCGCGAGCACGCTCGTGATCATTTCAGGATACGCAGCTCTCGCGATCTATTGTCGCTTCGTTCGCCAAAACGTCGAAGTCGCCCGTGCCCTCATCGGGTTCGGCCAACTCGTGTCCGTCATCGTCTTGGGCATCATGCTGAACTATGCGGTATCGACGGTGGCGCTGCCATTTCGCGACGCCGAGCTATACGCCATCGACCGGTGGCTTGGCTTCGAGCGGGAGAGCTATATTGCGTTCCTGAGGCAGCACGATGGCCTGCTCAAACTTCTCTACTGCGCCTACAGTTCACTGCTGTTTCAAAATATTTTCGTGTTGCTCGCGACGATCATCGCACGACGGATCGATCGATTGCAGATGTACATCGTCGCGTTTGCGATTGCTGTCACGGCAACCGCCGCAATTGTGATCTTCATTCCGGCAGCGAGTGCAATGATCTATGTGGACAAGGTCCCCCTGGACATCTCGACCTTGTCGGACGGGGGGCACAATCATTATCCAGTTCTTGCCGGACTCCGCAACGGAACGCTCCGAGTCGTCGACTTCAGTTGTGTGGAAGGGTTGATTACGTTTCCAAGTTTTCACACTGCGAACGCGCTTCTCTTCGTCTGGGCGTTATGGCCAGTACGCAGCAGTTTACGCCTCATCCTCGTGCCGCTGAACCTTCTTCTCATCGCCAGCACCCCGCTCTTCGGTGCGCACTATGTGACGGACATCGTTGGCGGTGTTGCTGTGACTTTCGGAGCTGTTGTTGCAGCGAACTGGCTCGCTCGCAAGACATCTGCGAGCGAGCGTCTTGCAGGAGCCATTACAGCGTCCCAGGCCGCAAGTCCGGTCAACCGGTGACGATATGCCCGCTGGCTCGCGATTTTCTGGGAAACTCAGAGTTCGATCCGCAGAACGTCGATGACCGGACGCTGCTGGATTCAATCACGTCGGCCGATCATGCGTCCGCGAACATGATCGAGGGATGTCCGGACCTCGTCGCGAGAACGGCGGACAGGATGCCGGTGACGGACGACAACATGGGGACGGAGTGGCGTTATAATCTGGGCTTCGATTAAAGAGGCCTTTGGCCAGTGTCCCGGATTCGAGGTTCGCTGGGTCACGAAATTGACGAGAGCCCGGCTGCGAGGGCAAAGCCGATCACGGGCTGCAGGATGAGATGCAGGGCGGATGCGGCGTATTCGCTCACCACAAGACCGCTGCGATAATACACGTACCCCCAGAACGTGCCGGGGAGCACGAAGCGCACCACGATCCACAGCATGACCGCCGGCGTGGCTTCGGGCCAATACACGCCAAGGACGTTGGCTGCGATATTGATGGTCTGTGCCGCCAGCATGGCCATCATCACGATGCCGAAAGGGATCGGGCCACGGAGCCGCAAAACCCATCGAATGCACCAGATAAGGGTGGTGCCGATGAAAAAGCGATACATCAGGCTTTCGTAGAACGCGCGGGTGCAATACCCCAGCAGCCGCTCCGCCAGCGGCTCGTGGAGGAAGGTGTTGACGTAGTTTGCGGGAAGCACGGATCTGAACAGAACGGCGTCGACGATCACAATGTAGAGCGCCTGTAGAACGGCGTAGCCCGCGACAGCGCCGAGGATGGATCTTTGCGGCACCACGCCGCTCGAGAGGCCGACCTTGGGCGCGAGAATGGTCGCCAGCCCAACGCCCATGACGAAAAGCACCACCGAACGAAGGGCGTTGCCGCCGGCGATCAACGGGTCGATCGGAAACAGCCCGGCGAACAGAAGGCCGATGACCAGACCGAGGCCGCTCAGGACCGGCACCAGCGGCGTCAAGCCTGCCTGAGCGGTCGCGCGGCCCGGTTCGACGGGATGGCTGAGCCTTTGCATGAGGGGTGTTCTCGACGACCAGATTCACAATGTCCAGCGCGTGCCATGGTGGCAGGAAGTGCAGCACGAAGTGTTAATGCGTCGTGGCAAAAAAGCTTGAGAGTCAGTCCTCCGTCGGGGCTTCTAGAGCGCGAAAGCGGTCTGCGACGGAATAGCCGAGATGCTGTAAGTCGGAAGGCCGTCTGGGGTTGCGCCCGGGCGGTCTTTTCGCTGTATCTCGGCATCCGAAGGATCAGTGATTGGCCGGCTCGCCGCAAACGAGTAAGGCGAGCCGTCGTCGGAGATCCGTGAGGGCGTATCGAAGCAGCCTTTCCTCAGAAGCTGCGAAGGATCTGAACCGCACCGTTGTAGAGGTTCTGATCCCTGAGGATGAACGACGTCGCGGTTCCATATCCCGGAACGGAGCCGGCGTTCGCCGTGAAAATTCCGTTCAGATGCTGATCCATATGGCTGTAGACGAACTCGGCCGACAGCGTCAGATTCTTTACGGGGGTCCATGCGGTACGCGTGCCGATCTGCGTCAAGCCGAGGGCAAAGCTGCCGGTCGCATTGAGCGTACCGGTGCTGAGGGGAGCACCGAGGAGCAGGGCGTCGCCTCTGGCACCGTAGGAAATGTAACTGTAGTTTCCAAACACCGATGTGCGCCAGGCCGGGTTCCAGTAATGTTCGTAAAACGCGCTGACCTCCCACGCATTGCTTTTGAGGATCTGGGATCCGCCAGCTGCGCTGCTGCCGGCATATAGGCCGTCGAGCACATAGCCGAAGGCCATGCTGGTGCCTGAGCCGACTTTTGCGTAGCGGCCGCCACCGGCATTGTCAGAGGTGCCACCGAACACATACTTCGCAGCGCCGTTGGCAAAGGTTGCTTCGACCTTCAGGCTGTCACCAACACCGGTTGGAAGATCTTTCAGTTCAAAAGCGCCGGTAACGGCAAAGCCCCAGGTCGCGTCCGGATGACCGGTGTCGCTGCTTGCCGGCGTGTAATAGGTTCCGTGCACCTCATGGGCCGCCGCAGCGAGGTGCAGCGAACCCCAGGCCTGATCCAGACGCAGATTGGCGACGACATCCGGAACGTGGTCGCCGGTCTGTACGTTGCCGAGGAAAGTGTTGGCCGTGGTGCCGTAGCCCACCGTCGCCGCGCCGAAGGGACCAAGCAAGGGTTGCGACGCGTTGATCACGCCGGCCGAGCGATAGGGCTGGGCGTCTTCAAGCGCGATCGTCGCCGAACCGCCGTTTCCGAAAGAAGCCGTATAGGCCAGCATCGGGATGCCGGTTGCGTCGTTGGATCCGGCGTTGGTCCCCGATGTGATCCACGGCTTGGCGAGCGCCCACTGAGGATCGAACATCGACACGGCCTTGCCGAATGTGAAGCCGGCGAACTGGATGAACGCCCAGTCCGTTGCGATGAATCCGCCCGCAATGTTGTCGCGGCCCACGCCGAAGTCCAGCTCCAGGTTGGCGTAGGTCCGCACCACGCCGTAGTCCGTCGCGGTGCGCGTGTCGATAAACAGATTGAAGCGATCATAGCTCGAGAAGTAGCTGCGGTTATAGGCGTTCGCGCCTCCCGCAGTGCCACGCCAGAAAGGCGTATCGTACCCCGGCGCGGCATTGAACGCTGTATCGAGGCGTATTGCGCCGCCGATGCGTATGCAGGTGTCGGTGCCCGGGATGTAGTAGAAGCCGGCGCCATAGAGCGAACAGACCCTCACATATTCGATCGGCTTGGCCTTGACCGGAAGATCGGCTGCCTGAGCGGCCGTGAGTGCGAGCAGGGTCGCGGCAGTTCCCAACGTCAAACGCTTTGCAACGCGCATCGATTCCCCCTATATTTTATTTTCGACGTTTGTGTCGAAATTTCGATATCAGGGACGATAGCTGAAATCAAGCGTGTGTTGACCTGGGTTGCAAACGTCAAATGAGCTCTTCTCGCGCGCGAAGTTTCTTGCTTGTCGGTCCCGATTTCGGGTTCAATTGCGGGCGGGTCAAAAAACTGAGGCGTTATGAAATCCAAAAAAGATCCATCCACTCCCAGAAAGGAGCTGGTCCGGCAGGAACTTCTGACGAAGGCCGCTGAAGTCTTCGAAAAACAGGGGTTTGCTCAAACGACCATTCTGGATGTAGCCCAGGCGTTGGAGCTCAGCCGCTCGTCGCTCTATCACTACTTCAAAAGCAAGGACGAAATCCTCGAAGCGCTCGTTCAGGAGCATGCGGAAGCATCCGCCGAGCGGCTGGAGCTGCGGTTTGCAAAGCAGAAGGGGTCGCCGAGCGAGATGCTGAAGGAGCTGCTTGCGAATTCGATTGAAGCTCGAATGTCGGGCGGTGCGCGTCTGCGCGTGCTGGACCAGCTTGCCGCGGAAATGCCCTCCGAGATCAAGCAGAAATTTGATCATGGACGGCGCCGGGTCCTGGATCTGTACGTTAAGCTCATTCAGCAGGGCATCGATTCCGGCGAGCTTCGGCCGGTTGATCCGAGAACCGCGGCGCTCGCGATTCTCGGAATCGCGAGCTGGACCTCGTGGTGGTATTCTCCGGCCGGAAGGAAATCTCCCGAGGAACTGGCGGAGGTTCTCGTCGACATCGCATTCCACGGGATCGTGCAGTCGACCGACCAGCGAAATGGAACGCGCAGCCCACACGACCTGCTGAGATCGCTCAAGCGGGACATTTCGCTGTTGGAGAAATCAATCGATTCCACCCAAAAACCCACCAAATGAAGTTAAGGTTCGATCTGTGCAGGTCCACGATTGCTGCTTGGGATTGCTTTGCCGAATCGCCGTTTTCGAGCCGTGCGTAAAGAATGGCTTCGCGTTTTTCAGGCATGCCGCTCCCAGCTTCAATCAGGCGTCGGTCGGGCGTTTCCACTGTTCAAGCCGCGCTCGCAGGGCACCTGGTATCGGCACGGCAAGGCCGCGGTTCTCGGCGGAAACGCAGATCGCCGTCATCCTGCCTTCGAAAACGTTGCTGCCGTTCTCGGCGCGCGTGGCAATGGCTTCGAAATCGAACGAGCGGGTTCGAACCTCGCCTGTATGGACCTCGATATCGAAAACATCGTCCGGCCAGAGCGATCCGTTGAACACCATGGACATTGCCTTGGCCGGCATGTCCGTCCCGGTCGACGTCCTGATGTCTCGCCAGGCGGCGTCGAAGACGTGTCTTCGAAACAGGTGAATCGCGGACAGCATGTACTCGGGAAAATTGCCGGCATAAACGACACCGGCCGGGTCGCACTCGGACCATCTGACGGCGCGCCGGACGCGAAACGGAGTTACCGAAACAATCTCTTCCCGCTTTTCCCTTGCGAATGCTGCCAGCTCTTCTTTTGATAGGTCTTTTCTTGAAAGATCTTCTCTCGATGTGTGCATGGCGGGCCCGATCAAACCGTGGATGCGATTGAGGTCTTGGCGTCCCGATACATCCTGAAGAAGCCGGGTGCGTACTGCCTGAGGCGGACGTCGTCGATGCGGCCGGTCCGGGTGAGGAAATCGTACACGAAGTCGATCGGATCCTGCGCCATGATATCCGCAAGCCGCTCGTACCAGTTGAAGCTCTTCATGGCCGCGGTCGCGAATTGCTCCCGCAGCGGGCACCGGATTTCGACAAATCGCGCGAGCGCGCCCGCGACATTCTCCGTCTCCCGGACGGCTTCGAAAAGCGCCGCGGCGTCATCCATCGCCAGCCGGGTGCCGGAACCGATCGAGAAATGAGCGCTCATCAGCGCGTCGCCGATCAGCACGACGTTGTCGACCGACCATGACCTGTTGGTGATCACCGGAAAGTTCCGCCAGATCGAACGGTTCTCGATCAGCGGATATCCGTCGAGCTCCGGTGCGAAGATCTGCTCCATGGCGGAACGGCGCCCGTCGTCGGTCATGCCGCCAAGTCCGGCCGATTGCCAGGTCGCTGCATCGCATTCGGCGACGAAAGTGCTCATCTGGCTGCTGTAAGGGTAATAGTGCCCGACGAAGCGCCCTTTGGGCGTGGTCCGGAACACAAGGCTGCCCGGATGCATCGCACGTCCGACGCCGTACCAAGCGAAATGGTTGGTGAGGGAGTAGACCCGGGTACCAAAGGCGGCCGAGTGCAGCCTTCGCACGATAGAATTAACGCCGTCGGCGCCGACGATCAGATCGTACCCGCTGAACTGACCAAGGTGTTCGATGCGGGTGTTATCCCTGAAGACCACACCGGCCTCGGCGCAGGCGGCCTGCAGGATCTGGAGCAGAGCGAGCCGCTCGATGGCGCCGCCCTCAGACGCGTAGTCGAGAACGATATCCGTTCCGTCGAGATGAATACGTTGCCGGTTGTGGAACAGCATCGATCCGGTTATTCGATCGTGGACGGAAGGGTCGAGGGTGCGAATACGGTCACGGGCTTTGCCCCCCAGACCGACGCCAAAACCCCATGTGGCGTCCGCTCGGTTTTGCTCGAACACTTCGACATGATGATCGGGCAAATGCAGCTTGATCAGCCGTGCAAAGTAGAGTCCTGCGGGGCCGCCGCCGATGACCGCGATGCGCATTGTTTTCTCCGTATTCCGACGCGTCAGATGGCCAGAGGCTTGTCGGTGGACGCAGATGCTTCTTCCTGCTCCAAGGTGTTTTGAATAGCCTCCCGCAGCTTGGGTTTCGAAAGCTTTCCGGATGAGGTCAGCGGAAACTCGGATACCAGTTCGATCCGCTCCGGCCATTTGAACTTCGCGAGGCCCTTCCCGCCGAGGAAGCTGCCAAGCTCGGCAACGGTGATCGTGTGCCCGGGCGCCGGGATCACAAACGCGCAGGCGCGTTCCCCATAGGTCCGGTCCGGCATTCCGACGATGGCGATGGAGGCGATGGCAAGGTGATTGATCGCAAGGCGCTCGATCTCCTCGCAATTGATCTTCTCTCCACCGCGCGAGACAACATCCTTGAGGCGCCCTTCGAAGACCAGATATCGGCGTCCATCGATCACGCGAATGCGCATCAGGTCGCCGGACCGGTAGAAGCCGTCGCTGGTGAAAGCGACCTTGTTGCGCTCTTCCGCATCGAAGTACCCGGTAATCGTGCAAGGTCCGCGGATGGCGAGCTCGCCGATCTCGCCGTCCGGCAGTTCCTGTTCGGCGCCGGGGCCGAGAATCCTGATTTCGTCGTGCGGCGAGAGCGGCCGTCCCACGGTGCTGTACTTTGCGTCCAGCGGATCGGAGGCATTGCAGTAGGCGAGCAACCCCTCCGTCATGCCGAACAGCGGCCACGCCTCGGCGCCGGCCACGAAGGTCCTGAATCTCTCGACGGCGGATGTGACAGAAAAGCCCTTCACATCGGAGAAATCCAGCTTGGCGAGCCAGCCGGTTTCCTTGAGGCGAAACAGCACGACCGGAGGAACGATCATCCAGTTTGGCTTGCGTTCGGCGAGCAGCGGGCCGACAGCGGCCGCTTCGAGGCTGCCGCAGATCGCAACTTCTCCGCCAAAGAAAATCGCCGGCCCCCAGACGCACGCCATCGGAGCGTTGTGCATCATCGGATTGGATGTGTAGGAGACGAGGGTCTCGTCAAAGCCATGAAAGTCGACGACCGTGCGCAGCGTATACAGATATTCATTGTGAAAGCGGGGAATGATCTTCGGCACGTCGGTGGTGCCGCCGGAAAGCTGGAAAAGCGCGACTTGATAGGGATCGGGCCGAATCGCTTCGACCCTTGCCCTGGCTTCCGCGGCGTTTTCGGCTTCGATCAGCTTTTCGAGCGAGTGAGCGGGGCCCTTCAATGAGCCCGGATCTCCCTTCACCGCAATGGTCACATCGAGAGTCGGGATCTCGTTCCGCATCTCCTGCGCGAAAGCGACAAAGTCGTATCGTTCGTCCGCGCTGATAATGTGCGCGCGGGCACCCGCGTGTTTTCCAAGATAGCCGATTTCGAGTTGCCGGTGCGCGGCGAGGGTGCAGATCGGTATCAAGCCGGCCTTGAGGCAGGCGAGAAAAGCAATCAAGAGTTCCCTGGAATTGGGCAGCTGAAAGAGCACACGATCCAGCGGTTGGAGGCCCAGGCGAAGGAAAGCGGACGCTGCTCTGTCTGTCAGCGTGTCGAGCTCAGCATAGGTGCAGCTCCAGCCTGTTTCCGAGAGCGCCGTCCGTTCTGGAAACCGCGCGACGGCCTTGCGAAATGCGGACACCAGGCTGTCGACGCCGAGCACGCCGGCCTCGGCGTAGTGCCGCAAACGCTCGTTTGACTGATAAACCACGCCTGGAATCCGGTGGCGTACTCCGACGTCTCCCATCTCGCTTCCCCGTTTTCCTTGTTTCGTTTCCTGTTCCCCTTGATCGGGTGGTGGTGCCCGTCGGCCGACCAGCTCCGATCATTTCATAGTGGTTCTCAGATCGACGATGTCGTGTCAATCATTTTCGACGTTAGTGTCGAAAAATAGTTTGACATGTCGAAGTGTGTATTCCATACCAATCGGCAACAGGTCTGAAACAAAGAGCAGGGAGGCGCCCGCATGGCTGCCGAGAGCGTTTCCGCGGCAAAGCCGCGGGTGGCAACAACGACAGCCGGGTTGCGGGCTGCGCAATGGAGCGCGGACGCCCTTCCCGAGGGGACGCAACTCACGGTCCACGCGCTTCGCACGGCGGATGGTGCTTCGGTCACCGGGTATCTGTTCCGAAAAGGGGGCGAGCGAAGCGTCGTGTGCAGTATGCATCCCCGAGAGCTGGTGGTTGCGAGTTATCTGGTTCCTGAGATCCTGCAGGGAGGTGCGGCTCTCTGGATTCTCGGTCCTCGGACCGTAGGCAGCGACCTTCGGCTCGAGCACGAGACGGCGCTGCTGGATCTGGCTGCCGGGCAGTTGTTTCTTCGCAAGCATATGAACTTCGAGACATACATCCTGCAGGGAACATCAGGCGGTGGCCCGCTTGCCGCGTTCTATTGCCAGCAGGCGGCGCTGGTTCCCGACCGCCGGATCAAGGTGTCGCCCGGCGGCCGGCCGACCGGTCTGGACAAGGCCGAACTGCCGCTTCCCGACGGTGTCGTCTTTATCTCGGCGCACCTGGGCCAGGGCCGCCTGATGATGAATGTGATTGACCCCTCCGTTGTCGACGAAAGCGATCCGCTGAAGACGGACATCGGGCTGTCGGCGTTCGATGCTGCAAACGGTTTTTGTGCGCCGCCTGAGAGCTCGCATTACGCGCCGGAGTTCGTCTCCCGCTATCGGGGCGCGCAGCGCCTGCGCGTCGAGAAGATCGATGCCATGGCAAAGACGCTGGTTGCGCGCAAAGCCGAGGCGCGTCAGCGCCTGAAGGGCGAGCGTGTCCGTGACGATGCAATTCTTGCGGCCTATTCGCCGATCTTCCAGGTGTGGCGAACCGATGCGGACCCGCGCTGCTTCGATTTGTCGCTCGAGCCTTCGGATCGTGCATACGGCTCGCTATGGGGGGCGAACCCGATTGCTTCGAACTACGGCAGCGTTGGCTTCGGGAGGGTCTGCACGCCGGAGAGCTGGCTGTCGAACTGGTCGGCTCTCTCGTCGAACGCCGGCATGGAGGACTGTGCTCCGTCAATCGCGCAGCCGGTGCTGATGATCGAATACACCGGCGACAACAGCGTGTTTCCCGGCGATGCGGATGCAATATTTTCCGCGATCGGCAGCAACGACAAGACCCGGCGCCGCATCCATGGCGATCATCATGGCCGCGCCATCGCCGAGGGAGCTCCCAATGGCCAGCGCGTCGCCGGTCAGGCGATCAGGGATTGGCTGGAAGAAAAGCGATTTTGCTGAGCAACCGCTCGAACACATTCGGAGGCGTACGTGTCCAGGCGCATCGTCAGGGTCGGCCAGATCGTTCCCAGCTCGAACACCACGATGGAAACCGAGATCCCGGCGATCCTGCGTGCCCGCGAGCTCGCGGGCGTGGGCGACGAGACGTTCACATTCCATTCAAGCCGCATGCGCATGAAGAAGGTGACGAAGGCTGAGCTGGAGGCGATGGATCGCGACAGCCTCCGCTGCGCAGCAGAGCTGTCGGATGCCCCGGTCGATGTGGTCGGCTATGCCTGCCTGGTCGCGATCATGTCGATGGGGACCGGTTACCATCGCAGCTCCGAGGCGAAGCTGAGAGCTGTCCTGAAGGAGGAAGGACGGGATGTCCCGGTCGTGACCTCGGCCGGCGCCCTGGTCGATGAATTGAAACGCGCCGGAGCGCGCTCCGTGTCCGTCGTGACGCCTTATGTTCGGCCTTTGACCGATCTCGTCGTCGACTATCTCCGCGAGGAGGGGATTGCAGTCGTCGATTCGATCGCCCTCTCGATCGACGACAATGTTGCGGTTGGCAGGCGCAATCCGTCGCTGCTGGTCGATGACGTCGATCGATTGAATATCACGGGCGTGGACGCGGTCGTGCTCTCGGCCTGCGTCCAGATGCCGTCGCTCGGAGCGATCCAGCAGGTCGAGGACAAGCTCGGCTTGCCGGTGACATCGGCCGCCATCTGCACCACACGTAAGATGCTGAGTGCCCTTGAGCTCGAGCCGGTCGCACCTGGCGCCGGATACTTTCTGTCCGAAAGAAACCTCGCTGAAAAGACGCTCGGGCGGAGCGGGAAGGCTCAGCCTGGCCGCGATAGCGAGACGCTTCACGCCAACGGCGGCTTATAATCATAAAACCTGGGGAGGATACGTTGCTCGACCATGAGATCAGGATCAATCCACGCAAGGCATGGCTGATCGTCGCTCTTCTCTTCTGCTACAGCGTGATCAACTTCTTCGACAAGCTCGTTCTTGGCCTCGCGGCGGTGCCGATCATGAAGGAGCTGGCGCTGACGCCCGCTCAGTATGGTTTGGTCGCGAGCAGTTTCTACTGGCTGTACGCAGTCTCTGGCGTCGTCGTCGGACTGTTCGTCATCAACAGGGTGAAGCCGAAATGGCTTCTCTTGTCCCTTGTCCTGGTCTGGTCGCTGGCGCAGGCGCCGATTGCGTTCTCGTCATCTCTCACCGTTCTGGTCGTCTGTCGCATCCTGCTCGGCATGGGGGAGGGGCCTGGCACGCCGAGCGCCTATGATGCATGCCACGGCTGGTTTCCGAGCGACAAGCGCAACTTGCCCACGGCGATCATCATTCAGGGCACCTCTGTTGGCTTTCTGGTCGGCGCACCGGTTTTGTCCCACGTCATCATGCAGTATGGCTGGCGTCCCGCCTTTCTGCTTTGCAGTGGTCTTGGTTTGGTTTGGATCGTCGCCTGGGCGGTTTGGGGAGAGGATGGTCCCATCTCCCTTCTTTCCGACAAGACGCCATCCCGCGACAGCAAGGTTGCCGATACGGTGCCGTGGACGGTCTTGTGGTTCGATCGGACGATGATCGGAAGTTATGTCCTCGGCTTCGGATCCTACTGGCTGGTCGGCCTTTCGGTCGCCTGGCTTGCGCCCTATCTGCAGATGGCCCTTGGCTATGACGGAAAAACGGTCGGTTGGATTATCTCGGCCATGCATGCGGCTCAGCCGCCCATCGTACTTGCGATATCGTATCTTTCCGAACGGGCATTGCGCGGGGGGATGACGTCCAATCATGCACGAGCCCTGGTGAATGCCGCTTGCCTCGTCGCGGGTGGGGTGCTGCTGGCTGTCGCCATGTCGATCCAGGGGGCAGGCTTCATGAAGGTTGCAATCCTTGCGGTCGGTTTCGTGTTGCCGATGATGACCTTTGTGCTCGGGCCCGCCATTGTCAGCGAAGTGGCACCCATCGGGCAGCGCGGCACAGCTCTTCTTGTCACCTACTCGATCATTACGATTTCGGGGCTGATCTCTCCCGTGGTGATGGGCTTCTCGTTGCAGGCAGCGGGGCCTGGGAATGTCGGCGCCGGCTATTCCCAGGCGTTTATCATCACCTCTGCCGTGCTCATCTGCACCGGGGTGCTCGGTTACTTCCTTCTGGATCCGGAAGCCTCGAAACGTCGCTTCGGCAATATGCGTGCAGCCAATGCCGTATCCGCAAACCTCGCGCCCCGTGCGGCGTAACCAAGCCCTGCAACTGGAGATATCTGATGTCGGTTGAATCACTGCATGAAAAAGCATCCTCGGACGGTGCCTATACCACCAAGCGTGACTACCGCACCAAGGACATCGATCTGTCGCAACTCAAGCGGGCGGACGCGGACAAGGTGGTGCTTCGCCTGGATGGCGTGGACCATACGGCGCGCCCGACCTGGAAGCTCCGCGAAACCGTCGAATTCTATCGTGATGTTCTGGGCCTACCGTTGATCCACACGATCAGCGCGCGCGGGTGGGGCCCGCCTAGTCATCCGGACTTCCTTCATTTCTTCTTCGACGCGGGGAAGGGGGCGACAATCGCATTCTTCTATTACATCGGAACCGACCTGCCGGAGAAATATGTGCCAGAGGATCACCACTTCTATGCTGCGACCCACACTGCATGGAGCGTTCCTACCTCGGAGGAATTGCAGCGCTGGAAGACGACGCTGGAAGGCCGCGGTCTGATCGTTTCTCCCTACACACGGCACGAGATTCTCGAGTCGATCTATTTTCGCGATCCAAACGGCTACCCCATCGAGATCACCCTCAGGCTGCGGGATGTCGAGGTCATCGACGCGACCGATGCCAGGTTGACACTCGAGGCGGCGATACAGGTCGAGGATGAGCTTCGGTCGGAAGGCGGGCGCCTTCGGGACATCGACACGGTATGGCGACGCAAGGCGAAGCTCGTCGAAGAAATGATCTCGGAGCGCTGACATGGTTGTGCTGTACGTGCTGGATGTACCTGAGTTCCTGCCGATCGTGGAGAACACGCGGAAAATGCCGGAGTGTACGATCTCCAGGTCGGACAAGGGCTATTACACGATCGTCTCTCCGACCGAGATCAGGCTGAACCGGAAGGCGCTGAACATGAAGCCTGCCGTCTGGTACGGGCTGTTCACCGGGGGCATGAACGGTGAGATAGCCGAGTTCGGTCGCGAAGAGGTGCGGGTTGTTGGAACGAACAGGCCTCTGTAAGCGGGGACGTTGGCTTTGGTTCCCGTCAATGCTGAGCTTGTGCGTGATGTTGCATCAGGCTCCCTACGGAAGATGTGCCATATTTAGTGCTCTTGTTGAGTTGGATGCGCGGGGCAAGCCATCGGATACTGCAGAGAATTGGCCGTGCATCAGTCCATGAGGCACGCGCCACCCTCCAACGCATGAACGAGAACGGCGTTCGCCGCTGCAGGCAAACGTTGCTCATGCCATGTCGTCCGATTTGCGCGCTCAACTTGCACCGAGCCGCTTCTATCAAGACAGCCGTCATCGTCGACTAGCAGATGCGTGTCGTATCGCGACAGAGGCAGGCGAGACGCATTGCACAACGTGTCTCATAGCTGGGAGATGCGCACGGCGACGGCTTGCGGTGAACTGAAACACGAAGACGATTCGTTTCAATCGTCCCACGTCAAGGACAGGGATCATCATGCCGATACCACGCCTGCTTCTCGCGACGACACTCATCGGCCTGTCGGGCCTTGCTGCCGGCGGCCTCGCCAAGGCGGCGACGGTCACCCGCGGCGACGGTGCCGAGCTGATCTACGCGACGCCGGCCAACAGCGACGGCAAGGTCTACAGCGCGCAGAACCCGGCGCTGTCGCCGGATGGCACGACACTCATCTTTACGCTCTACACCAATGGCTATGATGGCGGCCCCAACACGCCGAAAGGCGGCGTGTACAAGATGCCCAGCGCCGGCGGCACGGCGACGCAGATCACCAGTTCGAAGGCGGCCAGCGGGCTCGGCGCCACCAACGTCAATGGGCTGGCGACCTGGAACGTGTTCGTGAACCTCGTGACCTTCGCCGACACCGCCGCCGACGCCGATATCTGGACCATCGCGCCGGACGGCTCCGCGCTGCACAGGATCACCGACGCCGCGAACGGCCCCGGCGCTCCCGACAATCCGCCCGCCTACCAGGAGCCGACATTTTCCCCCGACGGCAAGACCATCGTGTTCGAGGAGGACGTGAGCAACGGGTCATCGTCGGATGGCTATGTCGGCGGCATCGACATCGTGCCGACCGGCGGCGGCGCGGTGCGGCAACTGCTCGTCGGCGGCGACGCCAGTGACAACCGGCTGCCGGTGTGGTCGCCCGACGGCACGAAAATCCTGTTCCAGCGGCGGACGAACTTGACGGAAAAAGCAGGCATCTATCGCCTGTTCACCATCAACCCGGACGGCACCGGCCTGACCCAGGTCACCGGCGTCGGATCCAAGTACGACAACCTGGACAGCGACGCGTCGTGGTCGCCCGACGGCAAATGGATTCTGGATTCCGCGTGTTACGGCAACGGTCCGCTGACGCCGTGCCCGGACGGCGCGGAGTCCAATATTTTCCTGGTCTCGGCCGACGGCACCAAGGTGGTGCGGGTTACCACCAGCACCAGCGAGGACGGCGCTCCGGCCATGAGCCCGGACGGGCGCTGGATCTATTTCGAGTCGCACACCCAGGCCGGCAACGACAGCTCCCCGACCCAGATCTGGCGGATCGCGACGCCGCCACATTAAGGGGGAGATCCGCCTGTCGCCCCCGTCGCATCGCCATTTCTCGTTTTAGGACAGGGATTTCCGGGCAATCGCCGGCACCGGGCCTTTGCCGGCAACATGGTTACTGGTAGGTTAAACGGAGCAGGGCGATGTGACACTAGGGGATTCGGAGCGTGGCAAACCTCGAAAGCGAGACCAAAGCTGAGATGCGGCCGACCCGCCTGCGCGACGCGCTGCGCAAGGCGCGGATCGAGGCCGCCGACCGGACCGCCGTGGTGGTCGACCTGCGCGACGCCGAAGTGGCGCGGCTGGAGATCCTCAACGAGGCGCTGGACCCGCTGTTTTCCGAGATTCCAAGCCATGTGGAGCTGTTCGACCGCGGCATCAGCCACGGCGACACCCCGCGGCTGTGGGTCGATGCCGTCGCCCACGTGGTGATGGGCCGCGACAAGCGGATCTACCGCTTCGTCCAGGACACCCGTTTCGGCCGCGTCGTGCTGGCCGAATCGCACGACGCCAAGGCGATGGTCGGCGCCATCACCGATTATGTCGCCCGCCGCATGATCGAGCGCGAACACGCCCTCGTCAGCGCGCCGGTGCCCGCCGTGCCGCCCGAGACCGCCAAGGCGGTCGAGGCGGCGTATGCGGCGGTGACGTCAGCGGCGGCGAGTTCCGCCTCGACGGCCGCGAGCACCGCGACTGTGGCCGCGCCGCCAGTGAGGGCTGTGGGCAAGCCCAGCCGCAAGAGCCTGTGGATCTTCGCGCTCGGCTTTGCCGCCGGCGTGGCCGCGCTGTTCGCGGTGGCGTTCCTCGCTGCGCTGCGGACGCTGTAGGGCTCACGCGACCAGCGTTTCCCGCCGCAATTCCCCGATCTCGCCCGCACGGCTGAAGCCGCGCGTGGTCAGCTCCACGCGCCAGCGGCCATCACGCCGGTCGATGCCGAACAGATTGTAGGCGGCCGCTTCGCGGTGGCTGCCGGCGGCGACCGAGGCGGAGGGCACGCCGATGGCGGGGATGCGCGTCGAGGGACCGTCGAACCAGGTCACGGCGTGGCGATGGTCGTGGCCATGCAGCACGAGGTCGACGCCGTGGCGGCGCAGGAGCTCGCAGAGCAGGTCGGAATCGGTCAGCCGCGCGTGGCGGCGGCGTTCCTCCGATTGCAGCGGATGATGGATCAGCAGCACGCGAAACGTTTCAGCCGTTTCAAGCGCCGTGAACATGGTGTCGAGCGCCGCGAGCTGGATGCGCCCGAGTGTGCCGGTGGCGATGAAGGGGCGGGTCGGTACGCCGGATGACACGCCGATCAGCGTCACCGGTCCGCGCCGCCGCACGAATGGGAACCCGCTGGTGGAGACTGGCGCGGCATCGCCGCGCATGTAGTCGCCCCAGGCCGCGGAAAAGCCGGCGATCGCGCTTTGCACATAGGCGTCGTGATTGCCGGGCACCAGCGTCACGTCGGCCGGCGGCCCGACCGTGTCGAGCCAGGCGCGCGCCTGCGCGATCTCGGAGGGCAGCGCGATGTTGACGAGATCGCCGGTCACCGCGATGTGGTCCGCCGCCTGCGCGTGCAGGTCGTCCACCAGCGCGTCGATCACTTCGCGGCGATGGATGCGGTGGCGGTTGCGTGTCCAGTTCATGTAGCCGATGGCGCGTTTGCCGGCGAGCTCATGCAGCCGCGGCCGCGGCAGCGGCGCAAGATGCGGATCCGACAGATGCGCGAGCACGAAAGGCGCCATGACCATGGTTTTGGCAAGATGCCGCCGGCGATGCAAGCGCGAGTCCACGGGTCGATCGGGGTGCGGCAAAGGTTGCGCGCGCGGTGAACTTGGTGGATTGCTGGTGCGATGAACCAACAAAATCTCCGATCCGCGCTCGAGCCTTATATTCGCGGCGTGCTGCATTTCTACTGGCGTTTCGCGCGCGGCATGACGCTGGGCGTGCGGGCCATGGTGATCGACGGCGAGGGCCGCGTGTTCCTGGTCAAGCACACCTATGTGACGGGATGGCACCTGCCGGGCGGCGGCGTCGAGGTCGGCGAGACGGTGGCGGATGCGCTCAAGCGCGAGGTCTGGGAAGAGGGCCAGATCGAGATCACCGGGCAGCCCGAGCTGCACGGCATCTACTTCAACCGCCGAATCTCCCGCCGCGACCATGTCGCCCTCTATATCGTGCGCGCGTTCCGCCAGCAGGGCGTGCCCGAACCCAACCGGGAAATCGTCGCCTGCGGCTTCTACGCGATTGACGCCCTGCCGGAGGGCACCACGCGCGGCACCCGGGCGCGGATTGCCGAAGTATTTGAAAAGGCGTCAATATCCTCTGACTGGAGCTGATTCCGGTCCGTTGCCATCACGGCAATGGACCACCCTTCCGCCAGATGCTATTGCGCGCAGCCATGACCGATCTGTCCCTGACCATTTTGCCGGAAACCCCCAACGATGCGCTGGCCATCGAGCGGCTGCTCGAGCGCACCTTCGGGCCCGGGCGTTTCGTGCTCAGCGCGTACCGGCTGCGCGAAGACATCGATCACACCTTGGCGCTGTCGTTCACCGCCCGGATCGGCACCCTGCTGGTCGGCTCGGTGCGGCAATTGCCGGTGTGCATCGGCGACACCCCGGCGCTGATGCTTGGGCCGCTGACGGTGGAGCCGCCGTTCCGCGACCGCGGCGTCGGCCGCGCGTTGCTCGATCGCGCTCTGAGCGAGGCCAAGGCCGCCGGCCACCGCCTGGTGGTGCTGGTCGGCGACGAGCCGTATTACGGCCGCGTCGGCTTCAAGGCGATCCCGAAGGGCCGCGCGACGATGCCGGGGCCCGTCGACCACAAGCGGTTGCTGGTGGCTGAGCTGGTGGAGGGCGCATTCGAGGGCGTGAGCGGCGCGATCAGGCCGGACTGGGCCGCGAAGGCGAACGCGGGGGCGTAGCGCGAGGCGCGGTCGTCACGCTGTGTGAGTGCGTGTCGTGGTCGCGCTTTCGTCGCGTCTGTGTTGGGCAACACGCCTCGCCATATTCCGCCGTCATGGCCGGGACAAGCCCGGGCATGACGGGAGAGGGAGGCGAGACGCATCCCACTCTCACGTCCCACCCCCTCACAGCTTCTGCGATAGCCCCACAAAGAACCCGCGCCGTGGCCCGTACTGTGGCGCGAACACGCCGATGCCGGAGCCGTCGCGGATCTCGTAGATGCTGTCGAACACATTGACCACGTCGAAGCGCACGGTGAGCGGCTTGGTCGAGGCCGGCGTGATGAAGTCGTGCGACACGCCGAGATTGACCTGGGTGTAGAACGGCAGCGAATCCTGGTTGGCGAAGCCGGAGCGCAAGCCGCTGCCGTAGATCAGGTCGGCGCTGAAGCGCGTGCCGTTCCATAGATATGACGCGCCCGCCGAGCCGGAGATTATTTGGCTGTGGTCGGTGTAGACATAGTGGCTGGCGATGTAGGCCAGCTCGTCCGGATCGAACAGATACTGGTTCGACACCACGTTGGTGGCGATCTGTCGCGCGGCAGAGAAGTTCGCATAAGCGCTGAACCCGCCATTGACGTATTTCGCCGTCAGTTCGACGCCGAGGTTGTTGGCCTTGGCGTAGTTGAAGGCGGTGAGCACGTAGGCCGCGCCGAACTGGCCGTCGTCCAGAAGATCCTTGGCGGTCTTGTAGTAGGCGCTGATGCCGACCTCGAGGTTGGGCCCGAGCTTCTGCACCACGCCGACATCGAACACGTTGGAGCGCTCCGGCAGCACCGGATCATTCTGGCTCACCGCCGGCTGCTGGGTGGTGCCGTTGACCAGCGCGAGATTGGTCGGCGCCGCCAGCACCTGCGGCGGCGGGGTGAAGTTGCGCGCGTAGCCGGCGTGGAAGGTGGTGCCATCGAACGGTCTGTAGGTGACGCTGACCCTCGGCGAGAGCTGGTTGGCGTCGGTGTAGGAATACATCTGGTCGAACCGCAGACCCGTGTTGAGCGTGACCTGGTTGGTGATCTTCCACTCGTCGGAAGCGTAGGTGCTGAGTAGCCAGCCGAGTTTGGAGCTGGAATCGTTGATCATGAACGGCGTGTCGGTGGTGGTGTTGCCGCTGGCATCCACCGGAAGCACGGCGGAGGTGTTGCTGACCAGCGACTGCTCGCCGCTGACCTGGAAGCCGAAACGCAGGGTGTGGCTGTCGGTCAGCTTGTAGGAGGAATCCGCCTGGATGCCGTTGGTGAGACTGCGGCGATAGACATCGGAGGCGACGCCGTTGAAGGCGAGGTCGCCGACATAATCCGGCATGAAGTGCAGCGTGCTGTAGCGGGTGAAATACGCCAGCTGCAGGTCGAGTCCGTCGATTGATTTCTGGTAGGCCAGCACCCCGAACTGGTTGTTCTCGGTCTGCCGCTCGTTGAGGTTGGCGGAGTCGAAGGGGTAGGTGACGAAGTTATTGCCGCCGCTGGACGTGCCCGGCGGCTGTCCCGGATTGTTCGGGATCTGGTAGGTGCTGGTCGAGGTGCCGCCGATGAACACCAGGCGTGAGGTCGAGTCGATGATGGTGGAGAGATAGACGAAGCCCTTGCCCTGATCGGTGTGGTCGTGGATCGCGCTGCGGCTGGAGGTCGGGTTTTCGATCCCCATGTCGCTGCCGAAATAGCGGCCGGAGACGAAATACTGGGTCTGGCCCACGGTGCCGCCGTATTCGAAGCTCGGCGTCACGGTGCCGTGGCTGCCGCCATAGATGCTGACGCTGCCGCTGTTGTTGAACGCATCCGCCTTGGTCTGGATGTCGAGCACGCCGGCGGTGCGCAGGCCGTATTGCGCCGGCAGCGCGCCGGTGAGTAGCGACATGCTGCCGACGATGCCGGTGTCGATGATCTGCCCGAATGCGCCGACGCCGTCGGGAAGCATGATGCCGTTGATGCGGTACTGCAGGTTGGCGTGCTCGTTGCGGACGTGGAGCGAACCGCTGGCGGCGGAATCCTGCGACACGCCGGGCGTCTGCAGCAGCACCTTGTCGAGCGGCGCGTTGGTGCCCTGCGGCAACGCCTCGATGCTCTTCTGGTCGAGCTGATAGGCGTTCGCGCCGATCGGCGTCAGCAACTGGGTGCGGGCGCCGTCGAAGCTGGCGCCCTGCCGGCCGACGATCTCGGCCTCGGTGGGAGCCCGGCTGATCTGCGTCGCCGCCGCGCGGATGTGCGGACGCCGCGCGCGAGTGACGCGCCGTGGCGCCGTCACCCGCACGGCCGGCAGGGCCTGGCTGCCGGCCGGTGCGACACCGGATGGCGCGCTGACAGCGGGTGGTGGCGTGTTGTCGGCCGGTGGTGGCGGACTCGCCGCAGGCAAACTGCTGGCCGGCGGCGTGGAGGTGTCCTGTGCGTATGCGGAGAGGCCGGAGCCGATCAGTGCAACGAGCGCGGAGGTGCCCAGAAGAAAAGCGTGGGTGGTCTTGAAGCGAGACATAACCTGAATTCCTGATGATGCCGCCGCGCGCGTCTTTGTGATGCTGCGGATAAACGGCTTCCCGCTCTTGCGAGCGGACCGATATCGTCAGGGCTGTTGCGTGGGATGAGCATCATCCCTGACGATCAGACGATCGGTGTCAGGAACGGGGCGGGGCGCGCGAACGGAACGCGGCGCGCGTCAGATCGGGCAGGGCGAAGTCGGCGGACACGGTCTCGGTTCGAACCGCGAACACCGATGGCACCGGAAGCGCGGGCGCCACCGTCGCCACCAGTGTGTCGAGGAGCTCGATCGAGGCGCAGATCGCGCAATAATCTTCGGCGATCCCATCGGGTTGCTGGTGAGACGCCGATAGGTTCGTCGTGATGCGCTGCTGGGCTGTCGCTTGCGCGGCCGCGGCGTGCGCGAGGCCCTCGGAATGGAAGTGGCCGAACGACAGCACAAGCTGAACCGCTAGCGCGAACAGCGCCAGCAGTGCAGCTTGCCTGACCTTCGATCTCACCCAGTTCATCAGCCGCGCCCCGCTGCGAGGCGGCCGGCGGCCTCCTCATCGCAGTGTTACAATGTAACATCGCGCGGGGTGCGACAAACTGTCAACGTCTGAAGAGGCCGAAGCCCGGCGCCGCAGCAAAGCGGTGCCGAGGTGATGGTTTTCGGCAACAGTCCGACACGATCCCGGCGCGCCGCCAGCCCGGCCGTGCCCCGGGCAAAACGACCTGGGTTTGCTTCGTCGCCACATCACCACTTCGTATTCGCGAACACGCGGATGGTCCTGCCGGGCAGCAGCACCTCGTCCTTGGTGTAGGAGGAGGCGTCGCGGATATCCTCGTTGAGCAGGTTGTCGCCGATCACGCCGATGGTGTAGCTGGACAAACCGAATCCGGAATGCGCCAGCTTCTCGGTGTAGCTCAGCTCCGCGCGCAGCCTGTTGTAGCCGGGGGTGGTGGTCTCGACGGCGCTGACGTTGGTCTGGTCGAATGCGTGCAGCAGGTTGACCTTGGCGAGCCAGTTGATGTCGCGCCAGTAGGCGCCGCCGCCGAGACGCTGCGGCGGAATCCGCGGCACATTGGTGCCGTCGGTGAAGGTGGCGCGCACGATGTCATACTGGCCCTCGATGCCGAACAGGCCGGTCGAGATCGGCAGCACATCATACTGGAACTGGAATTCGCCGCCGCGGAAATTGGCGTCGCGCTGCGAATAGATCGCCTGCCGGCCTTCGTTGCCGGGATCGCCGTTGCCGCAGGAGTTGAAGTCCTCGCCGCACATGACACCGGTCAGGTTGCGGTAAATGAAGCCGTTGAAGCGGGTGTAGTAGCCGGTCAGTTCGAAGCGGAACGGGCCGGTGGCGCGGCGCAGGCCCACCTCGATGGACTTGGCGGCTTCGACCTGCAGATTGGGGTTGCCGATGTCGAAGGTGGCGGTGGCGTCATGGGCGCCGCGCGAAAACAGTTCGGCGGGCTTGGGCGCGCGTTCGGTGTATTGCGCGGTGACGCTGGCGACGAGATTCCACGGCAGGTTCTGGATCAGGCCGATGCTGGCGCTTTTCGGCGTGAAGTTGGGATTGTGCTGCACATTGGGCCGGTCGATCCCGTCGGGAATGTAATCTACCGGGAAATCCGGCGTGGTGCCGCTCAGCGACACATGTTCGATGCGACCGGCGACCTGCGCCTTGGTGCTCTCGGTGAACTTGAATTCGTTGAAGATGTAGCCGGCGACGCGGCTGTTGTGGTTGGGGTCCCACAGGCCGTTGAATTGCGCGCCGGGATCGTCAGGGCTCGGCGCCGTCAATTCTTGGTGCGCGGCTTGCACGCCAAGCGCGGTGGTGAGGCTGGCGAAGCGCAGGTTGAACGGCGCGAGCTGCACTTCGAGGCGGCCTTCCTGCTCCTTGTTGGTGAAGGTCTGCCGCACCCCCATGGTGCCGTCGTCGCCGAGGCCGATTTCGTTGTGCCGGTAGTCGGTGGCGCCGACCCAGAACCGCACGGCGTCGATCAGTGCGGTGTCCGGACGATACTCGCCCTTGGACAGGATCTTGGTCTGGTGTGCGTCGATGCGGGTGTTGTGGTCTTCGCCGTCGATGCCGGGGATATGATAGAGGCTGTTGTTCTGGATCACCGCGACGCCGACAAAGCCGCCGTCGAACATGTAGGAGCCGCCGACCGAGCCGCCTTCCGAGCGTGTTTCTGTATTCGGCTGCCGGCCGTTGAAGGCGCGGCCCGGCTCGAAGCGGTAGGGATAGCTCGGGATGGCGTAGCTGTTGGTCGAGCGCGAGTAGCCGTCGGCGTGAATCGCAAAATTGTTGCCGCCAGCGTCGAGCAGCACCGCGCCTTCGCGGCCGATATCGGCGCTGGAGAACGTGCTTCGTGTCTCGAAGCTGACACAGGGGCTGGTCGAGGCGGCACTGAGCGGCGCCTTCACTGGCAGGCCGTAAGTCGGAAACGGCGTTGCGGTCGCGCACGGTAGCGCGTCAGGGATCCGGTTGTTGGTGGCGCTGACCACGCCGCCGATCGACTGCGAGCCATAACGTAGCGTTGCCGGGCCGCGGATCACCTCGACCTGGTTGGTTGTGAGCGGATCGATCGGGACGAAATGGTCTTCGCCGAGATCGGAGGCGCCGCTGCCGCCGATGCCGTTCTCGACAATCCCCACACGGTTGACGTCGAGGCCGCGGATGATCGGCCGGCTCGATGCGCCCGGTGCGAACGAGGACGCGGTGATGCCGGGCTTGTTCAGCAGGAGATCGCCGAGCGTGGTGGCGCCGCTGCGGCGGATTTCTTCGTTGGGCACCACGGTCACGGTGGCGAACTGGTCGGTGACGATCGGCAGCGTGCCCTGAACGGGCGGCGGAGTCGATGGCGCGGCCGCCTGCTGCACCGGCGCGCGGGTGCGGGCCTGTCGCTGCGGTCCTGAACCCGAATTGGTTTGGGAGGGACGCGGCCGCGCGTGCCGGATCGGACTTGGCGAGCTGACCACAACTTCCGGCAGCGCGGTAGCGCCGGCCGGTGCGGGCGTGCTGCTGTCTTGTGACAACGCCGTGGTGTTGGCGGCGATCAGTGCGATGAAGGCGGAGCCGCCGAGGAGGAGCGCGTGGTTGCGATTGAAACGAGACATAAACTGAATTCCTGAATGAGGCCGTCGCGCGGGGTGTCGCGACCCGGCGCATGGACGGTTTCCCGCTCTTGTGAGCGGACCGGTCTCGTCGGCATGTCGCCGGTGACGGCGTCATCCCTGACGATCAGACGAGCGGTCTCAGGAAAGTGGAGGGGCGCGTGAGCGGAATGCGGCGCGCGTGAGATCGGGCAGCGTGAAGTCCGCCGCCGCAGTCTCAGTTCGGATCGCGAACGCCGGCGGCACCGGAAGCGAGGGTGTTGCAGCGGCGACCAGCGCGCCGGCATGCACGATGGAGGCGCAGACACCGCAGTGATGCGCGGCCAGCCCGTCGTGATGCTGCAACGGGGACTGTGGGGTGGTGTCGTGCCGGCTGGCGGTCGCTTGAGTCGTCAGCGTTGAAGCATGCGCAAAGTCGTCGGCATGGACGTGGCCGAACGACAGCACGAGCTGAATCCCGAGCGCGAATAGCGCCAGCGTTGCAGCCTGCCTGACTTTCGATCTCACCCAGTTCACGCAATGCTCCCCCATCGCCGGGAGCGGCCTGTCGCGGTCGATCCATGCAATGTTATAATATAACATCCGTCAGGGCAGGTCAGACTGTCAACGCTCGAACGAGGTGGGGCGGTACCCCAGAGCAAGATGGCGGCGAGGTGATGATTTTCAGCAACAATTAGACACGGAATGGTGGGGCGCCTGCGTTACCTTCAAGCCAGAATGTTTACGCCCGTTCGTGCGCCCTGCATCGTCTGCAGCGTATCGAGAATGCCTTGCCACTGCGCGTAGCCGGACTTTGGATCGGCGGCCTGGCCGGTCTGCTCCAGATAATTCATCGCGTCCTTGGCGGTCCGGATGTAATTCACCGGCGTGTTGCCGGTGGCTTCGCGCTCCGAGGCCGACAGCGGAATGAACTCACCATTGGGGCCTGCTGTGCCGAGCGGCCGCCCTGCGTTCTCCAGCATGAAGACCTGGGTCAGGTCGATCTGGCCGGACTTGTAGAGCGCGTCGGCCGCGCCTTTCATCTGGTTCGGCGTCATGCTGGTGAAATCGAAGCCAGTGGAGGACGCGGAGGAGGAGCCTGGTGCATCGGTGCTGGTCAGCGTCTGAGTGGTCGTCTTGCTCGCCGCCGAGGCCGGCCGGTTGCCCGGCATTGCATAGAGCCCGCTCGCGCCGTCGATCCGCATCATACCACTCCACCATTGTCCTACGCGAGGGCGAGCAAACGGCGGGCCAGAATCGAAAGGCGTTGAGGTTCAAGCCATTAGGTGTGTGCCGTGCCGCTCGCGGTACGATTGTCGCAGCACCTTTCTGCCCGACGACGGCAGATCTTGCCGCGACATCTTATCATCCCCTGCGTCACACCGTCGGTCCGCGAAGATCGAGAGGCCGGTTCGGCCATGGTAAGTCCGCGAGCTCCGCCACCATGCCGTCGCGATAAACGAGGTCCTTCAACCCGCCGTCATGATCGATGAACTTGGTCGTGTTCGTCATGTCGCGATAGCCGCTGGAGCGATAGATCGCCGGCGACGCCGCAAACAGCACGGAAAACGCAATCGCGTGCATGACAAAATAGCGATGCGCTTCCGCAACCATGGCGCGGGCGTGTCCCTGCAAGCGGTGCGTTTCGGCGACCGCGACGCCGCCGATCAGGCCGATGATGGCGGGCGTCGTGTCGATGGTGACGTCGCGCGTATAGGCCGCAAGATGACCGGCGATGAAATTGCCGTCGAGCACCAGCACGACGACATCGGGTGGCTGCGGACCGTAGTTGTATTCCGGCTCAGGATTGTCGCGATACGCGTTGCGCAACAGCGCCTGGGTTTGGGTGGCGAGGTCGCGGGGAAGGTTTGTCAGCGCCGTGCGGATCAGTTGCATAGTTATCCAGTGTCGATGTCGGCCGCGTTGTCCTCATGCTTCGAGACGCGCATTTCGTGCTCTTCATCATGAGGAATAAGCTGGAGAGTTCGGAGTTACGTTGATCCGGGCGAGAAGTCCGTTACCGCCCCTCGCGCACCCAGGTCGCCGCGAACGCGCCGATCAGCAGCAGCAGGCCGATCAGGCCGGCGAACATCGGCAGCACGCCGATGCCCTTCACCACACTGGCGTCGCGCATGCGCACACCGAGCCAGCCGTCGCCACGGAACGAGGTGGCGGAGCGCACCGGCAGGACGCGCGGCACGTCGACGCCCGAGCCGTCGGCGATGCGGCGGGTGTCTCCACCCGTTGCCTGTGTCAGCGGCGTTAGCGTGTCGGTGGTCGAGGTCACCTCGGAAAACTCTTTCGGATTGACCGGGCCGACATTGATCAGCGCCTTCAGCGTGCCGTCGGTCGCCTGCCACAGGCCGAGTTCATCGGCATTGGTGGTGCCGCGCCACTGGCCGGGATCGCCCGCGGTCAAGGTCAGGGTTCGCGTCGCGCCGGATGGCGAGGTCACCGTTACCGGCGCCACCGTATCGGCCATGGTCTGGCGGGTGACGGCGAGATCGTGCCCCTGCACCTGCAGCCGCAGCGCTTCTTCGTCGAGTTCCGGCTGCTTCATCAGCCAGTGCGACATCCGCCGCAGCAGATCGAGATGCGGGCCGCCGCCTTCATAGCCGCGCGCCCACAGCCAGATGTGGTCCGACAACAAAAGCGCGACGCGGCCTTCGCCCTGGCGCGAGAGCAGCAGCAGCGGTTCCTTGTTGGCGCCTTCCATCAGCGCCGGCGAAGTGGCGTTGCGGGTATCGACCAGGCGGAAGAACCGGCTCCAGTGCGGCGGGTCGTAGGCTGAGCCTTCGAGCCCGCGGGTCACCGGATGGCGCTTGCCGAGATCGGTGAGCCGCGCCGTGAACGCTTGCTCGGTGACGCCGACCGGCTCCGCCGGCAGCACGCTGTCGAGCGGGGTGCGCCAGATGCTGGTGGTGGAGGCGTAGTCCGGCCCTGCCGAGACCAGCACCGCGCCGCCGCTGCGCACATAACGCGCGATGTTGTCGAAGTAGGAGATCGGCAGCACGCCCTGGCGCGCGTAGCGATCGAAGATGATCAGCTGGAATTCGTTGATCTTCTGCTGGAACAGCTCGCGGGTCGGAAACGCGATCAGCGACAGCTCGTTGATCGGGGTGCCATCCTGCTTCTCAGGCGGCCGCAGAATGGTGAAGTGGATCAGGTCGACGCTGGGGTCGGACTTGAGCAGGTTGCGCCAGGTGCGCTCGCCGGAATGCGGCTCGCCGGACACCAGCAGCACGCGCAGTTTGTCGCGCACGCCGTCGATCGACACCACGGCGCGGTTGTTGACTGGGGTCAATTCGCCTTCGAGCGGCGTCGCCTCGATCTCGATGATGTTGGGGCCGGCGTGAGGGATGTCGATATTGACGTTCACCGTCTGCCCGCTGTTGACGGGGCGCTCGTTCAGCACTTCGCCGTCGCGGCGCACCGTCACGCGTGCTTGCTGGCCGCTGACGCCCTGGTCGTCGAGCCGGTAGGTGATGGTCTGCTGCTGCCCGACGATGCCGAAGCGCGGTGCGGCGACGATGGCGATGCGGCGATCGCGCTCGTCCTTGCGCCCGGTGATCAGCGCGTGCACCGGCGCGGTGAAGCCGATCGCGGCCGCATTGGCCGGGATATCGTGGACGCGGCCGTCGGTGATCAGGAAGGCGCCGGCGACGCGGTCGGTCGGCACGTCCGAAAGCGCCGAAGACACCGCGCCGAACAGTTTGGTGCCGTCGGTTTCGCCGTCGGCCTGGCCGGCCTCGACCACGCGCACTTCCAGGCCTTTGATCTGTTTCAGCCGGTCGACCAGTGCTTCGCGCGCCTGCTCGGTCTGTTTGGCGCGGTCGCCGAAATTCTGGCTCGGGCTCTTGTCGACCACGACGGCAGCGACCGATGACAGTGGCTCGCGTTCTTCGCGGGTGAACGATGGATTGGCCAGCGCCAGCAGGATCAGCGCCAGTGCCGCGACCCGCACCGCCGCGCCGCGGGCGCGCGCCAGGAGCAGCACCACCGCCATCACGATGATGGCTGCGAGTCCGATCCAGAGTACCAGCGAGGGAACCAGTGGCGCGAAGGCGATGCCGTATTGCATGAGCTATTGCCCCAGCCGTTCGATGATCTGCGGGGCGTGCACCTGGTCGGCCTTGTAGTTGCCGGTCAGGGTGTACATCACGATGTTGACGCCGGCGCGGAACGCGAACTCGCGCTGGCGCGGTTCGCCCGGCGTCAGCGGCAGCATCGGCTGGCCGTCGGGGCGCATCGCCCAAGCACCGGCCAGATCGTTCGAGGTGATGATGATCGGCGACACGCCGTCGCCGCCGCGCGCCGGCCGCGCACTGCTTTCGTCCTCGTCCTCGCGCGGCAGCGCTTCCACCCAGGTCTGCCCCGAATTGAAGCGTCCGGGAAAATCGCGCAGCAGATAAAACGTCTTGGTCAGCACGTGCTCGCGCGGCACCGGCTCGAGCTCGGGGATGTCGAGCGAGGAGAGAATGTTGCGCAGGGTCTGCATGCCCGGGGTCTGCGCTTCGCCGCCGGAGCCCGGCGGCGCCTCGATGGCATCGCGGGTGTCGAACAGCACGGTGCCGCCCTGCTTCATATAGGCGTCGAGACGATT
>JBGMOD010000166.1:0-54785 GCA_041424235.1 Hyphomicrobiales bacterium
GGCGATGCCCTGCTGCTCGCGATGGCGAACGGCGGTCGCTTGAACACCGGCGCGACCAATGCCACGGGAAGCTTCGACCTGTCGGTCGCCCAGATCGGTACGCGGACGGCTTGGACTCCGGTCCAGAACCTGACGCTCTCGGCCGAGTTCATCTACACCCGGCTCGATCAGAACCTCAGCGGTACGTTCACCAGCGCTGGCACCGGCGTCCCGGGCTATGCAAACGGCACGACGTTCCGGCTCAAGGACCAGAGCCTGTACAACGGCTCGGTTCAGATCCTGCGCAGCTTCTGACGTTAACAGCGAAAGGGGGATATCAACCAGTTTGATGTAGATCTCCGATACCTCCGGCAATGCCCTGCCGGAGGTATTTTCTTGCGTTGTGGGCACCAGTCTGCACGAGCGCCGATCTCGCAGCGCTGCGAAACGATTTGATCATTGCTTCTTATCGCCTTCGAATGGCGCCATCGTCCGGTTTCACCTTGAACCGAAAGTGCCGTCGCGAAGACCACACAAGGGCATGGTGCCCGTTGTGAAAGCGCTCGTCGGCGTTTTGTTGATCGGATCAGGCAGTCCGCTGCTGGTCCTGGGGCTGGTCCGCCTCGGCTGGCGACGGCATGGCGCATCGCCGGCGGATCTCACATTCCTGCATCTCGACTGGATCGTTCAGCCGCAATTGCCGGGCTGGTCCTCGCATATGGTGAACCTAGCGATGACGTGCGCGGGCCTGATCGTCCTTGCCGTCGGTGTCGCCATAGTGCTGCGGCCAGTTATTGGAACGGCAAGACACGCGCAGTAACAAGCTGACGCTTTGTTGATCGTGCCGGCCTTTTGCAGCCCGGCCCCAAAACCATTACAACCGGTCTTGATTGCGAGATCTCCGCCAGGGATCTTTATGAAGAAGGATCTTTATGAAGAAGGATCTTTATGAAGAAGGATCTTCATGAAGAGGGATCTTCGTGAAGGTCTCCTCGGACAGGGGTGGTAAGGAAGCTGAATGATGTTGCGAAAAACGATGATCGCCTTGGCCATCATGGCCATCGGTGTGGTTGCCGCCACCTCGGAGGCATCGGCGCGTGGATGGAGGCACGGCGGATATTACGGGGGCTTCTACGGACCTGGCTTCTATGGGCCTGGCTTCTACGGCCCCGGCTTCGGTTACTACGGTTATCCGTTCGGATACGGCGGCGGTCCCGGCGGCTGGGGCTATCGCATCCCGTATGAGGAGCAGTGGTCGGAAAGCGGACCCGCCTGCTATCGGGAATTGCGCGGGCGAACCCACACCAGCAAAGGCTGGCGCGATCGTTATGTCACCGTCTGCCCGGGAGCGCGCTGATCCCGGCGCACCGGTTCAAGGTTAGAGCCCCGTTCCGATAGAAGCGGAACGGGGCTCTGGATTTTTGTTTTAACGCGTTTTCCTAACGCGAACCGGTATCCACTTCGCTCGAAAACGCTTTACCCGCGCTTGGCGCGGTCCTTCTCGTTCTGAGCCTTGATCGCGTCGCGCGCCGTGGTCCAATCGGCGTCCGACCAGTCGCGCAGGCCGTAGAAATTGCCGCCCATGGCGAGCGCCTGTGCGCCGTCCATGGCGATGGTTTCGCCGTTGATCCAGTCGCAGCCGCCGGAGATCAGGAACACCGCCAGGTTCTGCAGTTCATCCATGCTGCCGACCCGGCCCATGGGGTTGTGAGCGATGGTTTTCGCGCCGGCTTCATCGCCGGGTTTGATGCGCTTGCTCATGCCTTCGGTCGGAATTTCGCCCGGTGCGATGGCGTTGAGGCGGATGCCGTAGCGGCCCCATTCGGTCGCCAGTGACATGGTCATGGCATGGATGGCCGACTTGCTCATGGCGGAGGGGACGACATAGGGGCTGCCGTTGCGCACCCACGTCACCACGATCGAGACCACGTTGCCGCGCTGGTTGCCGGCGATCCAGCGCCGCCCCACCGCATGGGTGACGTAGAACGTGCCGTGCATGACGATATTGGCGACGGCGTCGAAGCCGCGCGGCGTCAAGTCCTGGGTCCGCGAGATAAAATTGCCGGCGGCATTGTTGACGAGGTCGGTGAGCGGCTTGTCGGTGAAAATGCCATCGATCATGGCGTCCACGGCCGCCGAGTCCCGGATGTCGACGCCGTGGCTTGTGACCTTGCCGCCAAATCCTTTGTCAACATGAGCCGCCATCAGTTCCGTGGCGGTCTCGTCACAGACGCCCTTGCGGCGGCCGCAGATGTGGACATCGGCGCCAAGGCTGAGGAAACGGGCGGCCATGGCTTTGCCAAGCCCGGTGCCGCCTCCAGTCACGAGGATGTTGCGTCCGGCAAGCAGGCGGGGGGTAAACATGGCAAGCCTCGCTGAAAAATTGACCGATTACGATTTAATCGATCATTTAAAATCTGCAAAGCTTTTCTTGGAGAGCGGCGCGGGTCCGGGCGGATGAAATCATCCGCAACCAATTGATACCATTTACTAATGATGAGGCGCTGGCGATTGCCAAACGCAGCGCGCGTCAGCAGGACGCGGTCCAGCCCGACGGGAAGGGCACGTAGGGCCATTCCATGGTGTTGTCGTTGGCCGGTTCCGGAAGATTATCGAAATCCAGCCAGTCGTCAGCATCGCCGGGCGCCGGCGCCGGGCCCATCACCGCGCTGACCTCGTCCAGAAGATGCTGAAATTCCGCGTCCATCATGAGCCTGCCCATCGTTGATGGCGGCACTCTTGCAGAGGACTTTTGCGTTCCCGTTCAGCGGATCGCTAAAATTGTAGTCATCTCGAAATGAGCGAAATTTGCCGGGATTTCGAACGTCATTAACGACGTCAGGTTTTGCAGACACTGATGGTCGTCATGGCGAGTTTGGCATCGTCCATCGAACGGTAAGGGCCGTCGGAAAACGTCACATCGCCATCGAGATAAATGACCGGGTTTTGTTCGACGATCCGGCAGCCCTTGGCCGCGCTGCCAACCACCCAGAACCCGGCAGTCTGCGCCGTGGCTGACGATGTCAGCAGGACGCATCCCAGGACTGCGGCAACAACTCCACGCATGGCACGCTCCACGCAATGTCACGCGATCGTCGACCACTTGACGCAAGACCGCGTGGCCTCTCAACACCCAGCGTTAGCGCATGTTCCGTCGGCCGGAAAGTTGCGGTGCGATCACGTTTGCGCGGCTGTACGTTTACGTTAATGCGCTCGGCGCCGGCAGTTCGTGACAATTCGTCTCATATCCGGTGAAATGGTCATGAAGTGATATCAAACAAACGATGCAGGGGAGACCTTTTCGATGAACGATCGTATCTCGGTCAACATGACGGACGGTGTTGCCGATGTCCGCCTGGTTCGCGCCGACAAGATGAACGCGCTCGACGTGGCGATGTTCGAGGCGCTGGTGAACACCGCAGCGAAGCTGCGGACCGAGAAGGGGCTGCGCGCCGTGGTGCTGTCAGGCGAGGGACGGGCGTTCTGCGCCGGCCTCGACATGGGGCGCTTCCAGGCGATGAAGGAGCATGGCGGCAACGGCGTCTCCGGTGGCGAGAAGCGTGACCTCGCGCCGCGCACCCACGGAATTGCCAATCACTCCCAGCAGGCGGTGTGGGGCTGGCGGCAATTGCCGGTGCCGGTGATCGCGGCGGTCCACGGCGTGGCCTTCGGAGGCGGCTTCCAGCTCGCGCTTGGCGCCGACATGCGCTTTCTCGCGCCGGACGCGCGGATGTCGATGATGGAGATCAAATGGGGCCTGGTGCCGGACATGGCGGGCACGCCGATCCTGGCGAGCCTGGTGCGCGACGACATTCTGCGCGACCTGACCTATACGGGACGCATCTTTTCGGCGCAGGAAGCCTTGAGTTACGGGCTCGCGACGCGGGTCTGCGACGATCCGCGCGCGGCGGCGCTGGAGGTGGCGAAGGAGATCGCCGGCAAGAGCCCGGACGCGATCCGCGCGGCCAAGCGGCTGTTGAACAATCTTTCAGTGGATCCCGCGCCGGCGTTGCTGGCGGAGTCGGTCGAACAGATGAAGCTGATGGGCTTTCCGAACCAGACCGAAGCGGTGCGCGCCAACATCGAGAAGCGGGCGCCGCGTTTTATTGATGGGTAGACGGCAAAAAACCGGTCATTCCGGGGCGTCGCGAAGCGACGAACCCGGAATCTCGATCGTCGTTCTTGTTGTGCGTTCGAGATTCCGGATAGCCGCTGCGCGGCTTCCGGAATGACTTAAGAAAAATTTTTCGGCAAGCGATCAGATCGCGTCCCAGGAGAAAATATCCGCGGACCGGTCGAGCGGATAGAACGACGCCTTGAGTGCGGGAATGGCGTGCTCGCCGATGGTCTCGCAATTCCAGCCGTCGGCGCGATGCACCGAGCGCAGCGGGCGCGACTGGCCCATCAGGAAGATCTCGTTCATGCGCACCGCAAAGATCTGCCCGGTGACATCCTTGGCGGCGTCGCCGAGCAGGAACACCGACAGCGGCGCGATCTTTTCCGGCCCCATCTGCTGAATGCGGGCAACCCGCTCCTTCTGGGCTTCGGTCTCGGTCGGAATGGTGCCGATCAGCCGGCTCCAGGCGAATGGCGAGACGCAGTTCGAGCGCACGTTGAACCGGCTCATGTCCAGCGCGATCGACTTCGACAGGCCGACGATGCCGAGTTTCGCCGCAGCATAGTTGGCTTGGCCGAAATTGCCGACCAGGCCCGAAGTCGAGGTGAAGTGGACGAAGGAACCGCTTTCCTGCTCACGAAACAGCCGTGCCGCCGCATGGGAGACGTAGAACGAGCCCATCAGGTGCACCTTGATGACGGCTTCGAACGCGTCCACGCTCATGCGATGGAAGATCGCGTCACGCAGGATGCCGGCGTTGTTGACCACGCCGTCGAGCTTGCCGAAGCTGTCGATCGCAGTCTTGACGATCTTGCTGGCGGGAATGGCTTCGGCAACTGTTTCGAAGTTGGCCACTGCGGTGCCGCCGCGCTTGCGGATTTCGTCGACGACTTCCTCCGCGGGAGCGGCACTCGTGCCCGATCCATCGGCCGCGCCACCCGGATCGTTGACCACGACCTTGGCGCCTTCGGCCGCGGCCAGCAGCGCGATTTCGCGCCCGATACCGCGCCCCGCGCCGGTGACGATGACGACCTTGCCGTCGAGCGCCTTGTTCTGAGCCATGTCTGTGTTCCCTGGACGATCAGCGTTGGTTGGTGAAGATGACGGTGCCGCTGGCGGCGAACATGCCGCCGACGCCGTGGCATACGGAGATCTTAGCCCCCGGCACCTGCGCGGGCGCAATGCCGCGCATCTGCCGCACGCTCTCCTGCAGGGCGTACATGCCGTACATGCCCGAATGCATGTAGCTGAGACCGCCGCCATTGGTGTTGACCGGCAGCCTGCCGCCCGGTGCGGTGTTGCGATCCGCGATGAACTTGCCGGTTTCCTCATGCGGCATGAAGCCGAGGTCGCCGAGGCCGAACAGCGGCAGGTGCGCGAACGCGTCGTAGATCATCACATGATCGACGTCCTTGTGGGTGATGCCGGCCTCGCGGAACGCCGTCGGTCCAGCGACGCGGAAGGCGCGCGAGGAGTCGAACGTTTCCATCTGGCTGACCATGGGCGTTTCCACGCTCTCGCCGGTCCCAAGGATATAGACCGGCTTCTGCGGGAAATCCTTGGCGCGATCGGCGCTGGTCAGGATCAGCGCGCCGCCGCCATCGGTGACGAGACAGCACTGCAGGATGCGGAAGGGGTAGGCGATCATCCGCGAGTTCAGCACGTCCGCGACGGTGATCGGCTCCTTCATGGTGGCGCGCGGATTCTTTGCCGCCCATTCCCGCTGCACCACGGACACCATGGCGATCTGCTCATGGGTGATGCCGTGGGTCTTCATGTAGCGCAGCACCGGAATCGGAAACATGCTGGGCGGACCGTAGACACCGAACGGGGCCTCGAACTGGCCGTTGAGGCTGTCCGGTGGCGTCGAGCGCGGCAGCTTGCCGATCATCGACTTGCCGCTTTCGGCGTGGGTGATCAGCACGGTCTTGCAGAGGCCGGCTTCGATCGCGGCCGCGGCGTGGCGAACGTGCAGCATGAAGGAGCAGCCGCCGACCGAGGTGCCATCCACCCAGGTCGGCGTGATGCCGAGATAATGGGCGATCTGCTGCGGCGTCTCGACCGCTGTCGCGATCCCGTCGATATCCGACAGTTTGAGCCCGGCATCCGCGATCGCATTGAGAGCCGCATCCGCATGAAGCTGGATCTGCGACATGTCGGGGATGACCCCGAGTTTCGTGGTTTCAGCCGCGCCGACGACGGCGACCTGGTTCCTGCGCATGACGGTCAGCCTTTCGCCGGGCGGAATACGGGAAGGGTGATCGCGTCATCCAGTTTCTCGAACGCGGCTTCGAGCTTCATGTCGAGCACAAGCGCTTCGGGGGTCTGGGGGCAATCGATGATGTTGGTCATCATGCGCGGACCTTCCTCGAGCGTCACCACCGCAATGGCGTAGGGCGGGGTGAAGCCGGGCGCCGCCGGGCGATGATTGATGACGTAGCTGTAGAGAGTGGCTTTGCCGCTGGCCTTGTAGATGCTGACCTTGCGCGAGCCGCAGCCCGGGCAGAATGGGCGTGGCGGAAAATAGGTGTTCGCGCAGCTGTCGCAACGCTGCAGACGAAGTTCTCCCGCCGCCGTGCCGTCCCAGAAGTGTTGTGTTTCGGGCGTCGGTTTTGGACGCGCGCGTGCCGGCGTGGACATCAGAGCTGTTTCTCCCGGGATCGGGGCTTCAGAAGCCCTCGGTTCTTGACCCGGTCATCTTCCACGCCGGTGCAGGGAGGTCCAGTTCGAATTGCGGCGCGCATGCCCGCGCGCTCTCGCTGCATGGCACAAGCGTCGCATTTAAATTTTCACGTATCGCGGAGACGGCATCCCGAAAGCAGAGGAGCCCCGCTTGCGCGGGGCTCCTGATATCGATCTTCGATGGTCTATCTGCCGAAGAACAACCACAGCAGAATGATCACGGGAATCGGTACGCCCAACAGCCACAACAGAATTCCTCGTCCCATTTCCTCACCTCCATCAATGCCCTGCTGTAGACCCAACACGGGAGGGAGGCAGACGTTCCGTCGATCTGGGGCGTCGGAAAGCGTGCAGTTGAAGAGGCTGCCCGTTTACCAGTGACCGGTGTTCGGCATCGACGACCACGGCTCCTGCGGCGGCTTGGCGTCGCCCTTCTGCAGCAGTTCGATCGAATGCAGATCGGGCGAGCGCACGAACGCCATCTGTCCATCGCGCGGCGGACGGTTGATGGTGATGCCGAGTTTCTGCAGACGGTCGCAGGTCGCGTAGATATCGTCGACCTCGTAGGCGAGATGTCCGAAGTAACGATCCTCGCCGTATTTTTCCTCGTCCCAGTTGTAGGTCAATTCCACCAGTGGTGCGCCGCGCCCCTTGGACTGCTTGAGCAGCTCTTCATCCTCGGGCGCGCAAAGGAAGACCAGCGTGAAGCGGCCCTTGTCGTTGTCGATGCGGCGGGCTTCCTTCAACCCCAGCGCATCGCTGTAGAATTTGAGCGCGGCGTCGAGATTGCGGACGCGCAACATCGTGTGCAGGTAACGCATGTTTCTTATCCTTCTGAGAACATTTTGAAATTTCGTCTGGATCGGTGCACGACGGGCATTAGATAGCAGCAAAATCAAGTCAGGTGCAGACCTCTGCCGGCGGATTTCGCGCGGGAGTTCCAAGACGTGGCCGAACCTGAAAATGCGACGGCCCTGCCTGGGGGGACAAGCAGGGCCTGTGGGTCGCTTGAGCGGCGGGGTAACCGCTCTGGAGCGGTAGGGGTGACCGCTCCCGAAGTATGACTCTCGGGAGGGCAAAAGGTTCACCCGGTCACCAGTTCTTGCGGTCACCAGTTCTTGAAAGCCAGTTGATCGCGTGAGAGTGCAGGCCGAAGGGGCCGGTCAGCGCGGCCAGCTTACGGCCTTCAGGGATGCTTTCACATCAGCCATCTGCTTGCGGCAGCGGTCTTCCTGCTCTTTGATCATCTGCCGTTGAAACGCCACGCTGCGTTCCACGTGCCGGCGGATCAGTTCACGTTCCGACAAGTGGCCGTTACGTTGCTCGACGGGCTCGTCAACCAGTTTGTCTGGCTTCATGTTGTTGCACTCCCAAATCAAACGGCGACTTTCGTCGGGGCACGTCGTCTCAGTCAATGTTATCGCGCGTTGTTCACAACAGGGCAGCCATTACCAAACGCGAGCCGACAATCAGTTGCCGATCAGGCGTTTGTTGATAGCGATTCGATCTCCTCGAATTGCGCCCTTCTCCAGCGGGCTATCTTCGCCGCTCAAACCAACAACGCCGACCGGCCGCGATGGTTGCGATGGTGGGCATCGTGATCGTTCCGTGGATAAGCCGCATAGCTCCTTGCATTGCTCGGAATGTTCACGTTACGTCCATCGGGTGAATGGGAGGCCAGAATGGCTAAGATTGATTTGAATACCCTGAGCATCGAAGAACTGGCGGCGTTGCGCGACGAAGCGACGGATAAGCTCGCCGAGAAGGTTGCAGCTCGTCAGGCCGAACTCGAGGCGGAGTTGGAAAAGCTGTCGCTCTACGGAAAGCCGGCGAAGAAACCGCAGGCTCCCACAGCGAAACCCAGGAAGGACGAGCCTGCCAAGGTTGGCGAGAAAGTCGACGAGCCCATTTCCAAGGAGCCCATTTCCAAGGAGCACGTTTCCAAGGAGCACGTTTCCAAGGAGCACGTTTCCAAGGCGGCCTGATTCCGATCGGCAGACAGAGCTGTGCGATGAAGGGGCTTCGGCCCCTTTTGCATTTCGCAGCGGCGTTTGGACAACTTCGTTGCGTCGGTAGATCAACGTCGCGCGGACGGAACCGATGCGTGCGAAAGCTCGCTTGAAACCCCGGCGGTTTTCGGTTTGTAGTTGCGATCAGCCCGAACGGATGCTCCGGATGATCGCCTCAAGTCTCGCAAACGGTATCGAACAACTCGGCGACATGATTGCCGACGCATCTGTGATCGTCCCATTCACCGGGGCCGGGATTTCGACCGAGTGCGGCATTCCCGACTTTCGCTCTCCTGGCGGGCTCTGGACCCGCAATCGGCCAATTCCGTTCGACGAGTTCGTGGCGAGCCAGGACGCACGCGATGAAGCCTGGCGGCGGCGCTTCGCCATGGAAGAGACCTTCGCGGCCGCGAAGCCTGGGCGGGGGCATCGTGCACTCGCGGCGCTCCACAAGGCCGGCAAGGTTCCCGCCGTCATTACCCAGAACATCGACAACCTGCACCAGGCTTCGGGCATCGGCTCCGACAGCGTGATCGAACTTCATGGCAATACCACCTATGCCCGCTGCATCGGTTGCGACAGACGGTTCGAATTGACATGGGCGAAGCAACAGTTCGATCGCACCGCGCATGCGCCAAACTGTTCGAGCTGTGGTGAGCCGGTAAAGACCGCGACGATCTCGTTCGGTCAGGCGATGCCGGAAGAGGAGATGCACCGCGCCGCGGAACTCGCCCGCACATGCGACCTGTTCATTGCGATCGGATCCTCGCTGGTGGTCTGGCCTGCCGCGGGATTTCCGATGATGGCACGAAACTCCGGTGCAAAACTCGTGATCGTCAATAACGAGCCGACCGAACAGGATGATCTTGCCGATCTCGTGATCCGGCACGACATCGGCGAGACCCTTGGTCCTTTCGTAGGCAATTGATCTGCTGAATTGATTCGCAGAAGCGCAAGGCTGTTCATAGCTCCGCGCATACGAGTTTTTTATCTTTGCGAGTTGTCGGGGAGTGTTATCGTCGAATCAGGAGATTCGCGCACGGATCGGCAATGAGAACGGCGCGGATGACGGGAAATTAGACGCGGTGGCTGACTGCGTTTTTGCTTGTGTGAGGTCCGGGGAGATGGGGTCGGACGGTTTTGAGTCCAAGAGGCCGGGAGGGTCGGCGTTAGGCGGATCCGGATCGCGTAGTCTTGGCGCCAATGATTTTCATTCTGGTGAGTTTCCCGGCCCCCGCGACCGGTCATCCGCGGCGGATCCATTCCTTGGTGCCGGCGATGGCGTGGCGGCCAACCTCGTCGAGGTCAGCGGTGTCATCAAGTGGTTCGACGCCTCCAAGGGATATGGCTTCATCATTCCGGACAATGGCTGGCCCGATGTGTTGCTGCATGTGACAGTGCTGCGGCGCGACGGCTATCAGACGGCGTATGAAGGCGCGCGCATTGTCGTCGAGTGCCTGCAGCGCTCGAAGGGCTATCAGGCGTTTCGCGTGGTCTCGATGGACGAGTCCACGGCGATCCATCCGGCGCAGTTGCCGCCGCCGCGCACCCACGCCAGCGTAACGCCGACCAGTGGTCTCGAGCGCGCTCAGGTCAAATGGTTCAACCGCCTGCGGGGGTTCGGCTTCCTGACTTGCGGTGAGGGTACGCCGGACATCTTTGTCCATATGGAAACCCTGCGCCGCTACGGCATGACCGAGCTGCGGCCCGGTCAGTATGTGCTGGTCCGTTATGGGCCGGGGTCCAAAGGCATGATGGCGGCGGAAATCCAGCCGGAGACTGGCGTCCCCGGAATGTCACCACACTAACCGCCGCCAGGTCTCACAAAGGCGCTCTGCTTTCTGCGACACGCTCGCCCTGCTTGATTGTGGGGCGGGTATTTGTTTTTGGGCTGGGAAGGCCATCCCCATCAATAAGATGTGTGCGCCACCCTGCAAAAACGGTATTCACGTCCGCGCCGGACACGCTAGGTTGCGCCGGCTTTTGTCCAGAGGTCGGATGTCATGAGATTTCGTCGCGGTTTTGGTTTTGCGGACGGGCGCAACCTGCGTTGGCTGGTCGCTCTGGCGGTGTTCTGGGGAGCGTTGTTCGGTGTGTCGTTCGCCCGCGCCGCGGACACCGAGCCGCTCGAGATCATCACCAAGTCCGGGGTGCAGGTGTTTTCCGTCGAGGTGATGCGGACGAACGAAGAGCGCGAGAAGGGCCTGATGTTCCGCAAGGAGTTGCCCGAGGGGCGCGGGATGCTGTTCGATTTCACACCGGAGCAGAATGTCTCGATGTGGATGAAGAACACGCTCATTCCGCTGGATATGATTTTCATCAAGTCCGATGGGCGGATTCTTCGGATCGCCGAGAACACCCAGGTCGAATCCGAAAAGATCATTCCGTCGGGAGGCGCGGTCCGCGGGGTGCTGGAAGTGATTGCCGGGACGGCCAAAAAGCTCGGGATCAAGCCCGGCGATCGGGTCGGCCATCCGCTTTTCGACGGAAAATAGGGTCATTTTCCAGCGTCTTGCTGGTTTTGCACGAAGCGTGTATCGAAGGCCTCGTCAGGCCGGGTTTCGGCTTTGGCTGTCGGCCCGGCAATCCCTGTCGCCGCCATCTAAAGATATCGTCGGAGCATAGCGCAGTCCGGTAGCGCATCTGCTTTGGGAGCAGAGGGTCGTAGGTTCAAATCCTACTGCTCCGACCACTTTCCCCTCCAAGGCTCTCCTTATTCCTCCAAAGGCCTTCTCAAGGGCCCCGGATGCGTTCTGCTGTGCGATCCGCAGCATGAATGGCTGTTCATCACTTTTCCGTGCGGGTTCCCGGAACGACGCCGGTGGCGCGTGGTTGGTCGGGCAGGTGGGGTTTGACGATGCATTCTGGAGGATGCCGTAATGAGAAAGACATTCCTGACAACCGTTGCCGCCATTGCTCTTGCTGTGAGCATGGGGGCTGCCTCTGCTCAGGCTCCGAGCGCTGCTGAAAAGGGCGGCGCGTCGCCCGGCACCACGGAGCGCGGAGCACCGGCCGGCGGTATGGAGCGTGGCGGCGCGAGCGGAGGTGCCGCGAGCGAGCATAAGCCCGGCATGACCGAACAGTCGTCGCCGAAGGCCGGTTCGTCGGGCCAGCAGGCGCAAACGCCTGCCGCGCCCAATAAGATGGACGGCCGGGCTGAAGGCAAGAGCGACAGCAAGAATGCCCAGGCGCCAGCGGCTGGCGACAGCAAAACCAACAGCAAGATGAGTTCGGACAAGATGGCGCCGGACCATTCGGCGCAGAAGACCGGCGACACCAAGCAGCCGGATGGCAAGTCGACCACCAACGCTCAGTCGCAGCCGGCATCCAAATCCACGGTCGGCGCAGCTTCGTCGTCCGAGACCAAGATGACGACAGAACAGCGCACCCAGATCCGTGAAAAGGTGATCGCGACCGGGCCGAAGGTCACCAACGTCAACTTCTCGCTGAATGTGGGAACGGTCGTCCCGCGCACCGTACAGGTCGTGGAGGTCCCGCCGGTGATCATCGACATTCACCCGGAGTGGCGTGGTTATCGCTATTTCGTCGTGAACGACCAGGTGATCATCGTGGAACGTGACTCGCTGCGGATCGTCGCAGTGCTCGACGTGTAATCCAATCCCGATCGAGACGAAGAAGCCGCCGGCCTTTGATGGCTGGCGGCTTTTTTCTTGAGCTGGATTTCCACGGCAGGCGTTATGCCGCGGCACTGCTCTCCGTCGAGGGCACCACGGGCGCGGGCGCCGGCTTTGGCCGTGGCGGCGGCTTGTCCTGCTTCTTGGACCAGGCGCGGTAGTAGGCGACGGCCGTCATCAAGGCGATGCCGGCGGCGCTCACGACGATCTGCACGAAGACGGAGCCCGAGCTCAGGGTCAACAGGAAGTGGGCGATGAAGGACAGGAAGACGCCGACGCAGAAGACTTCAAGCGACTGCTGGCCGCACTTGATCATCGGCGCAAACACCTTCCATTCCAGGCCAGGCCAGGTTTTCGGGAAAAACCGGGTGACGAGGAAGGCGATGATCACGAAGTGCAGCACGCGGTAAGGCGCGAGGTTGGTCTTGTCGTTCGGGTTGAACGCATCGAAGAACCAGCGCGGGAACAAATTGCCCAGCGTCTCGAACCGGCCCGCCATGGTCATCACCAGTGCGAACACCAGATATGCCAGACCCGCGACAAGCAGGTGCTTGGACTTGATGACCGAGCGCGATTCGAGCGCACCTCCGAGCGCAAACCATGCCCCGAAGATGAACAGCAACTGCCAGCAGAACGGGTTGAAATACCAGGTGCCGGCCGGATAGGCGGGCAGGTTCCAGCCAAACTGGCGCGCGGCGAAATACAGCACCAGCGAGGCGATCATGATGACATCCGGGTGCCGCAACATCAGCCACAGGATCGGCGGAAACACACCCATCAGCACGATGTAGAGCGGCAGCACGTCCAGGTTCACCGGCTTGAATTTCAGCAGCATGCCCTGGCTGAGCGTTTCGATCGGATTGTCGATCAGCCCGGCGACGTTGAATTCGTTGATGATGTCGGGATCGTGGAATTTGATCGCGACGAAGCCGATGGTCACGATGTAGATCACAAACAGGAAAACGTGCGCCACGTAGAGCTGCCAGACGCGCTTCATCAACCGCGTGGCGCCGACCACGAAGCCGCGATCAAGCATCATCCGTGCATAGACGAACGACGCAGTGTAGCCGGAGATGAAAACGAACAGGTCAGCCGCATCGCTGAAGCCGTAGTTGCGCGTGGTGATCCAGTTGACGATGTTGTAGGGGATATGATCGAGAAAGATCGCCCAGTTGGCGATGCCACGGAACAGATCAAGTCTGAGGTCACGGCCGCCTGCGGGAAGTATCGCTCTGATTGTCATGGGGACCATTTCATGCGGATGCCGATGAGGGATAATGGTCGATCCCGGGCCCGACAGCCAGATTGTAACAGCGTTGCGGAACGAATATATTGACGGAAATTAGCCCTGTTAAACGGCAGAATCGTACAATAAAACTCACATACCCGTCACCGCAATGGCTTGTTCGCCGGCCGCGGTGGCCCGAGAGAGCCGGTCCCGCAGACCGGTTTGATCATGACAGGGATGTCACACACCCGCTGTCACCACCCTATGGAGCTCGTCTGGTCAATGACTGCCCGCATCTACAAACCCGCCAAGAATGCGATGCAATCCGGCAAGGCCAAGAGCCGGGAGTGGCAGCTCGACTATGAGCCCGAACAGCCGCGGACGATCGAGCCGCTGATGGGCTGGACCAGCTCCGGCGACATGAAACAGCAGCTCACCCTGCGCTTCCACACCAAGGAAGACGCGGTGGCATATTGCGAGCGTGAAGGCATTTCCTATCAGCTGCTGGAGCCGAAAGAGCCGGTGCGGCGGATTGCTGCCTATTCGGACAATTTTGCCTTTCGGCGCGGCGAGCCCTGGACGCACTAGGCCTCGACTGACTGACCGCAATTTCCCGATTCGCTGATCTGGCGCCGACGACGGTCAGTCCGGCGTACTGGCATCTGGCATGCGCGGCCTTCGGCCCCCGTGCTTAAATGAGGCTTGTGCGCCTACCGGCGTCCCCGGCGCCTCCTATGTACGGCACGGGGATTTCGACCGCCACCTGTCTTCGATCATGGATCGGACGCCCGTGCGAATACCGCGGTGGGCGATATAGCCTGCTCTGTCGCCTGCGCACTGGACACGGGCACGGAGACTGCTTTAGTTCGAAAACTGCCCCGGTGCTGAGGGGCGGACAAGAACACTGATCTGGCGGGAGGCCCATGCCGCTTCATTCCGGGATTGATCCCAAATCGTCCGATTTTGCCCGAAATTCCGAAGCGATGCGGGCGCTGGTGGCTGACTTGCGCCAGAAGCTCGACCAGGTGGCCGGGGGAGGTGGGGAAGCCTCGCGGACGCGGCATACGTCCCGCGGCAAGCTCCTGGCGCGCGAGCGGGTCGACCTGCTGATCGATCCCGGAACTGCGTTTCTCGAGCTGTCGCCGCTCGCCGCCTATGATCTCTATGGCGGTGACGTTCACTCCGCCAGCATCATCACCGGCATCGGTCGCGTGGCGGGCCGGGAGTGCGTGATCGTCGCCAACGATGCGACCATCAAGGGCGGCACCTATTATCCGATGACGGTGAAGAAGCATCTGCGGGCGCAGGACATCGCGCGCCAGAACAACCTGCCGTGCATCTACATGGTGGATTCCGGCGGCGCCTTCCTGCCGCAGCAGGACGAGATTTTCCCCGACGAGCGTCATTTCGGCCGGATCTTCTACAACCAGGCGCAGCTGTCGTCGCAAGGCATTCCGCAGATCGCCATCGTGATGGGATCGTGCACCGCCGGCGGCGCCTATGTGCCGGCGATGTCGGACGAGAGCATCATCGTGCGCAATCAAGGCACGATCTTTCTCGGCGGGCCGCCGCTGGTGAAGGCTGCGACCGGCGAAGTGGTCACCGCCGAGGAGCTCGGCGGCGCCGACGTCCACAGCCGGCAGTCCGGCGTCACCGATCACTATGCCCAGAACGACGCGCATGCGATTGGCATCGCGCGCCGCATCGTCGGCAATCTCAATCCGGCCGTCAGCGCCGCCACCGGCTGGCGCCAGCCGCGCGATCCGCTGTTCGCCCCGGAAGAGATTTACGGCGTCGTGCCCGCCGATGCCCGCAAGCCATTCGACGTGCGCGAAATCATTGCCCGCATGGTCGACGGATCGGAGTTCGAGGAGTTCAAGAAGCTCTACGGACAGACGCTGGTCTGCGGCTTCGCCCACATCTGGGGTTACCCGGTCGGCATCATCGCCAACAACGGCATCCTGTTCAGCGAAAGCTCTCTGAAGGGGGCGCATTTCATCGAACTGTGCTGCCAGCGCAAGATTCCGCTGCTGTTCCTGCAGAACATCACGGGCTTCATGGTCGGCAAGAAGTATGAGGCGGGCGGCATCGCGCGCGATGGCGCCAAGCTCGTGACCGCTGTTGCCACGGCCAGCGTGCCGAAATTCACGGTGGTGATCGGTGGTTCCTACGGCGCCGGCAACTACGGCATGTGCGGGCGCGCCTACAGCCCACGCTTCCTCTGGATGTGGCCGAACGCCCGCATCTCCGTGATGGGTGGCGAGCAGGCCTCCATGGTGCTGAGCACATTGCGCCGCGACAACATCGAGGCAAAAGGCGGCGCCTGGTCCGCCGTGGAAGAAGATGAATTCCGCGCGCCGATCCGGGCGCAGTACGAAAAGCAGGGCCATCCCTATTACGCGACGGCCCGGCTGTGGGACGACGGCGTGATCGACCCGACCGACACGCGCCTGGTGCTGGGCCTGGGCCTGTCCGCCGCCGCCAACGCCGCGCTCGAGCCGACCCGGTTCGGCGTGTTCAGGATGTGACCATGGCTGAGACCGTACGCATCGACCGCGAGGGCGGCGTTGCCCGCATCGCGCTGAACCGTCCCGAGCGCAACAATGCGTTCGATGAAGAGTTGATTGCCGCACTGGCACGGGCCTTCGACAGTGTTGCGCAAGCCAGCGATATTTCCATCGTCGTGGTCCAGGGCGAGGGCAAGAGCTTCTGTGCCGGGGCCGACATTAGCTGGATGAAGAAGGCGGCCGGCTATACCCTGGACGAGAATGTCCGCGACGCGCAGCCGCTCGCGCGGATGCTGGCCGCGCTCGACCGCATGCCGCAGACCACCATTGCCCGGGTGCAGGGACCGGTCTATGGCGGCGGTGTCGGCCTGGTCGCGGCCTGTGACATCGCCATTGCAACGGATGAGGCAAGTTTTTGCCTGTCGGAGGTGAAGCTTGGCCTCGTGCCCGCGGTGATCAGCCCCTATGTCGTCCGCGCCATCGGCCAGCGTCAGGCGCGCCGCTATTTCCAGACCGCGGAGGTGTTTGCGGCGCCCGAGGCCGCACGGATCGGTCTGGTGCACGACGTGGTTGCGGCCGATGGGGTCGAGGCGCGGATCGCTGCCGTCATCAAGCAGCTCAGGACCGGGGCGCCGGCGGCGAGGGCTGCCGCGAAGGCGCTGGTGACCACGGTTGCCGGGCGGCCGATCGATGAGACCGTGCTGCTGGAAACCGCGCAATTGATCGCTGAGATGCGTGCCAAGCCCGAGGCTCGCGAGGGCCTCTCGGCATTTCTCGAAAAGCGCAAGCCAACATGGAATCAAGGGTGATGGAGCCAGACGTGACCGAGCCTCATTCCCTCTATCGTCGTTTCCGCACGCTGTTGATCGCCAACCGCGGCGAGATCGCCTGCCGTGTCATCCGCACGGCCCGGGCGATGGGCCTGCGGACGGTCGCGGTCTACTCCGAAGCCGATGAGAATGCGCTGCATGTCGCGATGGCCGATGATGCGATCCTGCTGGGACCGGCACGGGCGCGCGACAGTTATCTCAACATTGATCGGATCATCGCTGCTGCGAAGGCAACCGGTGCGGAAGCCGTGCATCCCGGCTACGGTTTCCTGTCGGAAAGCGCCGAATTCGCCCAGCGTTGTTTCGATGCAGGCCTGATCTTCGTCGGCCCGACCGCAGCGATGATCACGGCCATGGGCTCGAAATCGGGCTCCAAGGCGCTGATGGAAGCGGCGGGCGTGCCGTTGGTGCCGGGCTATCATGGCGATGCGCAGGACGACACGACGCTGTCGAGCGCGGCGGCCAAGATCGGCTATCCGGTGCTGATCAAGGCATCGGCGGGGGGCGGCGGCCGCGGCATGCGCATTGTGCGTTCCGCCGACCAGCTGACGCCGTCCATCGTCAGCGCCAAGCGCGAGGCGCTGGCGGCTTTCAGCGACGACAAGGTTCTGATCGAAAAATACGTCGATAACCCGCGCCACATCGAAGTTCAGGTGATCGGCGATAGCCACGGCAATCTGCTCTCGCTGTTCGAGCGCGAGTGCACGCTGCAGCGTCGCCATCAGAAGGTGATCGAGGAAGCGCCGTCGCCGACGCTGAACGACGCGCAACGCGAGGCCGTCTGTGCCGCGGCGCGCAAGGCCGCGGGAGCCGTCAACTATGTTGGTGCCGGCACCATCGAGTTCGTATCCGACGGCAAGGATGTGTTCTTCATCGAAATGAATACGCGCCTGCAGGTCGAGCACCCGGTGACCGAATTGATCACCGGCATCGACCTCGTGGAATGGCAATTGCGGGTGGCATTTGGCGAAACCCTGCCGCTGGCCCAGGACCAGATCCGGCTCAACGGCCACGCCATCGAGGCGCGCGTTTATGCCGAAAACCCGGCACGCAATTTCATGCCGTCGGTCGGCCGGATCAAAACCTGGCGTACGCCCGACGAAACCGGCGGTCTGCGCATCGACGCAGGCTATCGGGAGGGCGATGTGGTGTCGCCCAACTATGATGCCATGCTCGCCAAGGTCATCGCCTGGGCGCCAACACGGAGCGCTGCGATCGACCGGTTGCACCGCGGCCTCGACGACACCGACGTGCGCGGTATCGTCACCAATATCCCGTTCCTGTCCGCGCTCGTGACGCACCAGAATGTCCGCGACAACGCCATCGATACCGGTTTCATCGAACGCGAATTGACCGTGCTGACACCGCCGCAGGCCGCGGTCTCCGACCTCGAGCTCTGCGCGGGCGTGGCAGCAATCCTGCGCGATGAAACGCGAGCAACAGCGAGCGACGCGCATTCGCCGTGGCGTGTGGCCGGCTGGGCGCAGGTCAGCCGGCGCAAGCGCGTGTTCGTGTTCCGGCAAGGCCAGAGCGATCATACGGTGACGCTGCACTATGGCAGCGGGCCGGCGACCGTGCTGATCGATGGCCGGGAGATCGGATTTGCGTCCAGCCCTGTCGACGATGCAACGATCGGCCTTGATCTCCAGGGTGCGAAGACCCAGATCGTCGCGGTCGTCGAGGGACGCGAGCTCTATATTCGAAGCCGCAACGGACGCTTCGACCTGCATTGGGTCGATCCGTTCGGCGTTGACGAGGAAGATCACGCCGGCGAAGACCGCATCGTTGCGCCGCTGCCGGGCACCGTGGTGGCGCTGCTGGCGGAGGTCGGAGCTGCGATCGAGAAGGGCGCGCCGATCCTGACGCTTGAAGTGATGAAGATGGAGCAGACGCTGCGGGCGCCATTCGACGGCGTGCTCAAGGCGCTGAAGTGCAAGGTCGGCGACATCGTGCAGGAAGGCGCCGAGCTCGCCGAAATCGAGCCAAAGGCGTAAGAAGATTTTGATGAGCGACCAGGTCCGGATAGTCGAGGTCGGCCCGCGCGACGGGCTGCAGAACGAGAAGACGCCGATCACGGTGGAGGCCCGCGTGGCCTTCATCGAGGCGCTCATTGCAGCAGGATTTCCGACCATCGAAGTCGGCAGTTTCGTTTCGCCCAAGGCCGTTCCGCAGATGGCCAGTTCCGACCAGGTTCTGCGAGCGGTCGACCATCATCCGGATCGTGAATTCCATGTCCTGGTGCCCAACGAAAAGGGCTATGACGCGGCGCTGGCTGCAGGTGCCCGCGTCATTGCGGTGTTTGCATCAGCATCCGAGGGCTTCTCGCGTGCCAACATCAATTGCTCGATCGCGGAGTCGATCGAACGCTTCAAACCGGTGCTGACGCGTGCCAAGGCCGATGGCATCAAGGTGCGGGGCTATGTCTCCTGCGTGCTGGGATGTCCGTATGACGGCGAGGTGAAGCCGTCGGCGGTGGCGTCCGTCGCCAAACAGCTCTGGGAGCAGGGCTGTTACGAGGTTTCGCTCGGCGACACCATCGGGGTCGGCACGCCGGCCAAGGCGCGGCAATTGCTGCGCGCGGTCGCGAGCGATGTGCCGATGGCCAGCCTCGGCATGCATTTTCACGACACGTACGGGCAGGCGCTGGCCAACATCTATGCGGGCCTGGAAGAGGGCGCGCGGGTAATCGATTCCGCGGCCGGCGGGCTCGGCGGCTGTCCCTATGCGCCGGGCGCCACCGGCAATGTCGCCACCGAGGATGTGGTCTATATGCTGGAAGGCATGGGGGTGAAGACCGGCATCGACATGAGCCGCCTGCTGGCCGCCACCAACGAGGTCAGCCGCCTGATCGGCCGGCCGCCGGTCAGCCGGGTAGCTTCGGCGCTCAACGCCAAAGCTTTGAATACCAAGGCGCGTGCGATCTGAGGTCGGGGCGTTGCCGCGGTCAACGCCCGCGCACGGCGGTTTCGAGAAACTGGAAGATGCGCGGCTCGGCGCATTGCGCGATATTGAAGCGCAGGAAGCTGCCGGCGGATTGTGACATGCTGAACGCATTGCCGGGGGCCAGTACGATCTTCTCGGCGAGCGCGCGCCGTGCCAGATCGGATGCATCGAGACCATCGGGCAACTGACACCACAGGAACATGCCCGCCCTGGGCTCGATCCAGGGGGTGATGCCAATCTTCTTCAGGCGTGCCTGGGTTTGTCCCATCGCAACCGCCAGCCGGGTGCGCAGGCCATCCATGTGCTTGCGATAGGTGCCGTCTTTCAGGACGGCCAGCAGGAGATCGGCGGACAGCCTCCCGCTGCTGAACGTCGTGGCGATCTTCAGATCGATCAGCGCCTGGATCCAGTCGGGCCGCGTCGCGAGATAGCCGCAGCGCACCGATGCCGACAGCGTCTTGGAAAAGCTGCCGATCTGGACCACGCGCGCCAGCCCATCGAAGGCGGCCAGCCGTGGCGCCGGCTCGTGCTCGAAATCGGTGAAGATGTCGTCCTCGACGATGGTGAGGTTGTGCTGTTCGGCGAGTTTCAGCAGCCGGTGGGCGGTGACCGAGGACAGCGATGCGCCGGTCGGGTTGTGCAACGCCGAGTTCGTCAGGTACAGGCGCGGGCGTTCGTTCGCGAGCACGTTGGCGAACGCCTCCATGTCGGGGCCGACCGGTGTATAGGGGACGCTCACGATCCGGGCCCGATGGGCGCGCAGCAGCGCACGGAAATTGAAGTAGCCGGGATCGTCGACCAGTACGGTGTCGCCTGGTTCGATCAGGAAACGGCACAGCAGATCGATCGCGTGGGTGCCGGAGTCCGTCAGCATGATCTGGTCGGGGGCGGCTTCGATGCCGTAGTCGGCAAGGCGGCGCGACAGCAACCGGCGCAGCGGCACCAGCCCCAGCGGGCTTCCATAGTCCGTCAGCACGGCGTTGTCGGCGCGCGCCAGTCCGCGCAGCGCACGGCGCAGGCTGGCTTCCGGCATCCAGGACGGCGGCAGCCAGCCACAGCCTGGCTTCAGCACCTCGTCGCCGGCGTCCAGGGATTGCCGCGAAATCCAGAGCGGGTCGACGGATCGCTCGAGCTGCGGCCCGATATCGGCCAGCGACAGCGGGGCCGTGTGCCCGGTCACGTAGAAGCCCGAGCCGCGCCGGGAGCGAATGACCCCCTCCGCGGCGAGGCGGTCATAGGCCTCGACCACCGTCGATTTGGAGATCCCCAGGGTCTCGGCAAAAGTCCGGATCGAGGGCAGCTTGGCGCCAGGCGCCAGCGTCCGCGCAGCGATCCGTTGCTGAATCGCGCGCATGGCCTGCTCCACGAGGGTGCTGCTGGGGGGTGCGAGAGCTTGGTTTTCGCCCATCCGTACTGCCTATTTTACCAATACAGTTTGGCTAAAGTGTATTGGATTGTCTCTGGCTCCGCCAGACACTTTGGCCCCTTGTGATGGTCCAAGTGGAAAGGCGAATGCAATGGACAAGACGGCGGGTGGCTGGCTCAACGGATTCCTGGGGGTGCTGATCTTCAGCGGATCGCTGCCGGCGACACGGGTGGCGGTGGCCGATTTCGACCCGATCTTCCTTACCGTCGCGCGCGCCGCGATCGCCGGTGCGCTGGCGCTGGTGCTGCTGCTGGCGTTCCGGGAGAAGCGTCCGGGCCGCGAGGATATGGTCTCGCTGATCATTACCGCGCTGGGCGTGGTGGTGGGATTTCCGCTGCTGACTGCGCTTGCGCTGCAGCACATCACCTCCGCCCATTCCATTGTTTTCATCGGCCTGCTGCCGCTGGCAACGGCGGTGTTCGGCGTGCTGCGCGGAGGCGAGCGGCCGCGTCCGATGTTCTGGCTGTTTTCCGGTCTCGGCAGTGCGTTTGTCGTCGGATTTGCGGTGAGCCGCGGCGGCGGCGCGACATCGATCGGCGATCTCCTGATGCTCGCCGCCATCGTGGTGTGTGGCCTCGGTTATGCGGAAGGTGCAAAACTATCGCGCAAGCTCGGCGGCTGGCAGGTGATCTCGTGGGCCCTGGTGCTGTCGTTGCCGGTCATGGTGCTGGCTGCGTGCCTGACCATGCCGTCATCCCTGGCCGGCATTGCCGAGCCGGCGTGGCTCGGCCTCGCCTATGTCTCGCTGTTCAGCATGCTGATCGGATTCGTGTTCTGGTATCGCGGACTGTCGCAAGGCGGCATTGCGGCCGTTGGGCAGCTGCAACTGCTGCAGCCGTTCTTCGGCCTGGTGCTGGCTGCAACCCTGCTGCACGAAACCATCGATCCTTCGATGGTTGCCGTCACCGTCGCCGTGGTGGCCTGCGTGGTCGGCGCCAAGCGGTTTGCTTGAGCGCCTACCGGACGCCCTCGGGGCCCATCACCAGATCGGGCAGGTAGGTCGAGATCTGCGGCACGACACACAGCAGCAGCACCGCGACGAACATCAGCAGCACGAACGGCAGCGTGCCCCAGATCACTTCGCTCAGCGGGATGTCGGGAGCCACATTGCGGATGACGAAGATGTTCAGCCCCACAGGGGGATGAATCAGCCCCATCTCCATCACGATGGTCATCACGATGCCGAACCAGATGATGTCGAATCCCGCTGCGCGCAGCGGCGGCAGCACGATCGGCGCCGTCATCAGGATGATCGACACCGGCGGCAGGAAGAAGCCGAGCACGATCACCATCGCCAGGATCGCCGCCAGCAGCTCCCATTTCGGCAGGTGCATGTCGACGATGGCTTGCGCCGCCGACTGCGAGATGTGCAGGTAGCTCATCACATAGGAATAAAGCAGCGACATGCCGATGATCATCATCAGCATGGTCGATTCACGGATGGCGGAAGTCAGGATCGGCGTCAGGTCGCGGGGCCGCCAGACGCTGTAGATCGCCGCGATCAGGACCAGGGCCAGCAGGCCGCCGAGGCCGGCGGTTTCCGACGGCGTGGCGTAGCCGCCATAGAGCGCGATCATCACACCCGTCAGCAGCGTGACGAACGGCAGCACCCGCGGCAGCATACTGAACCGTTCCGACATGGTGTAGGTGTCGTGGATCAGGATCGGCGAGGACTGGCCCGTGGCTTCGTAAGCCGCGTGAGCGGTGGCGTACTCCTTGCGGAAACGAATGACGGCATAGACGCCGAACAGCGTCACCAGCAGCAGTCCTGGTCCGATGCCGGCCAGGAACAGCCGTCCCAGCGATTTTTCAGCCGCCACCGCGAACAGGATCATGGTGATGGAGGGCGGCAGCAGGATGCCGAGCGTTCCGCCGGCGGCGATGATCCCGGCCGCGAAGCCGCCGGAGTAGCCGCGCTTGCGCATTTCGGGAATGCCGGCCGAGCCGATGGCGGAACAGGTGGCCGGCGAGGAGCCCGCCATCGCCGCGAACAGTGCGCAGGCAAACACGTTGGCGACGCCGAGCCCGCCCGGCACGCGGTGCAGCCAGGCGTGGAGCGCCGAATAGAGATCCTGTCCGGCGCGCGATTTTCCGATCGCCGCGCCCTTCAGGATGAACAGCGGGATCGACAGCAGCGTAATGGAGGCGAGCTCTTCGTAGACGTTTTGTGTCACCGTATCGAGCGACGCGGTCGGCATATAGATCGCCATGAACGCGACGGCGACCGCACCGAGCGCAAACGCGATCGGCATTCCGGAAAACATCGCGACCAGGGTCGCGGCACCGTAGGACAATCCAATCCCCAGAACGCTCATGATCGCGGCCACCGGTAGAACGCGCCCCAGATCTGGAGCGTCATTTGCACGCACAGCAGCGTCATGCCGATCGACATCAGGGCGTACGGAATGGACAGGGGAGGGCTCCAGATCGAATTCGAGACCTGGCCGTCGACCCAGGCTTCATGGGTCAGGGTCCAGGACTTCCAGGCGAAGAAGGCGCAAAACGCCAGGCTGGCGAGATCGACCAGCAACTGGCGCACATGATTGACCCGCGGCGACAGCAATCCGACCAGGGCCTCGATGCCGATGTGGCCGCGCTGCGACTGGACATAGGCCGCCGTCATGAACGTGGCGCCCACCAGCAGGAACACCGCGGCTTCGTCCTGCCAATAGGTCGCGGTCTTGAACAGGCTGCGCGTCAGCACGCTGTAGCTGAGGATGACGCAGGCTGCGATCAGCGCCAGCGCCGAGCAAATGATGATCACGCGATTGCACAGGCCGAGACACCGGTCGAGCGCCGCCAGAACCGGATCGGTTCCGACGGCAGTCGACGGCACGGCAGATGGATCTGCCTGACCGTGCATCACGAGGCGACGTCGTTCGCGAGCTTCAGCAGATTGGCCGATGTCGCCGTCTTGGCGGCGTAGTCTTTCCACGCGGTGTCGCGGGCGATATCACGCCATTTTCCGACGACGGCCGCATCGAGGTCGGCGATCTTCGCGCCGGCCTTTTCGTACACCTGGGCGACCGCGACGTCGTCGGCTTGCGCGCCGCTCTTGCCGAACGCTTCCAGGTCCGCCCCGACGGCCAGGATGATATCCTGCTGGGTCTTGGGCAGGCCGTCGAAGATCGTTTTCGACATCAGCAGCGGCTCCAGCATGTACCAGTAGGACTGGCCGCGCCCCGTGGTCAGGTTCTTGGAGACTTCCTCGAGCCGGAACGAGATCAGGCTGGTCGACGAGGTGATGCCGGCATCGCAGGCGCCGGTCTGCATCGCGGCATAGATTTCGTTCGACGGCAGCGAGAGCACCGCGGCACCCGCGGTCTGCAGCATCATGTCCATCTCGCGCGAGCCGCCGCGGACTTTCAGCCCCTTGGCGTCTTCCGGCGCGATCAGCGGGCGCGAGCGGCTGGCGACGCCGCCGGCCTGCCAGACCCAGGTGAGGATCATGATGCCCTTGTCGGCGAGAAAGTCGGTCAGCGCCTTGCCGACCGGCTTGGTCTTCCAGGCGAGGCCCTGATCATAGTTCGAGACCAGGCCCGGCATCAGGCCGATATTGGTTTCGGGCAATTCACCGCCGGCATAGGGCAGCGGGAACAGGCTGATGTCGAGCGCGCCCTTGCGCATGGCCGAGAACTGGGCGTTGACCTTGATCAGCGACGAATTGGGATAGACGTCGGCCTTGATCTCGCCGCCGCTGCGTTTGGTGACCTCGGCGGCGAACATGCGGGTCAGGCGATCACGAAAATCCCCCTGGTCGATGGTGCCACCGGGAAACTGGTGCGAAATCTTCAGTGTGGTTGCGGCCTGTGCCGGGCCGAAGCGGAGGATGGCGGGCGCGGCGAGCGCCGATGCGAGAACAAAACGGCGTGAAAGCATGAGCGTTGTCTCCCAATGTCGATTTTTGTTTTAGACGTCTTTGTCTTCCGGGCACAGCGCGAGCGGCAAATTGGCGCGGCCGCAGCTGTTGACCGAGGTCAGGGCACGGGGACCAGCTCCCGTGGTGTGAACTCCTTGAGGGATCGCCGCACCGCAGCGGATGCGACGATCTCGCCATTCTCGGCATAGGCTTCGTGGTTCTTTTCGATGGCGCCGAGATCGTAGAGATAATTGACCATCAGGCCGTGGGCCTGCTTGATGCCCCGGTCGGACTGGTCGCCGAGAAAATTCAGCCGCTCGAGGCGTGCGCCATTGCCGAGATGGAAGCGGGCCACCGGGTCGACCGGGCGGCCCGCGGCATTCTTCGCATGCAGGAAGTAGTGCGCGGCGATGGGCAACAGGATCTGTTCGACCTGGTCGCGGCTCTCGGCGTCGTCGAACCACCTGGGATTGTCGAGCAGTTGCAGTGTCGCCTTCTGCTCATCGTCGAACAGCATGGAATTGGCCGCATTGCGCTCGCGTTTCAGCCAGCCGGCAAAACCGGGGACCGGCGACAGCGTCACGAAGGTCTTCAGCCCCGGCATCTCGCGCTTGAGGTCCTCGACCACCTGCTTGATCAGGAAATGGCCGAACGACACGCCGGCAAGCCCGCGCTGGGTGTTGGAGATCGAATAGAAGATCGCCGTGGTGGCAGTGCCCGGTGCGATCGGTTCGCGGTCCTGCGCCAGCAGCGGCGCGACCGCGCCCGGGATCTGCGTGGTGAGGGCCACTTCGACGAAAATCAACGGCTCGTCGACGAGCTGGGGGTGGAAGAAGCCGAAGCAGCGACGGTCGGCCGGCTCCAGCCGGCTGCGCAGGTCGCTCCAGCCGGAGAATGGATGCACCGCTTCGTAGCGGATGATCTTTTCCAGAATGTTGGCAGGCGAGGTCCAGCGGATCGGCTTCAATTCGAGAAAGCCGCGGTTGAACCAGGACGCCAGCAGGTGACCGAAATCGGCATCCACGACCGCCAGATCCGGATGGGCTTTCAGTTGGTCCAGCAGTTCCTCGCGCATGCGGACCAGGGCGAACGTGCCGCCCGGCGCCAGGTTGAGGCGGCGGAACAGCTCCTGGCGCCGCGGCTCGGTCGCGGCCTGAAGGGCCTGCACCGCAGCGGCGTCGGGGTTGTTTTGATAGGCCTGAACGGCGGCCTGCAGTCGCTCCTGGTCAGGGCCGAATTTGTCGGCCAGCGCCTTGAGGAATTCCAGCCGGACGTCCCGCGGGGCATGTGCGAAGCTGTTGAGCAGGGTTTGCGCGAGCACCACACCCGAGGCCTCGCCGCGCCGCGACAACAGCATCTCGGCGAGTTCGACAAGGTCGGTGTTGTCGGCCCGGTTGCGGGTGCGCCGGAGCAGGGCGCGTCCGCGCTCGGTGAGCGTCTGCATCAGCTCGTTGAGGAAGGCCTGCGCCTCACCCGTCTTTGCCATCGCCGGTCCCCGCTTTGGCACCCCGAGCCCCCAGAGCGGGGTGAAGCGCCACATTTTTGTGCATACTATCTTAGAAATCGTGTATACACAATGCGACCTTGGTTTGTCTTTGACAACGTCTTGGACGACACAATGAAGCACCCATCACGGCTGCGAGAGGCCATCGAGGACGAGATCGTCACCGGCCAATTGACCCCGGGGACGCGTCTGGAAGAGACCACGCTGGCCGCCAAATTCGGAGTCTCGAGGACGCCGATCAGGGAAGCGTTGCTGCATCTTGCGGCGACCGGCCTGGTGGAGATTCGTCCCCGCCGCGGTGCGATCGTCAGCGCGCCCAATCCCCGCCGGCTGGTCGAGATGTTCGAGACCATGGCCGAGCTGGAAGCCGCCTGCGGCCGGCTGGCGGCGCGCCGCCATACCACGGAGGACGAGGCCGCCATCGTGGCCGCCCATGCCGCGTGCGAACAGGCGGCACGATCCGGCGATTCCGAAGCCTATTATTTCGAGAACGCGACCTTCCATGCGGCGATCTACAAGGCCAGCCACAACGCATTTCTGACCGATCAGAGCCTCGTCCTGCATCGCCGGCTGTCGCCGTATCGGCGCATGCAATTGCGCGCGCGCAACCGCGTGACGCAATCGTTGACGGAGCATGCCGCCGCCGTGCAGGCGATCCTCGCGGGCGACGGCGATCTCGCGGCAAAGATCCTGCGCGATCACATCGTGATCCAGGGCGAGCGGTTTTCGGACGTCGTGATCAGCATGGCCGGCGGCGAAGCGGCCTGAGTTTTCACGAAACCGTTATGGTCCGCGCCGCGTAACATCGATCCTCCCGGGCCGTAGCACTGAAGACGACATCAGTCGTTTCAAACCGGTTTGGAGGATTTTTGACCATGGCAATCAGCAACCGCATCTCGCTCGGCGTGTCCGCCGCTGTTCTGGCCCTCGGCCTCGTGATGGCGCCTGCAGCATTCGCCCAGGACAAGATGGGCAAGGACACGATGAGCAAGGATTCGATGTCCAAGGATTCGATGAGCAAGGACGCCATGAAAAAAGACGACCATATGTCGAAGGACAGCATGTCCAAGGACGCGATGAGCAAGGACGGCATGAAGAAGGACGAAATGAAGAAGTAAGAGCGTTCGTTTCGCACCGCGCAAAACAGGCTCGCCGCACGGCGCGCCTGTTCTTGCTGTTGGATTCGTTGCCTGTTCCGATCGCCGCAGGGTGCCTCGATCCATAAGAACAACGTGCATGGCACGCGGGACGACGGCGCGATGATCCGGATCTCGGGCTATGGCCCCAGTGGCACCATCTTGGTCAGGCCGGATGAACCGGAGTTCTCCAAAACCAACTAACCAGCACGGCTTGGCTGTCTGGTGAGGTTTTGATCATGATGACCGCGATGCGGGATCGCGCAGGTGCGATTGCCTGTCTGTTGGGGGTGCTCGCACTTTCGAATTCCGCCCGCGCCGAAGAGCGCGAGGTCCCGGTCAAGCAGAAATTCGTGGTCCGGCTCCAGCAGGCGATCCGATCGAACGACAAGGTCTGGCTCGCCGACCATGTACGGTATCCGCTGCGTTACTTCGGCCATTCGACGAAACAGATTCCGGGCAAGGCGTCGTTCCTCAAACATTATCCGGCGCTGATCGGCGAGAAGCTGCGCGCGGGAATTCTCACCCAGGATCCGGAACAGGTGTTCGAGACTTATCAGGGCATGATGATCGGTGATGGTCCGATCAATCTCTGGGTGCGGCAGCGCGGCGACGACGGATTGAGCGATGTCTTCGACATCATCACCATCAACGACAAGGAATGAGGGGCGACAACTGCCATTCAGCCGATCAGCGCGGCCAATACCTCGTCGGGCTGCTCCGCCGTCAGCATATGGCCGGCGCCGCGCAGCACCACGCGGCGCGCGCCCTTGATGGCATTGGCGAGTTCGGTGCCGGACTTCAGTGGCGTCATCATGTCCCGCTCGCCCAGGATCAGCGTCGCCGGCACGCTCACACCGGCGGCGGCTTCGAGCGCCTGCGTATAGTCGTTGCAGGCGGCGAGATCGTTGAACAAGGCGCCCGCCGGCGCATCTTCCAGCACCCGTTCGCCGCCGTTCAGCATCCATAGCCCTGGCGCGCGCGAACCGCCGAGCGAGGCGCGAAAGCCGAGACCCCAGATCGACACCATGTCGATGGCGTCGTGATGATTGGCCTGCGCGGACGCCAGCAAATCCGGCGACACCTTCATGCTGGCGCCGGCCGCGATCAGGCTGATCTCCGACACCTTGTCGGGGTGCCGCGCGGCGGTCTCCAGCGCGATCAGCGATCCCATCGAATGGCCGACCAGGCGCGCGCGCGAGGCGCCGGCGGCCGCGATCAGCTTGACGACCCAGTCTGCCATGCCGCCGATGGTCGAAATCAACTTGCCGCCGGAGCGGCCATGGCCGGGGAGATCCGGCGCCAGCACGCTGTGGCCGTGATGGGCGAACCAGCGGGCCGGCAGGGCCCAGATGGTGTGATCGAAGCCCGCGCCATGCAGGAACACCACCAGCGGCAGCGACGGATCGAACGGCCGTCCGCCGGTGCCTGCGAAGATCTCGTCACCGTTTACAGAAAGCCGCATGGTCAAACCTTTTGCGAAACGCGCAGTGCCTGCGCGAAGTCGTCGATGATATCGCTGGCGGCTTCAAGCCCGATCGACAGCCGCACCAGCTCCTCGCCGATGCCGGACGTGGCCAGTTGCGCGGCGTCCATCTGCTGGTGCGTGGTGCTCGCGGGGTGGATCACCAGGGTCTTGGCGTCGCCGACATTGGCAAGATGGCTGGCGAGCCGCAGCGTTTCGATGAACTTGCGGCCGGCGGCGCGGCCACCCTTGATGCCGAAGCTGATGATGGAGCCTGCGCCGCGCGGCAGCAGTGTTTTGGCCAGCGCATGATCGGGATGGCTTTCGAGCGACGGGTGAATGACCCAATCGACCGCCTTGCTGGTTGTCAGGAATTTCAGAACGGCCTCGGTGTTCTCGACGTGGCGCTGCATCCGCAACGGCAGCGTTTCCACGCCTTGCAGCAGATGGAACGCATTGGTCGGCGACAGGCACGCGCCGAAATCACGCAAGCCTTCGGCGCGCGCTCGCATGATGAAGGCGGCCGGGCCGAACTCCTCGCTGAAAACGATGCCGTGGTAACCAGCATAGGGCGTGGTCAGGGTCGGAAATTTTTCCGACCTCTCCCAGTCGAAGCGGCCGGCGTCGACAATGACGCCGCCGATGGCGATGCCATGGCCGCCGATCCACTTGGTGGTCGAGTGCATGATGATGTCGGCGCCGAGTGCGCCGGGCTGGCTCAAATAGGGCGTCGCAAACGTGTTGTCGATCAGGAGCGGTATCCTCGCCTGGTGGGCGATCTCGGCCACCTTCGGGATGTCCAGCACCTCGAGGCCGGGATTGCCGATGGTTTCGCCGATCACCAGGCGTGTGCTTGGGCCGATGGCGTTGCGAAACCCGTCGAGGTCGCGCGGCTTCACGAATGTGGTGGTGATGCCGAACCGGGGCAGGGTGTGTGTCAGGAGGTTGATGGTGCCGCCGTAGAGCGAGGCCGAGGCCACGATGTGGTCGCCGGCGCCAAGAAGCGTCGCGATCGCCAGGTGCAGCGCCGCCATGCCGCTTGCGGTGCAGACCGCGCCGACGCCGCCTTCCAGCGCCGCGAGCCGCTCCTCCAGCACTGCGATGGTCGGGTTCGAGATGCGGGTGTAGATGTGGCCGGCGCGTTCCAGATTGAACAGCGCGGCGGCGTGGTCGGCGTCCTGAAACACGTAGGACGTGGTCTGGTAGATCGGGACAGCGCGCGATCCCGTCACCGGATCGGGGTGCTGGCCGGCATGCAGGCTCAGGGTCTCAAAGGCGGGTGGTTTTGGAGCTGGCATCGACGTCTCGCGGCTAAAGCGTTTTCCAGCGAAGTGGATACCGGTTCGCGTGAAGAAAACGCGTCAAAACAAGAAGCTCTATCGCATGGACCGGCGAGGCGCCGGGTCATGGGTGAGCGCAGCCTATTGCGCTCGCTGACGAATGCAACCGCAACGCCGTGTGGGACTATGACGGGATCGGGAGCGCCAGATCTAGAAGCGGATGCTCGCTTCGATCGATCCGAACAGGTCGCTCTTTGGTTGCGTCGTGTACTCGGGTGAGCGCTGCGTTACCGAGACGCCGAGCTTGTAGCCGCTCTGGGTGAAGATCTCGGCGCCGGCGATCAGATCGTACACGAACGGCTTCTTGGTCACGCTCGGGCTGTCGGCGAAGGTGCTGCCGTCGAGGAAGATGTTGCGGGCGACCGCGCGGCCGGCGACGCCGCCGAAAATCGCCCAGCCCCAGCTCGGATCGGTCGAGCTGGTCGACATGAACGAGGCGCCGGACGGCGAGGGCCGAATGCGGGTCGGACCCCAGGTGGTGCCGAGCGACTGGCCGAAGCGGACCAGGCCGCTCACCTCGCCATAGGTGAAGACGTTGCCGGCCGTGACGCCGACGGCGGGGATGAAATCGACCCCGTAGCCGCCCCCGAATTCATAACCGAACTTCCACCGTCGATCCCACGCCAGCAGGATGCCAGGTTCGTTGGCGAGCTGATAATTGCCGGGTTGCGGTTGGGTGTCGCCAATGATGCTGTGGAAACCGCCCTGGACCTGCTTCCACAACGAGGCCGAGCCGCCGACCGCGCCGACTTGGATCTCGAATGTATCGAGTTGCCGGCGCCCGGTTTCCTGGGCCAGCGACACGCCGGTGTACAGCCAGCCGCCGAACGGCCGGTCACCGGGCTGGCGCACCGGGTTTTCGATATGCTGCGGCGTGAAGATGCTCTGGCCGAAAATCCACTGCAGCTGCTGCTGGCGCGGGCCATCCGGCGCACCGAACGTGATCATCCCGCCTTGGAGGAAATCGTAGACGTTTCCGGCTGTGGGGGTCTTCTTGAAATCGTCGAACACGACCCCGGCAAAGAAGCCCTGGGTGTAGTCGTAGTCATGGACGGCATCAAAACCCTTGGTCGGGTCGTAGCTCTTGGCGATGAAGTCGTTTTCTTCGATCAGGATAAGACGCTGCGCATGCGCGCCTGCCGTGGGCAGGACGAGCAGAATGAACCCCAGCAAAAGCAGCCGAACGTGCGACATTAACAACCATCCACCTTGCGGCTATATGGCGCGATTTCATGAAGATGAACAAGCCCTTTGCGTCGACGGGTTGGTTGGAAAAGCCCCGCAGAAACAATGCCTTTTCGGAAATTTTGCTGGCTGTTGCCGCAAAGCCCCACATTCGGGCAGGCGCAAGACGAGCGTAAAGGCCGACTCGGCTGTGTGTCCCCGAGCGCAAGTGGCCAGCCGTCTGGGTGGCTCCTGCGGGTGGACTACGTGTGGCAAAAATGCATCGTCCCGGCGCGAATACACGCAGCGGTGGTGGTTGCCGGTTGCGGCGTACAACCCCCTGTGGTGAAAGATGCCGCATTGGAAATCTTGGGAAACAATCCATTATGAAGAAGCTGCTTCTTGCCAGCGTCGCGTTTATCGCGCTCGCGTCCTCCGCCTCCGCGGCCGATCTCGCTGCGCGCCCTTATACCAAGGCGCCGCCGGCCCCGATCAGCCCGGTGTACAACTGGTCCGGCTTCTATGCCGGTGTGATGGGCGGTTACGGCTGGTCGGATGGCAACAACGGCGACCTCAAGGGCGGCTTCGGCGGCGGTACCATCGGCTACAACTGGCAGATGCCGGGTAGCCAGTTTGTGTGGGGCCTTGAAGTTGATGCGGCCGGCGCATCGATCAAGCAGTCGGCGGGCGTCGTCGGCATTTTCTCGGTCGAGGACAAGATCCGCTCTCTCGGCTCGGTCACGGGCCGCGTCGGTTTCGCTGCCAATGCCGCGCTGTTCTACGTGAAGGGCGGTTACGCCTGGGCCGACAACCGTTTTGCCGTGAGCGCACTCGGCACCACGCTGTCCGACAGCAATTTCCACTCCGGCTGGACTGTCGGCGGCGGCCTCGAATACATGTTTGCTCCGAGCTGGTCGGCCAAGGTCGAATACATGTACGCCGACTTCGGCAGCGCGAACTACTTCAGCAACATCGTTCCGGGCGGCATCGATTCCGGACATCAGCAGCTCCACACCATCAAGGGCGGCCTCAACTACCACTTCAACTGGGGTGGCCCGGTCGTCGCCAAGTACTGATTGAGTACTGATTGAGACAAGTCCTGATCTGGACGTCTTGATCGCGGCCGCTTGATTGCGATCCAGCAAACAAACCTAGCCCGGCTTCGTGCCGGGCTTTTTGTTGTACGGAGAGCGTGAATCAGGGCATCGGGATTCGGCGCCGACGGATGAAGCCGCCTCGCAACTTTGCACGACTGATGAACGGCAGCTATCACCTTGATAAGACTGGCGATCCCGAGAGGATTCGAACCTCTGACCCACAGCTTAGAAGGCTGTTGCTCTATCCAACTGAGCTACGGGACCGTGGCCTCGTCATAGCAGCAAATTACTGAAAGAATCCGACACTTTTCAATGGCGAAGACCGAACCGTACCGCCCGTTCGGACGACAACTGCTGGGGGTGTCGCGAGATGCCTCCGCAATCGCGCGTGGTTTCGCGCCACGCCGACGCGCCTGTGCTGCACGGCGGGACTTTTCGGTCTCGCAATCGTGTAGCCATGACGGCGTCACGATTCGCGCCTTTCGTCAGCTTGAGACGGCAGCTGTCCGTCACCTCAGGGAGTCCACCATGATTGGTCTGGTTCGCGCCGCCTCGTTGGTCGCAACGCTGGTGTTTGGCCTCGTCTCAGCCCAGGCCGCGGACAAGGCCTTCAAACGCGAGGACCTCGGGGATTCGGCGATCCGGCTCGAAGCCGACCTCAAGAAGGATGCCGGCGCGGTCGCAAAGAGCGTCGCGACACTGAAAACCGACGCCGACGCCGCGTTCAAACGCAACGACATCCGGGGCGGCCTGAACATCCTTGGCCAGATCGCCACGCTGGCGCCGGAGGATACCGGCAACTGGATGCGGATTGCCCGCGTCATTTATCAGGTCCGCCCGACCGACAATCGCGAACAGACGGTGCTGCTGGAGCGCGCCTCGACCGCCGCCTACATCGCCTATCAGCGCGCCGGCAATGCCGGGGAGGAGGCCGACGCCCTGGCGATGCTGGGCAAATCGCTGGGGGACCGCAAACTCTGGCGGCCGGCGCTGGATTCGCTGCGGCTGTCGCTCGACCTGCGCGAAGTCGCCGATGTGCGCGGTCAATACGAGAAGATGCGCGACGACCATGGCTTCCGGCTGCTCGACTACTCCGTCGATTCCGACTCGGCGTCGCCGCGCGTCTGCTTCCAGTTTTCCGAAAACCTCGCCAAGCGCGTGGATTTTTCGCCGTTCCTGGCGCTGGCCGGCAACGACAAGCCGGCGCTGACCTCCGAGGACCAGCAACTGTGCGTCGAAGGCCTCAAGCACGGCGAGCGCTACAATCTCAATCTGCGCGCCGGCCTGCCGTCGACGGTCAAGGAGACGCTGCCGAAATCTGCTGAATTCAATATCTATGTGCGGGACCGCAAGCCGTTCGTGCGCTTCACCGGCCGTGCCTATGTGCTGCCGCGGACCGGGCAGAAGGGCATTCCGCTGGTCAGCGTCAACACCCCGGCGGTGTCAGTGCAGATCTTCCGGATCGGCGACCGCAACCTGATCAACACGGTGCTGGGCAGCGACTTCCAGCGCGCGCTGAGCAGCTATGAACTCTCGTCACTCGGCGACGAGAAGGGCGTCAAGGTCTGGTCCGGCGAGATCGCCACCGCCACCAAGCTGAATGAAGACGTGACCACGGCGTTTCCGGTCGATCAGGCGGTCGGCGATCTGCAGCCGGGCGTTTATGTCATGACCGCCGCGGCCAAGGGGCCGGGCGCGGCCAGCAGCGACGACGATTCCGGTTCGCTGGCGACCCAGTGGTTCATCGTCTCCGACCTCGGTCTCACCGCGTTCTCCGGCAATGACGGCGTCCATGTGTTCGTCAATTCATTGGCCACGACTGACGCCGTCCCGCACGCCGAGGTGCGGCTGGTGTCGCGCAGCAACGAGATCCTCGCCACCAAGAAGACCGACGATGCCGGCCATGTGCTGTTCGAGGCCGGGCTGGCGCGGGGCGAGGGCGGCCTGTCGCCGGCCATGATCACCGTGTCGGGCGAGAAGACCGACTATGCGTTCCTCAGCCTGAAATCCAACGCCTTCGACCTGACCGACCGCGGTGTCGCGGGGCGCGCCGTGCCGGCCGGCCTCGATGCCTTTGTCTATGCGGAGCGGGGCGTCTATCGCTCCGGCGAGACGGTGTATCTGACGGCCCTGGTCCGCGATGGTCAGGGCAATGCCGCGAGCGGCAGTCCGCTGACGCTTGTGGTCGAGCGGCCCGATGGCGTCGAGTTCCGCCGCGCCGTGCTGCCCGACCAGGGCGCCGGCGGCCGCAGCCTGACACTGCCGCTGAATTCGGCCGTGCCGACCGGCACCTGGCGAGTGCGGGCCTTCACCGATCCGAAGGCCGCGTCGATCGGCGAAACCACCTTCATGGTCGAAGATTATGTGCCGGATCGGATCGAATTCGATATATCAACCAAAGCCAAACAGATTTCTGCTGATCTTCCAGTGGAACTTCAAGTCGACGGTCGTTTCCTCTACGGGGCGCCTGCGTCGGGCCTCTCGGTCGAGGGTGACATGCTGGTGGCGCCGGCCGACGCCCGGCCCGGGTTTGCCGGCTATCAGTTCGGCGTCGCCGATACCGAGACCACCAGCAACGAGCGCACGCCGCTGGAAAACCTCCCGGAGGCCGATGCCAACGGCAAGGCGACCTTCAACGTCAGCCTGCCCAAGCCGCCGTCCTCGACACGGCCGCAGGAGGCGCAATTCTTCATCCGCATGGTGGAAGCCGGTGGTCGCGCGGTGGAGCGCAAGCTGACCCTGCCGGTCGCCCCCCAGGGCAACATGATCGGCGTCAAGCCGCTGTTCGCCGACCGCAACGTGGCCGAGGGCGACAACGCGAATTTCGATGTGGTGGTCGCGGCTCCGGACGGCAAAACGCTGGCGCGCAGCGGGCTGCGCTATGAGCTCCTGCGCATCGAGTCCCGTTATCAATGGTACCGTCAGGGTTCGTCATGGGACTATGAGCCGGTCAAGACCACCAAGCGGGTCGCCGACGGCGAGCTCAATGTGGCCGCCGACAAGCCGGCCCACATCCAGGTCTCGCCGCAGCCGGGCCGCTATCGCCTCGACGTCAAGACCACGGATGCCGACGGGCCGCTGACCTCGGTGCAGTTCGACGTCGGCTGGTATTCCGACGGCAGCGCCGATACCCCCGACCTGCTGGAAACCTCCATCGACAAGCCGGAGTATCAGTCCGGCGACACCATGACCGTGTCGGTCAATGCGCGAACCGCCGGCAAGCTGACCATCAATGTGGTCGGCGACCGGCTGCTGACCACGCAGTCCGTCGACGTCAAGGAGGGCATGGCGCAGGTCAAGATTCCGGTCGGCAAGGACTGGGGCACCGGCGCCTATGTGGTTGCGACCCTGCGGCGCCCGCTTGACGCCAATGCCCAGCGCATGCCGGGCCGCGCCATCGGCCTGAAATGGCTCAGCATCGACAAGAAGGCGCGCACGCTTACGGTCAATCTCACTCCGCCGGCCCTGATCCGTCCGAATTCGACGCTGAAGCTGCCGGTCAAGATCGAGGGCCTTGCCGCCGGCGAGGACGCCAAGATCGTCATTGCCGCGGTTGATGTCGGCATCCTGAACCTGACCAACTACAAGCCGCCGGCGCCTGATGACTACTATTTGGGGCAGCGCCGCATGACATCGGAAATCCGCGACCTGTACGGCCAACTGATCGACGGCATGCAGGGCACCCGCGGCCAGATCCGCTCCGGCGGCGACAGTGCCGCGGTGGAGCTGCAGGGCAGTCCGCCGAGCCAGAAGCCGCTGGCGCTCTATTCCGGCATCGTCACCGTCGGCGCCAATGGCACCGCAGAAGTCTCCTTCGACATTCCGGAGTTCGCCGGCACGGCGCGGGTGATGGCCGTGGCCTGGAGTGCCACCAAGCTGGGACGCGCAACCACCGACGTCACCATCCGCGATCCGGTGGTGCTGACGGCAACGCTGCCGCGTTTCCTGCTGAACGGCGATCGCGGCACCATGACGCTTGATCTCGACAATGTCGAAGGCGCCGCAGGCGACTACACCATCGGCATCAAGACCGCAGGCCCCGTGAAACTCACGGGTAATCCCGCGACCGTGATGCGGCTTGCCGCCAAGCAGCGCAGCACCGTGCAGGTCGCGCTCGACGCAGGCGGCGCCGGATCGGGCAAACTCGATGTCGACATCAAGGGGCCGAACGGTCTGACGCTGGCGCGTCACTATGCGCTCGACGTCAAGCCGGCTACCCAGATACTGGCCCGTCGCACCGTCCGCACCCTGGCCAAGGGCGAAAGCCTGACACTGACGCCGGACATGTTCTCGGACCTGGTGCCGGGCACCGGCGGCGTCTCGCTGTCGGTCAGCCTGTCGACGGCGCTCGATGCCGCGACCATCCTGAAGGCGCTCGATCGTTATCCGTTCGGCTGTTCCGAACAGATCACCAGCCGCGCCATGCCGCTGCTGTATGTCAACGACCTCGCCATCGAGGCCCATCTCGCGATGGACACCGATGTCGACCAGCGCATCAAGGACGCGATCGATCGGCTGCTGGCGCGCCAGGGCTCGAACGGCTCGTTCGGGCTGTGGTCGGCGGGCGGCGAGGATGCCTGGCTCGACGCGTATGTGACCGACTTCCTGACCCGCGCCCGGGAAAAGGGATTTGCGGTGCCGGATGTGCTGTTCAAGACCGCGCTGGACCGTATCCGCAACTCGGTGGTCAACGCCGCCGAGCCGGAGAAGGACGGCGGCCGCGACCTGGCCTACGGTCTCTACGTGCTGGCCAAGAACGGCGCCGCACCGATCGGCGACCTGCGCTATCTCGCCGACACCAAGCTGAACAATCTCGCGACCCCGATCGCGAAGGCTCAGCTCGCCGCGGCGCTGGCCCTGGTCGGCGACCGGGGACGGGCGGAGCGGGTCTACAGCGCGGCGCTGGAGGATCTGAAGCCGAAGCCGGTGCTGGTGTTCGGCCGCACCGACTATGGTTCCTCGCTGCGCGATGCAGCCGCGCTGGTGTCGCTTGCCAGCGAAGGCAACGCCCCGCGCGCGACACTCACCTCGGCGGTCGAACGCGTCGAGGCCGCGCGCGGTCTCACGCCTTACACCTCCACCCAGGAGAACGCCTGGCTGGTGCTGGCGTCGCGCGCCATCGCCAAGGAGGCGAACACCGTCTCGCTCGATGTCGACGGCAGCCCGGTCAAGACCGCGCTCTACCGCAACTACACCGCGGCCGATGTCGCCGCCAAACCGACCAAGATCACCAACACCGGCGATACGCCGCTGCAGGTGGTGGTGGCGGTGTCGGGAGCTCCGGTCACGCCGGAGCCCGCGGCCTCGAACGGCTTCAAGATCGAGCGCAATTACTTCACGCTCGACGGCAAGCCGGCGGACATTGCCAAGGCCAAGCAGAACGACCGCTTTGCCGTGGTTCTCAAGATCACCGAAGCCAGGCCGGAGTTCGGCCGCATCATGGTGGTCGACTACCTGCCGGCCGGTCTCGAGATCGACAATCCGAAACTGGTGTCGTCAGGCGATACCGGCACGCTGGACTGGATCGAGGACGGCAAGGAGCCCGAGAACACCGAGTTCCGTGATGATCGCTTCAATGCGGCGATCCAACGCGCCGGCAATGACAGCCCGGTGTTCACGGTGGCCTATGTGGTGCGTGCGGTGTCGCCGGGCAAATACGTGCTGCCGCAGGCCTATGTCGAGGACATGTACAATCCCTCGCGTTATGGCCGCACCGGCACGGGCAGTGTCGAGGTGCGTCCGGCGAAATGACCGGCGAGGTGACCATAACGCTGGCGGAGCCTCCGCACCGCCGGCGGATACTCAGGAGGGTGGCGATCGCCGGCCTGGCGCTCGCCGGATCGATCGCGGTTGCGGCTGCCATATGGATCGTGTCGCTGGGGCCCGTGCCGCTGGCGCAAACCAAACAGATCTCGACCACGGTGGTCGATCGCAACGGCAAGCTGCTGCGGGCCTATGCCATGGCCGACGGCCGCTGGCGGCTACCGGTGAAGGCGGCGAGGGGCGTCGATCCCGGCTATGTCAGTCTGCTGCTCGCATTCGAAGATCAGCGTTTCCGGACCCATCATGGTGTCGATCCGCTGGCGCTCGGCCGCGCTGCGGTTCAGCTGCTGACGCGCGGCCACATCGTGTCCGGCGGTTCGACCATCACCATGCAATTGGCGCGATTGCTCGAGCCGCGTCGCGAACGCTCGATCACGGCGAAGCTCAGGCAGATCGTGCGCGCCATCGAGATCGAGCGGCAGCTGAGCAAGGACGAGATCCTCGATCTCTATCTGACGCTGGCGCCGTTCGGCGGCAATCTCGAAGGCGTGCGCGCGGCGTCGCTGGCGTATTTCGGCAAGGAGCCGAAGCGGCTGTCGCTGGCGGAGGCGGCTTTGCTGGTGGCGCTTCCGCAATCGCCGGAGCGGCGCCGGCTTGATCGTTACCCGGAAGCGGCGCGTGCGGCACGCGACCGGGTGCTGGAGCGGATGGTCGGCGAGGGCCGGGTGTCGAAGGACGATGCCGCCGCAGCGCGCGCCGAGCCGGTGCCGAGGCTTCGCAAGCCGATGCCGCTGCTGGCGCCGCACGCGACCGACCAGGCGGTGAGCGCAACTCCTGACGTGCCGCTGATCAGGACCACCCTCGACAGCACCATCCAGAAGAATCTCGAACTGCTGGCGCGCGACCGCGCAGCCGCGCTCGGCGCGGATATCTCGATCGGCATCATCGCAGTGGATCATGAGAGCGGCGACGTGCTCGCCCACGTCGGCTCGCCGGACTATTTCGATGTCCGCCGTGCGGGGCAGGTGGACATGACCCGCGCGGTGCGTTCGCCGGGGTCGACGCTGAAGCCGTTCATCTATGGTCTCGCCTTCGAGGACGGCTTCGTGAATCCGGACAGCCTGATCGACGACCGGCCGATCCGGTTCGGCAATTATGCGCCGGAGAATTTCGACATGACTTTCCAGGGGACGGTGCCCGTGCGCCGCGCCCTGCAACTCTCGCTCAACGTCCCGGCGATCGCCTTGCTGGACCGGGTCGGCGCCAGCCGCCTGTCGGCGCGACTGACCCAGGCAGGTGCGACGCTCGTGCTGCCGAAGGACGAGGTGCCGGGTCTGGCCATGGGGCTCGGTGGTGTCGGCGTCACGCTGAGCGACCTGGTCCAGCTCTACGCCGGCATCGCCCGGCTCGGCCAGACCGTGGCGCTGCGCGAGGTCGTCGGCAACGATCATGATGCGCGTGACACGCGCCGTCTGATGGATCAGGCTGCGGCCTGGCAGGTCGGCAATATTCTGATCGGCACGCCGCCGCCCGAAAACGGCGTACATGGCCGGATCGCGTTCAAGACCGGCACCAGCTACGGCTATCGCGATGCCTGGTCGGTCGGGTTCGACGGCCGCTATACCATCGGCGTCTGGGTCGGACGGCCGGACGGTGCTCCGGTGCCGGGGCTGATCGGGCGCGTGGCCGCGGCCCCGATCCTGTTCGATGCCTTTGCGCGCACCGGCAAGCTGCCGGCGCCGTTGCCGAAGCCGCCGCGCGGCGTGCTGATCTCAAGCAACGCGAAGCTGCCATTACCGCTGCGCCGTTTCCGGCCGGTCGGCGAACTCCTCCGCAGCGGCAGCGAGCAGGCGTTGCGGATCCAGTTTCCGCTGAACGGCTCGCGGATCGACGCCTCGGCAGACAATGAACAATCGTTTGCAGCGCTGCCGGTGAAGGTCGCGGGCGGGGTGTTGCCGCTGACCGTGTTGGTTAACGGAAGATCTGTCGGCGAGATCGACAGCCGCCGCCAGAAACTGGTCGATCCCCCCGGGCCGGGGTTCGTGCGCCTCACGGTCATGGATGCCACGGGCGCCGCAGACACAGTCGTGGTGAGAATTCAATAAGTGGGGTCTAAGCTGTTGTCGGGCTGTCGGTTTCATCGTATGCGAAACCGATGGCCGAGACCCTCTACCGCCCCCGATTTGGCACCCCGCGCGAACCCGCAAACCGGGTCGATCCCGGGCGCGGACTGGCACGCGTGATCGACGTTGTGGCCGGCAGTCATGCCCGCGCCGTGGCTTTTCTGATCCTGGTCGGGGCGCTGTTTTTCCTGCCCGGCTTCTTCAACATTCCGCCGATCGACCGCGACGAGCCGCGCTTCGCCCAAGCCAGCAAGCAGATGGTGGAGACCGGTGATTTCGTCGACATCCGCTTCCAGGATGAAGTCCGCTACAAGAAGCCGGTCGGAATTTATTGGCTGCAGGCGGCGGCTGTCGAAACGGCATCGGCGCTCGGGCTGCCGCGGGCGCAGGTTCGCATCTGGCTCTACCGGATTCCGTCACTGATCGGCGCTATCGGTGCGGTGCTGCTGACGTACTGGACCGCGCTCGTCTTTGTCACAAGACGCGGCGCCTTGCTGGCGAGCCTGATGCTGTGCGGATGCGTGCTGGTCGGCGTCGAAGCGCGACTGGCCAAGACCGACGCCATGCTGCTGTGCCTGTCGGTTGCCGTCATGGGCTCGCTGGCGCGCATCTATGTGCCATGGCAGCGCGGCGAAGATCCGGTGCATCCCTCATGGGCATTGCCCGCGATTTTCTGGACGGCGATCGCCGCGGGGCTCCTGATCAAGGGGCCGCTGATCCTGATGTTTGTCGTACTCACCGTCGGCGCGCTGGCCATCCTCGATCGGTCCGGCGGATGGTTGTGGCAGTTGCGACCGGTCTGGGGGCTGATGTGGGTCCTCGTCCTGGTGCTGCCGTGGTTTGTGATGATCGTGCTGCGGTCGGGCAACAGCTTTTTCGCGGATTCGCTCGGCGGTGACATGCTGAGCAAGCTCGCGAGCCCACAGGAATCCCACGGCGCGCCGCCCGGACTCTATTTCGTGCTGTTCTGGGTCACGTTCTGGCCGGGCTCGGCGCTGGCGGGCCTCGCAGCGCCGGCGATCTGGCGCGCGCGGCGCGAACCGGGGGCGCAGTTCCTGCTGGCCTGGCTGGTGCCGTCCTGGATCGTGTTCGAAATCGTCATCACCAAGCTGCCGCATTATGTGCTGCCGTTGTATCCGGCGATCGCGATCCTGCTGGTCGGCGCGCTGGAACGCCGGGTGCTGTCGCGCACCCCCTGGATTGTGCGTGGCACGTCGTGGTGGTTCGTGGTGCCGGCGCTGTTCTCGGTGGCCGCGGTCGTGGGCGCGATCTCCCTGACGCTGCAGCCGACCTTCCTGGCGTGGCCGTTCGCCGCCGGCGCGATGATCTTCGGGTTGTTCGCATGGTGGCTCTACGACGACAATGAAGCGGAACGCTCCATTCTCAATGCCATCGTTGCATCATGGTTTCTCAGCGTTGTGGTCTATGGCGTGGTGCTGCCGTCTTTGTCGCCGCTGTTCCCGAGTGTCGAGCTGGCCCGCGCCTTGCGCAATGTCGAATGCGTCGGCCCGCGTGCCGCCGCGGCGGGTTATCATGAACCCAGTCTTGTTTTCATCACCGGCACGTCGACGTTGCTGACCGACGGTTCGGGCGCGGCGGACTTTCTCGGGCAGGGCAGTTGCCGTTTTGCTCTGATCGAGTCGCGGCAGGAACGGGCCTTCGCGCAGCGTGCCGAAGCCATCGGCCTGCGTTACAACGTGGCGACGCGGATCGACGGCTACAATTTCTCCCAAGGGCGCCAGATCTCGGTTGCGGTGTTTCGCTCCGAAGGGACCAAATGAGATGACCGCGGCTGGTGGCGGTTATTTTCGAGACCTCGCGACACTCACCACGGCATCGCTGGCCCAACTGGTGCGTGCGCCGTCGCATTCACGCCGGTCGATTGCGGCACAGCGGCTGGCACGGCACTGGATCCTGCTGCTCGCCGGCTGCGGCATTGCGATCATTGTCCTGATGCTCGCGGTCGACGTGCCGACCATCAGCCTGATGCCGGCGCGCGGAACGCCAAGTCTCTGGCCTGTTCGATTTGTCACCAATTTCGGCGACTCCGATCGCGTGCTCTGGACTGTCGGCGGACTGCTGCTGATCGTGGTGATCGTGACGCCGATGCTGCGCGGCGCACGGCGCCTGTCGTTTGCAGCCCTGGAGATCCGTATCGCGTTCATCTTCCTTGCGGTCGCGGTGCCCAATGTCGCCGGCGAAGTCCTGAAGGGCGTCATCGGCCGTGGCCGCCCGTTCGTCGGCGGAGCCGCGAATGCCTTCTACTATTCGCCCTTCACCTGGGAGGGACGGTTCGCGAGCCTGCCATCGGCCCATGCCATCACCGCGTGTGCGCTGGCGTTTGCGGTGGCAGCGGTCTGGCCGCGGACTCGCTACGTGATGGCGGTCTATGCGCTGCTGATCCTGTTGAGCCGCCTGGTGCTGCTGGCCCATCATCCGAGCGACCTCGTCGCCGGGGGACTGGTCGGAGTGATCGGGGCGATGTTCGTCCGGCAATGGTTTGCCGCCCGCCGGCTCGGATTTGCCATTCATGGCGATGGCAGGATCGTGGCGCTTCCGGGACCGTCCCTGGCCAGCCTTAAGGGGGTTGCCGTCCGGCCCCCGGCCTCATAAGAAGCGTCGCGCACACCCTGCGACCGGGCCCGCCGGTTGCGTGGCGTAGCGTAGGCCTGAAGCGCTGTCTTTGAAAACACAGCGCTTTTTTAACAGTTGAACGCCGCTTTCCCTGCGGGCGGTCATGAACCCCGCAGTGGCGGATTGATGGAACGAACGAACACCATGTCTTCCGATGCCGGCGCTGTGGTTCCAGCCGTGTCGATCGTCGTGCCGGTGCGCAACGAAGCGGACAATGTTGCGCCGCTGGTGGGCGAGATCGTGGCCGCGCTGGATGGGCGCTGGAGCTACGAGATCGTCTACGTCAATGACGGCTCCAGCGATGCCACCGCGGATCGGCTCAAGACCCTGATGGCCACCCATCGCATGCTGCGCCAGGTCACCCACGCCCGCTCATCCGGGCAATCGGCTGCGGTGCGGACCGGCGTGCGCTTCGCGCGCGGCGCACTGGTGGCGACACTCGACGGCGACGGACAGAACAATCCGATTTTTCTGCGCGACCTGATCTCGACACTGGAGCGTGGCGGCGAGCGCGTCGGTCTCGTCGCCGGCCAGCGCGTCGGCCGCAAGGACACCGGTTTCAAGAAATTCCAGTCGCGCGTCGCCAATCGGGTCCGCGGCGCCATCCTTCACGACGGCACCCGCGACACCGGGTGTGGCCTGAAGGCGTTTCGCCGCGACGTGTTCCTGTCGCTGCCGTATTTCGACGGCCTGCATCGCTTCCTGCCGGCGCTGGTGAAGCGCGAGGGATTCGAGATCGCCTATGTCGACGTGATCGACCGTCCGCGCCACGCCGGCGTCTCCAACTACGGCTTCTTCGACCGACTCTGGATCGGCATCATGGATCTCGCGGGGGTCTGGTGGCTGATCCGCCGCAAGAAATCCGTGCCGGTCGCAACTGAGGTGGACTGCAATGTCGGCTGATATCTTCGCCAAACTCGGCGCCTATCTTCACGATGTCTTCGTGATGAATTTCGACGGCTGGGTGATCCTCGGGTTCATGGCCCAGGGCCTGTTCACCATGCGCTTCGTGGTGCAGTGGATCGCCTCCGAGCGCGCCCGCAAGAGCGTGGTGCCCGCGGCGTTCTGGTTCTTTTCGGTCGGCGGCGGCATCCTGCTGCTGATCTACGCGCTGTACCGCCGTGATCCGGTCTTCATCGCGGGCCAGGCGCTCGGCCTCGTCGTCTACGCGCGCAATCTGTATTTCATCGCGATCTACGGCCGGCAGACCGCCGCGAGCGAGTAGGTGTATTCAAGTCGTGGGAGAAGGCTGCGGAGGGTGACCATTTTCCGCTGCCTCGCGTTGCGGCAGTTCACCCGCCGCTTCCAGAACAGGATAGGCCACGGCGCAGATATGTGAGTGGATGCGCTTGAGGTCGCGCAGCACGTCAAGGTGCAGCGACGTTGTCTCGATGGTCTCCGGGCGGCCCTCGCGCAGGCGATCGAGATGTCGCTCGGTGGCGGCAAGTTCCGTCGCGCGAAGCTCGGCCTTGTCCGCGAGCAGGCGCCGTGCCTCGTTGACGTTGCCGGACATGAAGACGCCGAACGCGGCGCGAAGGCTTTCCAGCACCCGCTGGTGAAAGGCGGCGAGTTCGGCCGCCCCCTCCGGCGAGAACTGCAGCCGGCGCTTGATCTTCTTGCTGGCGAGCTCGCTGAGGTTCTTGTCGACGATGTCGCCGACATGCTTGAGATTGATCGCGAACGTGATGATTTCCATGGCGCGGCGACCCTCGTGCTCGTCCAGGCTGCCGCGGGTCAGCTTGGTGAGGTAGAGCTTGATGGCGTTGTCCAGACGATCGACGGACTTGTCCATGTGAGAGACCTGGGCGGCCAGCGAGCGGTCGTTGGTGGTGACGGCTGTCATGGCCTGCTGCAGCATCACCTCGACCATATCCCCCAGGCGCAGCGTTTCCCGCGCTGCGTCGGACAGTGCAAGTGATGGCGTCTCAAGCGAGCGTTCATCGAGATAGCGCGGCTTTGACGGATCAGCCGCAAGTTGACGGGCGGGAAACAATTTCACCAGCAATGCTGCGATCGGATCCAGCAGGCCGATGAATATCACCGCGGTGGCCACATTGAAGACGACATGAAACTGCGCGGTGAGCTTGGCCATATCAGGCTGCCATTGCACAGCCCACTGACTCAAGGGGTGCAGGAACGGCAGCACCACGGCCACACCCAGCAGCCGGTTGAACAGATTTCCCACCGGCAGACGGTAACTTTCCGGATTGTCGCGGCTGGCGCCCTCGACCATCGGATTGATCGCGCTGCCGAGATTGGCGCCGAGCACCAGCGCGATGGCGGCGGTCGGTGTAATGAACTGGGAGTACGCCAGCGACATGATCAGCAGGACACTCGCGACGCTGGAATGGGCGGCCCACGTGACCATCGCCGACAGTAGGATGCACAGCACCGGATCTCCGGTGATCGCCCGCAACAGCAGGCGCACGGCCGGCGCATTCTCGGCGGGCGCCAGGGTGTCGAGCAGGATGTGCAGCGACAGCAGCATCAGACCAAGGCCGATCGACACCCGGCCCAGGTCCTTGATCCGGGTGCGGCCACCGGTGCGGAACGCCACCAGACCCACGACAAAGAAAATCGGCGCAACCTGGGACACATTGAACGACAGCAACTGCACGATCAGCGTGGTGCCGACATTGGCGCCGAGCATGATGGCAAGGGCCGGCACCAGGGTGACAAGACCTTCGGCGGCGAAAGACGTGGTGATCAGCGCAGTTGCAGTGCTGCTCTGGAGCACGGCGGTCAGACCAAGCCCGGCGGCAAAAGCAGCAAAGCGATTGCCAAGCGCTTTGGACAGCCCCGATCGGAGATCTGCCCCGAACGCGCGCAAGATCCCGCTGCGGACCATATGCAGCCCCCACAGCAGGAGCGCAACCGCACCTATCAGGTCGAGAAGAACGAGGCTTCCCATGTTCTGTGTCCGAACCTCATGTCAGGTCAGCGGGAATGGGCAATGACGCAGGGCGCTGATCGCAACCATGATCATTCCCTGTCACGGGCGCGGATCGTCAAATCGCGGCCTTGAGTGCGGAAAATCCCCGATCGAGATCGGCCTTGAGATCATCAGTATCTTCGAGGCCGATCTGAAAACGCAGCGTCGGTCCGCCGGGCGCCCATGTGGTCGCGGTCCGATAGGCCGAGCAGTCGAACGGAATCACCAGGCTCTCGAAGCCGCCCCAGGAATAGCCCATGCCAAACAGCTTAAGTTCGTCGAGGAAGGCATGAACAGCTTGTTGCGGCACAGGGTTCAGCACGATGCTGAACAGCCCGCTGGCGCCGGTGAAGTCCCGTTTCCAGATCGCGTGGCCGGGATCGCTCTCCAGCGCCGGATAAAGCACGCGCGCGACCTCCGCACGTGCGCCGAGCCAGCGCGCCATCTCCAGCGCCGAGCGCTGATGATGCGCAAGCCGCACCGCCAGCGTGCGCAAGCCACGCAGCGCCAGAAAGACGTCATCGGGCCCGGCGCAGACCCCGAGCAGCCGGATGCCTTCGGCAATGAGCGGCCAGGCGCGGGCGTTGGCCGAGATCGTTCCGAACATGATGTCAGAATGACCGCCGATGTACTTGGTGGCGGCCTGGGTGCTGATGTCGACGCCCTGGTCGAGCGAGCGATGAAACAGGGGCGTGGCCCAGGTGTTGTCGTCGATCACCAGTGCGTCGCGGGCGTGCGCGACCTCGGCAATGGCCGGGATGTCGGCCATCTCGAACGATTGCGATCCCGGCGCCTCGACCATCACGGCGCGTGTGTTCGGCCGGAACAGGTCCCCAATCCGCTCTCCGATCAGGGGATCGAAATAACTGGTTTCGATGCCATAGCGTGTCAGCAGGCCGTCACAAAAATTGCGGGTCGGGCGGTAGATGCTGTCGCAAACCAGCAGGTGGTCGCCGCTCTTGAGAACCGCGAGCAGGGTGGTTGAAATTGCGGCCAAGCCCGATGGCGCGAGGCCGACGCCGGCGCACTGAGGCCCCTCCAGGGCCATCAGCGCATCCTGCAGCGCTCGGGTGGTCGGTGTGCCGTGGCGACCGTATTGATAGTCGCTGCGATGGTGCAGCAGGTCGTCGGCGGTCGGATAGAGCACCGTCGATCCGCGCTGGGTTGGCGGGTTGATGAAGCCCTTCTGCGCCACAGTGTCACGGCCGGAGGTGACCAGGGCGGTCTCGGGGGCGAACGGGTGTTTATTGGAAGCGGCCATGGGTCCCAGACAATTAAGAGAATTCCAGACGATAAGTGAGCATTGCTCTGGGCCGGGCGTGGGCCGAGACGAGCTTGTCCGATAAGAGGACGGGGGAAGGTGACCGTCAACCCCTTGACCTGTCACGGCTGCCGTTCTGTTATGCGCGGCAAAGGTTTATCCGTCTCGTCATGCACCCGGACCATGTTTGGGCCCTTTGGTGCGGGCGAGGCGGCGTTATGCGTTGCTGCAATGTTTGTGAAAGGTTTTGTCATGAAACGCCTGTCCTTGTTGTCCGTCCTCGTCCTGATCGCCGGCGCCTCGACCCAGGCAGCCGAAGCCCAAACGCTGAAGACGGTGCAGGATCGCGGCATCCTGTCGTGCGGTGTCAGCCAGGGGTTGCCGGGCTTTTCCGCCCCCGACGACAAGGGCAACTGGACGGGTCTCGATGTCGACGTGTGCCGCGCCGTCGCCGCCGCCATCTTCAACGACCCGACCAAGGTCAAATTCGTGCCGTTGTCCGCCAAGGATCGCTTCACGGCGCTGCAGTCGGGCGAGATCGACGTGCTGTCGCGCAACTCGACATGGACGCTGTCGCGCGACACCTCGCTGGGGCTGAACTACACCGGCGTTACCTATTATGACGGCCAGGGCTTTCTGGTCCGCAAGTCTCTCAAGGTGAATTCCGCTCTGGAGTTGAACAGCGCATCGATCTGCGTGCAGACCGGCACCACCAACGAGCAGAACGTCGCCGACTATTTCAAAGCCAACAACATGAAGTACGAGATCATCGCGTTCGGCACCGCCGATGAAACCGTGAAGGCCTACGAGGCCGGCCGCTGCGACGTCTTCACCTCCGACGTGTCGCAGCTGTATGCCGAGCGCCTGAAGCTCGCCAATCCGGCCGATCACGGCGTGCTGCCCGAGGTGATCTCGAAGGAGCCGCTGGGTCCGGTCGTGCGTCACGGTGACGACCAGTGGTTCGACATCGTCAAGTGGACGCTGTTCGCCATGATCAATGCGGAAGAGCTCGGCATCAACCAGAAGAACGTCGATGAGATGGCCAAGTCAGACAAGCCCGAGTTGAAGCGCGTGTTCGGGACCGACGGCAATCTCGGAGAGACCCTCGGCCTGACCAAGGATTGGGTCTCCCGGATCGTGAAGGCCGTCGGCAATTACGGCGAATCGTTCGACCGCAATGTCGGCGCCGGCTCCAAGCTGCAGATCGCGCGCGGTCTGAACAAGCTCTGGAACCAGGGTGGTGTCCAGTACGCGCCGCCGATCCGCTAAGACGCACGCCAGAGCCGCTTCATGTCGATCGAGTCCGGCCAGTCCAGACCGCCACCGTCGCTGTTCTGGCCGAAGCTCCGACGCGCGGTCGGCGGGCGCGCCGGCTGGGGAGGGCTGGCCCTCCAGGTCGCCTTCGTGGTGCTGCTGGTCTGGGTCGGTTATGAAATCGTGGCCAATGCGCGCGCCAACCTGGCCGCGCAACGCATCGCCTCGGGGTTCGGATTCCTCAACAACACGGCCGGGTTCGCCGTCAGCCAGTCGCTGATTCCGTATTCGGAATCCAACACCTATGCCCGGGTGTTTTTCGTCGGGCTGCTCAACACGCTGATCGTGTCGGTGATCGGGATCTTCTTCGCCACGCTGATCGGGTTTGTTGTCGGGCTGGGGCGCCTGTCGCCGAACTGGCTGCTGTCGCGCCTCGCCGGCGGTTATGTCGAACTGGTGCGTAACCTGCCGCTGCTGTTTCAGATCCTGTTCTGGTACCTGGCGGTGCTGGCGACCCTGCCCAATCCGCGCCAAAGCATCTCGCTGTTCGACAAGTTCTTTCTCAGCAATCGCGGTTTCGTGATTCCCAAGCCGATCGGACAGGACAGTTTCGGTCCGTTCGCAATCGCCGTCGTGATCGCCATCGGCGTCTCGTTGCTGTTGCGCATCTACGCCCGCCGCCAGTTGTTCGACCACGGCAAGGTTGTCCGGATCTGGCCCTATGTGCTGGGCCTGCTGATCGGCCTGCCGCTGATCGTCTGCCTGGTGCTGGGCGCGCCGGTCTCCTTCGAGATCCCGGTGCTGAAGGGCTTCAACTTCTCCGGCGGTTCGCGCATCATCCCCGAGTTCGTCGCCCTGACGCTGGCGCTGTCGACCTACACCGCAGCCTTCATCGCCGAAAACGTGCGCGCTGGCATCCAGTCGGTCAGCAAGGGGCAGTTGGAGGCCGGAGCCTCGCTCGGACTGCCGCGCGGCACGACGCTGCGTCTGATCGTGGTGCCGCAGGCCTTGCGGGTGATCCTGCCGCCGCTGACCAACCAGTATCTCAACCTGACCAAGAACTCGTCGCTTGCGGTCGCGATCGGCTATCCGGACCTGTTTTCGGTGTTCGCGGGCACGACACTGAGCCAGACCGGGCAGGCGATCGAGATCATCGCCATGACCATGGGCGTCTATCTGCTGATCTCGCTCGTCACCAGCATCATCATGAATTTTTACGGCTGGCGCTTGAGCCGGAGCCTTGGCACCACATGACCGATCAGCTCGCCTCGTCGTTCGTTCGCCAGGATCTGGTGCCGGAGCGCCCGGCGCCGGTCGCCACGACCGGATTTATCGGCTTCGTGCGAACGCGCATGTTCAACACGCCGTCGAACGCCATTCTGACCATCGTCAGCGCGTTGCTGCTGTGGTTCACCGTGATCCCGACGGTCAAGTTCCTGCTGGTGGACGCGGTCTGGCAGGGCAGCGATCGCAACGCCTGCCTCGCCGAAAATGTCGGCCGAGCCGTCGGCGCCTGCTGGCCTTTCGTCCACGCCAAGCTGACGCAGTTCATCTACGGGTTCTATCCGGAAGCCGAGCGCTGGCGCGTCAATGCGATCTTCCTGCTGGCGGTCGTACTGCTGGTGCCGCTGCTGATCCCGCGCATCCCGGCCAAGAGCGCCAATGCCGGATTGTTCTTCCTGGCCTTTCCGGTGATCGCCTATTTTCTACTGCATGGCGGCGGCATCCGCGGTTTCGCGCTGACCTGGACCGCGGACATGGCGCTGGCGCTCGCCAACAGCATCGCGGATGCCGGCCGCAAGCTGGCCGAGCTCGGAGACGCCAAGGGCGCCATCGGCCTCGTCCCCGCGCTGCTCGGCAAGGGGCTGGTGCTGCTGGGCGGTGCATTGGCGATCCCGATCGCGCCACTGGGCTGGCTACGCGACTGGATCCAGGCGTCGGGCAGGCCGGTGTGGACCGATTTCGTCCTCACCACCCTGGTGGTGTCGCTGCTGTTGTTCCTGCTGAACGGGGCGTTCCGGACCGGCTGGCGGTCGCTGATCATCAGCCTGGCGGTGTTCGCCCTGATCGGCGTTGTCATCGCCGCGATGGGGCTGGACCGTGGCGGATTGCCGGTCGTCGATTCCCGGCTTTATGGCGGCCTGCTGGTGACGCTGATCGTGTCGGTCACGGGGATCGTGGCGTCGATGCCGATCGGCATCGCGCTGGCACTGGGACGGCGCGCACACCTGCCGCTGATCAGGATCTTCTCGATCGTCTTCATCGAATTCTGGCGCGGCGTGCCGCTGATCACGGTGCTGTTCTTCGCAACCTACATGCTGCCGCTGTTCCTGCCCGGAAACTTCACCGTCGACGGGCTGCTGCGCGTCCTGATCGGGATCGCGCTGTTCTCCGGCGCCTCGAACTCCGAGGTGATCCGCGGCGGGCTGCAGGCCGTTCCGCGCGGGCAGGCCGAGGCCGCCAACGCGCTCGGGCTGTCGTACTGGAAGACCACGGGACTGGTCGTGATGCCGCAGGCGCTGCGGCATGTGATCCCGGGGCTCGTGAACAGCTTCATCGCGTTGTTCAAGGACACCACACTGGTGCTGATCGTCGCGATCTTCGATTTGCTGGGGTCGCTGCGGGCGGCGTTTGCGGATCCCGTCTGGGCGACACCGTCGACGCTGTTCACCGGATTTGCCTTCGCCGGGATCATCTATTTCATCTTTTGCTTCGGCATGTCGCGGTACTCGCTGTTCGTGGAGCACCGTCTGAATGCACACCGCCGCCACTGAGAAGAGACCGCCATGACTGCAGAGCCCATCGTTGCCGTCGGCAACCTCAACAAATGGTACGGCGAATTCCATGTGCTGCGGGACATCAGCCTCGATGTCGGGCGCGGCGAACGCATCGTGATCTGCGGGCCGTCCGGCTCCGGCAAATCGACCTTCATTCGCTGCATCAACGCGCTGGAGGAATTCCAGGAGGGGCGCATTGTCGTCGACAATGTGGAACTCGGGCCGAACCTGCGCCGGGTCGACGAGGTGCGGCGCGACGTCGGCATGGTGTTCCAGAGCTTCAACCTGTTCCCGCATCTCTCCGTGCTGGAGAACTGCACGCTGGCCCCGATCTGGGTCCGCAACGTCCCCAAGAAGGAAGCCGAAGCCACGGCGATGAAGTTTCTCGAGCGGGTCCGCATTCCGGACAAGGCCGGGAAATATCCGGGACAGCTGTCCGGTGGTCAGCAGCAGCGGGTGGCGATCGCGCGGGCGCTGACGATGAATCCGAAGGTCATGCTGTTCGACGAGCCGACCTCGGCGCTCGATCCCGAGATGGTCAAGGAGGTGCTCGACACCATGGTCGACCTCGCGAAAGAGGGGATGACCATGCTGGTGGTGACCCACGAAATGGGGTTTGCCAAGGAAGTGGCCAGCCGCATCGTGTTCATGGACGCGGGGCAGATCATCGAGAGCAATACGCCGCAGAACTTCTTCGCCAATCCGCAGCACGCGCGGACCAAGCTGTTCCTCAGCCAGATCCTGCGCTGATCCGAAGTTTCATGCCGAGAGGCGGCGCACCTCAGGTCTTCTCGTAGGGGACGCTGATGCTGCTGCGCTGCTCCAGCCACTCCGGCACCGGCAGGTTCTTCTCGCGCATGAAGTCCGGATTGAACAGCTTGGACTGATAGCGCGTGCCGTAGTCGCACAGCACGGTCACGATGGTGTGGCCGGGGCCGAGCTCCCTGGCCATGCGGATGGCACCCGCGATATTGATGCCGGTGGAGCCGCCCAGGCAGAGGCCTTCATGCAGCAGCAAGTCGAAGATGAGGGGCACCGCTTCGGTATCGGGGATCTGATAGGCGGTATCGACGGTTGCCCCCTCGAGATTGGCGGTGATGCGCCCCTGGCCGATACCTTCGGTAATCGATGAGCCTTCGGACTTCAGAGTCCCGGTCGTGTAGTAGGAGAACAGTGCGGACCCCAGCGGATCAGCCAGCGCGATACGGATCCCGGGGTTTTTCGCTTTCAGTCCGATCGAGACGCCGGCCAGGGTCCCGCCGGAGCCGACCGAGCAGACGAAGCCGTCGATCTTGCCACCGGTCTGGTGCCAGATTTCCTCGGCCGTGGTCTCGATATGAGCCTGACGATTGGCGACGTTGTCGAACTGGTTGGCCCAGACCGCGCCGTTCGGCTCCGATTTCGCGAGTTGCTCCGCAAGCCGGCCCGACAGTTTCACGTAGTTGTTGGGATTGGCATAGGGCACCGCTGGGACTTCGACCAGCTCGGCGCCGCACAGCCGCAGCATGTCCTTTTTTTCCTGGCTCTGGGTCTCCGGGATGACGATGACCGTGCGGAATCCCAGCGCATTGGCGACCAGCGCAATCCCGATCCCGGTGTTGCCCGCCGTCCCCTCGACGATCACGCCGCCGGGTTTCAGCACGCCGCGTTTGACCGCATCCTGGATGATGTAGAGGCCTGCACGATCCTTGACGGACTGGCCGGGATTCATGAACTCGGCCTTGCCGAGAATGGTGCATCCGGTCGCCGCCGACGCATGCTTCAGCTTGATGAGGGGCGTATTGCCGATCGCTTCGACGACACCGTTATGGATGGACATGATGGGGCGCGGGCCTTGAAAACTTGCGGGATCGATTCAAGTTTCGACCCTAAAGCATTTATCGGGCGCTGGAAACCGCTTCGCCGGCCCGGGCGGTCGACCGCAGGGCTGCCCTGTTGAACAAGGCTGATCTGTCGAAGGACGGTCGTCAGCCAGCCGGGCGGTCAGGGCGCCTTGGCAAAAATGACCTGACGGACGTCGATATTTCCCGACAGGAATCCGGCTTCGCAGTAGGCGAGATAATACTCCCACAGCCGCCGGAACCGCTCATCAAAACCGAGCGGCTTCAGGGTCGGCCACGCCTTGCGAAAATTATCCCGCCAGGTCGCCAGCGTGCGAGCATAATCTTCTCCGAAGATCCGCTCACGGATCACGGGAACGCCGAATTTCTCGCCCAGCGCCTTCAGCACGTTTGGCGACGGCAGCATGCCGCCGGGGAACACATAGCGTTGGATGAAATCGACCTCCCGGCGGTAGGTCTCGAAAAACCGATCCTGGATGGTGATGGCCTGGATGCCGGCGAGGCCGCCCGGCAGCAGCCGGTCGCGAAGCTGGGAAAAATACCGCGGCCAGAACTGTTCGCCGACGGCCTCGATCATCTCGATCGAAGCGATGCGATCATACTGATTGCGCTCATCGCGGTAGTCCTGGAAACGGATCTCAACCCGCTCGTTCAGCCCGGCTTCCTGGATGCGCCTGCTGGCGAAATCGTGCTGCTCCCTGCTGATGGTGAGGCCGACCACCCGCGCACCGAAATTCTTCGCGGCGTATTCGGCAAAGCCGCCCCAGCCGCAGCCGATCTCCAGCACGGTCTGCTCGGGCTTGAGGTCGATGCCCTCGGCGAGGCGCCGGTATTTGTTGTGCTGCGCTGCCGTCAGGTCGCTGGTGCCGTCCTCGAACAGCGCCGACGAATAGGTCATGCTCGGATCGAGCCAGGCCGAATAGAACGAGTTGCCGATATCGTAGTGCGCGTGGATGTTGCGGCGCGACTGGGTGCGGGTGTTGCGGTTGAACCAGTGGCGGATCGCCTGCACGAAGCGCATCAGCGGCTTGTTGCCGAGCATGGCCTGGATCAGGTCGTGGTTGACGCAGAAAATGTAAAGGAACTGGGTCAGGTCAGGGGTGTCCCACTCACGCCGCAGATAGGCCTCGGCGATGCCGATGTCGCCGCCATTGAGCAGCCGCCAGGCGAAGGCGTGATCGTAGATGGTCATCGCCGCGGCCGGCCCGGGCTCCATGCCGCCGAACCGGACCTGGCGGCCGTCGGGCAGGGTGACGTCCAGCGTGCCGCGACGCAACCG
>JBGMOD010000167.1:0-1097 GCA_041424235.1 Hyphomicrobiales bacterium
TGGCCGGAGTTGTTCCTGGGCTGGGCGCGGGCGCAGGGGTTTGGGTGACACCTCTTCATGGGGAATTTCGCGCGAGGGTTGGGCGGCTTGACTGCCGCTCCTCAAACCCTTCCCGAGAAACAGGACTTGCCCCTGTGCCGATCGACCGGCACCTTGCGCTAGGCCCGAGCGGTGCAGTTCGGTGAACGGGGGGAACATCATGACATCAGCATTTGGCCTTTGCGCAGCCGCCACCGCGTTGCTGGCGCTGCCGGGGACGGCGATGGCGGCGGGCATAACGTATGATTGCGACACCGCCGCCAACCATTTTTCCGAATTGAGCCTGCCGACCAGCGGCGTGCGCTTCACCGTTTCCGGCCATGTCCAGATGAACGCGATGGCGGCAAGCAAAACCTATGTGCCGCTCGCGCGGCTCCAGATCGCCGCTGCGGTCGCGCCGGGGGAAAGCCCGAAGGACTATGTCGGGTTCACGCTGTCCGCGCTTGCGGCGGACCCCAAGAAGACGCCGTCGGGCGCGGCGGCGGTGCCGATGTTGGCGTATAGTGTCAGCGGCAAGGATGACGATCTGCTGAGCTTCTCGATGCTGGAGAAACCCTTCATCCTCCAAACCTTCTCGCTATCCTATGATGGCAGCACGGTGGTGGTAAATTTGGGCAAGGAGTCCAAGAGCTTCCCGTTGAAGGTGGCGGAGCCGGTGGTGCGGATCGTCTGTTCTACGGGCGAATTTCTGTTCACCGATCTTGCGATCAAGTCTGCAGGCTAAGCAACCAGCCGTTCGGGCTGAGCTTGTCGAAGCCCTGCTCTCCGCAGGCGAAGCGATCGCGTGCGGAGAGCTGCCCTTCGACAGGCTCAGGGCGAACGGAAGTGGGTTCGGTTAGCCCGCCAACAGCCCATGCTCGATCTGCGGCAGCACATGCCGCGCGAACAGATCGGCTTCGGCGGCGTGGGGGTAGCCCGACAGGATGAACGCCTCGATGCCCATGCCGCGATAGGCGTTGAGCTTGGCGAGCACCTGATCGGGATCGCCGACGATCGCCGCACCACAGCCGGAGCGGGCGCGGCCGATGCCGGTCCACAGGTTCGCCTCGGCATAGCCG
>JBGMOD010000168.1:0-54650 GCA_041424235.1 Hyphomicrobiales bacterium
CGTCTCTGTGATGCCGGGGTGATCCAGGCTCGCGGCATTCATCATTGCTGCCTGTTTCGGGGACGAAGCCCAAGCCGATCAATCAGGCCAGTTTGAGATCAACTTGAGGTCAATCCTGGGGCAGGCCATGGCTCCGCACGTGGCGACAATGGACTGAAGACCAGACGCCAAAAGCCCGGCGCGGGGCCGGGCTCTCTCATCGCGCCTCGTGGCATCATTGCGCGTCGCGGATCGCAGGCGATCGATCCGCGACGGCCGGCATGAACGACTCAGAAATGATAGTTCACGCCGATCACGACAGTTTGGAATTTCTGCGCGCGATCCGGCAGGTTGTCTTTTTTCATGTCCCTGGAGAGATCGGTGTAGAGATACTCGATCTTGGCCGACCAGTTCTGCTGAAACGCCCATTCGACGCCGCCGCCCGCGGTCCAGCCCAGACGCATCTTGTCGACGCCGGCATCCTTCACCTGGCCGAACGCCATGCCGCCGGTGCCGTAGACCAGGAGACGTCCGTCCATCAGCGTGACGCCCGCGCGCGCACGCCCGGTGCCGTAGAACGGCAGGCTCACCTCATTGCCGCCGATCTGCTTGGTCTTGAGTCCACTCGCCATGAAGTCGTTTTCGATGCCGACCACGAACCGCGGCGACAGCTGATAATTGTAGCCGACCTGGATGCCGCCGACCACGCCGTCAGCCTTGCCGCCGGTCGTGCCCAGGATGCTGTTGAAACCGTCGCTGCCGCTGAAGCCGCCGCCCACATTGGCGCCGGCGTAGAAGCCGGTCCACGAAAACGCCGGCGGCATCGTCGGCGCATAGACCGGCTCGGCCTTGCGGTACGGCAGATCCGCCGCACGCGCGGCGCCTGCGACAAGCACCGCGGCCAGCGCCAAAGCGGTCATCGTCTTCCAGTTGTTCATCGAATTCTCAAGGGTCATGACCCCGGTCTCCCCACATTGCTGATCACCACAGCCCGAAAATGACCGTCGGCCATTAATCAAACTATATCGTACTATTACTGTGTGTGTCGGGGAAAGCAAGAGGGCGGGCGGAAGAATCCGATGACCGATGCGGGAAGGCGCGCGGCCGGGGGCACGGCGATGCTTTCCTCGGCGGCGTTTTCGCGCATAATCGGGATCGTCGGTCCCGCGTGGATGAGCGACCGAGGAAAGGCAGCTCGTGTCCACGACCGCCGTTCTCTTCAGTATTCTCGGAGCGTTGCTGATTGGGGCGATCAGTCCGGGTCCCAGTTTTGTGCTGGTGTCGCGCACCGCGGTGTCGTTGTCGCGCGCCGATGGTCTTGCCGCGGCTGTCGGAATGGGCCTCGGCGGTGCGATTTTCGGAACGCTGGCGCTGGCGGGCCTCAGTGTGCTCCTGCAGCAGGTCGGCTGGCTCGATGTGGCTCTGAAGCTGATGGGCGGCGCGTATCTCGTTTACCTGGGCATCCGCATCTGGCATGGCGCGGCCGATCCGATCGTGTCTCCGGACACGGCTGAATTGCGCAGCACGTCCCGCTTTCGCTCGCTGTCCCTGGCGCTGATCACGCAACTGAGCAATCCGAAAACCGCCGTCGTGTACGGCAGCATCTTCGCGGCGCTGTTGCCGGCATCGCCGCCATCCTGGCTGTTGATGGCGTTGCCGCCGTCGATCTTCGCTATCGAGACCTCATGGTATGCCGTCGTCGCCCTGGCGTTCTCGGCCGACGGTCCGCGCGCATTGTATCTCGGCTCCAAGAGCTGGATCGATCGATCCGCGGGCGCCGTCATGGGGCTGCTGGGGGCAAGGCTGATCGCTGAGAGCGTCAAATCGCGGATCTGAGTTCGCGCATCCGCGCCGCCACAATTCGCCGGCGTTCCCTTTAATAAGTGGGGCTGAAGCGCGGCGGTTTGCTTACAGGCTTTTCGGCAATCTCTGCGCTTCGAAAAGCGACAATCCGATCGTGTTCGCGGTAGTCCCTCTGTTCGTTCGCTGTCGTGTCGAACGTTCGTGAAGACAAATCCGCGCATTTTAGATTAACGCGGGGACGCCGCTGCCCGCGATGTGTGCAGGGACAACAGCCATAACGTGTGGTGCACGTGATCGCGTGCAATCGCGGAGGTTGCAGGCTGACGAAACCATTGGAAGGCCCCGTCGAGAGGGGCGCGAGTCGTCGCGAGCGACCGATGACGCCGGCGGCTCAATCAGAAAGGCCGCCCCGAAAGGCGGCCTTACCGGGATGAAAATTGATAAGTTAAGAAATGAGCCCCCGGCGGTTCAATTCCTAGCACTGCAATCCTTTGCGGCTTGTGATCTGGATCACACTTCAAGCCGTGGTGTTCGATTTCTGCTACAATTTTTGTGTCGTCGTGTGTCCGGAGGCCATTGAGGCCGTCAAAGACGTCGCGCCGAGAGCGTGGCGCAGAACAGGCGCGCCCCGGGGACGTGCTCTACCGTTGCCCGGATCGGCCGGTTTTGCGTGGTGATCGATCGGGATGTTCGCCAATTGGCTTGGTGAGAGTGCTCGCTGCATTCAGTGTCGGATTGGCGCCCTGAAAGCCGAGCAGGGTGGAAATCCTGCGGCCGGCGTCGCCGACCAGCCTAGCAAACTCCGGGATCTTGTCGTCGGTGACCCGTGCCGAGGGCCCGTAGAGGCCGACCGAGCCGACGACGCTGCCGCGATGATCGAAATAGGGAGATGACACCGCGATGGCGCCGACGAAGATCTCGCTGCGGCTGATGGTGTACCCGTTGCGCCGCGCAGACATAAGCGCCTCTTCCAGATGCGCACGCTGTGCGTCGCGCGGCATCTGGTCCAGAAATTCGGACTGGCGCTGCGGCTCCATGAACGCCAGCATTGCCTTTCCGGTCGCGCCCTGCGCGATCTTGAGGGTGTGGCCGATGCCTCTGCTGATGGAGAGCACGTGCCGGCTCTCGTACTCCAGAATGCAGATCCCCCGATCCTCCTGCAGCTTGAACAGGGCCGCGGTCTCTCCCGTTTCCTCGCGCAGCGCTTCGAGGACGGGGCGCGCCACGTTGACGACTTCAAGGCCCTTGAGCCACACATGCGAGAGATTCATCACGCCATGGGCCAGCTTGAAGCGCTGCGGGTCGCCTTCGGACTCGATCAGTCCGCGTGTTGAAAGCGTGTGCAGCAGCCGGTAGAGCGTCGGCCGGCTCAGCCCGACCCGTTTCTGGATGTCGATTACGCTCATGGCAGGCTGATCGGCGCTGAAGCATTGCAGGATCGCAATGGCGCGATCCACCGCGCGCACGCTGGCCATTCCGGCTTCGGCGTCATCGGGCTCCGCTTTAGGGGTCTTCGGCATTAAAATCTGTAACCAATGTCCACGGGCTGACGACAATGACCGTCGGTCTTGCCGTGCCAAGCTACCGCAAGCCCCGAGTCCGCGGAAGGGTGGATTTGCGCTGAGTATTTGAAATTTCTCAAATATTTCCTCCGCGCCGAGACGGCAAGGCGTTCACAAGGCCCGCGTGAACGGTGCTCCAGGGGGCTCAATAAAACGTGAGAATTTAGTCCGCATGTCGGACGTAAATGCCGCGCGTCGGGGGCAGCGCGGTGCACAGCGCGGCGCGGCGCCGCCTTGGCAGTCCACTCTCTGATCCCAATAAGCCGCGATTTTTCCACTCAAGTTGCGTCCAGGCGGAATTTGAGAAGCAGGTGTCCAGCTTGACGTCGCGATTTTACGCACGCTATAAATATTGAAATTAATGTCCATTAGATGGACATAAGCGAATCTCAGAGAAACGCGGGTGGGAGAACTGGTGATGGTGTCTTGGTGCAGGTGCTGCGCGGGCCGGGCTGTCGTGATCTCCCTGATCGCCATCGGTTTGATGGCGGGGAGGGCAGCCGGGGGCGAAGCGGGATCGGGCATTTCCGACGGCGTCGTCCGCATCGGCGTGCTCGGCGACTATGGCAGCGGCAAGGATCTCGGCGGAGCCGGCTCTGTGACCGCGGCGCGGCTTGCAGCGGACGATTTTCATAACACGGTACTGGGCAAGCCGATCGAGATCGTCTCGGCCGATCACCAGAACAAGCCGGATGCGGCTGTCGGCATCGCCAAGAAGTGGTTCGATCTCGAGCGGGTCGATGCGGTCACCGATCTCGCGGTCAGTTCGGTCGGATTGGCGGTCGCGGGTCTCGCCACACAGAGTAACCGGACGGCGCTGGTCTCCGGGGCGGCCACGTCCGAACTGACCGGGAAAAGCTGCTCGCCGGTGATCACCCATTGGGCCGACGATACCTACGCCCTCTCGGCCGGTCTCGTGGGCGAACTCGGTCAGCGCGTCGGCAAGGATTGGTATTTCGTCGCCGTCGACTACTCGTTCGGAACAGCGATGGTGCGCGACGCCTCCAAGGCCGTTGTTGCTGCGGGCGGCAAAGTGCTGGGCACCGTACGTTATCCCTTCAACACCACCGACTTCTCCTCTTTCCTGCTGTCGGCGCAAAGTTCGGGCGCGAAGGTCGTCGCGCTCGCCAGCACCGGCGCCGACACCGTCAACGCGGTCAAGCAGGCCCATGAATTCGGGTTGCAAAGCTCCGGGCAGACCATTGTCGGGATGCTGACCTTCATCGCCGACGTCCACTCGATCGGCCTGAAGGACGCGCAGGGCATGTATGTCGCATCGGAATATTATTGGGATGACGACGACGGTACGCGTGCGTTCGCGAAGCGCTTCTTCGCCGCCGAGAAGCGCATGCCGACCAAGCTGCAGGCAGCCACCTACGCCGCGGTGCGCCACTATCTGAAAGCGATCGAGATCGGCGGCACGGACGAAGCGAAAGCCGTGAACGCGCAGATGCGAAAGCTGCCCGTCGATTTCTTCGGCCGGCGCGCGCACATCAGGGCTGACGGGCGTGTCGTGTACGACCTCTCGCTCTATCGCGTGAAGGCGCCGTCGGCGAGCAGGTACGACTGGGATTATTACGAGAAGATCTCGACCATCCCCGGGGACAAGGCGTTTCGCCCTGAAGGCGAAGGGGAATGCAAGTTCACCAACTAGCTGTGCTGCCGCGAGTTGATGCCTTCCTGGCGTCAACTGCCGTGAATGGCGCCGCAAGCTCAAGAATTCTCGGGAGACGTGATGCCCTCGGTGACCTACCTGCACAGCGATGAATCGCAAGACACCATCACGGCGCCGACAGGCACCAGCGTCATGCAGGCGGCGGTGTCGCATGGCATCGCCGGCATTCTCGCCGAATGCGGCGGCGCCGCCGCGTGCGCGACGTGTCACGTCTACGTCGACGGCGCCTGGCTGGATCGCTTGCCGGCCATGACGGCCGACGAAAGCGACATGCTCGATTGCACCGCGAGCGAGCGGCGTATCAATAGCCGATTGAGCTGCCAGATCGAACTCTCGTCCGATCTCGATGGCCTTGTCGTACGGACGCCGGAGACACAGGTGTGACCCGGGCCGGTGTGGTCATCGTCGGGGCGGGGCAGGCCGGGGTTCAAGCGTCGGTCTCGCTGCGCGATCTCGGTTGCACGGAGAGTATCACGCTGGTCAACGGCGAGGGACGGCTGCCGTATCAGCGGCCGCCATTGTCGAAGGCGTACATGCTGGGAAAGATCGAGGAGGAGGGCCTGCGTTTTCGGCATCAGCCGTATTACGCGCAGGCTGACATCCGGTTTGTCGGATCCGACCCCGCAATCGCCATCGATCGCGCCGCACGGCGGCTGCGCCTCGCGTCGGGACGAGCGCTTCCCTACGATCACCTCATCCTGGCCACCGGGACGCGCAATCGGACGCTCGGTGTCCCGGGCGTGGAACTGGGCGGCGTGTTTTCGCTGCGGTCGATCGCGGATGCCGAGAGGCTGCGCGAGCGCCTGGCTTCATCGCAGCATGTGGTTGTCATTGGCGGCGGATTCATCGGTTTGGAACTTGCCGCGGTTGCCGCTGGACTCGGCGCCAAACCGCACGTGATCGAGGCGGCGCCGCGGATCATGGCGCGGGCCGTCTCGCCCGAAGTCTCCGCCTGCTTCACGCGGCGGCATGCGGCGCGCGGAACCAGCTTCACGTTCAACGACACCGTTGCGCGCATCGAGGGACACGCCGGCCGGGCCGTTGCAGTGACAACCGCGGCGGGCGACGTGCTGCCCGCGGACCTCGTCCTCATCGGCGTGGGCGTGCTGCCGAACGTCGAATTGGCGCAGGCCGCCGGATTGCCTGTCGCCAACGGGATTGTGGTGGACGAACTGCTGCGGACCGCCGACCCCGCGATTTCCGCCATCGGAGATTGTGCTGTGTATCCGAGTGTCCACGCCAATGGTCCGCTCAGGCTCGAGTCCGTTCAGAACGCGATCGATCAGGCGCGCGCTGTTGCCGCGCGCATCGTGGGACAGCCTGCTCCGTATGCCGCGGTGCCCTGGTTCTGGAGCGACCAGGGCGAAGACAAACTGCAGATCGCGGGGATTGCTGCGGCCGGCGACATCAGGATTGTCGGCGGTGATGAGGGCGGCGCGCGATTTTCGGTCTTCCGCTTTCGTGACGGGGCTCTCGCCTGCGTCGAATCCGTCAACAGGGTGACGGATCACATGGCGGCTCGGGCGCTGTTCAAGAGCGGCCGCCAGGCGCGACTGACACCCGGTGAGCTCGGCGCTGCCGGCTTCGATCTGAAATCGTACCTGTCCGGGGAGGCCGTCAATGCATGAGGCCTCATCTTGGCGGCCGCCGCCGCGGCATCGCGCGCAACACATTTTCCTTCAACCCAGATGCGGAGAGTGAGAGATGGCCAAGAACAACGATGAGAACGGTGGTTTCGACCAACTCGTTGACATCGACAAGGGCTTCATCAGCCGCGAGATCTTCGTGGATTCCGATCTCTATAAGCAGGAACTCGACAAGGTGTTCACGCGCGCGTGGCTGCTGGTCGGCCACGAAAGCCTGATCCCCAACCCCGGCGATTTCTACACGTCACGGATGGGGGAGGAGTCCGTCATCCTGTGCCGCGACAAGACGGGGCAAATCCATGTCTTCCTGAATTCGTGCCGGCACCGCGGCATGAAGGTGTGCCGCTATGAATCCGGCAATACCTCGCTGTTCACTTGTCCCTATCACAGCTGGACCTACACCACCGACGGACGGCTGCAGGGCGTGCCGCTCTACCGCTCGCTGTACGACGGCGTTCTCGACCGCGAGGCGAATTCGCTGGTGTCGGTCGCCAGGCTTCACAACTACAAGGGATCGATCTGGGCGACATGGGACAAGAGCGCCCCGGATTTCATCACCTATCTTGGCGACGCCAAGATTCATCTCGACCAGGCGCTGGATTGCCGCGACGGGCGCGAGGGCGGCTCCGAGGTGATCGGCGTGCACAAATGGGTGTTTCCCGCGAACTGGAAATTCGCGGCGGAAAATTTCCTCGGCGACACCTATCACAATCCGAGCCATCGCTCCGTGGACCTGATCGGAATCGGACCGAGCGCCGCGGCCGGCAAGAAGGGGCGCCGCGACGACGAGCTCGAAAAGGCCCAGCATGTCTGGATCAGCTTTCCGGCCGGCCATGGCGTGCACAGCGCGCTGCAGCCCGACGCGAACGAGTACGTCGAGTCGTTCCTCGACAATCCCGTGCTCGAACAGTACTTCCGGCATTGTTATGAAGAACGCAAGCGGCGCCTCGGCGAGGGCGCCAAGCTGCTGCCGTTTGTCGGCACCATCTTCCCGAACACGTCCTACCATGGCCGTCAGCCGCGCGGCCTTTGCGCCTGGCATCCGCACAGCCCGACCTCGACCGAGGGATGGCGCTTCTTCCTGGTCGACAAGGACGCGCCGAAAGAGGTGAAGGACTATCTGCGCCGCTATTACATGCGCTACTCGGGCCCGGCCGGGATGACCGAGCAGGACGACATGGAAAACTGGCTCTACGCCACGGCCGCAAGCACCGGCACCGTCGCGCGGCGCTACCCCTTCAACTACCAGCAGTCGATGGGGGCGTTCACGACCGATCATCCGCTGGGCGGCGAGGTCAGCCTCCAGATCACCGAACAGATCGCGCGCGGCTTCTATCGCCGATGGAGCTCCTACATGCGCGACGCCGACTGGACCGAGCTCCTGGGATCGTCCGGCAACCGGCAGGCTGCAGAATGAGCGCAACCGGAAAAGTCGTCATCGTCACCGGGGGCACCTTCGGCATCGGTCGCGCGATCACGCTGGGTCTCGCCGCGCGCGGCCACGCGGTGGTGGCGTTCGGGCTGGAGGCTGCGCAAGTCTCCAGCACTGCGCAGGCCGCGATTCCTGGACTGCGAACCGAGCTTGCCGGTCGCGGGCTTGCCGCCGATCTGATGGAAGCGGATGTCGCCAAGGCCGCCGATGTCACCGGCGTCGTCGATCACACATTGAAACGCTTCGGTCGGCTGGATGCGGTGGTGAACAACGCGGCGATCGGTCCGCTTGGCACGGTGCTCGACACCGATGAGGCACTGTACGACAAGATCATGGCGGTCAACCTGAAGGGGCCGTATCTGACCAGCCGTGCGGCCTTGCCGCACATGATCCGGCAGGGCGGCGGGTCGATTATCAACATCGGCTCCGGTGCCGGCTGGGGCAAGCCGAACATGGCCGTCTACAGCGCGAGCAAGGGCGGGCTCGTCGCGCTGAGCGCGGCGCTGGCTTACGACTTCCTGCACGCCGGCATTCGCGTCAACACCGTCATTCCCGGCGGCGGCGGCATCGTCAGCGGCATGAGCCTGGGACGGGTCGGCGGCGACACCGCACGCCTCGGCAAGGGCGCGCCGGGAACGGCCGCGGGCCGCGCGGCGACCGGCGACGATGTGGCTAACGCCGTCGCGTTCCTGCTGTCGCCGGAGGCGGAAACGCTGTCGGGCACGGTGATCGATGTCGGCTGTTTCTCGCACCAGGGCGGCCCGGTGCCGGCCAGGCCTTCGAGCGACGCTCGCTCCTGACACCACAGATGAAGAGGTGACCCCATGACCACAGCCGTGCAGGACAAGGACCGGGCGGACGCACCGCGCGCCGTCAACGCGTCGATCGAACGCGCCCCGCGCTATTATCAGCTCAAGGCCGATGTCGAGGATTTCTACTACCATGAGGCGGATCTGCTCGATGACCGGCGGTTTCGCGACTGGCTGGATATCCTGACCGACGACATCACCTACTTCATGCCGATCCGCCGCAATGTGAAGTTCGGGCAGCACGCCGCGCGCGAGAACACCAGGATGGGCGAGGGCATCAGTTGGTTCGACGAGGACAAGTGGACGCTGACCAAGCGCGTGGAGCAGATCCTGACTGGCGTCCACTATGCCGAGGAGCCGCTGTCCAGAATCTGCCACATGGTCAGCAATGTGCAGATCAGGGCCGTTCGTCCGGATCTGGACCGGCCGCAAGAGCTGGATGTCAGCAGCCGTTTCCTGATCTATCAGAACCGCGTTGAGTACGAGACCTACACCCTGGTCGGCAAGCGGCATGACACCTTGCGCATGACGGATGCGGGATGGAAGGTCGCGCGCCGCGAGATCATCATCGAGCAGAACATCCTGCTAGCTAAAAATCTTACCATGTTCTTTTGAGCGCAGGAGTCGCGCTGTGATCAATGTCCTGACCATCAAAGCCGGCGAGCGCCTGCAGCTTCGCGAAGGGATTGTCGCTGAGGTTCTCGAGAACATGGAGGACGGCATGTGGCTCCAGGTTCGCTATCTGGAGGTGCCCAAGAGTCCCGGCGACGTCGGGGTCGAAGAGCTCTGTCATGCACAGGACATTCTCAAGATTCTCGGCGCGCCGGACGGCACCTGATCAATCTTCATGTTGCTAGGCGAGGGGATTTCAACATGCTTCGTTTCGACCATATGCCCAGCGACTTCCAGCCTCTCTTCCTGTTCATCGGAGAGGGGCCGGACATGGCCGCGCTCGCGCAGTTGCTGCGCGGATTCGCGCAGGCGCCGCAGGAGATTGCCGTGCGCGAGCGCATTCCCGGGGCGACCTCGCGCACCGCGCTGACGCTCTTGCCGGCTGCCGGCGAATTCGGGATGCGCCATGCCGAAGGGCACTTCGCCTGGCGGCTCAACGCCTGGCAGGCGCTTCGCATCGCCGAGCGTATCGAAACCCTCACACCCTCGGACAGCAAGTCCGGTTCGGAGATCTTCGAGGTCGGCAGCGACGGCGAGATTCCGGTCAAGGTGTCCCGTGGCGAGTTCACCGACGACTTTCTGGTCTCCAGGCGCTAGCGCCGCCGGCCGAAGGCGGTACCCGTTGGCGCCATCATCGCTGTTGCCCTGTGCTGGCTTCGGCGATATTTTCCGGACAAGGGCGCTGGCAAAAGCAGTTTTTGGATGCTGCGGTTCGGACAGGGGCGTCCTCGATGAATTGTCGTATCTCGACCGTGCCGGCAGGATCGGGCGGGCGGATTTTAGGTGCGCTGGTTACAGCGATTTTGGTTGTTTCGAGCACCGCCAGCGGCCAGCAGCCTGTTGCGCCTACCCCTGCGGCATCGAAAACGGCGACCAAATCAGCGCCGAAGGCGGCACCGGCCGTACAAGCCCCCGTGGCCGTGCCCGCGCCGGCACCTGCGCAACCACCCCAGATCCAGCAGCTGCCGACCGGGCAGCAGGCGCAGTTGATCTATACGCCATGGACCAAATACTGCGCCCAGGGGCAGGACCCCAATGCCAAGCAGATCTGTTTCATCGGCAAGGACGGGCGTATCGAGTCCGGCCAGGTGGTGATCGCCGCCGTCATGGTCGAGCCCGACGGCGGGACGCGGAGGATCCTGCGTGTGACGGTGCCGCTGCGCGTGCAGCTCACCCACGGCAGCCGCATGATCATCGACAACAATCCCCCGGTGCAAAGCCCGTATGTGATCTGCCTCAACAATGGCTGCGTCGCGGACTACGAAGTGACGCCGGAGATGATCGACAACCTGAAGAAGGGGCAGAGCCTTTATCTGCAGGCGATCGATGAGAACGGCGCGCCGCTGACCTTGCCGCTGCCGCTTCAGGAAGCCAATGGCGGCTTCGCCAAATCCTTTGACGGTCCGCCGACCGATCCGAAGGTTTTCGAGGACAATTATAAGAAGCTGCAGGATGAACTGCAGAAGCGCGCCGGCGAAGCGCGGCAGGAGCCCGAGGCCGCGCAAGCCCCGATCGCGGCCACGACGCCCAATCCGACAGGGAAATGACTTGCCGCCTTGATCGCGCTGCGGTGCGTCGGCAAGCGCTTTTGGCGACGGTCGCCCCGGCTCAAACGCGGGATGTGGGCGCTGCGGCCTCATGATACGACATCGGCTTCGTCCTTTTCAGGAGCTAGTCGTCATGTCCGTCCCCAGCCAGCCAATTCCGTCCGCCGCCGACAGCGATCCCGAACGGCAGGGATGGATGAAGGGCCTGCCGCCGTCGGCGGACCAGGCGGTGATGTTTCAGGATGGTTCGTTCCGGAATTTTCCCGAGTTGCGCTGGGCCTGGAGCAATCTGCGCCAGCTGGTGCCGACCGTGAACGTCTGGCGCGGTCCCGGACCAGCATCAACACTGCCGCGCGCCGAGCGCGACATCGGCGGCTCGGTGTCCACCACCATGGACGGCCGTCCCATGACCTTCGCGCAGATGCTCGCGGAGACCTACACCGACGGCATCGCGGTGCTGCATTGGGGGCAACTGATCTACGAACGTTATTTCGGCGCGCTGAAGCCGCACAAGCCGCACATCGCCATGTCGGTGACCAAGTCGTTCACCGGTACACTGGCGGGCATCCTGGTGGCTGAGGGCAAGATCGATCCGCAGGCGCCGGTGGTCGCGTATGTGCCGGAGTTCGGGCCCAGCGCGTTCGGCGATGCCCGCGTGCAGGAGGTGATGGATATGACCACCGGGCTCGCCTACACCGAGGTCTACACCGACAAGACCTCCGATGTGTGGGGCCTGCGCCGCGCCAACGGCATGGCGCCGATCGAGCCGGGCTATGACGGCCCGACCACCAACTTCGATTATATCCGTGTGCAGAAGAAGCAGGGCGAACACGGTCGCGCCTTCGCCTACAAGACCGTCAACACCGACGCTCTCGCCTGGATCTGCCGGCGCGTCAGCGGATTGACGCTGGCGGAGCTTTTATCCGACCGGATCTGGGCGCCGATGGGCGCGGAGGAGGATGCGCATTATCATGTCGACCGCATCGGCACCGAGAGCGGCGGCGGCGGTCTGTCCACCACGCTGCGCGATCTCGCCCGCTTCGGCGAGACCATGCGCAATCACGGCCGCTTCAACGGCCGCCAGATCGTGCCGGCGTCGGTGGTCGAGGATATCGCGCGCGGCGGCGATCCGGAAAAATTCAAGCCGGCCGGCTACACCACGCTGCCCGGCGCCTCGTACCGGAACCACTGGTGGGTAAGCCACAATGCGCACGGTGCGTACATGGCGCGCGGCATCCACGGCCAAGGCATTTATGTCGATCCGAAGGCCGAAATGGTGATTGCCCGCTATGCCTCGCATCCGGCCGCCGGCAACATGGCTAACGACCCAGTGACGCTGCCGGCCTACATGGCGCTGGCCCGGGAGTTGATGGGGGGCGGCTGAGAGGCGGCGCTTCTCACGGTTTTTGTGGGCCGGTCGGGGGCTGCAGAGATGCTCCCACCTGCTGCCCCGAGGACGAGACCCGCCACACGGTGTTGCCGACATCGTCGGCGATCAGCAGGTTGCCGGTCTTGTCCAGCGCGAGGCCGACAGGCCGCCCGCGCGATTTTTCGTCGGGGCTGAGGAAGCCGGTCACAACATCCTGGGCGGGGCCATTCGGATGGCCATCCGCGAAGGGCACGAACACCACCTTGTAGCCGTTGAGCTGGGGCCGGTTCCAGCTGCCGTGTTCACCGACGAACGCGCCACCGTGATAAGCCGCAGGCAGCGCATTGCCGGTGTTGAACACCAGGCCAAGCGGCGCCACATGCGAACTCAACGCATAGTCCGGCGGGATCGCCTTCGCCACCAGATCGGGGCGCTGCGGCTGGACGCGGGGATCGACATGCTGGCCGTAATAGCTGTAGGGCCAACCATAGAACGCGCCGTCCTTTACGGACGTGAGATAATCCGGCACGAGGTTGGGGCCGATCTCGTCGCGCTCATTGATCACCGCCCATAGCGCATGGCTCTGCGGCTCCCAGCTCAGTCCGTTGGGATTGCGCAGGCCGCTTGCAAAGATGCGCCATCGCCCGGTCGCGCGATCGACTTGCCAGATCGCGGCGCGGTTCTTTTCAGCTTCGATGCCGTTCTCGGTGATGTTGCTGTTCGAACCGACGCCGACATACAGCAGCGAGCCGTCCTGGCTCGCGACAAGGCTCTTGGTCCAGTGATGGTCGATCGGCCCGCCCGGCAATGGCGTCAGCGTGGTCCCCGGAGCTGTGATCTTGGTGTCGCCCTCCTTGTAGGGATAGCGGACGATCGCATCGGTGTTCGCGACATACAGGTCGTTGCCGACCAGCGCCACGCCGAAAGGCGAGGCGAGGTGGTCGAGGAATACGCTCTGCACTTCATACTTGCCGTCGCCGTCGGCATCGCGCAGCAAGGTGATGCGGTTGCTGGGGCCGGTGTCGCCGCCGGAGGTGGCCCAGGATTCGACCCACTTCATGATGAAGTCTTTTGGCCGCTTGATTGGCTCGGTGCCCGGCGCCTTCGATTCCACGACCAGAATATCGCCATTGGGAAGCGTATAGAGCGAGCGTGGATGCTGCAGGCCGGTGGCAATCGCGTCGGCCTTGAGGTCGTTCGGAACGCTCGGCTTTTCGCCGTTCTTCCAGGCGACCACCGCGGCCACACGCATGGGCGGCACGAGATATTGCTGTTGCGCCGGCAGATCTGGATTCGCACCGATCTGGGTTTTCGGATCGGCGGCCGTTTCATTGCAACCGCTGAGGAACGAGGCACCGCACAGCAGGGCCGAGACGGCGACGAGTTTTCGCTGAACAGTCATGGCGCGACTCCCACCCGATGCCGGTAAACCATCGGCCAGCCGAGCCAGCCTGTGCCGAGCATCACGATCACGGTCAGCGCGGACAGAGTCAGACCGGTCGGCACCACCGATGTCCAGGCGTCACGGCTGTGGATGAACGAGTTGAACAGCGCGAGCAGAAGCACCACAATCGTTCCGGCCATGTGAAGCCACGCAGAAGAAATACTGCGGATGAACCGGTTGCTGAAAAGACCGATCAGTTCCGCAAGTGCGGCAAGCCCGCCCATCACGAGTCCAGTGAACAACAGCCACGCCGAGAAATCCGCCCACATCATTTCAGCCGTGTGCCAGTAAGCGAGATCGGTCAGCAGGGCGCCGGTGAAACATGCGATCGGGAAAGATGCCAGCGTGGAATGGATGGGGTGCTTTGTGACCCGCATGGTCGAGGAAGAAGGGGACAGGGTCTGCCCATCCGCCGGGATCGTTGTCTGCATGGAAGGTCTCCAATAACCGCGTCAACCTCCCGTCTCCGCCAGCGTTCCAATCCCGTGCCGGCTTTGTGAGCAACAAATCGCGAGGGAACTGTCATGTCCTGCGCTCGTCGTCGCGATGGCAGGAACTCATCGACGCCAATGCAATCGCAGAGGCTCGGGGGTGAGGTCGCCCGGGGCTAGCGTCGAATGAGCGCAAGATCTTCGAGAACGCCCGCGCTTATCGCGCGACGGTCACGAGCCCTGCGGTCACCGGCGGATCGGGGAATGTCAGTTCCCAGCCGCCGCCGAGCGCCTTGAACAGTTGCACCAGGTCGAGCGAGACATTGGTGGTGCTGGTGGCGAATTGCTGCTCGGCCTGCAGCAGCGATCGCTCGGCGTCGAGCACGTTGAGGAAGTCCGTCACGCCGTCGTTGTAGCGGGCGCGCGCCAGGATCAGCGCCTGGCGGGAGTGTTCGGCCTGCGATCGCAGCCGGGCGCGGCGGGTCTGTTCGAGGCGATAGGCGACGAGCGCGTTGACGACATCGTGCCAGGCCTGCAGCACCGTCTTGTGATAGGTGATGGCGGCTTCCTGCTGCTGCGCGTCACGCAGCTCGAGCGTGCTCTTCAGTTTTCCGCCGGCGAAGATCGGCAGCGTCACGCTCGGTCCTACCATGTATTGCAGTGAGCTGCCCTTCCACAGGTTCTTGATGTCGAGCGCGTCGAAGCCCACGGTGCCGTTCAGCTGCACGCTGGGATAGAATGCGCCGACGGCGACGCCGACATTGGCGGTCGCGGCATGCAGCTGTGCTTCCGCGGCGCGGATGTCCGGCCGGCGCCGCGCCAGTTCGGACGGGATGCCGAGCGGTACCCGCGGCGGCGACGGCGGGATTGCGATCGGCCGCGCGAGCTCGCCGTGCAGGGCGCCGGGCGGTTGGTCCAGCAGCAGGCTGAGCGCGTTGATGTACAGCGATTCCTGCTGCTGCAGCGTCGGTATCTGGGCGCGAATGCTCTCGACCTGGGCCGCGGCATTTTCCAGATCGAGGGCGTTCTGCAGGCCGCGCTGCTGTCGCTCCCGCGCCAGCTCCAGCACGTCGCGATCAACCTTCAGGTTGTCGTTGGCGATCTTGATCTGGGCCTGCACCCCGCGCAGCTGGATGTAGTCGCGCGCCACTTCGGCGAGGCTGGAGACAAGCGCGTCGCGGCGCTGATCGGCGGCCTGGTCCACTTGGGCATCGGCGGCTTCGACCTGCCTGCGGACCTTGCCCCAAAGATCGATCTCCCAGGATGCATCGAAGCCGACATTGTAGTCGTTGATTGCACCGATACTCGGCGCGCTCGCCCCTGGGCCGAGCAGGCCGCCGAGCAGGCTGACAATGCCGTTCTGGCTGTAGAGCTCGCGGGTATACTTGCCGTCGCCGTTCAGCGAGGGCAGTTCGGCTGCCGCGGCGACGCCGCGCTGGAAGCGGCTCTGCGCCAGCCGCACCGTCGCCGTCCGCACGTCGAGGTTGGCCTCGGCGACGCGCGTCTCCAGGCTGGTGAGCATCGGATCGTGGAACACTGCCCACCAGGCCGGATCGGTCGGCGCCGGCAGCCGCGCGTCCGACAGCGGCAGAGCCTTGTCGTCGAGGAAAGACCCTTCCGGCAAATGGGAATCGGGCCGGATGAAATCCGGTCCTACCATGCATCCACCCAGCAGCAGCGGCCCCAGCAGCGCCGCGATCAGCGATCGTTTGCCCCACCCCGACATCAATGCGCGCCTCCCGGCCGGCCGCCGCCTATCTTCGGTGACAACAGGAAACAGAACGGCACCATGAGAAATGCGATGATCGCACAATAGAAGAACACGTCGGAATAGGCGAGCACCGTCGCCTGCAAACGGTACGCCTGATAGACGCGCCCGACCGCGATATCGTGCACGGCGCCGCCGGCACGGCCCATCGCCCGCAAGGCCTGTTCGTAGGTCGCGATCAGAGTTTGATAGGGCTGGTGGAACGGGCTTGCCCATTGCGACAGGTAAGTCTGGTGGATTTGCGATCGCTGCGTGATCTGCGCGGTGGAAAGCGAAATGCCGATTGAGCCGAACACGTTGCGGAACATCGCGAACAGCGCGGCGCCATCGCCGTTGAGCTCGCGCGGGAGCGTCAGGTACGTGACCGTGCTGATGGGAACGAACAGGAAGGCGAGAGCGGCGCTCTGGAACGTTCGCATCAGCATCAGCGTGCCGAAATCGATGTTGGGGGCGAGGCCGCTGGACACCAGCAGGGCGCATCCCATGATGGTAAAGCCCAGGGCGATCACGTAGCGCGTCTGCAGCACGCCCATCAGTCTGCCGACGATCGGGATCAGGAGAATGACGGCAACGCCGCCCGGCGACAGCACCATTCCGGCCCAGGTCGCGGTGTACATCAGGTTCTGTTGCGCGAACTGGGGAATGAGTACGGCGCTGGCATAAAGGATCGCGCCGGTTGCCCCGATCATGATGCAGCCCGCCGAGAAATTGCGATCCCTGAACACGGCGAGATTGACGATCGGCTTCTTCGCGATCAGCAGCCAGCCGACCGCGCCGAGAATGCCGAGGAAGGCCACGAGCGCCATCACGCAGATGAAATTCGACTCGAACCAGCCGGCATCCTCGCCGCGGTCCATCATGATCTGGAAAGTTCCAAGCCCCAGCGTGATCAGCGACAGGCCGATATAGTCGATGCCGCGGCTTTTCTTGTTCTTCTCCCAGGGCGGGTCCTCGACCATCACCGACACCAGAAACACCGCAACGAGGCCGACCGGGACGTTAAGGAAGAAGATCCAGCGCCAGCTCGCCTGGTCGGTGATGTAGCCGCCGAGCGTCGGACCCAGCACGGGTGCAACGACGATGGCGATCGCCGCGACGCCGAACGCCGCGCCGCGCTTGGCCGGCGGGAAGGTGTCGAGAATGATCGACTGCTGGTTCGGCTGCAGGCCGCCGCCGAAAAAGCCTTGCGCCAGTCGGAACACGATGAGCTGGCCGAGACTGGTCGAAGTGCCGCACAGAAACGAGCAGACCGTGAACATCGCAATGCAGATGACGAAGTAGCGCTTGCGGCCGAAGACATCGCCGAGCCAGCCGGAAATCGTCAGCACGATGCCGTTGGCGACCAGATAGGAGGTCAGCGCCCAGGTCGCCTCATCGCTGCTTGACGACAGGCTTCCGGCGATGTGCGGCAGCGCGACATTGACGATGGTGGTGTCCAACACTTCCATGAAGGCGGCGAGCGTCACTGCCACCGCGATCAGCCAGGGATTGTAGCGTGGCTTCCAGGCGGCGCCGGCATCGGGCGCTGATGCCTGCGCCGCGCTCATCGCACCGTGACCGACGGTGTGACCGAGATGCCCAGCGGCAGTGGAATGTTGGGATCGAGCCCGCTGTCGATGACGATCTTGACGGGGACGCGCTGCACCACCTTGACGAAATTGCCGGTGGCGTTTTCGGGCGGAAACGCCGTGAACTTCGAACCGGAGCCCAACTGAATGCTGTCGACATGGCCGCGCAAATCGAGCCTGGGATAGGCGTCGACGGCGATCCGCACCGCTTGGCCCTTGCGCATGTCGGCGAGCTGGCTTTCCTTGAAGTTGGCGGTGACCCACACCTCGGGCGCCACGATCGAAAAGATCTGCTGGCCGGGTGCCACATAGGTTCCCTTCTCGACATTACGCTTGGTGATCCAGCCGTCCTGCGGCGCGGTCACCACGGCCCACGACAAATTGAGATTCGCCTGGTCGAGCCTGGCCTGCGCCTGCTCGATCTGGCCTTTCAATTGTCCGACCTGCGCATCGGTCTCGCCGATGCGCTGCGGCACAGGCGAATTCTGCGTCACCTGCGCGTCGGCGAGCATCACCTGGGCTTCCGCCTGCTTCAGCGCCGCGGTCGCGGCATCGACCTCCTGCTGCGAGGTCGCCGGCTTCGACAGCGATTGCTGCCGGTTATAGTCGGCCTGCGCCTTGGCAAGGTTTGCCTTGGCATTGGCGAGCTGCGCCTGGGCCTGCTCCAGTTGCGCCGGGAAATTCTTGCGCGCGATCTCCGCGCCGTACTGCTGACCCTGATACTGCGCTTTGGCCGTCGCCAGCGCCCCTTCCGCCTGCTCGCGGTCGGTCTGGTATTGCCTGGGATCGATATGGATCAGCGGCTGCCCCTGCTTGACGAACTGGTTGTCGGTGACATCGAGCGAGACGACGATGCCGGACACCTGAGGGGCGATGCTGATCGCGCGCCCATCAGTATAGGCGTCGTCGGTGCTTTCCAGGTTTCGCGTGGTGAGCCAGTAATACAGGCCGCCCACCAGCAACAGCGCCACCACCACGACGCCGATGGAGATGATTAGCGGGCGCCGCTTTTTGCGGGCCTGTTCGGCCTCGCGGTCTTTGTCTTGTTGCTGAGTGGTTTGATTGCCGTCTTTGCCGGCGTCGGGTTTGGAATCGGATCGGGCCGGCATCTGCGGCGCATCGGATCGGTTCGCGCGGGCGCTGCCGTTCGCATCCGGTTTGGTCTCGCCGTGTGTTACCGTCTCATCAGAAGAGCTGTCGGGCATTGCCTTCCGCTCCGAGGTCCACCATGTCGGAGCCGGCTCCAAGCCGGAGACTTAACCGAACCGATGAGTTCGTATAGAAAGTCCAATCGAGGGAGTCAATCAGGCGGCGGGCGATGCAGAAACAACCAGCAAAATCCGATATAAAACGCAGGACGTTGCGAAAAGTTCCGCGCGGCGCCCGGCGGCGGCTGGAACTCGCAGAGGTCGCCGAGCGCACGTTTCTTGAACATGGATTTTCCGACACCACCATGCAGATGATAGCGTCGCGCGCCGGCGGCTCCAAGGAAACGCTCTACCGGCATTTCGCGAACAAGGAGGCCTTGTTTGCGGAGATCGTCGGCCGGCGCGCCATGGCGGTCACCGGGCCGGAAAGTGCGCTGGCGCGGGACGGTGCGCCCGAGGCGGTGTTGCTCGAACTGGGCGTGAACCTGTTGACGCTGATGGCGACGACGGATTCGCTGTCGCTGTTCCGCCTCGTCGTCGCCGAAGCGCCGCGCGCGCCGGAACTGGCCGCAGTGTTCTACGCCCAGGGACCGGCGGTGACGATCGGGCGCTTGACCGATTATCTGCGCGCCGCGACCCGCCGCGGCGAGCTCGATTGTCGCGAGCCGCTGCTGGCGGCGAAGCTTTTTGTCGGCGCCGTCGTCTCCCATCATCACCTGCGCTGCCTGATCGGCCAGCCCGTCGCTCCGCTGTCCCCGGCCAATATCCGCAAACACGTCCGTGCCGCGGTGCGGATGTTTTTGGAGCGTTACGGCGTGTGAGGCTGGCGAACTTGTGAAGTGAGCGGCCTTTCCCTGGTCATCGTCCTGTGGGATGGTGGGGCATGGATTTTCGTCGATTCATCAGCCATTTGCTTGCGGTCCTTGTGATCGTTGGGCTTGTTGTGGCGCCGCTGGTCACCCCGGCTGCGGCGCAACGGCTGCCGGCCGTCGCCATGGCGGCGATGTCGGATATGACAGAGATGTCGGCGGATATGCCGTGCTGCCCGGACAAGCAGAAGAGCAACGACTGCCAGGACTGTCCGCTTGTGGCGATGTGCATGCTGAAGACCGCCCAGGCCGGGCCGTCGTCTGCGGGCGGAATCCTGGTGCGCCGGCATGTCCGCGCCGTGCTGTTCATCTCCGACGATCTGATCGCCGATGGGCTCGATCGTCCCCCTCCCGACCACCCACCTCGAACTCTGGTCTGACCGGCGCGCAGGCGCCGGTTGCTGCTGCGTGGCCTGACGGCCGCGCAGAGAAGACGCATGCCGTTTTGCGGCAGACCTGACATTCGAGGACATCAACATGAAGACGTTCACGCTCACGCGCGCCATGCAAGTGGCGCTGATTGGTATTGGTTTCACCGCTTCGGCCGGCATCGCGCGCGCCGACATCAAGGACTACGAATTCCAGCTCGTCGACAAGACGGTCACGAAGGGTGACGCGGTGGTTTCGGTTCGCCTTGTGCACAAGCCCGATGGAAAGCCGGTGCCGGATGCGGTGATTTTCGCAACCCGTCTCGACATGGCGCCGGACGGCATGCAGGAGATGGCGACGAAAATCGTGCCGGTGCCCGGTACCGACCCCGGGACCTACAAGTTCAAGGCGACCTTCGGCATGGCGGGCCGCTGGCAGCTCTCGCTCGGCGCCAAGGTGCAGGGCGAGACCGGCTCGATCGACAACAAGCTCGTCATCACGGCGCAGTGATGAAACCCATCATTGTGGCCAGCGCCACCGCCGCCGCGTTGATCGCGGCGGCCGGAGGCGCACTCATCGGCGGTCGCGGGCCGCATCTCGAAGCTTCGCGCTTGGGGCTGCTCGCGCCGGCAACGGCGGCGGATGGCAAGCCGATCTATTATCAGGATCCGGACGGCAAGCCGTTCTATTCCCTGACACCGACCACGACCGCGGGCGGGCGCGCCTATCGCGGCGTGCCGCCCGGTGCCGATATCAATTTCGATGAGGCGTCCGCTACGGCAGATGTCCCTGCGGCGCCGGCCGATCGCAAGATCAAGTACTACCGCAACCCGATGGGGCTGCCCGACACCTCGCCGACGCCGAAAAAGGACGGGATGGGGATGGATTACATCCCCGTCTACGAGGGCGACGACAGCGACGACGGTTCGGTGAAGCTGTCGCCGGGAAAGATCCAGCGCACCGGCGTCAGGTCCGAGGCGGCTGCGCCGCGCATCATCCGCACGCTGATCCGTGCGCCGGGCACCATCCAGCTCGACGAGCGTCGCATCTCCGTGATCTCGATGCGGGCGGAAAGCTGGGTTCAGAAGGTGGCCGATGTCACCACCGGGACGCGCGTCACCAGGGGACAGCCGTTGATGGACATCTACAGCCCGGCGATTGCCTCCGCCTCCGCCGAGTATGTCGCGACCCTCAATTCGAAGATCACCGGCGGCGAGGGCCAGTATGGCCGCGGCTCGCGGCAGCGGCTGATGAACCTCGACGTTCCCGATGCGGCGATCGCCGCGATGGAGAAGAGCCGCACGGTCCCGATCACGGTGCCATGGTCGGCGCCGCGCGACGGCATCGTACTGGAACGCAACGCCGTCGAAGGCATGCGGGCCAATCCGGGCGACGTGCTGTTCCGTGTTGCCGACACCTCCGTGATGTGGGCCATGGTCGATGTCGCCGAGCGTGATCTCGGCGCGCTCGCCGTCGGACAGCCGGTGAGCGTGACGGCGCGGAGTTTCCCCGGTCGCGCCTTTGCCGGCACCATCAGCGTGGTCTACCCACAGGTGAACCGCGAGACGCGAACCGCGCGGGTGCGGATTGAACTGGTCAATCCCGATCTTGCCTTGCTGCCCGACATGTATGTGGATGCGCAGGTCAACACCGGCCAACCGGAGCCGGTGCTCGCCATCCCCGACAGCGCCGTGCTCGATACCGGCACGAGGCAAGCCGTGCTGATCGACAAGGGGCAGGGGCGTTTCGAGCCACGCGACGTCAAGCTCGGCCACCGCGGTGAGGGTTATGTCGAGGTCCGGCAAGGGGTCAGCAATGGCGAGCAGGTGGTGGTCGCGGCCAACTTCCTGATCGATGCGGAAAGTAATCTGAAGGCGGCGCTGAAAGGCTTCACCGAAAGCGGAGCCCAGCCATGATTGCCCGTTTGATCGGCTGGTCGGCGCGCAACCTGCTGCTGGTGCTGTTCGGCACCGGCTTCGCCGCGGCCGCCGGCCTGTATGCCCTGATGCATCTGCCGCTCGATGCCATTCCGGATCTCTCCGACACGCAAGTGATCGTCTACACCGAATACCCGGGGCAGGCGCCGCAGGTGATCGAAGATCAGGTCACCTATCCCCTGACTACCGCGATGCTGACCGTGCCGCGCTCAAAGGTGGTGCGCGGGTTCTCCTTCTTCGGGGTGTCGTTCGTCTACGTCATCTTCGAGGACGGCACCGACATCTACTGGGCGCGCTCGCGTGTGCTCGAATTCCTCAATGGCGCGTCATCACGCCTGCCGGCCGGCGTGACGCCGACCATCGGCCCGGACGCGACAGGCGTTGGCTGGGTCTACCAGTATGCGGTGATGTCGAAGGAACTGAACCTTGCCGACACCCGGACGATCCAGGACTGGAACCTGAAATTCGCGCTGGCCCGCGCCGAAGGCGTCGCCGAAGTGGCGAGTGTCGGCGGCTTCGTCAAGCAGTACAACGTCATCCTCGATCCGCAGCGCATGCGCGATCTCGGCATCACCATGCAGAAGATGCGCGACGCCATCCGCGCCAGCAACGCCGATGTCGGCGGCCGCACCGTCGAGCTCTCCGAGTTCGAATATGTCATCCGCGGCAAGGGGTACCTGAAGAGCATCAACGATCTCGGCAACATCGTGCTGAAGACCAATAACGGCACCCCGGTGCTGCTGCGCGATATCGCCCGTGTCGAACTCGGCCCGGATGAACGGCGCGGCATCACGGAGTTGAACGGCGAGGGAGAAGTGGCCGGCGGCATCGTGCTGCAGCGTTTCGGGGTCAATGCGCTCGATGTCATCGACAATGTCAAGAAGCGCTTCAGGGAGATCGCCAGCAGCCTGCCGAAATCGGTCGAGATCGTGCCGGTGTATGATCGCTCGACCCTGATCAAGGCCGCCATCGACACCCTGAAACATACCCTGCTTGAGGAAAGTTTTGTCGTAGCATTGGTCTGCATCGTGTTCCTGCTGCATGTCCGCAGCGCGCTGGTGGCGATCCTGATGCTGCCGGTCGGCGTGCTGATGGCGTTCGGCGCCATGAAGCTGCTGGGGCTCGGTTCCAACATCATGAGTCTCGGCGGCATTGCGATCGCCATCGGCGCCATGGTGGACGCGGCGATTGTGATGATCGAGAACGCGCACAAGCATCTTGAGCGGGCGCAGCCCGGACAGTCGCGGGTCGATATTCTGATCGCAGCGGCCTCCGAGGTCGGGCCGGCGCTGTTCTTCAGCCTGCTGATCATCACCGTGTCGTTCATGCCGATCTTCACCCTGGAATCGCAAGAAGGGCGGCTGTTCAGCCCGTTGGCGTTCACCAAGACGTTTTCGATGGCGGCAGCGGCGCTGCTGTCGGTCACGCTGGTGCCGGCCTTGATGGTGATCTGCGTGCGGGGACGGATCGTTCCCGAGCACAAGAACCCGATCAACCGGTTCCTGATCTGGATCTACCGGCCCGTGATCCGCGGCGTGATGCGCGCCAAGACACCGGTCGTCCTGGTGGCGCTGGCCGTGCTCGTGGTGACCATCTGGCCGGCGCGCCAGCTCGGGACTGAATTTATGCCCAGCCTCAATGAGGGCACGCTGCTCTACATGCCGACCACGCTGCCCGGCATCTCCGTCACCAAGGCGGCCGAACTGATGCAGACCCAGGACCGGATCATCCGCGCGTTCCCAGAGGTGGTCTCGGTTTATGGCAAGGCCGGCCGGGCGGCGACGGCCACCGATCCAGCGCCGTCGGAGATGTTCGAAACGGTGATCAACCTGAAACCCCGGGAACAATGGCGCCCCGGCCTCACCATCGACAGCCTGATCGCCGAGATGGATAAGGCCCTGCAGTTTCCCGGCGTCTCCAATGCCTGGACCATGCCGATCAAGGCACGGATCGACATGCTGTCGACCGGCATTCGCACCCCGGTCGGCGTCAAGGTGATCGGGACGGATCTGGTCGAAATCGATCGCCTCGCGCGGCAGGTCGAGCAGGTGCTGAAGATTGTGCCGGGCACGTCATCGGCCTATGCCGAGCGCGGCATCGGCGGTTATTACCTCGACGTGACGCCGGATCGCGCCGCGCTGGCGCGTTACGGCATCATGATCCAGGACGTCCAGGACGTGATCGCCACCGCGCTCGGCGGTCAGACGGTGACCACCACCGTGGAGGGTCGCCAGCGCTTCGGCGTCACCATGCGGTATCCCCGCGACCTCAGGGACAATCCGCAGGCCATCGCCAGCGATGTGCTGGTGCCGATGCCGGGTGGCGGCGCGGTGCCGCTCGGCGAGGTCGCCACCATCACGCCGGCCCGCGGGCCGACCTCGATCCGCACCGAGAACGGACAGCTCGCGACCTACATCTATGTCGACATCCGCGACCGCGATCTTGGCGGGTATGTCGCGGACGCGCAGCAGGCGGTGCAGGCCAGCGTCCAGTTTCCGCCGGGCACCTATGTGGTCTGGAGTGGCCAGTACGAGTATCTGGAACGCGCCGCCGCGCGTCTGAAGATCGTGGTGCCGGTGACGCTGCTGATCATCTTCCTGCTGCTGTACCTCAACTTCCGCTCCATCACCGAGACCATGATCGTGATGCTGTCGCTGCCGTTCGCGCTGGTGGGCGGCCTGTGGCTGATGTGGCGGCTCGGGTTCAACCTGTCGGTCGCTGTCGCTGTCGGCTTCATCGCGCTGGCCGGCGTCGCCGCGGAAACCGGCGTGGTGATGCTGATCTACCTCAACCAGGCGCTCGCCGCCATCAAGGCGCAACGCGACGCCGCGGGGCGCGCCCTGACACAGACCGATCTTTACGACGCCGTGATGGAAGGCGCGGTGGAGCGGGTGCGGCCCAAGATGATGACCGTCGTCGCCATCATGGCCGGCCTGCTGCCGATCATGTGGAGCACCGGCACCGGCTCGGAAATCATGCAGCGGATCGCGGTGCCGATGATCGGCGGCATGATCTCGTCGACACTGCTGACCCTGATCGTCATCCCGGCGATCTTCGCCCTGATCAAGGGTGTCGGGCTGCCGCACGGTGACCATGGGTCGGTGATGCGCGAGGAGGCGGATGTTGACGCTGTGCGCGTGGCGGAGCCTGCGGAATGAGGTGGGGATGCTGCGACGCAAGCAGGCGTGTCGAAAAATCCGCAGTCCGCTGGCCGCAGGTTCGGCCGGAGGGTTGAGAAATACGATTCTCAATCCGGCCGAAATATGCGAAGATGCCCGCAAAAATGGAGGCCGCGATGAAAACAAATCGTGCCTGGACAATGCGGGCGATGGCGTTGCTGCCGGCGGTGGCTATCGGCTCGTCGGCCTTGGCGCAGCCCGTAAAAGACCCGCCCTGGAATCCCGCGCACATCAACGGTCTTCCGGCAGAGGTTCGGACCGTGGTGCTGGCGATGTGCCCGACAACGCCCAACGCCGGGCATTACTTCGCCACCTACTCCCACAATTCGCAGCAACTCAATCTGCATTTCGAGCACTTTCATTGCGAGCAGGGCAAATCTTTCTGCGATGGCTCCGCATGTCTGCATCAGATGTACGCGTTGACGGCCGGTCGCTATCGACTTGCGCGTACCTTCTATGGGGCGGCGAACGATTGATCGGGCGTGCGCTCAGCTTGGGCGGCACCTCGGAATGTTGGTCAAACAGCTCTGCGCGAATCATCTCTCCGCGCGCGCCGTTTTATCTGCCCGCCGTCTCTGCTGACGGTGGATAAGCTCGCTCCCGGTTCTGCCGTCGCTGCATGCCGTTCACCCCCTGTATCATGGCTCGGTGCCGCGGGTGGATGCAAAAAAAGTCGCGATCTCGGTCGCGCGCGGCATCAAAAATGACGCTGAGTCCCCTTCGTCGACTCGGAATCGCATTCTGAAACGCCTGTGAGGCGACATGCGCGCGTCATCGGTGATGAGCGAACGGGAGATGATGGGGCCATTTGTCGAATGGTAAAGCCGCAGGCACGGCCAAAGGCTGTGCACCGCCGCTGAACTCAAATCATCAATCCATTCAGAGGAAAAGTCGGAATCGGTGTCGTCCGGGGATCTTCCATGTCGCGCCACTGAAACGCTCGCCGCAACGTGACGGCAACGTTTCATCCCGCCGTTGCCGCAACGCCCCCAGAGCAGAGCAGATACAGAACAGAGCACAGCAGAGCAAAATGCGCGTTTCAACCGGAAACGCCGGCTGGGCGCCTGGCCACGGTTTTCGGTTTTCGCCGCTTGCACTGTGGCGCCGGATCGACGATTGTCGGCACTGTCGATCGATGTCCGGATGCCGCGGACCGAGCAGCGCAATTGGGCGTGTCGACTTGGATGCGTCGACTTGGATGCGTCGACTTGGATGCGTCGACTTGGATGCGTCGACTTGAGTTTCGACGTGGGCGTGCCGCGCGATGCGCCACCATCTGGCCGCGGTCTTGCCGCCCGCGATATATCGCAGTTAATATAACGGAACCTGATATAACAAGGCTGACGGCCGGATGCTGAAGCGTCCGCGATGTCCCGTGCAATGCGGCGGCTCATCGCGCGAAACATGCCCGGCCGATGTGCAACGGGAGGTGTCCAATGCCGACAATGCGCGCGATCCAGTTTGGGAAAAAGAGCGGTCCGCTGGAGCTGGTGGAGCGCGAACTGCCGCAGCCCCGCCGCGGCGAGGTGCGGGTGAAGGTGCAGGCCTGCGGCGTCTGTCACAGCGATGTCATCGCCAAGGAAGGCCTCATTCCGGCGGTGCGCTATCCCATCATTCCCGGCCACGAAATCGCGGGCGTGATCGATGCCGTCGGTGAAGGCGTCATCGGATGGAGCGTGGGCACGCGGGTCGGCGTCGGCTGGTTTGGCGGCCATTGCGGGCGATGCGATCCCTGCCGCCGCGGCGAACTGGTCGATTGTCGCAACCTGCGGGTGCCCGGCATCACCTATGACGGCGGTTATGCCGAGGCGATGCTGGCCCCGGCCGATGCGCTCGCCTTGATCCCGGACGAGTTGTCCGCGGTCGAAGCCGCGCCGCTGCTATGCGCGGGCGTCACCACCTACAACGCGTTGCGCGAGAGCGGTGCGCGTGCGGGCGATCTCGTGGCGATCCTCGGCATCGGCGGCCTCGGCCATCTCGGCGTGCAGTTCGCCGCCAAGATGGGTTTCCGCACCGTCGCCATCGCGCGCGGCACCGACAAGGAGCCGCTGGCGAAACAACTCGGCGCGCACATCTACCTGAACAGCCAGACCCAGGATGTCGCCGCCGAGCTGAACAAGCTGGGTGGCGCGAAAACCATCCTGGCGACGGTGACCAGCGGCAAGGCGATGAGTGCGGTCATCCCCGGGCTTGGGGTGCGCGGGAAACTGGTGGTCGTCGGCGTCGGATCGGATCCGATCGAGGTGTCGCCGTTCGATCTGATCGGCGCCAGCCGCTCCGTCGTCGGCCATGCGTCGGGCGCCTCGATCGACTCCCAGGACACGCTGGCCTTCAGTGCGCTCAGCGGCGTGCGGCCCACCATCGAGACCATGCCGCTGGAACGCGCGGCGGAAGCCTTCGACAAGATGATGCGCAACGAAGCGCGTTTCCGCATGGTGCTGACCACGGGGCAGTAGGCGTTTGGTGGGAAGATGGGCTCTTTATCGTTTGGACCCGGCATTTCTTTTTGTCATCACCGGGCTTGTCCCGGTGATCCCGCTTAGGAGGGCATTGCGTCCCTAAGCGGGGTTGCCGGGACAAGCCCGGCAACGACAAAGGAGGTGATTGCGGAGCGATTTAGAACCACCTGAGATGCGTAAATCTCGCAGCGTTAGGCCAGACCAACGCCGGCCTCACCTATGCCCCAGCGCCCGCAACAACCGTTGCGGCGTCATCGGAATCTGCGACACGCTTGCGCCCAGCGGCGCGATGGCGTCGTTGACGGCGTTCATGGCGGCCGCGGAGGCAGCCGCAGTGCCGGCTTCGCCGCAGCCCTTGGCGCCGAGCTCGGTATCCCTGGTCGGCGTTTCCATGTGGGCGATGGCGATGTCCGGCATCTCATACGCCATCGGCACCAGGTAATCGGCCAGTGAGCCGTTCTCCAGTTGTCCCGTTTCGCCGTAGCGGCACTCTTCGAAAAACGCCGCGCCCAGGCCCTGGATCGCGCCGCCGCGCACCTGCTCGTTCACCAGCATGGGATTGATGATGCGGCCGCAGTCTTCCACCACCCAGACATTGAGCAGCTTGACGAAGCCGGTCTCGACGTCAACCTCGACATGGCATCCTTGCACGCCGTTGGTGAAGGCGAACGGATAGCCCTTCGGTGAATAATGATGCGCCACGGTCAGTTGCGGCGAGACATCGTCGGGCAGGGTGTCCGAACGGAAATAGGAGATGCGGGCCACCTCGGCCAGCGTGATGCGGACATTGCTCGTGCCGGCGTCGATGATCTCTGCATTCTGGATGTCCAGATCCGAGGGCTTCGCCTGCAGGATCGCCGCAGCCACCGCCAGCACATTCTCTTTCAATTTCTTCGCAGCCTGGAACGCGGTCTCGCCGCCGATGCCGGCGCCGCGGCAGGCCCAGTTGGCGCCGCCATAGGGCGTCACGTCGGTGTCGCCGGTGATGACACGCACGGTGTTGCGGTCGACGCCGAGATTCTCCGCCACGATCTGGCCGATGATGGTTTCCGTGCCCTGGCCATGCTCGCCGACACTGACCAGACACTGCACCTCGCCCGACGGCGTGATCTTGACCACGGCGCCATCCTGCGACGAAATCCGCGCGCCGCCGACGCCGTAGAACGCCGGCGAGGGGTTGGTGATCTCCACGAACATCGCGATGCCGATGCCGCGATAGATGCCCTTGCTGCGCAGCTCCTCCTGCTGCCGGCGCAGCGCCGGGTAATCCATCTTGCGATGCAGCTCCTCCAGGCAGGCCTCGTGCGACAGCCGCTCGAACTTGTATCCCGTTGGAGAGGCGTACGGGTACATGTCCTGGGTGATGATGTTGCGCCGGCGGATCTCGAAGGGATCCAGGCCGAGGCGGCGGCCGATGCCGTCGATCAGGCCTTCGGTCACCGAGCAGGCGATGGGGTGGCCCACCGCGCGATACTGGCTGGTCTGCACTTTATTCTGGAACACCACGTTGAGGTCGCCGCGATAATTCCGGAATTTGTACGGCGCGCCCATCAGCCGCACCACCTGGTTGCCCTCGACCACGCTGGTGCGGGGAAAGCTGGAGAACGCGCCGATCGCGGTAACGTCGTCCACCTTCATGCCCAGGATCACGCCGGAAGCGTCCGCCGCCATGCTGGCCGTGACGCGATGATCGCGCGCATGAATGTCGGACAGGAACGACTCCATGCGATCGGCGGTATATTTCACCGGCCGTCCCGTCAGGATGCTCAGGCCGACCACCGCCATGTCCTCGTGATAGACATGCAGCTTCATGCCGAACGAGCCGCCGATGTCGGGGGCGATGACGCGGACGCGGGATTCGGCCAGTCCGTAGTAGCGGCTGTACAGGTCCTGGAACTGATACGGCGTTTGCGTGGCGTGATGCACCGTCAGCTGCGCTTCGCTTGCATTGTAGTCCGCGATGATGGCGCGCGGCTCCAGCGTCACCGCGGTGTGGCGGCCGAACCGGAAGGTGTCCTCGATCGTAACAGCGCAATCCTTGAACGCGGCTTCGATGTCGCCGCTCTCCACCTTGAGGGTGAACGAGATGTTGGTGCCCAGATCCGGATTGATGATCTCTGACCCGTCCTTGCGCGCGGCGTCGATGTCGGTCACCACGTCGAGCTCGTCATAGGCGACGTCGACCAGCTCGGCGGCGTCCTCCGCCAATGCGCGTGAGCTGGCGACCACGGCGGCAACAGCCTGTCCGGCCCACACCACCTTGTCGGTGGCGAGCGGCAGCTGCGGTGAGGATTTCATGCCGCGGAAGTGGTCAAGGGTGCCGACCCACGGTTTGCAGAGTTTCGCGAGATCTTCGCCGGTGGCGACGAGGTGAACGCCTGGCATCGCGGCTGCCGCGCTGACGTCGACTGACACAATTTTGGCGTGGGCGTAGGGGCTGCGCACGAATGCGGCGTACAGCATCCGTGGCAGCTTCATGTCGGTGACGTAGCGTCCCCTGCCGGCCAGCAGGCGTTTGGCGTTCGGGCGCGTCACCGAGCGGCCGATATAACTGTTGGGACGGTCGAGCTTGCTCAGCGTTTTGTCCATCGCGCCGCTCTCAGTCGGTTTCGGAAGAGGGAGCGGCGTGACCCCCTCGCGATTGTGCCACCTGTTCGATCGAATTGACGATCGCCTGGTAGCCGGTGCAGCGGCAGTAGTTGCCGGAGAGGCCGTCGCGGATCTCGTCGCGGCTCGGCGCCTCATGGCGGCTCAGCAATTCGTGGGCGGTGACCAGCATGCCCGAGGTGCAGAAGCCGCATTGCAGCGCATTGTTGCTGTGAAAGGCTTCCTGCAGATCGGCGATGGCGCCGCGCTCGCTCAAGCCTTCGATGGTCTCGACGCGATCGCCATGGGCCTGCACGGCGAACATCAGGCAGGCATGCACCGCCTTGCCGTTCAGCAACACCAGGCAGGCGCCGCAGGCGCCCATCTCGCAGCCCAGGTGCGTGCCGGTCAGCTCGAGCTCCTCGCGCAGGAAATCCGCCAGCGATTGCCGCGGTTCGATAATGCGCGCCACCTTTTCGCCATTGACCTCCAGCGCGATCGGAACCTGTTCGCTCATGTGACCTCGCCTTCGCTCATCAGCTCCCGCCTTCGCTCATGCAGTTCGGCTGGCCCAGGCGGCCGAGCAGCCGTCCCAGCACCACCCGTGCCAGATGCATCCGCATCGCCGCGCTGGTTTCCTCGCTGTCCTCGGGATCGAGATCGCCGGCGAGCGCGGCTTGCGCGTCCGAGATCACCGCGGCTGAAAGCGTTTTGCCGGTGATCGCCGCCTCGGTGTTGAGCGCGCGCAGCGGTGTCGGGCCGACCGAGAGAAACGCGATCCGGATCGCGGATACGATGTCGCCGGCAAACGTGGCCTGCATCCCGGCGCCCACCAGCGCGTAGTCGCCGCGCCGCCGCGCCAGTTCGTCGAACACGCAGCGATCATTGTCGCCGAAGCAGGGGATGTGGATCGCGGTCAGGATCTCGCCGGGCTCCAGTCCGGTTTCAAACAGCCCGCGGAAGAAACCGTCGGCCTTTGTCAAACGCGTGCCGGCAGGGCCCGCGATCTCGAATTCGGCGTCCAGCGCCAGCGTCATCGCCGGGAATTCGGCAGCGGGATCCGCCAGCGCAATGGTGCCGCCGAACGTGCCCATGTTGCGGATGGCGGGATGCGCCACGAACGGCGCCGCCCGGCGCAGCAGCGGCGCATGGCGCGCGATCTCCGGTGACGTCAGCATCTGCGCATGCCGCGTCAAGGCGCCGACACGCAGCGTATTGCCCGCGCGCGTGATGCCGGTCAGGGCGTCGATGCGGGAGATGTCGATCAGCAGCTCCGGCGCCTGCAGGCGCAGCGACAGGGAGGGGACCAAGCTTTGGCCGCCGGCCAGATAACAGCCTTCGCCGCGGGCGCCCTCATAGGCGTTCAGCGCATCCTGCAGCGTCGCGGCGCGATGATATTTGAAAGCGCGGGCTTTCACGCGCGGTCTCCTTAGGCTCCCTTGCGGGCCGATCTCCACCGGCTTTGTGACCAATCGGTCTCAAATCATTCTTGCGGCGGGCTCATCATATGTCAAGAAAAATAACCACTTGGTCTGTTTCTCTTTGGGCGTGGCAAAGCGCCTGAAAGTGCTGATAAATACCGTTGGTCGAGGAAACAATCGAAACCATGGTCAACGCGAAGCCTCCCAAGGCGAAAAAGCGGATCCCGGCGCGGCGGCCGGCGAAGGCCGGCCCGGCCGGAAAACCCGCGCCCAGCCGCAAGAACATGCGCGCGCCCGAGCGCGAAAAACTGATCCTGGACTCCGCCATCCGTTTTTTCGCCGAACACGGCTTCGAGGGACAGACCCGCGAGCTCGCCAAGCGGATCGGCATCACCCACTCCGCCATCTATCGGCACTTCCCCAGCAAGGAGGCGCTGATCGAGCGGGTGTACGAGCACGTCTATCTCGGCGGCTGGCAGAAGCACTGGGCCGCGCTGATCCTGGACCGGGCGCGTCCGCTGGAAGCGAGGCTGACGCAGTTCTATTGCGAATACGCCGATCAGATCTTCAGCTTCGACTGGGTGCGCATCTTCGTCTTCGCGGGCCTGAAATCCTTCGACATCAACGAGCGTTATCTCGAGATGGTGATGGCCACCATCGGCCGCCCCGCGCTTGCGGAACTGCGCCACGATCTCGGGCTGCCGCCGCCATCGCAACTGGCGATCACCTCGCGGGAGGTCGAACTGTTCTGGGGCCTGCACGGCCGCATCTTCTACATCGCCGTGCGCAAGTTCGTGTACGACACGTCGGTCCCGGAAGGCAGCGAGCGCCATGTGGTGATCGCCGACGGCGTACGCCAGTTCATGCTGGGCGCGCGGGAGACGATGGCCGCATCTCCTGAATAGGAATTCCGCCTCATATCATCCGTCCCGCAGTCTCTCTTGCATCGTTATATCCATAAGAATATAACGATGGGGTCCGGACCATGCGCGCGGGAGGCCACGTTGAAGATCGAAGTCGACGGACTGACGACGTGCTCGGTCGACGACAGCGGCGAGGCTGTCGAGCTCAATTTCGTCGATCCGCAGGGGCAGCCGATGTCGCTGCGCATTCCCTTCGGCGACGCGCAGGCGATGACCATGACGCTGCCGCGGCTGCTGACGCTGGCATTGCAGCGGATCACCGGCAGCCCCACGGCGCGCTACGTATTCCCGCTCGGCGGCTGGCGCATCGAGGACACGCGGGAGCACGGCAACGTGATCACCACCTTGTCCACCGAAGACGGCTTCGAGGTGAGCTTCGGGCTTCCGCTGGCGGCGTGCACCGGTCTCGGCTGGGCGCTGAAGGTCGAAGCCGATGATCGCACGCAGGAGGCCCGCGCGTTTGAGGGCCTGACAAAATCGCTGCGGCCGAACTAGCAGGTCCTCCTCGATTAAATCGATGCAGGCGTTTCCATCACCTCGCCCCGCTTGCGGGGAGAGGTCGGATTGCGAAGCAATCCGGGTGAGGGGGCGCCGAGCAAAGTCATCGCGTCCAGCTGTTGCGCGGAGTTCTGCGCTGCGCATCACCAGTCGCGGGGTGCGGTGCTCGGGCAAAGCTTTTGATACCAGTCGTGGATTTCGAAGTAGCTGCACGCGCCGCAGTTTGCGACGAGAAAATTGTGTTCGACGTCGAGAATGGCCCAGGGCGCGTCGATTCCGCCGCCGTTGTCGGCAAAGCGGCTCCGGTCGACCGAGTCGATGGGGCCCAGAAATCGGTAGTGTGAACCGTGCAGGCCGGTCCATTCCTTGCTCAGGCAATTGGCAGAGATCGTCCTGTCCTTCGAGGTTTCACGACGCCGATACGCCGCGTCCATGCAGGTCTTCTCGTGGTTGAATGGACCGCCGCAATAGTATGCCGCGGCGCGACGGCTTGGTTTGGTGTGGATGACGGCGTGGTCGGTGTCCAGCCCCGCGGCGGTCTCGATCTCGTCGTCCATGCCTGCCCTTTCGCCGTAGGGAACGAACATGGTCCGTCCGCCGACCGGACCGAGAAAGACGTCCTGGTCAAGCGCCCAGGCGCAGATATAGGACGCGCCGTCGCTCCAGCACGCACCTGACTGTTGAACCTCGCCCAGCGATTGTTGGCGGATCTGCGTGCGTGGATTCGTCCAGCTCGCCACGCCTTTCCCGGCGGCAGTGACCTTGACTTCGGCCTCGGTCTGCGAGCCGCCGGTGTCGACAATGCGGAATGAACCGTCATGATCGATGCGCGTGAATTCGCAGACCGAGCCGATGTAGTGCGCTTCGCCGATCTCGAGCAGACACTTTGCCCGGGCCGCCCTTGCCGGCGTGGCAAGCGCGAGTGCTGCGAGAAGCGCCCCGAGGGCGAAGCCCAACGCTCTTGTCGCCGCCGACCATCGCATGGTGAACTCCACGGCCAAATTGCATGCCGGCGCATAAATGCCTCGAAATGCGCAGACCGGCAAGACTTGATGCTCCGCCGGCTCGGGCCGCATGCCGCCATTGCGGCCAGAGGCTTCAGAAGTTGGGTGCAATGTCGCCGCAATTCTGCAATTCTGTGAGCGCTCCCTGAACGCGACAGCAAAAGCAGTCTAGGTGAGATCGAAGCCGTGAGCACACAAGAGAGCAAAACGTGACCGAAGCGGAGAAAGCCCAGGAAGTCTTCCGGGCGTTGAAATCGGCGGAGATGGCAGCCCCCGCAGCCGCATTGCCGATCCTGAACGGATTGATGGGATTGGTGCAGGGTGACGGCAGCGAACAGCCGCTTGAAGTGGAGGAGGCGCGCTCCAGCGCCTTCCTGTCGATCTGCGAAGTCGGCAAGGCGCTGCACCGCGGGCAGCCTCTCGGCCAGCTTTGGACGCGCGCGATCGCCGCCACCGAACGCTGGATGGTTTTGGCGAAGTGACAGGGGTGGGCGAAACAAGCGTAGCGCGGATGAGCCGATGGGTCCGCGTTTCGCGCGCGGCCCGATGACAGACTCCGCAACATCCGGGACCTGGTCAGCGCGGCACCCCGGGTATCGCTCCACACGCCTTCCTGTGCGGCTCTCCCCAAGCGGCGGATCACAATTCCACGACCGATGACCGGCGTTCACCCGCAGTTCAGGCCATCGGCCTATCCTCCTCCGGCCGCGCGGGCTGAATCTTTGAGCCCGCTTTGCGGCCGGACAAGGGAGATGATCGTGATCGTTCGATTACTCGCCGTTGGCGCGATGCTGGCGGCGCTCTGGTCCGCGCCCGCGGCAGCACAGGGCACTGCTGTTGGTGTCAATGTCATCAATCCCTATGTGCTCAGTGTCGCGGACCAGGATGCGATGCTGGCCTCGATCCATGCCGCCGGCGTGCGGGTGATCCGCGCCAGCATCACGCTCGATGCCAAGGGCGTCGATTTCGCCGAGCGCGCCTGGCAACACGGCCTCAGCATCGAGTGGCTGATCTATCACTTCGGCGGTTATGATCCGTTCGGCCAGAAGCCCTTGTCCGCCGCCGATCCGCAGCAGTTCCGCGCGACCTTCGCGCCGATCCTGCAGGCGATCGAAGCAAAGGGCATTACGCTCGCCGCGTTCGAACTCGGCAACGAGATCAATCTCTCCGGCACCAATCCGGAATTTCGCCCGCCGCATCCCAATGCGCGGCAACTCAGCCTCGATGATCTCGATCATGATCCCGAGGGCCAGCAGGTCGCCAAGGGGTTTCTGCAGTATCTCAAGGTGATGGCGGTGCTGAAGGAGGTGCGCGATCACGCGAAGCTGAACCAGCACACGCCGATCAGCACCGCCGGCCTTGGCACCTACGACCAGGATGATGGCCCCCTGCCGAACTGGGCCAAGGGAGACGTTGTCGGCATCAACACCACGCTGCGCTTCATGCGCGCCCACGGTCTCGATACGCTGGTGGATGCCTATGGAATCCACGTTTATCCTGACAACCATGAGGGCGCCGCGATGACCGCGGCGCGCAAGGCCAGGCTTGCGAAGTACGATCTCGCCGAATGCCGGCCGCCGGGCAGCACCGCGGGCAAGCCATGCTGGGTCACCGAATGGGGGCTCACCAACGGCGCCACGAGCTGCCCGCTTGATGATGCGAGCCGCGCCCGCGTGACGCGGGAGATGATGGGTGACTTCGCGCCCTATGCGAAAGCCGGCAGCCTCGCCGGGCTTGTTTATTTTGCCTGGACCGGCACGCCCGGCTCGCCGCCGCTGTCGAGCGCGTTGTGGCGCTGCGGCGCGTTGTCCGAGAGCGGGCAGGCGGCTCTGGACACGGCGTTGCTGAGGTAGAGCCGCGGGACGCCGGGTCGCGCCGCGCGCCTCCATCGGTGTCCGCAAACAGCCCATGGCGTGCACGGCGTCAGCTTGCCGTGCCTTCCGTCATGTCTTGAGCCGACGGAATGTTCGGGAAAGCGCGATCCTCCGCCGTCCTGTGAATCAGACTCAGGGCGATCAGCGCAACAAGGCTCAGTCCCGACGATACGATGAGCACGCGTCCCCCCAGATGGTCGATCAGCAGGCTGAACGCCAGCGGCGCCATCGCCTGCGAGATGCGCGCGGGCGCGCCGAGGATGCCGAGGCGATAACCGTAATTGTCCGGGCCGAAGATCGACAGCGGCAGTGTTCCCCGGGCAATGGTCAGGATGCCGTTTCCGGTGCCGTGGAAGATCGCGAACACGCTCGACGCCGCCCCGCCGGCCAGGGCAATGACGGCCACGCCAAGGGGATGTGTCAGGCAGGCAAGTCGCGTCGTAACCAGCGGGTGATACCGGCTCAGGACGCTTGCCTCCATGACGCGCGCGAACACTTGCGCCGGGCCGATGAACGCGCCTGCTGCAACGGCCTGCAGGCTTGTCGCGCCGGTCGCCTCGAGGATTCGCGGCAGATGGGCGGCCATGGCGCCGGTGACGGCCCACGCGGCGGCGAACGCAATCGCCAGCAGGATCATGGTGCGATCCATCGCGATATGGGGTTTGACTGCGGCGGTCGCAGTGGCCTTCGCGCGCGCGACCCGCGGCAGGAATATCAGGTTCAACGGCAGGCCGATCAGGATGTGCGCCGCGGCCCAGGCAAAGCAGGTGTTGCGCCAGCCGATGGTGTCGAGCCCCCAGGCGGTCAGCGGCCATCCCACCGTGCTGGCAAACCCCGCAAGCAGCGTGATGCCCGTGATCGCCCGGCGTGCGTTGTCGCCATAGATGCGGCCGAGCGCCCCGAATGCCGCGTCGTAGAGGCCGAGCCCCATGCCGACGCCGAGCATGAGCCAAGCCGCCGCCAGGACGACAAGCGAGTGCGCGCTGCCGAGCAAGGCAAGCCCGATCGCGAGCGTCAGATTCGAGATCGACAGGACTTGCCGCCCGCCGACACGATCGATCCGGCGGCCGACGCGTGGTCCCAGCAGTCCCGAGATCACGAGCGACGCGGAGAACGCGGCGAAGAACCAGTTGCTGGATATGCCGAGATCCCTGGCGATCGGATCGGCGAGGATGGCCGGCAGGTAATAGCTCGAAGCCCATGCGAGGGTTTGGGTTGTGCCGAGCGCCAGGATGATCGGCAATTGGCGCTCGCTCATCGACGGCATCCTTCGAACGGGTTCAGGAACATCCGCAACCCGTTTTGGCTTCGTCTTTGGCCGTGGCATCGGCCGCACAACATGCGGTGGCGTCCACCGGCGCCGGGCCACCGCAGCAGTCGTTCGCGCCGGGAGACCCCGAGCGGCTGCACACGCCTGTTTCCGGCAGCACCAGCTCCACGCGATCCGCGGCTTCATGGTCTCCGGCAATGTCGGCCGCGATCGAGCGCACCTGTTCGTAGCCCGTGATCATCAGGAACGTTGGCGCGCGTCCGTAGGACTTCATGCCGGCAAAGTAGAAGCCCGGTTCGTTCTGCGCCAGTTCGCGCGCGCCGTGGGGCCGCACGGTTCCGCAGCTATGTTCGTTCGGATCGATCAAGGGGGCGAGCGTGACCGGGCATTCGATCGCCGGATCGAGCTGAACGCGCAGTTCGCGCACAAAGTCCAGGTCGGGGCGAAAGCCTGTCGCGACGATCAGTTCGTCGACGGTGACAGAGCGGCCGCAACAGGCCGACCCGGCGCTGACGCGAAGGCGATCATCCCTGATGTTGAGGTGCGAGACGCGGAACTCCATTTCCACCTTGATCTCGCCGGCGGCGACAAGTGCGGCGAACGCGGCCCCGAGTTCGCCGCGCGCTGCAAGCTTGTCGTTCGCGCCGCCGCCGAACGCCTTGGCGGGGTTGTTGCTGCGAAGCAGCCAGATGGCCTCCGTGCCCGGCACCTCTGCCTTGAGCCGTGCGAGGTCCGTCAATGTCCCGATCGCGGAATGTCCGGCGCCCAGCACCGCCGTGACCTTGCCAGCGTACCGCGCGCGATCTCGGCCCAGGATGTCCGGCATCGCATAGACGATTTTTTTGCCCGCCTCCGTCTCGCCGATGGCGCGCAGGCCATTGGCGCCAGCCGGATTCGGCGAATGCCAGGTGCCCGACGTGTCGATGACGGCGTCCGCGCGAATCGACTTCGGACGGCTGACCTCATGCCAATCGCTTTTCCAGTCCTGATCGTTTTGATAGCGGATTTCGAACGGCGCCGTCTCGCGTCCCCTGGACTTCAGCTTGTCGAACCCCACGCGGCTGATGTCGGTGACGCGGCGCGATGTATGGATGTGCGGCGCGATGGCCGGGTGACGGGCGAGGGGGGCGAGGTAGTGCTCAAGCAGTTCGGCCCCCGTCGGATAGTGGGCCGGGTCGGGCGAGTTCCAGCCGGTGCCGGCCAGCAGCCGCTCCGCTGCGCGATCCACATTGTATTCCCACGGTGAGAACAATTGGACGTGGCCCCATTGGCGCACGGCATGGCCGACCTCGGTGCCTGCCTCGAGCACGATCGGCGTCAGCCCGCGCTCCAGCAGGTGCGCCGCCGCGGCAAGCCCGACCGGCCCGGCGCCGATCACGGCAACGGTTTTGGCTTCACTCATGGTCTTCTCCCATATAACTAGAAATATCGAAATTCAGGGTGCGAAAAAACTATGCGGCGCTTTTTGTGTCCCCACAGTCGGCAGCGTCGGCGCAACACTCGGCGACAAGGAAGTCCACCAGCCCGCGCATCACATCGTAGTTGGCATGGCACACCAGCGTCGTCGCCTCCCGCACTTGGTTGACCAGTCCGGCGGACACCAAGGCCTTGATGTGGTGCGAGAGCGTTGATGGCGCGATTTTCAGCTTGTCCTGAAGCCGCCCGACAGCCAGCCCCGCCTCGCCGGCGCGGACGAGAGTGCGATAGATCTTGAGCCGGGTCGGGTTGCCCAGGGCTTCAAGGCGGGTGGCAGCTTCGTCAAGTTTCATGCGGCTCAATCTGGCAGCGATCGGCGAAGCTGTCAACCGTATTTCTAGTATTATCGAAATATGAGCGCCGGTCCGGCTTGACAAAATCCAATATATCCATATATCTGGATATATGGAATCAGAAAACGCCATCCTTGCCCTCGCTGCGCTTGCGCAGACGACGCGGCTCGACGTCTTTCGCCTGCTGGTGAAACACGAGCCCGAGGGGATTCCGGCAGGGGAGTTGGCGCGGCTCGTCAGCGTGCCGCAAAACACCATGTCCTCGCATCTCAATGTGCTGTCGCGTGCCGGACTGGTCACGGCCGAGCGGCAAAGCCGCTCCATCATCTACCGGGCCAATCTCTCCGCGTTTCAGACGCTGCTGTCGTTTCTGGTTCAGGACTGCTGCGGCGGCCGTCCCGAATTGTGCGGGCCCTTGCTCGACGTTCTTCAACCCTGCTGTCCACCGAAGGCGAAAACGCGTGTCCGATAGAATCTACAACGTCCTGTTTCTTTGCACCGGCAATTCGGCGCGCTCGATCCTCGCGGAATCTATCCTGCGGAAGGATGGCGGGGATCGCTTTCGCGCGTTTTCCGCCGGCAGCCAGCCCAGCGGGCGGGTCAACCCCTTTGCGCTCAAGCTGCTCGAAAGCCTTGAATACCCGACCGGGGGCCTGCGCTCGAAAAGCTGGCAGGAATTCGCCGAGCCGGGCGCGCCGGTGATGGATTTCGTTTTCACCGTCTGCGACAACGCGGCGGGCGAAGCCTGTCCGATATGGCCGGGCCAACCGATGACGGCGCATTGGGGCATCGAAGATCCGGCCGCCATCATGGGCACGGATATCGAGAGGGAAGCGGCGTTCGTCACCGCGTTTCGTTATCTGAAAAACCGTGTCTCCCTGTTCACGGCGTTGCCGCTTGCCGCGATCGATACATTGGCGCTTCGCACCAGGCTGCGGGATATCGGCCAGGGTGAGGGCGCAACCTCGTCCCGGCCGGCGGTGGCGTCATGAGCATCTTCGAGCGGTATCTGACGTTATGGGTTGCGCTGTGCATCGTCGCGGGCATCGCGCTTGGCCATGTCTTGCCGGCGATGTTCGCAGCCATCGCCGGCGCAGAGGTGGCCAGGGTGAACATTCCGGTCGCCGTGCTGATCTGGCTCATGATCATTCCGATGCTGCTGAAGATCGATTTTGGCGCGCTCGGCAAGATTCGCCAGCACTGGCGCGGCGTCGGCGTGACGCTGTTCATCAACTGGGCCGTCAAGCCGTTTTCGATGGCGCTGCTCGGGACGGTCTTCATCGGGCATGTGTTCGCGCCGATGCTGCCGGCGGCTCAGGTTCCGTCCTACATCGCCGGGCTGATCCTGCTTGCCGCGGCGCCGTGCACGGCCATGGTGTTTGTCTGGTCCAATCTCTGCGGCGGCGAACCGAACTACACCCTCAGCCAGGTTGCGCTCAACGACGTGCTGATGGTGTTTCTGTTCGCGCCGCTTGTCGGAGTGCTGCTCGGCGTCGCTTCGATCGCGGTGCCGTGGGCGACACTGCTGCTGTCGGTTCTGCTCTATATCGTCGTGCCGGTTGTCATCGCGCAGGTCTGGCGGCGCTCCCTGCTGCAAGCCGGGCAGGGCGCCTTCGATCGCGCGATCGCCCGCTTGCAGCCTGTCTCGCTGGTGGCGTTGCTGGCGACACTGGTGCTGCTGTTCGCATTCCAGGGCGGACAGATTCTCGCGCAGCCGATCGTGATCGCAATCCTGGCGGTGCCGATCCTGATCCAGGTCTATCTCAACGCCGGGCTTGCCTACTGGCTCAGCCGGCGTTTCGGCGTGGCCTGGTGCGTGGCCGCGCCGGCCGCGCTGATCGGCGCCAGCAACTTTTTCGAACTGGCGGTTGCGGCGGCCATAAGCCTGTTTGGCCTCAACTCGGGTGCGGCGCTGGCAACCGTCGTCGGCGTATTGGTCGAGGTGCCGGTGATGCTGTCGGTCGTCAGGATCGTGAAGGCGTCACGTGGATGGTACGAGGGCCGGGCACACCTGGCGGTGCAGAAGGGTTAGCCACAGCTTTCGACATCGGCCGCTTGCGCCGTAACGCCAAATCGATGAAGGTTGGCACAGTCGCAAGAAGTCTGGATCACGCGGCTCTGGATGATCCGGCAATGACACAGCGCCCCGGGAAAACCGCGGGGCGCTTCGTCGTTGACGGGGTGTGTCGTTGACGGGGTGTGTCGTTCAAGGCTTGTTTGGCTTGGGGAAGGTCCCGGCGTTTGACCCGGTCCGGTTACTTTTTCTTCTTCGCCTTCAGCTCGGCCTCAACCTTCTTGCGGCTGTGGCCGACCTTCTTCACCGCCTTCTTCACGGCGGCCTTGCTGACCTTCATCTTCTTGGCCTCGTAGGCCACCTCATAATCCTGCTTGGTGGATATGAGGTTGCGATCCGCGGCCTTGCCGCGCTTGGTGGTCGTCTTCGCAGGCATTCCCGTTCTCCTGTTGTCATGCTGGCAGGTGGTCCGGCAACGCCATGAGGTTAACATGACATTGAAAATTGCAAAGTCCGTCGTCGAAACGTCGTTCGGTGATTTTGCCGCAGCGGTCGAAGCCCATCGCCAGGCCCTGCTGGCTCATCGCTTCACCGGCGATGCGGCGCCCACCGCGCCGGCACCGGTCGAGCAGGCGGTGCGGCGGGTGCAGCGCGATGGCGAGGCCGATGACTTCGTCGCCGACTACGCCATCGTCGATGACACGCCACCCGCGCCGGTGCCGTCGGACACCGAGCGCCGGTTGGCGCTGCTGTCCGCGGTTCGCCTGGCCGAACAGCAGGCGTCGCACGCCATCATCGGCCCCGGCAAGCTGCGGCTGATGACACTGGATGCGACGCGGATCCTGTCCCGGCCGGAGGCGGAGCGCTCTCCCGAGGACGCCGCCGTGCTGGCCCGGTTCGCTGCCCTTCAGACGCGGCTCGCCGCCGTGCAGTACCACGCCGCCCGGCTGGAGGCCGAGATCGACGATCTTGCGCCGGCGCAGTTCGATAGTTGGACACTTCTGCCTTTTCCCGCATAGTTGGCTGGAGCTGCGGTCGCGGCATACTGCCGGTCCGTCACCGGTGTGGTAGGCTTGAGCGTTCCATCACACAGAAGGGAATTGCGATGTGACGAAAGTCGTCGCGACGACCGTCCCGGCCGCCAGCGCGCTGCAGTCCTGGCTGGCTGAAGCTGACTTTTATGACGCCTACGAAGCGCCTTTGCCGCTGAGTGCTGCGACGGCATCGCCGACGGAGGTGTTTCTCCACGTCTCCGGAGCCACGCCGCAATGGATCAACGGCCTGATGTGGATTCGCAATCGCGTTGTCAGTCTTTTGGGCCTGAAGGATGTCGGGGCGATGGGGGCTCATGCCAAGGCGGCCGATGCCTATCGGGTCGGCGACCGGATCGGCATTTTCAGCATTCTCGGCAAGACGGAGAACGAACTGCTGCTGGGAATCGACGACCATCACCTGGATGTGCGTGTGTCGATCATGAAGCCCGTCCGGAATGGGGCGCCTTATTGCGTCGTCTCGACGGCGGTGCATGTTCATAACCTGCTCGGCCGCCTTTACATGGTTCCGGTCAGCCGCGTTCATCCTCTGATCGTTAAATCGATGATGAGGCGAGGCAAGGTGTAAGCACTGCCGTGCGGACGCTGTCCTCCTCGCGTGCCTGTGCCGCCTGATGCGCATTCTGCAGCCCGCTTGAGCAACGCGATATGCGGGCCATGCGGCGGCGATCGCCCCGGATATCGCGCGTCGCGCTGATCCAGGCTTCCTATCATCCCGTTTCACACCAGCCGCGGCCGGAACGAAGGCCGATCCTCCCGCATATGGGGAGATTGCGACGAGATCGCTTCTCCCATCGTGCAAGCCGGCCGCGCGCGGCCCGCAACGCAAGCGTCTCGTCCCGCGACGCCACTTTCGTCCACCATCCACCCGCAGAAAAGGAGAATTCTGATGCTGCTCAAACGCAAATTGCTCGTTGCGCTGAAGGCCTATGTGGTCTCGACCACGGTTGCCCTGGCCGCACCGCCAAGCGCCAGCGTCGCGGATTACGGCGCCGTCGGCGACGGCGTCACCAACGACACGACGGCGTTCAATCAATGCCTGTCCAGCAACACGATTTGCTGGGTTAATCCCGCCAAGACCTTCGCGGTTGGCGACGTTGTGGTCAACAACGGCAACCGGCTGATCGGACTGGCGAGCGTCGAATACGGAACCAGCACGGCGGCAACCGCAAGCGCCAGGCCCATCCTGGTCGGGGTGGCCGGCGCGACCAACGTGCTGAACGTGTCCGGGGTGACCAAGGGCGCCGCGATCGATGGAATCTACATCGACTGCAAGGGCACCGGTGCCAACGGCATTTCCGGTGGCAGCTTTCAGCTCATCGTCAGCGACGCAACCATCATCGGGTGCGCGGTCGGCATCGGAGGAAGCGCCTATTCGGGTGAGCTCCATATCACCAACACCACGTTCGGCAGCAACGGGACCGGACTTGCGAATGTGGTCGATTCATTCGTCCTGAATGCCGATTTCGCCAACAATGCCGGCGACGGCATTTATCTCGGTACAGGCTCCAACGCCAACACCATCGTCAACTGCCGGTTCGAGTGGAATCAGGGTTTCGGAATCGAAAGTTACGGCGGAACCGAAGCCAACAGCATTTCCAACAGCCTGTTCGATCGCAATTATTATGCCGGCCTCGGATTGAGCGGCGTCACCGGCATGACGATCTCGAACTCCGTTTTCTACAGGAACGGCCGCAACAACACAGCCCCCAACCAGAACGCGCAGATCTATCTCAGCGGGTCGAAAAACATCAGCATCAGCGGCGGCCTGAGCAAGGTCGGACAGGACGACGGCGGGACGGGCACCAATACCCCGGCCTATGTCTTTTCCTATGATACGGGGTCGCCCAGCAGCAACATCACGATCTCCGGGTTTGCGACATCCGGGCTGTTCAATGCGTCGACCAACCCGACGGGATCCTACACGACGGCGCCGGTCGAAGGCACCGAACCGGTCCAGGGATACAGCGTGCTGGGTGTCAACGACATCGCGACAACCCTGCCGGCGATTGCCGGGATCACCGCCTTTGCAAGCGGCGGGCAAACCAATGCGACGCAGCTCTCGGGGTCGGTCAACACCGTGTCCACGGCCAGTGCGGCGAATGCGTCCGTCAAACTGACCCCCTGTGTCGCAGGCCGGCAGCAGACGGTGGCCAATCTCGGGGCGAATGCGATCCAGGTCTTCGGCACCAGTCCCAACACGATCAATGGTGTTGCGACGGGGACCGGCGTCGCGCAGGCGGCCGGAAAGATCGCGACCTACGTCTGCACCGGGTCCGGCAACTGGACCCGCCTGCTCAGTAACTGATCGATCGGGCCTGCGGCGGCCGGCCCGGTGTTCGGGCCGGTCGCCGGCTGGCAGCGATGGTCAGTCGACCGGGATGAAGCGAAGGGTGCCGGCTTGACGCGTCGGCCTGCCGGTGTCGTTGGTGTGATTGACGCCATCCATCACCGGCACCTCCGGGAAATCGAAGGGGCTGACCCCGTCCAGGCACGCCACGTTGACGGCATACAGGGCCTGGTTCGATCGTCGTTGATGATGGGTGTATATTCCGCAGCGAGAGCAGAAGAAATGCTGCGCTGATCCGGTATGGAAGCGATAGCTGGTCAGCGTTTCCTCGCCCTGCAGGAACCTGATCCCGCCCATCTCCGCCATGACGACCACGGCGCCTCGCATCCGGCAGAAGGAGCAGGTGCAGCGGCGGATCGAATGGAAGCCGTCGCTGAGCGTCGCTTCGAAACGCACCGCGCCGCAATGGCACTGGCCGGCCCGAATGGTCGTGTCGCTCGCCATGTCGCCGGTGTCTCCTGTCAGGATCGCTTTGCTGCCAAGTTTCATCTGCGCCAAATCTTGGTGGGAGGATGCGAACGTCCGCGACGTCAACGACCCGCGCAACGATCATGATTGGTTGACCGAAGCCGGCCTCAGGACGACCGTAGCTCCCGAAGTCGGGCCGGACAATTCAAAAAAATTCGCGCATGACGCGAGAAAAACTCTCACAAGGGCGCGCGATTTAGACGTCAGCGGTGCTGTTGCACGGGATTGGTTTGATGCCAATCCATTCACAATCGGCCGGTTCGTCGCGCATGAGTGATGTCCCCGGTTGGGAGGTTTGAATGACAGGGGGGTGGCCAAACGCAGCGCGCCTTGCTCGGCGCTCATGGCAGAAGCGGAACACCATTTGCCGACACCCCCGCTGAATCCATCGAAAATGACCCAGAACGGAGATCAGGCCTCGAAAAAGGCATCGCTTGTCATGGTAATGTGCTCCTCTGATTATTCTCAAAACCACCGACACGGAGCTTCGAGATGACCGACACCCCTCCTGCAAATTCTCCGTCTGCGTCCTCGATCCCCGCCGACGATCCGGACCGCGCCCTGACGGTCGCAGATCCCGACAGCGCCGACGTGCCGCATATCTCGGTGGCCGGCGGCACGTACACAGTCCTGGTGTCTGGCGCGCAGACCGCGGGACGCTATTGCCTCGTCGACATGCTCGTGCCCGCCGGCGGTGGACCCCCGCCGCATCGCCACGACTTCGAGGAGATGTTTTCGCTGCTCGAAGGCGAACTCGAGTTCACTTTTCGTGGAAAGTCGCACACGGTACGCGCGGGATCGACCGTCAACGTCCCGGCCAACGCCCCGCACGCGTTCAAGAACGTGTCCGGCAAGACGGCGCGCATGCTCTGTATGTGTACGCCGGCCGGACAGGACGAATTCTTTCTGGCGGTCGGATTTCCCGTCGAAGGCCGCACATCGCCGCCGCCGAAGCCGACCCCGGAAGATATGGCCGAAAAGGGAAAACTGATCGCGGCCCTGCTGCCGAAATATCGCACCGAGATGGTCAAGATGTGACGCGCACCCATGTGATGGGAGCCATGAATGGATGAAGGCCGTCGCACAGTCGAGGCGGACGTTCCTTTTCGCGCTGATCGCTTGTGGCCCACCGCGACATATTGCGCTGCTGCAGGAACTCGGTCGCTATCGGGGCAAGCGGACTTGGCCTTCATCGTATCACGCCGCTGGGCTTTTCGGTACACGGCCTAGTGTCCCGAATCCGAAGTTCGCATCACTTAGCATCCCCTCTGAGCGAACTTCGGATTCGATAAGGACACTAGCAAATATATGATTTGAGGGTGCTTTATGAATGCGAAGTTCGTGAAAGCGTCTGCCGCGAAGTCGCACGAACTTCGCATTCAGCACACTCGACCGACTTAACCACAGCCTCACATTCGTTGATTGACGCATAACGACAAATCGCCGATCCTCGTTATCGTCGCGAACACTTCGTATCGAAACCCGCTCCCAGAAATGGGTGCGGGATTTTTGTTGTCCGAACGTACGCGACTCCAGAACCATGGAGGCCATCCCTCATGCCACCCCCCACCACCTACACCCGCGAACTCGCCGACTGGATCTGTGACGAGCTCAAAAAAGACCGCTCGCTGGCTGACATCTGCAGCGCGCCGAACATGCCCCGCCCATGTACCGTGCAGCAATGGGCGCGCAACGATCATGATGGTTTCGCCGCACGCTACAAGGCGGCGCAGCGCCGCCGCGGGCGCACCACGGAATACACGCGCGCCATCGGCGACCATATCTGCCGGGAGCTGAGCCGGGGGCGCATGGTCAAGGATGTCTGCAAGGACGACGGCATGCCGTCGCCGGACACGGTCAGCAAATGGGCGGAGGAAAATCGCGGCGGCGACTTCGGCATCCGGTATCGCGAATTCCGCAAGCTTGGAAACTCCCACGCCTATCCGCAGGAGGTCGCCGAGCTGATCTGTGCGGAGCTGGAGAAGGGGCGAACGCTGCGCGACATCTGCAGAGCGCCCAGCATGCCGGACGAATCCACCGTCCGCCTCTGGATCAGGCACGACCGCAACGGTTTTGCCGCGCGCTACAAGCTGGCACGAGAAACCGGTTGCGACGCCCTGGTCGATGAAATGAAGGAGATCGCCGACGACGAAAGCGGCGACCTGATGGAGCGGCAGAAACCGAGCGGCGAGGTGGAACTCGTCCCCAACCAGGTGAAGGTCTCGCGCGCACGTGTGCGGCTCGACCACCGGCGCTGGCTGGTTTCCAAGATCGCGCCGCGCCGCTATGGCGACCGGCTGGAGGTCAAGGCGACCCACGATGTTGGCCATTCCCTGACCGAGATGATGAAGGCGATCGATGGCCGCACCCGCGGCCTGCCGCGCGACGACGAGCGGCACGCTCGCAAGACATTATCCGACCAGAGCTCGTGAGTGCTTATGCGCCGCTTTTACCGTTGCCCGGTAGACGGAAAGCCCGGCGCCGCCGGGCTGTCGCCGCGCATGCCGCTGGGCGAGGCGCCGGTGCCGATGATGCCGGGCGTGGACGTGTTGGGCACGCCGGGTTGATTGTGGCCGCTGGTGTTGATCCCGGTCGTGATCTGGTTGGGGATCGGCGGCGTGCTAGGTGGCAGCATGATCGGCCCGGGAACGCGAGTTGCCCGTTGCTCCGCCGCGCCGGCACTTGCGATCGCCAGGGCAAGACCGGCGACAACCAGGACTGACGAGCGGACGAAACGGTGCGGCAATGAGCTGTGCATGGGGAGTGCTCCATGGGATTTCATTCACAACAATACGGTTCAGCGGATGTTCCAGCACGTCCGCGTGAGTGCGGCTCGCCCAGCGCGCAACAGGCTCACCGCCGCGTGATGATCTCTGAGGTTGTAGCGGTCGCGCGCGTGCATCCGCACGATCGTCGGCAGGATTGATTGATCAGGCCATGAGCGGACTCGTATTTGCCGAGATCTCGATGGAGCAGTTGGCCGACCGGTGCTGGCGGCTGAACAATCTCTATACCATCACCGACAAGGAGGGCCGCCGCGTTCCCTTCAGGCTTAACAGTGCACAGGCTGCGCTGTTCGATGGCATGCACTCCCAGAACATCATCCTCAAAGCGCGCCAGCGCGGCTTCACTACTTTCATCCAGCTGCTCATGCTCGATGCCTGCGTGTTCAACGCCGATATCCGCGCCGGTACCATCGCCCACACCCTGGCCGATGCGCAGGTGATCTTTCGCGACAAGGTGCGGTTTCCCTATGACAACCTGCCAGATGAGATCAAAGCGGGGGCGCCGGTGGTGAACGACAACGCGACCGAGCTTCTGCTCGGCAACAATTCCTCCATCCGTGTCGGCACAAGCCTGCGCTCCGGCACGCTGCAATACCTGCACGTCTCGGAATACGGCAAGATCTGCGCGCGGTTTCCCGATAAGGCGCGGGAAGTGCGCTCCGGCGCGCTGAATACGGTGGACAAGAACCAGGCTGTGTTCATCGAAAGCACGGCGGAGGGGCAGGACGGGCACTTCTTCGAGCTATGCCAGGCCGCGCGCAGCCGCAGCAATTCCGGCGAGGCGCTGACGCCGATGGATTTCAAGTTTCACTTCTCGCCGTGGTGGGAAGACGAGCGTTACGTGCTGTCGCCGGACTCCGTGGCGATCCCGCCGTCCTTTGCCGGCTATTTCGGCAAGCTCAAAGGCAGCGGCATCGCGCTGAGCGACGCGCAGCAGGCCTGGTACGTCAAGAAGGCCGAGCAGCAGCAGGGCGACATGACCAGGGAGTTTCCCTCCACGCCCGACGAGGCGTTCGAGGCCGCGATCGAGGGCGCCTATTATTCGGAAGCGCTGGCGCGGATGGAACTGGACCGGCGGCTGACCCGGATCCCGATCGATCCGGCGGTGCCGGTGAAAACGGCATGGGACCTCGGCTTCAACGATGCCAACACCATCTGGTTCATCCAGGTGGTGGGCCTGGAGGTGCGCCTGATCGACTACTACGAAAACTCCGGCTACGGCCTCGAGCATTATGTCGGCGAGCTGGCCCGGCGCAGGGAGCAGCACGGCTTCGTCTATGGCGATCATTATTTCCCGCACGACGTCACCAGCAACGAACTGTCCAACGGCCGCAGCCGTTTCGACACCCTGGTGGGGCTGGGCATCACGCCGATCGCCGTGCCGCGGGTGCAGAACATCAATGACGGCATCAACGCCGTGCGCCGCATGCTGAGCCGCGCGGTGATCGATCCCGTGCGCTGCGAGCGCGGCCTGAAGTGCCTGCGCAACTATCGCAAGCAGTGGGACGAGGACCGCGCCACCTTCCGCGACCGCCCGCTGCACAACTGGGCCTCGCATGGTGCGGATGCGTTCCGCACCTTTGCGCAGGGGTATGTGGAGCCCTCGCTGGTGGCGCCGCGCAGCCGCTACCGCCGCAGTGCGCGCGGCGGCGGCACGTGGGAGTCAGCATGATCGTGGGCGGGTTAGCCGAAGGCGTAACCCGCCGACGCACGTCGCTTCAGAAACGTGCGTCGGCGGATTACGCGGAGCCAATCCGCCCTGAAGCCGATGGAGGATGGGTTGAGCGCAGCGAAACCCATCGTTCTGCACCAGCCGGAGCAGATGGGTTTCGCCGGAGCCTGTCATCGGGCCGCGCTTCGCGCGGACCCGTTGGGCTCAACCCATCCTGCGGCTCAGCCACCATCAGCTCTCGAAAATCAAACACGTCGTCGTGCCATGCACCAGCAGGCGCCCGCGGCCGTCGGTGACGCGCCCTTCGGCGAGGCCGATGCGGCGGCCGCAATTGATCACAGTGCCCTCGGCGCGGATCGGGCCGGTTTGCGGCGTGATCGGCCGCACGAACGAGATCTTGAATTCCAGCGTGGTCGATCCCACGCCCTTGTCCAGCGTCGACTGGATCGCGAGCCCCATGCAGCTGTCGAGCAAGGTGGCGGCGAGGCCGCCATGCACAGTGCCGGCCGGATTGAGATGACTGTCGGTGGGATCGACTGTGACCACCACGCGGCCCTTCTCCGCCTCGGTGATGTCGTAGCCCAGCGTTCGGGCGATGGTGTTGAGCGGCAGCGTTCCCTCGGCCATGCCGCGGACGAATTCCAGGCCGCTCATCTGCCTCTGCTGTTCGGCGGCGACGGTTCCGTAGCTCTTGTCGGCGTTGGGAGAAGGCATGGGGCGCTCCGATCGATCACTGAGTGCAGGGCGCCAGCCTAATCACCCGCGTCGCAATCTTGCGCGCCGGATTCGGACATCATCATGCAGGCTTTGCGAGACACGTTGCGGCGGTAAAGTGCCTGCTGCGACAACCTGCGGCAGCGTGCCCGATATCTGCACCTGCCGATCATTTCATCATGACAGGGCTGCATTGTTGCAGGCCCGCCACGGTATCAAAGTAATTGAAATGTCGCATCGCACATTGCGAATCAGTGCGCCGCAACAGGAACAGAATCACGCTAAGCACGTCATCGTTGCGGAGTGAATGCGATGACCACGTTGCTTTACATCTTGTCGGGGTGGATGGCCCTGAATGTCGCGTTCGTGCTGTGGCGGCTGAGTGTCGCCCCGCGCACGCCGCGCAGCGACTATCCGCACGCCCGACACTGGACCCACGCCTCCTGATGGTGGCGCGCTGACATCACATCGCACGCTGGTTGCCGGCGCATGACGATGGTTGCGCGCGTGTCCTGAACTGAGTTTCGTCTCACTCGCTTGACGGCACACTTCTCTTTGTCGTTGCCGCGATCCGTCATCCTGAGGTGGCCATTCGCAGAGTGGCCCTCGAAGGACGACGGCCAATACTTACGAAGAATTGGCCGTGCATCCTTCGAGGCTCGCCCAGCGACGCAATTGCGTCGCAAGGCTCGCGCCTCAGGATGACGGAGTTGATTCAACCTCAATTCATTCTGCTTAGGGACGCACTGCCTTCCTAAGCGGGATCACCCCGGCGACTCGGCTCCGCCGAGTCGCTGAGGACAAGCCCGGTGATGACGACGGTGGGTGACGAGGCGCATCGTCTTATCTAGCTGCCGCTGTCCAACCACTCCTTATCCCTTCATCAAAACACAAAGCCGAGCCGTCCTGCCGCGTTTTTCAGCGTGGCCGGAGTCCTCGGCGCGTCCCAGCGAGGCCAGCATGCCGAACCCACAGGACGACTCTTTCGACACCGACGACGCGCTCTCGCGCCTGATGCGCAACGGCGCCTCTCCGCGCGAGCTGTTCTATGGACTGACGGCCCAAGGCGTGCCGCCGCAACAGGCGATGACAGCGGCCTACGCGCGGGACAGCGACGTGGTGCGCGCGGCGCTGCAGGCCTATGGCCGCCCAACCGCCATCCCCAATGCGCCCTTGTCGCCCCTGAACGAGGGTCCCGTGGTCGATACCAGGCTTCCTCCGGCGGACTTGTCTCGCGGGCGAGTTGTCCAACCGATGTCCGCGCGCGGCGCATCGGTGTTTCCGGATCCGCCGCAGTTTCCGCCGCTGACCTCCGACGATGCGATGCGCCGCCGCCCGGGTTTCATCCCGCGGCCCGATAGGGGAGAAAATCTGGCTCCTGGTTATCTCGACCCACGCTCGGAAGCTGAACGTCGATCCCGTTGGGCCGCCCGGGATTCGTCCCGTGAGAGCCTGGGACTGCCGCAGGACAGCACCGAGCAGTTCGCGGGCGTCAACCTCGCCAGAAACGCAGACGGAGGTTATGGCCTCGAGCCGCACTATGCCGCGCAGACGCAACGCGCGCTGGAAACGGAGCCCTATGTGCCGTCCCAGCGTGAGCGCATCGTCCGCGGCGGCAAGTTCTATGCAGGCGCCGCGCCATTCGGATTTGCCGGGCCGGGGTCGTTGAATTTCGATCCGTCGCTGGAGGCGAACACCGACACGTTGGCGCCATTCCGGCGTCCGTTTGCCGAGAGAGGGCCGTTGGACATTGCTGCCGATGCCGCGGCCGAGGCCTATAAACGTCTGAACCAGAAGTTCGTGGAAAGTCCGGCTTACCAGGCGTCGTTGCAGCCTGAGGCTGCGGATCACGGTTACGCGGAGCGCAGAAAACAATCCGCCGTGGAAAATGCGATCAATCCGATCAGAAGCTATCCTGAAACATACCTCAGAATGAATCGCGAGGCACAGGACCAGTTTTGGCGTGGCGCGGGCCAGGTGACGAACTGGCAGGATCCTTGGGCGGTAGCCAAGGGGGCGACCGATATAGGTCTAGGCGCTTCAAGCTATTTCATGTCGCCAATAAACGCAGCTGTGCGGTCGATCATATCGCAGCCAGTGGAGGATGTAGTTGGGCTTCCAAGACAAATTCCGGAGGGCATGGCCCAGGGAGCGCTGAGCGCCGTTGGTGGTGTCGGGCGTCTTATCGCTCGCCTGCTGTCTCGATAGTGGTGAGACGCTGCGTCATGTTTCGTAATGTCTCATTTGCCCCATGGCGCGAAAAGAACAACGACGACAATAAGGGCAATGATCTCCGCAACGATGCGCGCCCGCGGCCAGCGTTCAATGGCCCAGCCGAAAACCATGGCGTAAATCACGAAGGCCGAGCAGCCCCACGTCAGGACAAAAAACAGGACGTACAGAAACAGGATCGAAGACGCCTGCTCCTCAATCGTGTTGGGAAACGGTGTCATGTCGTAGAAGACAAGAAACGGGGCCACAAAAAACCAGAGCACGACGATCGTGAGTATGGCCCAGGCGACGATCCGGCGATGTCTATGTGTCATTCTTCCGACCCCGCGCCGAAAGCTGCAGTTGGTTTGAGGGCTCACCGAGATGAACATAAATTTTGGCCTCTCTGGCCGCAAGCGGCAGCCGGTTCGCGCGCGGCGGCGCCATCGATCTGCGACAATCAAGACCCGGTGATGGTGCGGCGCACGGTCGTTGCCGACGCCATCTGCCCGACCTCCTGACGAGCTGTATTCAGCAACTCCCTTTCCATCATCGATGAGGCCGATCCACCCTGCCGCGTTTTTCGACGCGGCCGGATTCCTCAGTGCATCCCAGCGAGGCCAGCATGCCGAACCTACAGGACGACTCTGTCGACACCGACGACGCGCTCTCGCGCCTGATGCGCGACGGCGCCTCTCCGCGCGAGCTGTTCTATGGACTGACGGCCCAAGGCGTGCCGCCGCAACAGGCGATGACAGCGGCCTACGCGCGGGACAGCGACGTGGTGCGCGCGGCGCTGCAGGCCTATGGGCGCCCAACCGCCATCCCCAATGCGCCCTTGTCGTCTCTGAATGAGAGTCCCGTGATCGATACCAGGCTTCCTCCGGCGGACTTGTCGCGGGGGCAAGTTGTCCAACCCGTGTCCGTGCGCAGCGCATCGGTGTTTCCGGATCCGCCGCCGATGGCGCCACCGTCTGGCGCCGACGACGTCTTGCGCCGCCGCCCCGGTTTCAACCCGCTGCCCGATGGCAGCACCGGTCTGGATCCCAGCTATCTCGCTCCGCGCCGGGAAGCGCAGCGCCGATCCGGCTGGGGATCGCGCGTCGTCCTGGACACCCGCGAAAGCGTGGGGCTGCCGCAAGATGGCGGCGGAAACTTCGCCGGCGTCGATCTCAGCAAAAACGGTGCCGGTGATTATGGTCTCGATCCGCACTACGCGGCGCAGCTGCGTGCGGCGCTGGATGCGCCGCCTTATGTTCCGTCCGAGCGCGAACAGATCGTTCGCGGCGGCAAGTTCAGTGCGGGAGCAGCGCCATTCGGGTTCGCCGGGCCGGGTTCGCTGAATTTCGATCCATCGTTGGAATCGAACACCGAGACGCTGGCGCCATTCCGGCGTTCTCTCGAGGACTTTCAGGCGGCTCCCCCGGTGCCCAGGAGCCCACGCGCTGGCGACTATGTTGGCGCGGTGAGAGGATTTCCGTTGCCCAGAAGCAAGGTCGGTCCGGGTGCCGGCGTTTATGTGGACGACAGCGGCCACATCTATCCTCAATTCTATTTCGGCTCTCCTGGCGTATCCGGGTCGGTCGGACACTCGGATGATCTGGATTCGCAGCTCACAGGACTGTCGGCAACGGGCTCGATCAACAAGGTCGACGGACGGCGTATACCGGGGGCAGGCATCCTCTACGGAATCGGTCCATATGAGATGCCGTGGTTGGCGAAAATCATCAAAGATCACCTGCCTTGATTCGCGAAGCGTCGCGTGAAATGACCGGACAACGGCGAGATAAGCCTGTAGTATTTGTCGGGTTTTTACTTGCAAGGCAGGTCACGTGGAAAATTTCTTCGTTTCGTCCTTCGTTATCTGTTTTTTGGTCGCGGCTGCTCTTCATGTCGCAACGGTGGTTGCCATCCGCAGGTTCATGCCGGTCGATTGGGACTGGTACAATGCGTTGACTTTGGATTCGGATGTCTGGGACAAGCAAGTTCCTGCATCAATCCGCCGGATGTACGTTCTAACGGTCTTCTTTTTTTCGCTTGCTGTGATCAGCCTCGTGCCTCTTGCTTTGATAGAGGGGCAAATCGTCGGTATTGTTTTTGCTTTCATCGTGGCTGGCGGGCTTATCTACAATCTGGTTTGGACGTGGATCAATTATCGCGAGAAATTTTGATTGATCGTCAGTCCGCATAGGGAGCGGACACGTCCGGGCTGTGTGTTGAATTATTTTGCGTCACCAGGGCACGCACATGTGCGAACCGTTGCACCACAGCCGCTGGAAGATCTGATTGGGCTTCCGAGGCAGATCATTGAGAGTGGGGCCCAGGGAGCGCTGAGCGCCGTTGGTGGTGTCGGGCGTCTTATCGCTCGCCTG
>JBGMOD010000169.1:0-5940 GCA_041424235.1 Hyphomicrobiales bacterium
CGCCGGCCTCCACCAATCCCCTGTTCACCGAACGCAAGCTGTGGAACGTGCTGCGGATGTGCGGGCGCGACGACCAGCAGGGCGCAGTCGCGGCCGAGTTCCTGGCGAAGAATTTCAAGGGCAAGAACATCGCGATCCTGAACGACAAATCGACCTACGGCAAAGGCCTCGCGGACGAGACCAAGAAGGCGCTGAACAAACTCGGCGTCCAGGAGAAGATGTTCGAGTCGTACAACCAGGGCGACAAGGACTTCACCGCCATCGTCTCGCGCCTGAAACGCGACAACGTCGATCTGGTCTATGTCGGCGGTTATCATCAGGAAAGCGGGCTCTTGGTGCGCCAGATGCGCGATCAGGGCATGCAGACCACGCTGATGGGCGGCGACGCACTCAACGACAAGGAATTCTCCTCGGTGACCGGCCCCGGCGGCGCCGGCACCCTGTTCACCTTCGGTCCCGATCCGCGCCTGAAGTCGAGCGCGAAAGCCATCGTCGAGAAGTTCCAGGCCAAGGGCATCGATCCGGAGGGCTACACTCTCTACACCTACGCCGCGATCCAGGTGTGGGCGCAGGCCGTGACCAAGGCCGGCACCACCGATCCGAAGAAGGTGGCCGAGACCATCAAGGCCGGCGAATGGAACACCGTGCAGGGCAAGGTGTCGTTCGACGCCAAGGGCGATATCAAGGCAATCGACTACGTCGTCTACAAGTTCGACGACAAGGGCAACTACACCCAGATCGATCCCGGCAAGGGATCGTAAGCCGGCTCCAGATCGTTGGCTCCAGGTCGTTGGCTCCAGGTCGTTGGGCCCGACGTCCCGCAACAAACAAAAGCCCCGGTTCAAATCGAACCGGGGCTTTTTGCATCACCGAAGCCTCGCCTTAATCGCTGAGCGGCGTGAACACCACCTTGAGCGGCAGGCTCGGCAGCTGCAACGCCGTGCCCTCGAAGTCGATAATGTTGCCGCTCGCCGCGCCGCGCAGCACGATGGTCACCACGTCGGTTCCAAACAGCGGCTTGAACTGCGGATCCTCGGTGTGGCGCGTGGTGGTGACCCGCGCCATGATCTCGTCGCCATCGACTGAATAGCTGCCGACAAACGCGAAGGCCGAATTTCCACCACGCAGCTTGCCGCCGGTGGCGTAGATCACGCCACGCCCCCTGCCCTGGCTGGTGTGGAACTGTATCTTGTAAAGGCCTTCCTTCATCGCCGTCCCCGATGCCGCACCCTGCACTCAAGCTTATGGTGTCCGCACAGGCCGGACAATCACAGGTTGCGGTCATCCCCGCTCAAATCGAAATGATCGGTGGCAAGGGATTCGGATGGAATCCCGCAGCGTGAGACCGCGCCGTCTCAGCCGAAATTCGCCAGTCCCGGAAACGTATCCAGCAGCCAGATGCTGACGTTGGAGACAGCGCCGGTGAGGAACGCAATTCCGGTCAGAACCAGCAGCACGCCCATGGCGCGCTCGACCATCGCCAGGTGGCGCTTCATCCGCGCGAACGCGGAGGAGAACCTCTCGATCGCGAAGGCCGCGAGCAGGAAGGGAATTCCAAGCCCCGCGGAATAGACCGCGAGCAGCACCGCGCCCTTGGTGACGGTGGCCGCGGACGCCGCAACCGACAGGATGGCGGCCAGGATCGGCCCGATGCACGGCGTCCAGCCGAACGCGAACGCCAGGCCCATGACATAGGCGCCCCACAAACCGACCGGTTTGGGAATCGGCATCCGCCCCTCGCGCATCAAGAGGCCGATGCGGGTCAATCCGAGGAAGTGCAGCCCCATCATGATGATCACGATGCCGGCGACGATCGACAGCTCGGCCGACCAGGCCCGAATCACCGCGCCGATCAGGCTGGCGCTGGCCCCCAGCGCCACGAACACCGTCGAGAACCCCAGCACGAACATCAGCGCCGAGGCCATCACCGCGCGTTTCGACGCCGCACGCTCCTCGCTGGCGACATGCTCGATGGTCGCGCCGGTCAGATAGACCAGATACGGCGGCACCAGCGGCAGCACGCACGGCGACAGGAAACTGATGAGCCCGGCGAGGAACGCCGCGGGAAAAGTGACGTCGGTGATCATGAGGTTAGATGCACTGAGCAACCGCCCTGATGCAACCCCTCTGCCGCCCCCGGTCAGCCCCAGTCAGCCCGTTGTGATCGCAACGTGATCAACGAACGCCCGCATTGACCCCTGCCCGGCCATGCGATCATCTTCCGGCTCCGTGCCCGCAGCCGAAAGCGACGCCCATGAGAAACTCCCTGACCGATGTCCCCGGCGTTCGTGTCGGCCACGCGGACGACACGACACTGGCGTCCGGCGTCACCGCCATCATCTTCGATACACCGGTGGTGGCGGCCATGGATGTGCGCGGCGGCGGCCCCGGCACCCGCGAAGGATCGCTGCTGGAGCTCGCCAACACGGTCGAGCGCATCGACGGCCTCGCGCTCTCCGGCGGCTCGGCCTTTGGCCTCGAGGCCGGCGGCGGAGTGCAGGCCTGGCTCGCCGAACAGGGCCGCGGCTTCGCGGTGCGCGAGGCGGTGATCCCGATCGTGCCCGGCGCCATCGTGTTCGACCTGCTCAATGGCGGCGACAAACGCTGGGGACGTTTCGCGCCCTATCGCGATCTCGGTTATGCCGCGGCCAAGGCGGCGACGACCGACGTCACGCTCGGCAGCGTCGGCGCCGGCCTCGGCGCCACCACCGCAACGCTGAAGGGCGGCCTCGGCTCCGCTTCGGCGATCACGCGCGACGGCGTCACCGTCGCGGCGCTGGCGGTGGTCAACGCCGTGGGCAGTGTCACGGTGGGCGATGGTCCGTGGTTCTGGGCGGCGCCGTTCGAAGTCGACGGCGAGTTCGGCGGACGCGGTTTGCCGCCGGCGTTCACGCCGGACATGCTGGCGATGCGCCTGAAGGGCGGCCCGGCCGTCACGGCGGTGGAAAACACCACGCTGGCGGTTGTCGTCACCGATGCCGATCTGACGAAACCGCAGACCAAGCGGCTGGCGATGATCGCGCAGACCGGATTGGCCCGCGCGATCTATCCGGTGCACGCACCACTCGACGGCGACGTGCTGTTTGCGGCTGCGACCGGACACAAGGCCGTCGATCCGCTGGTCGGTCTCACCGAACTCGGCATGGTCGCCGCCAATGTGGTGGCGCGCGCCATCGCGCGGGGTGTCTACGAGGCCACCGCGCTGCCATTTCCGGGACATCTGCCGGCGTGGAAGGATCGTTTTCGCACCTGACGGCGCACGATTCGACACTGCGCGTTTCGCGCGCAAGCGGTTCCGCCATCCGCTTGAATACGTAAGTACCCAACACTCCCGTGTAGATTTCGCGCAATTTCGTCATCCTCATACCAACGCGATTTAAGGTTAGTTTTTCGTATCGATTGTCCCGCGAGTTGTTCGGACTAAAGCTCCACCCGTGCACGACGTCGTGCTCAACAACAAAACACAGTGGAGAACGTCATGAAAAAAATGCTTGCTCTCGCCGTTGTCGCATCGACCCTCGTGGGCATCAGCGCTCCGGCTTTCGCTGGACCGCGTGGTCTGGGTGTCAATGTCGGCCTGCTGACTGGCCGCGGCGGTGTCCTCGGCCTGCTTGATGGGCGCGGCGGTCTCGCGCTCAATGTCGGCGTCGCCACCGGCAGGGGCGGAATTCTCGGTGCGGTGCTCGGCCGCGGTGGTCTGCTGGGCGGCCTGCTCGGCGGCGGCGGAGGCTGCGGCTGCCACTAATTTCCCATCATCCATCACTGCTGAGGGATGCTACGGACGGGGGTGACCCCGTCCGTGCTGTTTTGAATTGTCCCCTTTGAACTATCCCTTGGTGACTTTCGGCGGGTCGACCACGGTCGGCTTCGCGCTCTTGTCGAACGGCGAGAAGCGTTTGATCAGCGACGACGTGATGATCACCGCGCTGGCCTTGTCGCCGGAAATCAGCGTTCCCCGCGCATAGGTCAGATCCAGCCCGATCGTGTAGTTGTCCGGCAAGTCGTGCGACAGGCCCGCGGCGACCGTGCGGGTCTGGGAAAAGAACGGCGAATCCAGATACTCGCTGGAGAAATAGCCCGTCGCAGCCGAGACCTTCCAGGTGTCCGCCACCTGCCACGAGGCTTTCGCCACCAGCGAGGTGTCGATGGTGATCGGCGAAATCGGGAACGTGGTCTCGGCGGCGCGGCGCGTTGCCGACAGCTCGACCGTGAAGGGCTTCGGGCGCCAGGTCATGTTGGCGTCGAACATGGTGCGGTTGACGTTGCTGAAATCGACATCGTGCCACTGGCCGAACAGCTGCGACACCGAGGCGTAGGCGGAGAACTCGTCGCTGTTGTATTTCGCGAACAGGAACGGCTCGATCCGCTCGTTGTCGCGGCGGAAGCCGAAATCGTCGAACTCCTGGGAGTAATGCCGCGCCGACAGGTTGACCGAGGTTCCCACCTCGAACTTGTCGCGGACATAGGCGACGCCGGGGATGATGGTGCCGCGCAGATATTGCTGCGGCGACGGCAGGAAATCCTGGAAGATCACGTTGGTCTGGTTGAGACTGGACTGCGCGCCTTCGGCGGTGACGAACACCTTGACCGAATCCACCTTCGCCTCGACCTTGAACGATTGAATCAAATCGGACTGGCGCAGATTGTAGGTGCTGACATTGGCGATGGTCGACGTCGAACTCAGGTTGAGGTCGTCGTTGCCCACCGTGCCGCGCAGGATCACCTTGCCGCCGAGCGCCGGCGTCACCAGCCGGTTGGCGTAGTTGGTGGTGTTGGCTTCCACCGCAACGCCGAGGCTGTAGTTGTCTTCTTTTCGCGCGGCGGCGAGCGCGGTATCCGTGCCGATGAAGGCGCTGCCGCCGACCCCGCTGTAGGTGGAGAACTCGGGATTGGTGTCATAACCGCCGCGCAGCTTCAGCGACGCGGCAAACTCATCGTCCGCGAAAGCCGGACCGCCACTGAGAGCGGCGATCGAGATCACAAACCAACCCACCCGACACAACCGCGACACGGCACCACCCAGCGCAACCCACAATGCAACCATTACCGGCGCGCAGGGTTACGAAGGACTAAATTTGGTGCTGTGTTACGTAGTGGTGCGGATCGAATTGGCGCGGTGATACCGCTTCGATCCGCGCAGCGTCAGGCGTTACACGCTGACGGACAGCGACTGGCTCGCGGACGCCGACGCGGCCTGGGCCTGGCGCTGGATCATCTGCTCGATGAAATTATAGGAATTGGTCGCGGTATTGCCCGCGCTCGATGACGACCCCGACACCGGCGCCGTGGTCATCGAGACCTTGGAGCCGTCGCCATATGTCACCGTGGTGGTGGTCGACCCGTCGGCGTTGGTCACCGACGTGCTCGTGGTGCCCTGCGTCGAATCCGTGGATCCTGTTCCGTCAGATCCGCCGGCGCTTCCTGACGACTTCGCACCGCCGCCGCCATGGGCATGGTGGTGGCCCGCGCCCTTGAGCGCCGATGCCAGTTCGTCCTGACTGACCGAGCCGTTGCCGTCGGTGTCGAGCTTGGCGAACACGCTGTCGGCCGCCTGCACATTGGTGCCGCCGGCGCCGAGATCGGCCTCGAACTCGGATTTGCTGATCTGGCCGTCGCCATTGTTGTCGAGCAGCGAGAACAGACTCTTCAGCGCATCGGACGAGCTCTGCGGCGCCTGGGCCTGTCCCGAATTCTGGCTCTGCGCCGCGAGCAGCGCCGAATAGGTTTCCGGCGACAACGGGCCGCTGGCACTCGAGGTGCCGCTGGTGGACGCAGATGACGTCGTCGTGCTGCTGGTCGGGCTGAACAGCCCGCTCAGCGCGGACGCGCCGGACGACGCCGCGGACGAGCCGATTTTCTGCAGCGATGACAACAGATCGATGGCGCTGGAGGACGCGCCGATAGCACCCAACATGATTCACACCCCACAACGCGCCGCGC
>JBGMOD010000170.1:0-5880 GCA_041424235.1 Hyphomicrobiales bacterium
GGTCACTTCTCAATGAAAATCCCGGGTCACTTCTCAGTGCAACTCAACAGGGCGGCATCAGACCGAAGACCGGGGGCCGAGATCTGGACGGCCGCGAATGGAATCAGCTTCCCGTTCCGGTGGCGTCCAGAGCAGCCTGATGCCCCTGAACCTCGCGAACTATAAGGGCCGCGAGCAGGCCTACGTGAAGCATTTCTTTCTTGCCGGCTATCTCGAGAAGCTGATCTTCAAGATCGGCAGCAAATACGATCAGATTGTCTATGTCGATGGGTTCTCGGGGCCTTGGCAGGACAACGGCGAGAGCTTCGAAGACACGTCCTTCGGCATCGCATTGCGGGCGTTGACCCTTGCGAAGCAGACTTGGGCGACGATGACCGATCCCGCGCAACGGCGTCGGGTGAAGATGACAGCGCACCTGGTCGAAAAGCACAAGGGCGCCTTCGCGAGGTTGGGCGCCCTTCAGGAGATGTTCCCGGACGTCACGATCGTCCCGCACAACGCAGATTTTACCGACATCGCGGCCGACATCGCGGGCCAGATATCATCCCGGGCGTTCTCGTTCGTGCTGATCGACCCCAAGGGGTGGTCGGTCGACCTTGTGGCAATTCGACCGCTGATCGCCCGCGACAGCAGTGAGGTCGTTTTCAATTTCATGTTCGACTTCATCAATCGGTTTGCGCTCTCCGAAGACCCGGCGATCTCCGGGCAGCTCGACAGGCTTATCCCGGGACGGGATTGGAGGTCACGCGTCAGGTCGATCGACCAGCAGGGGCTGCAAGATTTCGGGCACCGTGCGTCCGACGCCCGGAAGGGAGTGCTCGTCGAGGAGTTCCGTGATGCACTGGCCGACGTGGGCCGGTACCAATTCGTTTCCGACGTGGACGTGTTGCGGCCGACGAAGGATCGGACCCTCTACTTTCTGGTCTACGCCACGCGACGCCCGCCCGGCGTCGAGGTCTTTCGGGATTGCCACATCAGCTCGCTGGCGGTGCAGAGTGAAATCCGCGGACAGCGAAAGCTTGAGGGGCAGGAGAGCCGTAGCGGCCAATTTGAACTGCTGGCGTCAACGAACCAGATGGGACCCGATCGAAGCTCGATCTCGCTCGTCGACGAAGAGCAACGAGCTCGCGCATTGCTTCGTGATCTGCTTCCAGCCGATGGGCCAGGTGTCCGCTGGGATTCGGTCTGGCCCGTAGTGCTGAGCCGTTGCGTGATCCGCCTCACCGATCTGAAACGCATCGCCAACGAGTATCGCAAGAGCGGTGTGTTGGAGTTTCCCGGCTGGCCGACCACCGCCAAGCGAACGCCCGAGGACGAATATCTCGTCCGACGCGGTGCCACGACGATGATGCAGGCGCCGCTTTTCTGAAGAAGCGGGCGGTGGCGGCAGTCTCGGTCGAGCCGCCGACAAAAAGTTTAGTTCCCGGTTTGTTCGATTTTGCAGCCCGTCCTATAACGGCCGGTCTGACCCTCGAACATGCACGGATACGCCATGCCCCCGCTCCGACTTCATGACGTGCCGTTCGAGATGCTCCCGAGCGAGGCCAGGCTGCTGCTCTGTCCGACGCCGGCCGGCTTTCCATCGCCCGCGCAGGATGACATGGAGGAGCCGATCGACTTGGCCGCCTGGCTGATCGATCACCCCGCGGCGAGCTACCTCATGCGTGTCTCGGGACATTCGATGACCGACGCCGGCATCGTCGACGGCGACATCGTCGTGGTCAGTAGGGCGGTGGAAGCCCGACCAGGAGACATCGTCGTGGCGCTGGTCGCGGGTGACCGCACGATGAAGCGCCTGCGCCGATCGGGAAACCGGCTGTGGCTGGTGCCCGAATCCGAGGGGTACGAGCGGATCATCGTCGACGAGACCGTCGAGATCTGGGGCGTCGTGGTCGGCCTGGCGCGCCGCTACCGCGCGTGAGCATCATCGCGCTCATCGACTGCAACAACTACTACGTGTCGTGCGAGCGTGCGTTCGACAGCAGCCTCGTCGGCGTGCCCGTCATCGTCGCGTCGAACAACGACGGCTGCGCGATCGCGCGGTCCTCCGAGGCCAAGGCGCTGGGCGTGAAGATGGGCGATCCCATCCACCTGATCCGCGATCGGCTCGACAAGCATGGCGTGCGGGTGATGAGCGGCAATTACACGCTCTACGGCGACATGCAGCGGCGCGTGATCGCGTCTATCCAGGATTTCGCGTCCGAGATCGAGATCTACAGCATCGACGAGAATTTCATCGACCTGGGGGGCTTCGGGGGACGCGATCTGGTGGTCCACACGAACGCGATGCGGGCCCAGGTGCAGAGGTGGACGACGATCCCGACATGCGTGGGGATAGGCCCGACGAAGACGCTGGCGAAGCTCGCGAACGCCGCGGCGAAGAAGAACCCGCTGTTCGACGGCGTCGCGGACCTGCAGGACGAGGTCATCCGCCGCTGGGTCCTCGACCGCTTCCCGGTCGGCGACGTCTGGGGCGTCGGGCGCGCCACTGCAGTGAAGCTGGCCGAGCTCGGCGTCATGACGGCGGGGCAGCTGCGCGACATGCAGATGAAACAGGCGCGCGGCGTCGGAACGGTTGTGCTCGAGCGGCTGGTCGCCGAACTCCAGGGCGTGCCGGCGAGCGCGGTCGAGATGGTCGAGCCGCAGCGGAAGGGCATGGCGGTCACCCGCAGCTTCGGCACGCCGGTAAACGACCTCGAGACGCTGATGGGCGCGGTAACCCAATATGCCATGCGCGCCGGCGAGAAGCTGCGGTCACACGGTCTGGTCGCCGGCCGGTTGACGGTGTTCTTCCACACCAACCCGCACAAGCGCGATCGGCCGCAGCACCAGGGATCGCGAAGCATGTCGCTGTTTCCGATGACCGCGGACTCGCTCGAACTGCTGGCGGCGGCGCGCCGCGGCGTCGAGGCCGCATGGCGGGACGGTTACGCTTATACCAAGGCCGGCATCATGCTCGACGACCTGATCCTTGCCGAGATGCGCCCAAGGACGCTCTTTGAAGGTGACGTCGATCGTCGCGATCGTCTGATGATCGCCATGGACGAGGTGAATTCGCGGTTCGGTAAATTCGCGGCAGTCCCGGCTGCGCAGGGTTTCAAGCGCGAATGGAAGGTGCGGGCCGACAACAAGTCGCCGGCTTGGACGACCCGCATTGACGAAGTGCCGGTGATCCGAGCCTAGACCCCGGGCTCGATCCTCCCCGGAAGACCGACGTGCGGCTCGCAACGACGGGCCCACGCACCATCACGCGTCCTGCACAGCGTTCCGGTGCCGCCGCACTGGTCGCAAGTGACGCCCGCGCGCGCGATCGCCTTCGCCGCCATCAGATCGGCGGGCCAGATCGATGATGCGAATTCGATCCTGAGCTTTCCGAACCGCTGGTCCGCCAGCGCCACGACCGGAACGGGATCGATGGTAGTGAGCTGCAGGACCAGGTCGTCGAAGATCGGTCGCCATGCGACGGGTAGTAACGACCGTCGGCGTCGATTGGCCGCGTTCTGGATCGGCACGACGTTGTCGTTCGCTACCGTGTATCTCCTCATGTCCGATGCTCGATCGCCGATCCCGCGGGGGTGTCGCTATTCCGCGGCGCCATCAGCTCCGCGGCGATAATCGCCATCATATGATGCGTGAGCGCGAACGCCCCCGACCTGTTCGCCCTGGCACCCCAGGCGTGCCATCGATCGATATGGCGATCGAGCCAGGCGTAGAAGGCGTCGCGGCTCACCTCGTCGGCGAAGGTCTGCACCCAGAGCGTCCGGATCAGCGGCAGCGGCGCGTCGGTGTCCCGGAACAGCAGCGACACGGCGGGTCGGTGGACGACCGTCTCGCGCGTGAAGGCGAAGGTCATGTTCCTTCCCGCCTCCCGGCGCTGGAAGCCGAGACGGTCGATCTCATCCTCCTCGAACCGACGCTGCGCGTGCGTCGTCTCCACTCGTGGGTGAATGGCAGGAAGAGCTGGCGACCGGGTCGCGATCAGCATGCGCGCTGCCGCGCGTCCTTCCGTCGTCGGCACCCACCCGCCGCCGGGACGTTCGTCGATCAGCCCGCTGGTACGGATCCATTCCCTGACCAGCGTGAAGTAATGGGTTTCCTCGTCGAACAGGTCGATGTCGATCGATCGCGACCGGGCGCCGTCTCGCACGTCCGCGTTGAGCAGCGACAGCAACGGCTCGAGGTGCGCATCGCGGTCGTGATCGCCGCGGTCATGGTCGCCGCGTTGGGCGAAGCCGCACCGGCCGTGCCAGAACGCTGCGCGAACCGATGGCCACTCGCGTCCATCTTCGTCGATCAGCGTCACGTTGCTGGTGCCGGGCACGGCCCGGAGCCAGTATCCCCACGGGAGATCGGGGTCCCGGTCATAGCTCATGGAAACACCTTGGGTCCGTACGGACCGAGACCGGCAAGCGGTGGCTTGGGCGCGAGCCGTTGCGGTATTGGACGGCCTTCGCCGATAGCGTGGAGCGCAGCGGCGAGATCGACCACGTGCGCATAGACGTATGCTTCGGTCCGATAAACCCGCTCGATGCCGATCCGTGTCGCCGGATCGTCGCCGCTCAGTCGATCGCGGGGCCGCTGGTCGAGAGGCAGATTGCAGGTGAAGCCGAACCACCACGCGCGCCTGCCGTCCTCATGCTCGGCACGCCGGCGTTCCAAGCCATCTCGCACACGCTGCATCAGGTTCGGATCGGCCACGTGGCAAATCGCGCGGTGATGCGGGATCGGCGGCCGGCTTGGCGTCCGGACCTCACACGGCTTGGAATAGGTCAACTCGCCGTGCGCGCTTATCCCGAGCGCGATCATGGTCGATGCCTCGAATCCGTGGAGCGGGTGGCCGGGCTCGACCGCTACATATCCGGCCAGGTGGCCGCCCTCGAGCTCGCGCCTGATGATGCAGGCGAGTCCTGTAGACGCGTCACGCCAGGCGATCTTATCGGCCTCGTTGTTCCACGGGCCGGGCCCGGGCGGGTTGACGTCGCGGACGTGGTAGACTTCCTCGACCGCCACCATCTCGGTGCCGATCGGATACAGTGCGTTGCGGATCGTCGGGAGAGGATCGGCCGGCGTCTTGCTTCTTGCCATGTCGTCCTCCTCAGATTTCGAGCAGCGCGATGCCGACGCCGGCCGCGATCATCGCGAGGTCGACGAGACACATGAAGGCGAGCATCAGCAGGACGGGCCATGCGGACAGTTCACGTCCGATGCGCGGGATCTCCAGGACCTGCCGGCTTGCCTGCACGGCGATGCTCATCCCGGCGACGCCGAGGATGGCGGTGCCGAGACCGAATGCGTTGATGGCGCTCATTCGACGTCTCCCCCGAAATCGTATTCGCCAAGCTGGTAGCCGCGTTCCGACTGGAACCAGTCGACCTGCGAGAGGACCGCCGGGTTGAGCAGTGTGCCGGCCAGGGTAAGCCACGAGACCGCGGTGGTGATGCGTGTCTTCGGATCGACCGAGACGTACGGCTCGGCGAGCGCCTTCAGCAGCGTGATGAGGCCAAGCGGATCGAGCTGGTTCGCCGACAGTGCCGCGCAGCTGCCGGCGATGTCCCAGCAGAGGCCCAGGGTCGCGCGGTCGAGCTGGTGGAAGTGGACGGCCAGGTCGTTCCAGACCGGCACCCGCTCTTCGAATTGGGCGGTCAGCAGCTCGCTGATCAGCTCGGGCGGCGCGAGGCAGGACACGCTGATGAGCGAGGCGACCGAGGTCTCGACGACCCCGACCTCGCGGGCGAAGGTGGTGGCGCTCAGCGTGCGCCAGTAGCTCAACGGGCTGATGAGATGGCGCGAGAGCGCCGACAGTTCGTCTTCGAGTGCGATGTTGCGCATGGGATTTCTCCCCGTGTTCGCTGGCGGCTCAGCCAGCTGCGGTTTCCGGAT
>JBGMOD010000171.1:0-53391 GCA_041424235.1 Hyphomicrobiales bacterium
GCGCTGCACGCAATAGAACAGCATGTCTTCGGAGATCTTCGACGTCGTCGCCTCGTGCTCGAACAGCGCGGAGGAGTTCTTCGCCTCGATGTAGGGCACGGTGTGCGCGCCGCACTTGTCGCCGATCAGCAGCGAATCGCATGCGGTGAAGTTGCGCGCGCCGGTGGCCTTGCGATGGGCGGTGACGAGGCCGCGATAGGTGTTCTGCGACTTGCCGGCGGCGATGCCCTTGGAGATGATCCGGCTCGTCGTGTTCTTGCCGAGATGGATCATCTTGGTGCCGCTATCGACCTGCTGATAGCCGTTCGAAATCGCGATCGAATAGAACTCGCCGCGCGAATTGTCGCCACGCAGGATGCAGCTCGGATACTTCCAGGTAATCGCGGAGCCGGTCTCGACCTGGGTCCAGGAGATCTTCGAGTTCTTGCCGCGGCAGTCGCCACGCTTGGTGACGAAGTTGTAGATGCCGCCCTTGCCCTCGGCATTGCCGGGGTACCAGTTCTGCACGGTCGAATACTTGATTTCGGCATCGTCGAGGGTGACGAGTTCGACGACGGCGGCGTGGAGCTGGTTTTCGTCGCGCTGCGGCGCGGTACAGCCTTCGAGATAACTGACGTACGCGCCCTTGTCGGCGATGATCAGGGTGCGCTCGAACTGGCCGGTGTTGCGCTCATTGATGCGGAAGTAGGTCGACAGCTCCATCGGGCAGCGCACGCCCGGGGGCACGTAGACGAACGACCCGTCGGAGAACACCGCGGAGTTCAGCGTCGCGAAGAAGTTGTCCGACGTCGGCACCACCGACCCCAGATACTTGCGCACCAGGTCGGGGTATTCGCGGATCGCCTCCGAGATCGGCATGAAGATCACGCCGGCCTTCATCAACTCTTCCTTGAAGGTGGTCGCGACCGATACCGAATCGAACACGGCGTCCACGGCCACGCGGCGCTCGCCTTCCGGGCGCACCACGCCAGCCAGCATCTCCTGCTCGCGCAGGGGAATGCCGAGCTTCTCATAGGTCTTGAGGATCTCGGGATCGACCTCGTCCAGCGACGCCAGCGCGTTGCGCTTGGGCGCGGAATAATAATAGAGGTCCTGATAGTCGATCTTCGGATAATCCACGCGCGCCCAGGTGGGCTCCTGCATGGTCAGCCAGCGACGGTAGGCCTCCAGGCGCCATTCCAGCATCCAGGCCGGTTCGTCCTTCTTCGCGGAAATGAAGCGGACGGTGTCTTCCGAAAGACCCTTGGGCGCCTTCTCGGATTCGATGACAGTCTCGAATCCATAACGATATTGATCGACGTCGATCTGGCGAACCCGATCGACTGTCTCTTGTACAGCCGGCATTTCTATCCTCCGCTCGCGGTTTCAAGGACCGCGGTGGAACTCGTAGGGGATTATGTAGGGGCTTCCGTTCTGGAAATCACCCCTTTTTTAGAACCGTTCAAGCACTGGTTCTTAGATTGGTTCTACGTAATACGCCGGCGAGCTTTATCCAAGCCTCCAGAAGGCGGTGGATCTCGGATTCTGTCGTCGTCCAGCCGAGACTTAGCCGAATGGCCCCCTGCGCGAGGCCGGACGGAACCCCCATGGCGGCCAAAACGTGAGAGGGCGTCACTTTGCCTGAGGAGCAGGCAGACCCCGACGACACCGCGATCCCCTCGAGATCGAAGGCGATCACGGCGGTTTCCGCCTTCAGCCCCGGAGCCGAGAACAACGTGGTATTGGGCAACCGCAGAACGTTATCAGCAAAAATGACGGCGTCCCCGTGAGCCCTCAGGCCGATTTCAAGCAGCGCCTGCAGGCGTTGCATGTGGGCGGCCTCATCGCGCGCGGCCGTCATTGCGGCTCCCACGGCCGCGCCAAAGCCCGCAATGCCCGGTACATTCTCGGTGCCGCCGCGCCGGTTCTGCTCCTGGCCGCCGCCCTTGATCAGGGCCTGGGGCAGCACGACGCCATCCCGCAGCACCAGCGCCCCGACGCCCTTTGGGCCACCGACCTTGTGTGACGACAGCGTCATAAGATCAGCACTTAGCCAATTGATTTCACAATCGATTCGCCCCAGCGCCTGAATCGCATCGACGTGCAGCAGGCCGCCTGCCGCATGCACGACAGCCGCGACCTCGGCGATCGGTTGGATCGCGCCCGTCTCGTTGTTCGCCAGCATGACCGACACCAGCGCCGGCGGTCCGTCTGCGAGCAGCCGCCGGAGATCTTCCAGGTCGACCACCCCATCCGCCGTCACCGCCAGCGATGCGATCCGATCGGCGGCGAATCGCCCACCCGCCAAAACAGAGGCATGCTCGATGGCCGAGACGATCAGCCGCTCGACCGGAGCCCCCTGAGCGTCGCGCAGCCCCGGCACGAGTGCCAGCCCGTTGGCTTCCGTGCCGCCGGAGGTAAAGACCACGCCGCGCGGCACGCTTCCCACGGCTTGCGCGATCACCGCCCTGGCGTCCTCGACCAGCTTGCGCGCCGCCCGCCCCTCGGTGTGAACCGATGACGGATTGCCGGCGATATCCCAGGCGGCCGCCATGGCGGCTCGCGCCTCCGGGCGCAGCGGCGTGGTGGCATTCCAGTCAAGATAAACCCGTTTCTGCTGCATTCCCGAGGTGTCCGGCTCCGCAAGGTGGCACGCCTGGCATATGGCGATTTGCACATCGCGCAAAACCCAAAAGCGGTATCCCGGCGCGCAATATGCTTGCTTTTTGCCCCTTGCCCTATGTTAGAACGCGGCCTCTGTTCATCCGACGTCGTGCGCTGAGAGCCCGGCCACCCCCGTATCGGCTCGATTGCGTGGCCCCAAGCCCGCGTATCGCCCGCCGAGACGGTTTTAAGGAACCCGAATGCCCGAAGTTATTTTCACCGGTCCGGCTGGCCGGCTTGAAGGCCGCTACCACCCCGCGAAGCAAAAGAACGCCCCGATTGCGATGGTGCTGCATCCGCATCCGCAGTTCCACGGCACGATGAACCACCAGATCGTCTACCAGGTCTATTATTCATTCGTCGCGCGCGGCTTCTCGGTGCTGCGCTTCAACTTCCGGGGCGTCGGCCGCAGCCAGGGTTCGTTCGATCACGGCACCGGAGAGCTCTCTGATGCCGCAGCCGCCCTCGACTGGGCCCAGACCATCAACCCGGAAGCGCGCGCCTGCTGGGTGGCCGGCTTCTCGTTCGGCGCCTGGATCGGCATGCAGCTCCTGATGCGCCGCCCCGAAGTGGAAGGCTTCATCTCGATCGCGCCGCCGGCCAACCTCTATGATTTCTCGTTCCTCGCGCCCTGCCCGTCGTCGGGCCTGATCGTCCATGGCGACAAGGACATCGTCGTCCCGCAGAAGGACGTCAACACGCTGGTGGAAAAGCTGAAGACCCAGAAGGGAATTGTGATCGACCATCAGGTCATCCCGGGCGCCAACCACTTCTTCGACGGCAAGCTCGAACCGCTGATGGAATCGGTCACCTCCTACCTGGACATGCGCCTCGCCAACGTTCGCTGATCGCTGGTCGCAGATTGGTTCTCCAAGGCTTAGTTTTCCAAGGGCCCGGGCGCGCTGCCCGGGCCCTTGTTTTTTGGATTTGTTTTTAGCCCTCGTTTTTTGACGCCTTGGTTGTCTCAGACGCAGCTCCCCTCAGGCCGCGACCCGGCCTTCGAGCTGCAGGACATAGGCGGCGTGCTTCTTCATGAAATCACGCAGCAGCGTTGGATAGGTCTCGCTGACCGCGGTGCGCACCGAGGGGCGCTCGGCCAGGCTCGCCCGCCAGCGGTTGAGCTTCGGCTTGCCGGCAAAAATTCCGAAATCGCCGATCCGGTCGATCACGTCGAAATAGCGGAAGGCCGGAGCGAACACCGCATCGACCAGCGAGAATGCCGCGCCGTCGAACCACGGCGTCGCGACCAGACGCGATTCCAGCCGCGCGAACTTCTGCTCGACCGCCGCGACCTTGGCGCGAAACGTCGCCTCGTCCTTTGCGGTCTCGAGCCCCCAGATATCGCCAAGCACCGCGGAATTGAATTCGATCCAGGCCCTGTGCTCGGCCCGTGTCAGCGGATCGGCCGGGTGCAGCGGATGGGGCTGGGTTTCCTCCAGATATTCGAGGATCACCGCGGATTCGAAAATCGCCTTGTCACCGACCTGAAGCACCGGCGTCTTGCCGAGCGGCGAGATGGCGAGAAACCAGTCCGGCTTGTTGTCGAGATCGATGTCGATGCGCTCGAACGCAACGCCTTTTTCCGTCAACGCAATCACCGCGCGCTGCACATAGGGACAGAGCTTGTGGCTGATCAGTTTCAGTTTTTCGGACATGTCGTCTCCCCGCGGCCAGGCCGGCCATTAGATGCAGTTGCATGCATTAGGATGCAACTGCATGGACCTGTCAAGCCGCCGGCGACACCCTCAAGGGATGTTGATCAGGGAGCCACGAGGTGGAAACGCGTCGAAAAGAACAAGGGCCCTAGGGACGGGCGATGACGCCGCCGGTCATCGGTACGGGGACGCCTGTGGTCGCGGGATAGCTCAGCGGCAGTCCCTGCAGGCTGCGGGCTGCGAGAAACGCAAACGCCTGTGCCTCGATGGCATCGCCCGCCCATCCGAGCGTATCGGCGACGTCGACCCGCGCCGGTTCGAGCCGGCGCCGCAGCATCCGCAGCATGGTCAGGTTGCGCGCGCCGCCACCGGCGATGATCCAGCTTTGCGGCGTTTTCGGCAGTTGCGGAACGATGCTCGCAATGGCTTCGACCGTCAACGCGGTGAGCGTCGCCGCACCGTCGGCGGCCGACATCATGTTCGGCAGCACCAGCGAGGCGAACTGGTTGCGGTCCAGCGACTTCGGTGGACGCAGGCCGAAGAACGGATGTTGCAGGGCGCGCGTGACCCAGCTCTCGTCGACATGGCCCTCAGACGCCAGCCGGCCGTCATTGTCGAAGGGCTGGCCGGTGGTCCGGAACATATAATCGTCGATCAGCGCGTTGCCGGGCCCGGTGTCGCAGGCGATCAGGGCATCGAACCCGTCAATGTAGGTGATATTGGACACGCCACCGATGTTGACGACGACAATCGGCCCTCCGCGGCCCAATTCGCTCGCCAACGCCCGATGATAGACCGGAACGAGCGGTGCCCCCTGCCCGCCGGCGGCGACATCGGCCGCGCGGAAATCATGCATGACCGGGATGTGGATCGCCTTCGCCAAGGCCAGTCCATCACCGATCTGGACCGTCATTCGCTGCTCGGGACGGTGCAGGACAGTCTGGCCATGAAAACCGACGATATCGATCTCTTCACGCGCGATGTGGTGCTGCGCGGTGAAAGCCGCGACCGCTTCCGCGTGAGCCACCGTCACCGCCCGCTCCGCCTGCCCGAGGACGCCCGGCCGCGCCTCGCGACTCGGCAGATTGACGGCATCGACCAGCGCGTGGCGCAGCAAGGTGCGCTCCTGCTCGCTGTAGGGACGGTAACCGGACGGGCCGAAAGACGTCACCCGCTTGCCGTCGGTCTCGATCAGCGCGATATCCACCCCGTCCAGCGAGGTCCCGCTCATCAATCCGATCGCAATCATGACCATGGCAGCGGCCCTTGGCGGCAGATTCCGGTCTTCCGGAACCGCCGGTGGGAACCCTGCCTTGTGTCGAACATCCACTTCTTATAATGCCACATGGCGCGCTCCGGCGGCAGGGTTCGAAACGAGCGTCGTCCGAAGCGGTTACCATTTTATCAAACAGACCTAAGACACATGACGGCATTTAAATCCGATTTTCTGAACGTGCTGCAAAGCCGTGGCTTCATCCACCAGGTCTCGGAACCCGAGGTGCTGGACGCGCTTGCCCAAAAGGGGCCGGTGACCGGCTACATCGGCTTCGATTGCACGGCGGATTCGCTGCATGTCGGCCATCTGCTGCAGATCATGATGCTGCGCTGGATGCAGCAGACCGGCCACCGGCCGATCGCGCTGATGGGCGGCGGCACCACCCGCGTCGGGGACCCATCCGGCAAGGATGAAAGCCGCAAGATCCTGAGCGCGGACGATATCGAGCGGAACCTGGCCGGGATCCGGACCGTGTTCACCAAGTTCCTGAGCTTCGGCGACGGCAAATCCGACGCGCTGATGATCAACAACAACGACTGGCTCGGACCGCTGAACTACATTGATTTCCTGCGCGATGTCGGCAAGCACTTTTCCGTCAACCGAATGCTGTCGTTCGACAGCGTCAAATTGCGGCTGGAGCGCCAGCACGAACTGTCGTTCCTCGAATTCAACTACATGATCCTGCAGGCCTACGACTTCGTCGAGCTGCACAAGCGCACCGGTTGCGTGCTGCAGATGGGCGGCTCGGACCAGTGGGGCAACATCGTCAACGGCATCGATCTGGGACGGCGGATGGCGAATGCGCAATTGTTCGCCCTGACATCGCCGCTGCTCACGACATCCACCGGCGCCAAGATGGGCAAAACCGCGTCCGGCGCGGTCTGGCTCAATGCCGACCGGCTCAGCGTCTATGACTACTGGCAATTCTGGCGCAACACCGAGGACGACGACGTCACGCGTTTCCTGAAACTGTTCACCACGCTGTCGCTCGATGAAGTCGCGCGGCTGAGCCGGCTGCAGGGACAGGAGATCAACGAAGCCAAGAAGATCCTGGCGACCGAAGCCACCGCTCTGGTCCATGGGCGCGAAGCCGCCGAGGCTGCATCAGAGACCGCCCGGCGTACTTTCGAGGAAGGCGCCATCGCCGAAAGCCTGCCCACGCTCACCGTTCCGCGTGCTGAGCTCGAGGCCGGGATCGGCGTTCTCTCGCTGTTCGTCAAGGCTGCTCTGGTTGCTTCGAACGGCGAAGCGCGGCGCCAGATCAAGGGCGGCGGCCTCCGTGTCAACGATGCGCCGGTGACCGACGAGAAGCTTGTGATCGACGCCAAGCTGTTGACACCGGAAGGCGTGATCAAGCTGTCGCTTGGCCGCAAGAAGCACGTGTTGCTGCGGCCGGTATAACCGGCCGCCCGACCGATACCGCCGGATCAGTTGTTGTTCGAGGCCGGGAAGTTGTCGTTCGGGTTGTTCTGCTTGCCGGTTCCGAATTCGAAGATCTTGCGCAGCACGCCCGGCGCCATGGCGGACACCGGATTGACCCGCAGCACCGGCGTGCTCGGCGACCCGACCACCTCGTAGGTAATGCCGATCAGGCCTTCATTGCTCCCGCCACCAAGCAACAGGCCCACGACCGGGATCTGGCCGAACATGTTGTTCAGGCCGTACATCGGCACGAAGGTGCCGCTCATCCGTACCTGGTTGGCGGGATAGTTGATATTGCCTTCGATGGTGCCGCCGATCGTCGGCCCGCGCAGCATGCCCTCGCGAATCGAGAGCTGCCCGCTCTGCCGGGTGAATTCCGCGCGCAGGTGGGAGAATCCCACGCCGCTGGATGAGCCGGCCGGCCCGTTCGCCGCAGCGCGGTCCAGCGACGCCTCGCCCTTGACCGAGAAGTCGAAGACGTTCAGCAGCCCTTCCTGGGGCGACGAATCCGCCGCCGGTGGGTCCATCCAAAGTCCCATCTTGCCGCCGATCACCTTGGAATAGGAATCGGTGAAGCGGAGCAGCGCACCGGCGTCGTTGGTTTCGAGATACATCAGCTCGCGGCCCTGACCCTGGCCCTGCCCCGAGGTCTTGCGGCGGATGTCGCCGATCAGCGGCGTGTCGCGGCCGAGCTTGCCGCTCAGCTGGAACGTCTTCACCACGCCCGCGCGGCGCGACAGCTTGACGTCGACGCTGCGGACGGCTTCGCCATTGTATCCGGCGACCGCCCCCATCTTGAGGTCGAGATCGAGGTCGAGCGCCTTCTGCTTGCTCTTGGTGTCGGCATCCTTGCCGGAAATCGCCGACTTGATGAAGCCACGCGCGTCGAACACGTCGCCGCGCATCACGACTTTCAAACTGCCGTCGGGGGCGCGATCCGCCTTCAGCGACGCCTTGTCGCCCTCCGACGGCGCAAAGGTCGGGAATGCGGCGTTCATCACGTCACCGTTCTGGTCGATCTCGAGCGCGCCCTTGATCTGCACGCCGCCGCCGTCGATGACGATATCTTCCAGCCGCGTCGACTGCGGCTTCTGCACCACATTGAAAACCACCCGGCTCGCCTTGCCTGCAACCTTGACCCAGCCCGGAAGAATATTGTCGATCTTCGCCGCGGTGAGATCGGCCTCGACGCCGAGGCGGTTTTCCCGATCGGGCGCGCCGAGCTTGCCGGTCAATTTCACCGGAATGGCGCCGGAGACCGCCGGCCCGAGATCGACCCCAAGCTTGGCGCGGCTGGCGTCGTCGAGCGTCGCCTGCAGGCGAACGTCGGCGTCGCCATCGGTCTGCTTGCGATAGTCGAGGCTGGCCGGCTGGCCGCCGATCTTGACGTCGCCCTTGACCTGATAGCCCTGATTGTTGGCCACCACCTTCAGCGCATTGCCCTCAAGCTTCTGGTTCATCACCAGCTTTTCCGCGGAGAAGCCATTGAGGTCGACATTGATCGTGTAGGTCGTATCCGCCTTGGTGAGTTCGCGCTTGATCGGCAGGCCCAGCATGACCTGGGCTGAAACGTTGCCCTTGCTGTTGTTGGGATCGATCAGCGTGCCGCCGCTGAATTCGCTGAGGCGATCGGAGGAAAGAATTTCGGCCGCGGCCGGAACCGGCCCGTCGATGCGGAAGCGAACGCGGGCTGGCGGCGGCTTGGGCACGAAATCAGGAATTTCGAACACCAGATCGGACACGGTGAGCTTGCGGCCTGCCGGCGTATCGACGGCCGCCTGCGCGATATTGATCGTCGCCGTCCGGCCGGTCACGCGTGCCCTCAGATCGGCATCGCGCAGTCCCGGCAATTCGTCGACCGGATGCATCGTCACATTGCTGCCGACAAAGGTAATGGCCAAGCCGTCGTCCGGAATCGGCGGCCCACTGCGCGACAGCGTGTGCACCGGTGCGTTGACGCCGATTTCCATGCGCTGCAGCGTGCCCTTGTCGACGCGGTCGATGATCCATTCCCGGACTTCCGGGACGATCACGATGGGCCAGATGCGCTTGAGCGCGGACACCGGCATCGGTGTGCCCGCCAGCCCGAGAGTCAGGCGCGGCTCCGATGTGGAATAATCCACGCTGCCGGAGCCGGCGATGCTGATGTCGCCGTTGCTGAAATCCATTTGCGAGAGCAGCACCCGGCGATTGTCGGTGTCAAAACGCAGGCGAACTGCAATGCGGTTGAAGATCAGCGGCTCCGAACCCTTTTCACCGCCGAACAGGATGGTGCCGCCACTCAGGCCGAGCTGCCAGTTCGGAACGTTGTCGTTCGGCGGCTCGAGATGGGCAAGCAGCGTGATGCGATTGCTGCCCGACACGATCTGGAACGGCGCGACCATGACGCGGCGACCGGCATCCCATTCGATGTTGACGTCGGCCTGATCGATATCCATCGGATAGTCAGGCGTATCGAGATCGATGATGCGCCCGGTCCCAACCGATACCTTGCCATTGAGATAGGTGGGCAGACCGTCGCGGCCGATTTCGCCGCGGATGCGCCCGCTCAACGGGAGATCGGCGGTGTAATGCAGCTCCTTCATCCGCAGCGCGAGCAGGATGTTTTTCACCGGCACCTTGTCGGCTTGAAGGTCGACCGAACGCACCCCGTTGGACGGCGCTCCGATCGTGGCGCGCAGATACCAGGCATTCTTGCCGTCTTCCCCAAGGCTGACCGCGACGCCGCCGCCGCTGGGACGGCGCAGGCTGAGGCTGATGTTCTCGAAGGTGAGCCGGTTGCCGGTGCGCTGGTCGTCGACGATCAGATTGCCGCTCTTGAGACCGACCTCGTCGAGATTTTCCCCGTCGAGGCCGCTCCTGCTCAGACTGTCGAGCCAGTCGAGACCCGCGAGGACGCCCTGCAGGCCACTGCCCTGCGTCCCCGAGGGGGCTGGCACCGTTGTCGATTTGGCGGCCGGCACCGTCTGTTGCGGCTGGATTGGAGCAGGCGCCTGGAAAGGCACGGCCTGCGGGGTGCTGGACGCGATCGCGGCCCTGCTCGGCACTGTGTTGGCGGTCGCAAGCGGGCGAGCACTATCCCCCGTCGACACGATGACCCGGCCGTCCGGCGTAATGCGGACCGACAATTCGGCGCCGACCAGATTGAGACTCTCGGCGCGCAGGCGCCCGAGCAAAAGCGCCGTGGTCGAAATCCGCACCTCAGCCTTCGGCGCGCTGGCAACAACGGCCCGCGCGCGGTCGCGCACAACGATATCGCGAATCCGGACGGCGACGCGGATCCGCCCGGTCCGCTCGATCTGCGTGCCGCCGACTTCAACCGTATGATCTTTCCCGAGGTTGTCTTCGATCGCCTTGACCAGCCAGGGCGTCATGACGTCGAGGTTGATCGGGCCGGTTCCGAGCCGCCACCACAACACACCAAAGCCGGCGGCGCAGACCACCAGCAACGCGGCGGCGATCGTCGCCGCCAGCCGAAGCCAGCGCGCGCCCAGAACACCGCGGCGCAGGCCGCGCACCCAATCGTCAAGATGATCGAACATCGATCCCGACCGGCGCGCCAGCAGACGGCGCGCACGCACGCGGGCCGCTTCATCATCGTGAAGCTGCCAGCCAGCATCATCCCAGTCGGACAGCTGATCGTCGACACGCGAGTTCCGCGCCTGGTTCGGCTCGTTTCTTGCCATTGCCTCTTGGTTTAGGGTCTCTCGATGCTGGCGCTGACGTTGGGGATGGTTGCCGGCCAAACCACGAGCATCGACAGATGACGATCGCTCGTTTGCCGGCATCACGGCCATTCCCCGGTTCAAATGTACTCTTTCATCCGGCCCGGATACGCGGAGGCTCAAGAGATTCCCTTGCCACCATACGCCCCGGTCGTCAGATTTGCACCGCGCCCACGAACAGACCTCGGCAACTGGCCGCGGGAATCCCTAACCTCCTAGAGACCCGTCGAAAGCGACGAAAGGAAGGCGTATGTCCAAGAAAACGCGCAAGAAATCTCCCTCGAAGCCTTCTGAAAAGCCTTTAAAACGGGCAGCTAAAACCACCACACGTACGACTTTGAAGACATCTAAAACGGTTTCGGTGAAGAAATCTTCATCAAAGGCCAGCCCGTCGACAAAAACGGCTGAGGCCGCCGCCCGCCCGGCACCCGCGAACACCCTGAGCGAAGGACAGGCCGCTCCGGCGTTCGACCTGCCCCGCGACGGGGGCGAGCACGCATCGTTGCACGACTACGCCGGCCGCAAGCTGGTGCTGTTCTTCTACCCCCGCGCCGACACGCCCGGCTGCACCAAGGAGGCGATGGATTTCAGCCGGCTCGCGAAACAGTTCGCATCCAGCGGCGCCGATGTCGTCGGGGTTTCCGGCGACTCTGTCAAAAGCCAAGATTCTTTCAAAAACAAACATAAGCTGACAACACCTCTTATTTCAGATGAGAAACAGGAGATGCTGAAGGCTTATGGAGTCTGGGGCGAAAAATCGATGTACGGCAGGAAGTTCTTGGGGATTATTCGCACAACGGTTCTGGTTGGGCCCGACGGCAAGATTCTGCGGATCTGGCGCAATGTGAAGGTCGAAGGACACGCCGAGGAGGTTCTCGCCGCCGTCCGATCGGCCTAATTCGACGGAATCCATTTTCCGAAAATTAACCATGAGAGGGTCAAATCAGCCCCGGAGTTGAGCTCGCCGCCTGTGTTCGCGGCGAGTTGCGGGAGTGCTGATGTCGTACCGAACGAACCACCAAGCTGATCATTCATATTACCAGCCGCACGACCATGCCCGGCCGCATGTCCGTCGCCCCGCCCCGCTCCTGGCGCAAGCCCCCAGCCCGCCGGCCAAGAACGGCTACACCCTTGCCCACGCCGGCAAACAGGTCCGCTTCGGGCCGGTGGTGTTCTGGATCGTGGTCGGCACCGTGGTTTTGATGGGAGCCTGGTCGGCCGCAACCGCAACCTATTTTGCCTTCCGCGACGACGTCCTCACCCGCCTGCTCGCCCGGCAGGCCTCAATGCAATACGCTTACGAAGATCGGATTGCGGAGCTGCGCGCCCGGCTCGACCGCACCACCAGCCGCCAATTGCTCGATCAGGAGCAGTTCGATCAAAAGCTCGACCAGATCGTGCGCCGCCAGAGCGCGCTGGAATCGCGTGCGTCAGCCCTGAGCGCCCTGCCGGATATCGGGGTGACCGGATCCATCAAGCCGGCGCCGCGCAGCAGCCTGTCGAGCGATTCCGGCACGTCCGCAATCCCCAAGCCGTCACCGATCAACGACACGGTCATTTTCGTGGCTCCGCCGGATCGGGAAGCACGACTGGAGTCCCGCACACCGGCGCCGATGACGAATCAGCCGACCCAGTTTGCCAAGGTTCAGGGCCTCGACACCACACTGGTCCGATTGCAGACATCGCTGGACCAGGTGGAGGGCCGCCAGATCGCCACATTGAACGCTGTCGAAGACCAGTATGAATCCCGCATCCGCCGCATGCGCGGGGTGTTTACCGATCTCGGCCTCGACCTGAACCAGATGCAGGGCGCCACACCACCATCTCCCCGTGGAGGAATCGGCGGTCCGTTCGTTCCGGTCAAGCCGCCGAAGGACGGCGACACCTTTGAACGCCAGATCTACCGGATCAACATCACCCGCGCCCAGGTCGATCGGCTGAACCGGACACTGGCGCTGGTGCCCTACCGCAAGCCGGTGCTCGGCGAAGTCGAGTTCTCCTCCGGTTTTGGCGTTCGCACCGATCCATTTCTCGGGCGGCCCGCGATGCACACCGGTCTCGACTTCCGCGCATCGATGGGCGACCCGGTTCGTGCGACGGCCAATGGCAAGGTCGAGAACGCCGGCTGGAGCGGCGGTTATGGGCGCATGGTCGAGATCGACCACGGCAATGGCTTGTCCACGCGTTACGGCCATCTGTCGGAGATCAAGGTCAGGGTCGGCGACACCATCAAGATCGGCCAGATCATTGGCGCCGTCGGATCGACCGGGCGCTCGACCGGTCCGCACCTGCACTACGAAACCCGGATCGATGGCGAAGCCGTCGATCCGCAAAAATTCCTGCGCGCCGGCGTCCGATTGAGTTCGAGCTGATCCTTTTCTAGAGATCTTTCAGCTACTTGGTGCCGCGCCGCCGATGCCGGCGCGTTCTTGTCGTCACCGCCGAAACGTGTTTTGTGCAGGCACAATGGTTTTGATCAAGCTTGCGGAGCTGAGCTCTGGTTGAGATGCGAATTGGCCCCCGGCACCCTCGTCTGGGCAACGCAGGTTTTCATGCTGCGCGCTGGCTCGGCTCACAATGGATGAAGGCTGCGGGGTTTCACGGCCTCGACGGCGCCTTTGCGCGCGATCGTCTCGCTGACATCCGCGGACGGCTGTCACGAGGCGAGACGGTCTACCTCGCCGGCATCGGGCTCTCGGGTACGCATAATTCCGGCGTCGCGCTTGTCGAGCTGACGACTGCCGGACCGCGCCTCATTGTCAACAACGAGGAAGAGCGCTTCTCCGGCGTCAAGCACTCGACCGAATACCCCAAACTGTCCGTTGACGCGATGGTCGAGACGTTGCGCAGCCTGGGACGTGATGTCGGCGACATCGCCGCCTGGCTGACGACCTGGGATTACCCCGCGCTGCTCGGGACGATCGCCCGTTCAGTCTTCGACGAGATTCCGGGCGGCTTCAGGCTGCTCAAGCCGTCCAACACCGTCGCCATCGATCCGCGCCGGCTCGAACAGATGACGCGAACACCGAAAATCCTCGGCCGGCAGCTCGGCCTGGATGGACAGGTGCCGCTCATCCTGATGCCGCACCACGACAACCACGCATGGTATTCCTTCGCCGTATCGCCGTTCGACGACACCGACGAACCGGTCGCGATCGCCGTGCTCGACGGCACCGGCGATCGTGGATCGATTTCATTGTACGTGACGGAAGGCGGAAACATCCGCCCTCTCTACTGCAATGACAGCCTGTTCGATTCCCTCGGCGCATTCTACAGCGTGATCTCCTCGACCCAGGGCGGCTGGACCTGGCTCTCGTCCGAAGGCCGCTATATGGGCGCCGCCGCCTGGGGCGATATGACTCGCGACGGCAACCGCTACTACAAGCGGCTGCGAGAGGTCCTGCATTTCGGTGATAACGGCGAGATCCAGCTCAATCGCGCGCTCGCCCACTGGCATCGCGATCCCTTCGAAAACCCCTACTCGCAAGCGCTGATCGACATCCTCGGACGCCCACTGAAACCGAGCGAGCTCTGGAATCCGGATGCGGTGCTGCGGGTCGAAGACATTCAGCACCGCCCCGATACCCAGGACCGCCTCGACAAGGCCGCCGCCACCCAGATGGTCTTCGAAGATGCGATGATTCATATCGTCGACCATCTGCTGCGCGACACCCACGCCAACAAGCTGGTGCTCACCGGCGGCGTGGCGTTGAACGCGGTCGGAAACATGCGCTTGCTGGAGCACTTCGATCCGGCCTGGTTCCAGGCCGCGCAGAACCGCAGAACCCGCCTGCATCTGTGGGTGCCACCAACTCCCGGCGATCCCGGCGTGACCATGGGCGCCGCCTGGCAGTTTGCCCATCTGGCCGGCGCCCGCCGCGGCGCCCCCATCACGCATGCGTTTTATTGCGGGCCGTCCCCGAGATCGGATGATATCGCGCAGGCGCTGAAGGCCGACGACACCGCGTCGCGGCCGATCGGAAACATTGCAACGATCGCCGGACGCGAGGCGATCGCCGACCTGATGGCGTTCATGGTCGCGGACAACGGCATCATCGCGCTGTACCAGGGCGCGGCGGAAACCGGCCCCCGGGCGCTCGGTCATCGCTCCATCCTGGCCAACCCGTGCGACGCCGGCACGCGCGAGCGGCTGAACGAACGGGTGAAGTACCGTGAGGCCATTCGCCCGCTCGCGCCAATGGCCACGCTGAAAGCAGCGAAAGACTATTTCGAGCTTCTCGATGGCGCATCCGACGCCGACTACAACGCCTACAACTACATGGTGCTGACCGCGCGGGCGAAGCCGCATGCGCGCGACAAGATTCCCGCGGTCATTCACGCCGACGGCACCGGACGCGTGCAGATCGTGCGCGAGGCGGATGATCCCCTCACCCATGCCTACCTGAAAGCGCTCGGCCGCCATATCGGCGTCGAAGTGTCCGTCAACACGTCGTTCAACGTCGCGGGGCCGATTGCGCAAACGCCGCTGCAGGCCGTCGAGACCTTGCGTAAATCGAAAGGTCTGGATGTGGTGCTGATGATCGGCAGCGATGGCGCCGTATTCGCCGCCTGGCACGGCGGCGAACGGGACAGCGGGCGTTTCACCCGCTGGTTCGAAGCCTGGAATGCCAAGCGCGCCGTGGGCGCGCCGACGCTCTAGGCTGCTATCGCAACGGCATCACGACGTCGTTTGCGATCGAATTCCCTTGAATAGTCGCAAGATCCGTCCATCGACGATCAACAGCGCACTGGCAATCATCAGCGCTCCCCAAATCTCGCGGGCGCCGAGCCGTTCACCGAGCATGACGGTCCCGAGCAGGATCGCGGTGACCGGAACCAGCAGCGTCACCAGCATCACATTGGTCGCGCCCGAGCGTTCGAGGATCTGGAAAAACAGGATGTAGGCAAACGCCGTGGAAATCGACGCCAGCCCAAGCAGCGACAGCCAGGTCGCCATGCCGGGCACCGGCAGCTGCCACGGCTGCTCGATGGTTGCAGCCAGCACCGCCATCATCACACCTGATGCGGTCAACTGCCCGGTCGCCGCAACCAGCGGCGGAACGCCGGCAAGCTTGCGCCGTCCCCACAACCCAGCCAGCCCATAACTGAGCGCCGCGGCAACGCACAGTGTCATGCCCAGCGTCTCGCTGGTTTCGGCGAAGATCTCGCCACGCAGAACGACGACACCGGCCAGTCCGCACACCACACCGACAATCCGCGCCGGCGTAAGCCGTTCGTCGCCGGACACTGCCAGCACCAGCATGGTGAAGATCGGCGTGGTGGCATTGAGAACCGAAGCCATGCCCGCCGCGATCTGGGTTTGTCCGATCACGATCAACGACATCGGGATCACGTTATTGAGCAATCCCATTCCAATGAACGGCAGCCAGCCGATGGCGCCGGACGGCAATTTCAATCCGGAGAATTTCAGGATCGGCCACAAAAGAACGGCCGCAAGCGCCACCCTGATGAAAACGATGGTCAATGGCGGCAGGTCCCGAACCGCGACGCCGTTGAAGACAAACGAGCCGCCCCAGAGAACGGACAGCAGAACGAGACGGCCCCAAGTCTGGGCGTTGATCGTCTGAGTGTTGATCGTCTGAGTGTTGATGGCGTCGGCTGCGGGCATTGGCGGATCCTGGTGCGAAGCAGGATTGCAGCATCACCATCTTCGAGCGCAGGAAACCACCCGTTTTCCGCCGCGAGCGATCCAAATCGATCAACGTCCTCGCGCGTTCGGCCCGCTGCGCCGGTCCGGCTTATTCGGCCGCGACGCTCCGAGGCTGCGGCTCAGGCAAAGGCTGACCTTCGGCCTTGTGCTTGCCGCCTGACACGATGGCGAAGAACTGGCGGAACGGCACGATGATTTGCCCGAAGAAATCCTTCGGGAAATTGGGATCGTCCACGCCGTATTCTTCGGGCAGTTTCCCCTCCGGCATGTAGAACGTGCCGAACAACACGTCCCAGAACGAGAACGTCGGTGCGAAGTTCTTTTCGCCGCCGAGATCCGGAGGACCATGGTGCCAGCGGTGAAACACCGGGCCCGCAATGACGTATTTCAGCGGACCGAGCGTCCAGTTGAGGTTGGAGTGCACCCAGGCCGCCGAGACCAGATCGAAAGGCACCATCGCCAGGACGATGGCCGGCGAGACACCGAGCGCGATCATGATGAACTGGGTGAAGCCGATGCCGAACAGGCTGTTCACCGGATGATTCCGATAGGACGTCGTCCAGTCGACATGTTCAGCCGAGTGATGGACCGCGTGAAACGGCCACAGATGCATGCTGTGGAAGCGGCGATGGATCCAGTACAGGATGAAATCCGACCCCAGCACATAGACGACGGCCTGCGCCCAGAACGGCAATTTGCCCAACGGTCCGCTGCTCTTGTTGAGGAGGTCCAGGATATTGTCCTGGCTCACGACGCTCTGCAGCACCACCACAAGGGCGACCACCATGAGGGTCCGTGCATAGGGCATGAAGATGGGAATGAAGAACAGATAGTGCGTGTCGGTCAGCAGACCCGGATTGCGCCACCAGGGCTTGTTCGGATTGCAGGCCTGGTTCGGAAACAATGACAGGATGGTGAAAAAGGCGGCGAGCCCCAGCGCCCAAGGAATCTGGGCGAGCGCCTTGGTGCCCAGAGCACCGAGAAATGTAACAAGCCAGGTCGTATCCAGCGAGGTCATGTCAAGCAAGGTCATGGCGTCCCGCAAGGTTGGGAAAGTTCCACCCTCGGCCAACGGGTTTAAGATTCCATGAAATCAATGCGATCAAACCGGCACATCCGCCGTCGCGGCGCTATTTGCGGGTATGCCGAGCTGGACAGGAAAGCCGGTTTGTTAACGCCCGCTCCCTAGTCTCCCGGCGTCAGGTCTCCAACCTTCAACAAGCTTCCAGTGCTGAAACGGCCATGCTCCACCGCAGCCACATCATACCGGCCTTGCTCGCGGCCACCGTTCTCACCCTCTGCATGATCCCGGCCGCGCGTTCGGTTGGGCCGGTTCATCTGGACAAGGTCCAGATGCGGGACATGACCTGGCCCGAGATCCGTGCGGCCGTCGCGGCGGGCGGGACGACGGTGATCGTGCCGACCGGCGGCATCGAGCAGAACGGGCCACACATGGTGCTGGCCAAACACGACCATATCGTCGGTTACGCTGCAACGCGGATCGCCGAAAGTCTCGGCGGAACACTGGTTGCGCCGGTCGTGTCGTTCGTTCCGGAAGGCACCTATACGCCTGCCACCGGCAACCTGAGTTGGCCGGGCACGATCGGAATTTCGGAGCAGGCCTTCGAGCAGGTGCTTGATGGCATCGCCCGCAGCCTCAAGCTCGCCGGTTTCACGACGATCGCCTTCATCGGAGACCATGGCCAGAGCCAGGAGGGCCAAGCGAAGGTCGCGGCCACCCTGAGCCGGGAATGGGCCCGCGATGGCGTTCGCGTCGTCCAGGTCGACAGCTACTACGACGACAGCAAACAGACGGCAGCCCTGAAGGCCGAAGGCGAGACCGACGCCACCATCGGTTTCCATTCCGGACTGGTCGATACCGCCGAGCTCATGGCGATCTATCCCAAGGGCGTCGATCTTGGGCGGCTGCAGCACCTGTCGGAGAGCCTGGGTCGCATGGGCGGCAGCGGCGATCCCAGCCGCGCTTCCGCCGAACGCGGCGCCACTTTGATCGCGATGCGGATCGCCGCGGCGGTCGCGCAAATGAGGGCCCTGCGCGGCGACTAGGGCACTATGCGGCAAAGATAAAGGCAAACCGCTGTGCAACACCCGGCGGCACGCCGCATGCGACGAGAAAAACAAGTCTCACGCCGATATCGTTACCCGGTCGAGCCAAACCTCACTTGGCTTCGCAAAAAGCGTTGATCGCGTGGAGGATATTGTCTGCTATCTTGTGCCGCCCCTCGTTCGAACCGAGCCGCAATTCGTCTTCGCGATTGGTGATGACACCAGCTTCGAGCAGCACGGCAGGCGCCAAGGAGTGTCGCAAAACATAAAGATCGTCATAAAGGTAGACACCCAGGCTTGCATCAATCAACTGCTTGCGCTCCCCCGCGATATCAGCGGCATGATGTGGACTGAATGCCATGCCCTGATCGCGAAAGGCCGCCCCAAGCAATTTTGCAAACTTTAGACTTTCCGGGAATTGTGCGTTTTTACTCGAAACAAAAATCGAGAAACCAGTGGCGTAATCGCTATAGTCGCGGCTGACTCCAGCGACGATCCACTTGCTGTGAAATGTTTTCTGCGTGTCATCGTGATGAATGGACAACAGCAGATTCGGCAATTGCCGATTTGCGTCGTCAGTTCTTTTCGCAAGCTGATCGCGTCCTGTGCCGTGGACGTTAATGTTGGTCGTGTGGCCAAATCCGGCCTTCACCAATGTCGATGTGATGACCTCAACAAGATGAGTATTGAAGTCATATTCGGTGGTTCCTCTGGCGCTCAATGCACCCGTCGCCTCGGGCGTATGCCCGACATCTATCGCGATTTTGAAAGAAGCCGGATCGCATTGCCGTGTGGCCGCGCGGCTGGGAGACAACAATCCCAGCACGCAAACGCAGCCGACGAGAATCCTCAGTGAAATTCCGGCGAACATCGCCTTGGGATCCCTTACTTTTGCCGTTCAAGTCGCTGCTGCGCACATCACTGAACACCGGCTCGATGGACCGTTGAGCGTGAAAACGACACAAGTTCAGCATCAGCGCAAGTTCAGCATCAACGAGCGTCTCGATGATTGGCGGGCACCGCCGATTGCGGGCAATCATCCGATATGCGCGGGCCTGCAGGCGTGGGATTTGCGGGCGGCATGGCGCGCTTGATCGTCGTTGAGGTGTCCCCCTGTTCAGATCTCAAGGAGAAGAACAGGGGCAGACGACATGCTCGAATGATTGGCCATCGCACGCAACCAATTTGCGTCTTAGTCGACGTCCTCGATCGCACCGGGCGACGTCCCGAACGCCTTCTGCGCCAGCGTCGCCGCCATGAACTCGTCGAGCTCGCCGTTCAGCACGCCCTGGGTGTCGGACGTCTGCACGCCGGTGCGCAGGTCCTTCACCATCTGATACGGCTGCAGCACGTAGGAGCGGATCTGATGACCCCAGCCGATATCGGTCTTGGCGGCCTGATCGGCAACCGCCTGAGCTTCCCGTTTCTTCAATTCGATTTCATAGAGCCGGGCCCGCAGCATGTCCCAGGCCTGCGCCCGGTTCTTGTGCTGCGAACGGCCAGCCTGACAGACCACCGCGACCCCGGTCGGAATGTGGGTCAGGCGGACAGCGGATTCCGTCTTGTTGACGTGCTGACCGCCGGCGCCGCCGGAGCGCATGGTGTCGGTGCGCACATCGGATTCCTTGATGTCGATCTGGATGCGATCGTCAACCACCGGAAACACCGCGACGCTCGAGAACGACGTGTGCCGGCGTGCGTTGGAATCGAACGGCGAGATACGCACCAGGCGATGCACCCCACCCTCGGTCTTCAGCCAGCCATAGGCGTTGCGGCCCGAGATCTGGATGGTCGCGGACTTGATGCCGGCTTCTTCGCCCTCGGTCTCTTCGAGGTATTCGACCTTGAAGCCATGCTGCTCGGCCCAGCGGGTGTACATGCGCAACAGCATGCTGGCCCAGTCCTGGCTCTCGGTTCCGCCGGCGCCGGCATGAACTTCCAGATAGCTGTCGAAGCCATCCGCTTCACCCGACAGCAAGGCTTCGAGCTCGCGTCGTGCGACCTCTTTTTTCAGCGCCTGAAGCGCCGCCTCGGCCTCGGCCACCACGCTCTGATCGTTCTCGGCCTCACCGAGCTCGATCATGCCGACCTGATCCTCGAGTTCACGCGTGACTTTGCCGATGCCGCCGAGCGCATCCTCGAGCGCGGTGCGCTCCTGCATCAGCTTCTGGGCTTTCTGGGGATCGTTCCAGAGATCGGGAGATTCCGCGAGCTTGTTCAGCTCAGCAAGTCGGGCCGTTGATGCATCGACGTCAAAGATGCCTCCTCAGCAGCCCGACCGACTGCTTGATCTCTTCGACAAGTCTCTCAATTTCAGGACGCATGATTCTGCTCTGTAACGCTTAATCCGATTCCAGCGAGGCTGAATCAGACTCGAAAATCAGGATGACAGTCGGGATGTAGCGATTAAGCCCGGGGAACGCAATCGAGGAACGCAATCGCAGCTTAGTAGAGGCCGCCGGTGCCCGGCCGGATAATGGCCCGGTCGGCGTCAGGCGAAATCTGCAGGGATCGCCCGTCGGCATCGGCGACACCGATCACCGAATAGTTGTCCGGCGGCGCCGTCCCCGGCTTGAACGCCTCGAGAACGGTCTTGCCGGTATCCCCCGGGCCCGCCCGCATACCGGTCTTGGAATCGACCCGGATCAGCTTGATGCCGGCGGGAACGCGGAATGGAATGCCGGGTTTGTCCGCAAGGGCGAGCTTCATGAAGTCCCTGGCAATCGGAGCCGCGAGCGCGCCACCGGTCGCCCTGCGGCCGAGATTGCGCGGCTTGTCGTAACCCATATAGATTCCGACCACGACGTCCGGCGAGAAGCCGACGAACCAGGCATCCTTCTCGTCATTGGTGGTGCCGGTCTTGCCGGCGATCGGCTTGCCGACATCACGCAACGCGGTCGCGGTGCCGGCCTGCACGACACCTTCCATCATCGACGTGATCTGATAGGCGGTCATCGGATCGAGCACCTGCTCGCGCCGGTCGACCAGCGTCGGCTCCGGCTGGTTCTTCCAGCCCTCGGGCGCGTCGCAGCCGCGGCACTCGCGTTGATCATGCTTGAAGATGGTGCGGCCGTAACGATCCTGGATGCGGTCGATCAGGGTCGGCTTGATACGTTTGCCGCCATTGTCGAACATCGAATAGGCGGTGACCATGCGCAGCACCGTCGTCTCGCCGGCGCCGAGCGCATACGACAGATAATTCGGCAGTTCGTCATAGACACCGAAACGCTTGGCGTACTCGCCGATCAGCGGCATCCCGATGTCCTGCGCCAGACGCACGGTGACGGTGTTGAGCGACTGGCGCAGCGCATTGCGAAGCGTCGTGGGTCCGTAATATTTGCCGGATGAGTAGTTCTCCGGACGCCAGACCCCGGTGCCCTGCCCCTGGTCGATTTCGATTGGCGCGTCGACGACGACCGTGGACGGCGTATACCCGTTGTCGAGCGCTGACGAATACACGATCGGCTTGAACGAGGAGCCCGGCTGGCGATACGCCTGCGTCGCGCGATTGAACTGGCTCTGGTCGAACGAGAAACCGCCGACCATCGCAAGCACGCGTCCGGTCCGAGGATCCATTGCAACCATTGCACCGGAGACCTCGGGCAATTGACGCAGCCGGAACTGGCCGTCGACCAGGCTGCCATCCTTGTTCAGCAACGGGTCCGCATAGATCACATCGCCGGGCGACAACACCTGCGACACCGCTGTCGGCGTTTTGCCGCGCGAGGGACCGGTGGTCGGCCGCGCCCATCTGACACCATCGAGCGTAATCAGTCCGGTCTGCCGTTCCTTCAGCACCGCGCCGCCGAGTTCGCGCCCCGGCTGGAAACCGATCCGCGCCGACTGATCGCTGGTCTCGAGCACAACCGCCATCCGCCATGGCGAAATGTCGTTGAGCGACTTCACTTCGGCGAGCTTGGGTCCCCAGTCGCCGGAGATGTCGATCTTGTTGACCGGTCCGCGCCAGCCCTGAGCCTCATCGAAATTGACAAGCCCCGCGGTCATGGTCTTGCGCGCCATCACCTGCAGCTTGGGATCGAGTGTCGTTCGGACCGACAGTCCGCCTTCGTAGAGCTTCTTTTCGCCATAGCGCTCGAACAGGTCGCGGCGAACGTCCTCGGCAAAATACTCGCCGGCGAAGATATGCGCCGCGTTGCTGCGATTGGTGACGACCAGCGGATCCTTGCGCGCCTTGTCGGCATCGGCCTGCTTGATCCAGCCGTTCTCCAGCAACCGATCGATCACATAATTGCGGCGCTCGATCGCCCGGTCGCGGTTGCGGACCGGATGCAGGGCGGCAGGCGCTTTCGGCAGCGCCGCCAGATACGCCGCTTCCGCGACCGTCAGTTCATTGACCGATTTGTCGAAGTACACCAGCGAGGCGGCGGCGATGCCATATGCACCAAGACCGAGATAGATCTCGTTCAGATAAAGCTCGAGGATCTTGTCCTTCGAGTAGGCGCGCTCGATGCGCATCGCCAGCAGCGCTTCCTTGATCTTGCGGGTGAAGGACACCTCGTTGGTCAAAAGAAAGTTCTTCGCGACCTGCTGGGTGATCGTCGAGGCGCCTTGCGGGCGTTTGTTGGAGCCGTAGTTCTGGGCGTAGAGCACCACCGCACGCGCCAGACCCGAGAAGTCGATGCCGCCGTGTTCGTAGAAATTCTTGTCCTCGGCGGCCAGGAAGGCATTGATCACGGGCTTCGGGATCGCCTGGATCGGCAGATACAGCCGGCGTTCCTTGGAGTACTCGGCAAGCAGCGCGCCGTCGGCCGCGTGCACGCGAGTCATCACCGGTGGCTCGTAATCCTGCAACTGGGAGTAATCCGGCAGGTCCTTGGAATAATGCCAGATGAGCCCGGCTGCGGCAGCGACGCCGACCAGAAATACGATTGTTCCGGCTGCAAACAGGAACCCCATGAACCGCAGCAGAAATCGCATCCGCTCTTTTCCGTCCCCAACCCAGCCGACCTGCGCTTCCGGACGATTCCGGGGCGGCGTGTGGATTTTTTATACTGCGGCGGCTGTGGCCAAACTAGGGCTTGTCGCTTCTAAACGCTGATCTTTCAGTGCTCGGCACCCGCGGAAACCACCCGCTTGCCGAAGAACGCCTCGATGGCCTGCCCGATGGAACCCACCGTCTTGGTCCGCCAGCTCTCCGAGACCAGGTGCTGCAGGTCGTCCTTGTTCGACACGTAGCCGAGCTCGACCAGCACCGACGGCACGTCGGGCGCCTTCAGCACCTTGAAGCCCGCGGATTTCAGCGGATGCTTGTGCAGGCGGGCAACGTTCTTCAATTCACCGACGACCATGCGGGCAAAACGATTGGAAAAGGTCCGGGTCTCGCGCTGGGCAAGATCGATCAGAATGTCGGCAACGTCGGTCGGCTCTTCGGTGAGATTGACGCCCCCGATGGCGTCGGCCTTGTTTTCGGATTCCGCGAGCCGTTCCGCTTCGGCGTCCGATGCCTTGTCCGACAGCGTGTAGACGGTGGCGCCCTGCGCATCACCCTCGCCGCGCGGCAACGCATCGGCATGGATCGAGACGAACAGCGCCGCCTTCTGATTGCGCGCAATCCGCACCCGCTCGCCGAGCGGTATGAAGGTATCGTCGCTGCGCGTCATCACCACACGGTATTTGCCGCTTTTCTCGATGTATTCGCGCAGCGCCTTGGCGTAATCGAGCACCAGCGTTTTTTCGGCCTCGCCGCTCGCCGCCATGGTGCCGTTGTCGATCCCGCCATGGCCCGGGTCGATCACGATCACCGGCCGCAAGTCCGGCGCATCCGGTCCCTTCGGCCCGCCGGCCGCATCTGCAACCACGGCCGGTTTGGCCTGTTCGTCGACCGATGGCCGCAACTGTGTCCTGCCGTCGGCGGCAAGGGCCTGCTGGAACGTCGCCTTGTCGACGACAGCCAATTCCACGATCAGACGCGCCGGCTGACCGTTGGCGGCATCCAGCACATAGGCTTTCTCGATTTTGGCGGGCCCAGCCAGGTCGAACACGATGCGCGACCCACCCGGCATGACGAGCCCGTAACGGAACGCCTTGATCAAGCCACGGCCCGACTGCCCAACCCCCGCCGGAAGCTGGAAATTGACCTGAGGCACATCCAGAATCACGCGATAGGGATCAGCCAACGCAAACGCCCGCACGTCGATCTTGCGATCGAGATCCAGGACAAAGCGGGTCTGCTTGTCGTCACCGGCAATGCGCACGTCGGACGCGAGCGGGAATGACGCCGCGGCCATCGGCTGGGGTGGCTGACTTTCGACAGCTTGGCCCGCGGTTCCGCCGAGGCACAAAAATGCTGCGGCGCACACAAGGGCAACCCGAAGCAAAACATGCTGGTTTGCGCGGTTAGCCAAACGAATCCCAAGCCTCCGAGCTGACCTTTTACCGGATTAGAACCACACGGTTAATCAGCCCTTAAGATCGAGAGGGCGATTAAGGCAGGGTGTTGCAGGCCGGCGACGCTTCCCTTGCCACAGCCCCCCATTCCACGTATGTATCTTGTGCTGACGGCATAAACTTCCGGTTGTGTCGCGTTAGCCTCCCGGTGCAGCGCCGGTTCCTCGAATGTAGTTACTCCGGGGTTCCTGCGTGCCTTTCCGAAGCCCTCCACGGCCAGCGCAGTGCGCGACCGGCGGAAGCTCCGGTCTCAAGCCCGAGTGGCCACCCGGTCCAGGTGAATACCTCCTCCAGGGCTTTGGGTTCGCATCTCGCAATCGGTAATCGCGGCCGCAAGGCAGCGATTTTGCAATAAGCCGGCGAGCGCACCCGCGCCGCGTTGGCCCCGTCAGCGATGATTACCGCGGCTTCCCTGCCGCACTGTATAGAACGGGCCGACGCTTGATGCGCCAGACTGTACTGCCGAAAGCCCACGCAATGACTGCGCCAGGACGACGCGACGTGTTCGCGCGCCAGCCTGCGTCTCGTTCGTGTTCGGCAGAGCGCCTCGGGTTGCCTTTTGGCCTTCCCCTCACCCCCGAATCAGGTGGACCGTCGCGGTACCCCGCCGTGCGCATAGCGCCGGCCGACAGACGCGCGCCCCGCCGCCGAGAGTTTTCAAATGCCCAACAAGATGTTGATCGATGCCACCCATCCGGAAGAAACCCGGGTCGTGGTGGTCCGCGGCAACCGCGTCGAAGAGTTTGATTTCGAGTCAGCCCAACGCAAGCAGCTTCGCGGCAATATCTACCTCGCCAAAGTCACCCGCGTTGAACCGTCGCTGCAGGCGGCCTTCATCGAGTACGGCGGCAACCGCCACGGCTTCCTGGCCTTCAGCGAAATCCATCCGGACTATTACCAGATCCCCGTCGCCGATCGGCAGGCGCTGATCGAGGCCGACGAACGCGCCCACCGCGAGGCCGAAGAGGAAACGGAGAACCGTTCCAACCGCCGGCGCTCCCGTCATCGCAGCTCCCGTCGCCGTGGACATGGCGAGCGCGTGCGCAGCGAGGTCGTCGAGGGTGCAGCGCTTGATCCCGGGCACGCCCCGCAGCCTTTCGCGGCCGAGCACCATGACGATCACGGCCATGATGATCACGGCCATGATCACTCCGCTGATCATGCCGCTCACGATCACGCCCATGATCACCACGACGACCATGGCCATGACCATGCCGGAGCGCATGATCATGATCATGGGGACCATCATGACCATAGCCATGATCATCACCACGAGCACGGCGATCAGCACGATCATGCCGTGTCGGAAGCCGCCGGCGTGGAACCGCATGCCGAGCACGAGGCGTTGCCGCTCGCGCACCAGAGCTTCGAGGCGCCCCGCACCGAAATCACGGATGCCGTTCCGTCATATGCAGAGCCGGCGCATGAGGATCACCCCGCGAGCGTGGATGCCGTGGCGGCCCATGATGACGATCATCACGGCGACGCCCACGAAACCGGCCATGAGGACGACGAGCACGCCGACCATCACGCCGATCATGCCGTGAGCCACGACGGCGAGCATGCCGGCGAAGAATCGCGCGCGGACGATGCCGACGACGAGGATGACGAAGACGAGGACGACGACGAGGCCTCCGAAGAGGAAACCGTCGAGTCGGTCGGTGGCGATGACGCTCTCGAGGAGGTTCCCGAGCGGGCCTTCCGCCCGCGCCGGCAGTACAAGATCCAGGAAGTCATCAAGCGCCGCCAGGTCATGCTGGTGCAGGTCGTCAAGGAAGAGCGCGGCAACAAGGGCGCCGCGCTGACCACCTATCTGTCGCTGGCCGGCCGCTATGCCGTGCTGATGCCCAACACCGCGCGCGGCGGCGGCATCAGCCGCAAGATCACCTCGGCGCAGGATCGCAATCGCCTGAAGGATGTCGTGCAGGATCTCGACGTGCCGGAAGGCATGGGGATCATCCTGCGCACCGCTGGAGCCTCGCGCACCAAGCCCGAAATCAAGCGCGACTTCGAATACCTGATCCGGATGTGGGAAACCGTCCGCGACCTGACGCTGAAATCGCAGGCGCCGACGCTGGTCTACGAGGAAGGCTCGCTGATCAAGCGCTCGCTGCGCGATCTCTACAACAAGGAAATCGAAGAGATCCAGGTTGCCGGCGAGTCCGGTTACACCGAAGCCCGCGATTTCATGAAGATGCTGATGCCGACGCACACCCGCGCGGTCAGGCTTTATCGCGACGGGCAGCCGCTGTTCTCCAGGATGGGCGTAGAGAGCCAGCTCGATGCGATGTTCTCTCCGACCGTGCAGTTGCGGTCCGGCGGCTACATCGTCATCAACCAGACCGAAGCGCTGGTCTCGATCGACGTCAACTCCGGACGCTCCACCCGCGAGCACCACATCGAAGACACCGCGCTCAAGACCAATCTCGAAGCGGCCGAGGAAGTCGCCCGGCAGTTGCGGCTGCGCGACCTCGCCGGCCTCATCGTCATCGACTTCATCGACATGGACGAGAAGCGGAACAACCGCTCGGTCGAACGCAAGCTGAGCGACTGCCTCAAGCATGATCGCGCGCGCATCCAGGTCGGCCGCATCTCGCACTTCGGCCTTCTGGAAATGTCGCGCCAGCGCATCCGCGCCAGCGTGCTGGAAAGTTCGACCGAGCCCTGCCCGCATTGCGGCGGCACCGGTCACGTCCGCTCGGTGGCGTCCGTCGCACTGCAGTTGCTGCGCGGACTGGAAGAGGTCCTGATGAAGGGCGCCACGCACAATCTGGTGGTGCGGACCCGCACCGAGGTTGCGCTGTACGTCCTCAATCACAAGCGCGGCCATCTGCGCGACCTGGAAAACAGCTTCAAGGTGACGCTGTCGGTGATCGCCGATCCGACCGTCAGCGGCCAGCAGTCGTTCGTGATCGACCGCGGCGAACAGGTGCACACCCTCGAGGCGGCGAAAGCGCTGCTGGCGGCGCAGGCCGCGGCCGCACCTCCGGCCCTTGAAGAGCCTTACGAGGATGACGAACTGCTTGACGTCGAAGTCGATGGCGAGCTCGACGAGACCGAGGAACTGGCGGACGGCCAGCCTGCCGAGGACGCCTCCGAAGGCGACGGCGGACGGCGGCGCAAGCGCCGGCGGCGTCGGCGCGGGCGCGGCGGTGAGCCGCGGGATCAGGCGACGGCGTCCGAAGACCATGACGCCCCCGGAATTGCGGCCGCTGAAGGCGAGCCGCTGGATGCCGAGGGCGATGAAACCGAGGCCTCCGAGGCCTCCGAGGACGAGTCCGAGGAGCGCGACGGCACCGAGCGCACCGATCAGAACGGCGAACGCCGTCCGCGCCGGCGCGGACGCCGCGGTGGCCGCCGCCGGCGCGGTGGGCACGACGGACAGGACGAAGGATCGGTTGCGGCGATCGCTGACGAATTTGCTCCGCCATCGATGCCGGAAGCCGCGGAAGCGGTTGCCGACCTCGCGGCACCTGCGGTCGAATCCGATGCCGTCAGCGCTTGGGAGGCTCCTGCCCCCGTGCAGCCGCAGCCGCCGAGCCCGCCGGTTGCGGCGGCCGTCGAGCTCGTGGAAGAACGTACGGACGAGGCCGACAAGCCGCGGCGGCGCTCGACCATCCGGGAGAAGGTCAGTTTCTTCATCGAGCCGGAACCGCAATCCAGTGCCCCGGTGGCCGCCCAGGATACTCATCAGGACGCACACCACGACACGCTTCAGGACGCGCCGCGCGAAGAGCCGTCGCATGTCGCGGTAACCCACGCACCTGAACCCGCGCCCGCGGCCGAGTCCTCGGCACCACGGCGCGCCGGATGGTGGTCGCGCCGGTTCGGCAACGGGGAATAAACCCTAGCACCGATCTGCAAGCACCGATCGACACAACAAAACGCCCGGCACCTGGTGCCGGGCGTTTTTTCGTTGCGATCTCGCTGATGGCGTCAGCCTGTCGTCACGGCGGTCTCGACATCCGAGGGATCGATGCGCGCGCTCAGGGCCGCATTCAGCTTGTCGCGGTCGAGCTCGCCCTCCCACCAGGCGACCACGACGCAGGCGACACCGTTGCCGGTCAGGTTGGTCAGCGCCCGGCACTCGCTCATGAACTTATCGATACCGAGAACGATCGCCATGCCCGGCACCAGCCGTGGATCGACCACGGCCAGGGTGGCGGCGAGTGTAATGAAGCCCGCGCCGGTAATGCCCGACGCGCCCTTCGACGTCAGCATGGCCACGACCAGGATGGTGATCTGCTGTCCGAGGGTCAGGTCGATGTTCAGCGCCTGCGCGATGAACAGCGTCGCCAGGGTCATGTAGATATTGGTTCCGTCGAGATTGAAGGAATACCCCGTCGGCACCACCAGGCCGACCACCGGTTTCGAACAACCGGCGCGCTCGAGTTTCTCCATCAAGGTCGGCAACGCACTTTCCGACGAGGACGTGCCCAGCACGATCAGCAGTTCGTCCTTGATGTAGGCGACGAACTTGAAGATCGAGAAGCCGACGAATTTCGCGACCAGCCCCAGGACGACGAACACGAACAGCGCCGATGTCAGATAGAACGTCGCAATGACGCCGAGCAAATTCAGGATTGCGCCGGTGCCGAACTTTCCGATCGTGAAGGCCATGGCGCCGAACGCACCGATCGGCGCGGCCTTCATGACGATGGCGATCACACCGAACACGGCATGCGCGGCATCGTCGATGAACGAGCGCAGCACGTGCCCGCGCTCGCCCAGCGCCATCAACGAGAACCCGAACAGGATCGAGAACAGCAGCACCTGCAATATCTCGCCGTTTGCAAAGGCGCCGACCACGGTGTCGGGAATGATGTGCAGGAAGAAATCGACGCTCTTCTGCGCCTCCGCCTGCTTCGCGTAGGTCGAAACCGCCTGGGCGTTGGCCATGGCGCCGCCGAAGCCGGCACCGGGACGCACCACGTTGCCGACGATCATCCCGATCAGCAACGCAAAGGTGGAAATGATCTCGAAGTAGACCAGCGCCTTGACGCCGATGCGGCCGACCTTCTTGGCGTCCTGGATATGCGCGATGCCGGAAACCACGGTGCAGAAGATGATCGGAGCGATCACCATCTTGATCAGCTTGATGAAGCCGTCGCCGAGCGCCTTGATCCAGTCATTGGTCGCCAGTTGCGGTTCCAGCCACCCCACCAGCACGCCGAGCACGATGGCGATCAGGACCTGCACATAGAGGATCTTGTACCAGGGTTTCGGTGCTTTGATCGTCGGTGTCGTCGCGCCGGTTGCCGGCATCGTTGTTGGTGACATGGCGTCTCCCCCCCTCTTTGAGCGTCCGAGATGGTCAAACTGTCGCACCCTATACGGTCCGATCGGGGGACTGCCAATGCTATTCGCGTGAAACCGATGTTTTGACCGGCAAAAAAACGCCCGCAGCAAGCGGGCGTTTTCGAGCAGAACCGAAAGCAAACGGAACTGGCCGCGCCTATCCCCGGACATGATCCGCGCGTCGGCGCACCACCGGCAGCAAAGCCGCGCCAAGCACGCTTTTCACGACGGAGCCGGCAATGAACGGCACGACACCGACGAGCCAGGCCTTGTCGGCGCCGATCCCGATGCCGGCAGCCAGCCAGGCGAATCCGAACGCCAGCATCACCGCATGACCGAGGCCCATCGCAACAGTCAGGCCTGCGACCGAGCGGTCCCATCCGCGCTCGCCGAGCCATCCCATCAGGAAAGCCGCGGCCACAAAACCCGCGAGATAACCACCGGTGGGACCCATCATGACGGCGACGCCGCCAACGGGGCCCGCGAACACCGGAAAGCCCAACGCGCCTTCCGCAAGGTAGGCGATGATGGTGGCCACACCCAGCCGCCAGCCATAAGCGGCGCCGATCAGCAGCACCACGAAGCTCTGCATGGTCATCGGCACGTAGGGCAGCGGAACGTTGATCTTCGCCGACAGCGCCAGCAGCGCGGTCCCCACAGCGACCAACAGGACGCCGCGCAGCGCCGACGATACCGGCGAGGATGCCGGCCACAACCGGCCGATGAGCGATCCGTGCGCGGGCGAATTGTTCGATGACGTGACGGGCACTGCAAATCTCCTGATGGGCGCTGCGACTGTTCCGCTATAGCCACGGAGCATCCCGGCTTGCAAGGCCCCGAGGACGGTGGTGAGCAGCCATGCCGGAACGGAGCCGCAGCAAGCCCGCCGTTTGATCAGGCGCTCGAAATAGAACCGTTCGAATGCCTAGAAAGCGGCCTGCTCGAGCCAACGGGTGATGCGCGCGACCGCGGTGCGCATGTCATCGGTCGAACGGGCATAGGAAAATCGAACGAACGAACGGCCGTGGATCGGATCGAAGTCGACGCCGGGCGTCGCAGCCACGTGCGCTTCTTCCAGCATCCGTGTCGCGAAGACGAAGCTGTCGCTGGTGAACTTGGAGACGTCCGTATAAAGGTAAAACGCGCCGTCGGCGGGAAGAAAACGGTCGAGCCCGGCTTTCGGCAACCCTTCGATCAGAACGCTTCGGTTGTCCTGATAGCTGTGCTTGACCGCGTCCATCTCGACACGGCCCTCGAAGGCGGCTTCGGCGGCGACCTGCGACAGCATTGGCACGGAGATCGCCAGGTTCTGCTGCAGCCGTTCGATCGGCCGCACCAACGGCTCCGGCGCAACCATCCATCCCACTCGCCAGCCGGTCATGCAGAAGTATTTCGAGAACGAGTTGATCACCATCGCATGTGGCGACAATTGCGCGGCCGTCACGGCCGGAAACGCATAGTCGAGGCCGTGATAGATCTCGTCGGAGATGAACCGGATGCCTTCGCTTTCCGCAGCCGCGATCAGGGTCGCCAGCGCCTCGCGCGTCATCATCGTGCCGGTCGGGTTCGCCGGGCTTCCCACCAGCACGCCCTTCAGCGGCGTTTTGCGATGCGCCGCCAGCAGCATCTCGCCGGTCAGCGCATGGCGGGTGTCGTTGGTGGTCTCGATCAGCACCGGCTCGCAGCCCAGGGCCGTGAGGATATGACGGTACGGCGGATAGCCCGGCACGGTCACGGCGACGCGATCCCCCGGCTCGAACATCGAGAGAAAAGCCAGAATGAACGCCCCGGACGAGCCGGTGGTGACAATGATCTGCTCGGGATCGACGTCGCAGGCATAGGTTTCGCGATAGTGCCGCGCAATGCGGGCGCGCAGCGACGGAATCCCGAGCGCCGAGGTGTAGTCGATCCGGCCGCCCTCGAGGGCGGCGCGGGTGGCCGCAATGGCGACCGACGGCGCCGACGCGGCCGGCTGGCCGACCTCCATGTGGATGACATGGCCTCCGGAGGCCTCGATCCGCGCCGCGGCGGCCATGACATCCATCACCATGAAAGGAGGAACGTCGCTGCGGCCAGAGGGGGTCAAAAGCCCGATCGCGTTTTGTCTCAATTTCACATCCAGCATCAAAATCTGCTATTTCGGTGCGCGAAAACGGTTGCAGGGTGGGCTGCGCGAAGATGCCGCTCTGTTGCCGTATTCCGCGGTTTGTTAGGCAGAATTCTGAGAATCCGCCACCCGTTCCAAGGCCATAGCATCTTAGACGCCAATATCATCTTAGAAAACATGGCTCCATCGCCACCCCCGCAGGATCGACCATCGCCGCCGAGCAAGCCCCGCGGCACCGAACCGCCCGGCCCTCGGCGGCGATCGCTTGCCGCCCGGCTCACGGCCCTGATCACCGCGGCCGCCGTCGCCTGGGGATCAGTGCCCGCGTCCGCCCAGGACGCCAAGGGACCGCCCACGCTGCGCGACGCCGAAATCGAGCAGTTGCTGCGCGATTATACCCGGCCAATCCTGCGCACGGCCGGCCTGGAAAAGCAGAATATCGAGATCACCATCATCAACGACCGTTCGTTCAATGCGTTCGTCGCCGACGGCCGCCGCATCTTCGTCAACTATGGCGCACTGATGGATTCGCAAACGCCGAACCAGATCATCGGCGTTCTGGCGCACGAGACCGGCCATCTTGCCGGCGGTCATCTGGCGAAGCTGCGCGAGCAACTGGCACAGGCCCAGACCCAGATGATCATCGCGATGCTGCTCGGCGTCGGCGCCATGGTCGCCGGCGCCCGCAGCAACAGCAACAACGGCGCGTCGAGCATCGGTGCGGCCGCGATCAGCGCGCCGCAGGAAGTCATCAAACGCAACCTGCTGTCGTATCAGCGCCAGCAGGAAGAGAATGCCGACAAGGCCGGCGTCAAATTCCTGACTGCGACCGGGCAGTCCGCCAAGGGCATGTACGACACTTTCAAGCGGTTTTCCGACCAGATCCTGTTCGCCGCCCAGGGCTCTGATCCGTACCTGATGTCGCACCCGATGCCGGCGGAACGGGTCAATGCGCTGGAACAACTGGCCCGCTCCAGCCCCTATTGGGACAAGAAGGACGACCCGGCGCTGCAGCTGCGGCACGACCTGATGCGCGCCAAAATCTCCGGTTTCATGGATCGCCCGGATACCGTGGCCCGCAAGTATCCCAGCTCCAACGACACCCTGCCCGCCCGCTATGCACGGGCGATTTCGACCTACCGCCACGGCGAGCTGCGCCTTGCCCTGGCCCAGATCGACGGATTGATCCGGGAACAACCGAACAACGCCTATTTCTACGAGGTTCGGGGCCAGGCCCTGCTGGAAGGCGGCAAGCCCGTTGAGGCGATCGCGCCACTGCGCAAGGCGGTGCAGCTGTCGAATAACGCGCCCCTCATCGAGATGTTACTTGGGCAGGCGCTTGTTGCATCGGATAATACCGCCTACGCGGACGAGGCCATTGCAATCCTGCGCGCCGCCCTCTCCCGAGAACCGGAAGCCCCGATTGGCTATACCCAGCTTGCAATGGCGTATGGCCGCAAAGGCAACTATGCGGAGGCCGACCTTGCTTCGGCGCAGGCAGCCTTCATGCGGGGCGACACAAAAACCGCGCGGGACCTGGCGTCCCGGGCCAAGACGCGCTTTACGATCGGAACCCCTGGCTGGGTCAAGGCGGACGATATCGTGTCCGCCAAACCGATGCCCGGACTAAAAAATTGACCGGGACATTCCCCGGAGAAGGCCAAGACCGGCTTTTCGACACGATCATGCCGCAAGAGACAGGCTGCCTCTCAAGTCGGATTTAACGCATAACGACCAGACTTACGCCACCCGGACTTGAACCGAGATTTTTGAATTCAAAGGATCTGAAATGCCATCATTTCGCAGCCTCGCTGTCATCGCCCTCGCCCTCTGCGTCACGCCCGTGGCGGTGCGGGCGCAAAGCTTCTCGGACGCGCAGCGCGGCGAGATCGAAGGCATCATCAAGAATTATCTCGTCGCCCATCCCGAGGTGCTCGAGGAGATGTCGGCCGAACTGACCAAACGGCAAGCCGCGGCCGAAGCCGAGAAGCACCAGGCCGCCGTCAACAAGAACGCCGAGACTATCTTCAACTCGCCCCGCGGCGTGACCATCGGCAACCGCGACGGCGACGTCACCTTCGTCGAGTTTTTCGATTACAATTGCGGCTACTGCAAACACGCGATGTCGGACATGCTGAGCCTGATGAAGGCGGATCCGAAACTGCGCGTCGTGCTGAAGGAGTTTCCGGTGCTTGGACCGGGCTCCGTCGAGGCCGCGCAGGTCGCCGTCGCCGTGCGCATGCAGGATCCGTCGGGCAAGAAGTATCTCGACTTTCACCAGAAGCTGCTCGGCGGCCGCGGCCAAGCCGACAAGGCTCGCGCGCTGGCGGCAGCGAAGGACGCCGGCATCGACATGGCGCGGCTGGACAAGGACATGGCGAGCCCCGAAGTCCGGGCAACCCTGGAAGAGAATTTCAAGCTTGCCGAGGACATGGGCCTGAACGGCACCCCGAGCTATGTCATTGGCAAACAGGTCGTCGTTGGGGCGATCGGCCTGGATGGCCTGAGCAAAAAGATCGGCGAAGCCCGCTGCGGCAAGGCCACCTGCTGACGCCAGCCCGATTGAGCCGCCGCCCGATCGACCGCGGGCGGCGGGTAATATCCCAGCGATTTCAACATCATCACCGCCACATCTCTTAAGAATTAGTTAACGTTGATTATCCGGCTGTTCCCGCAAGGGTTTTATCAGCCAACTGAAGCTTTTAGGCCGGGATGGCGCCGCTCATGGGCTTCCCCTTGCCGGCGAGGTTACCTATAACCCGCCAGACTTCCGCCCTGTGGCGCCCCTTGGATAGAGCTGGGTTCTAGCTGGATTATTGATGTCAAAGACAATCTTCGTCCTCAACGGTCCGAACCTGAATCTGCTCGGCACCCGTGAGCCAGAGAAGTATGGCCATGCAACGCTGGCGGATGTCGAAGCGCTCTGCCGCGAGACGGCTGCGCGTTTCGATCTTGACGTCGACTGCCGCCAATCCAATCGCGAAGGCGAATTGATCGATTTCATCCATGAGGCCGGCGCTCAAAAGGCCGTGGGCATCATCATCAATGCGGGCGGCTACACTCACACCTCCATCGCGCTGCATGACGCGTTGACCGGCGTGAACCTGCCGGCGGTGGAAGTGCATGTGACCAATGTCCATGCGCGGGAAAGCTTCCGGCACCAGTCCTTTATCGCCAAGGCCGCATTCGCCAGCCTCGCCGGCTTCGGCATCGAGGGATACCGGCTGGCGATCCTGGGTCTTGCCGCCAGGATCGGCGTCAAGCCGAAAGCCTGATATCTTCCATTTTGAAATTTGCAGAGTTTCGGATCCACACATGGCCAGTCAGCCGCAAGACACATCCACCAAATCCGAGCCGACCAACGGGAAGCTGACCGACGAGCGCGAGCTGATCCGCGATCTCGCGACCTTGCTCGACCAGACCAATCTCACCGAGATCGAAATCGAGCGCGCCGGCCTGCGTGTGCGCGTCGCACGGAACATCACAACCTCCGCAGTGTTGCCTTCAGCAGTTCAGCCCGTGGTGATGGCACCGGTGGCAGGCGCGGTTGCGGCTGCGGCCGACATTTCGAAGCACCCCGGCGTCGTTCCCTCGCCGATGGTCGGTACGGCCTACATGGCCTCCGAGCCTGGCGCCAAGCCGTTCATCGAGGTCGGTAGCAAGGTCAAGGCCGGTGAAACGCTGCTGATCATCGAGGCGATGAAGACCATGAACCAGATTCCGGCCCCACGCGCCGGAACCGTCACGCAAATCCTGATCGAAGACGGCCAGCCGGTGGAATACGGCGAACCACTGGTCATCATCGAATAATTCCGCTGCTGAAAGCCTGAGCGCTCGTGCGTTGGATTTGACATTCGCACACCCCTACAGCGAGTCGTCCCTGCGAATGTCAAATCCAAAGAACGCACGAGAATCATATTCTTCTGGTGTCCCTTTGGTTTTAACGTTCGTACGAGCGGTCGCGGCCAAGGGATACGAACGTTAGAACCGGGACACGAGGGATGTTTGACAAGATTCTGATAGCCAATCGCGGCGAGATTGCACTGCGCGTGCTGCGCGCCTGCAAGGAGCTCGGCATCGCAACGGTGGCGGTCCACTCGACCGCGGACGCCAATGCCATGCATGTGCGGCTCGCCGACGAGAGCGTCTGCATCGGTCCGCCGCCATCGAAGGACAGCTATCTCAACGTGCCGGCGCTCCTCGCCGCTTGCGAGATCACGGGCGCCGACGCGGTCCACCCGGGATACGGCTTCCTGTCGGAAAACGCGCGCTTCGCGGAGATCCTGGCCGATCACAACCTGCACTTCATCGGTCCGAAGGCCGAACACATCCGCCTGATGGGCGACAAGATCGAGGCCAAGAAAACCGCGATCAAGCTCGGCATTCCCGTCGTGCCCGGCTCCGATGGGGCAGTCGGCCCCGAAGACGACGCGATGGAGATCGCGCGAAAGATCGGTTTTCCGGTTCTGGTCAAGGCTGCCGCTGGCGGCGGCGGCCGGGGCATGAAGGTCGCGCAGACCGAAGGCGATCTGGCGCTGGCGCTCTCCACTGCCCGCAACGAGGCCAAGTCCGCCTTCGGCGACGCTTCGGTCTATCTTGAAAAATACCTCACCAAGCCGCGCCATATCGAAATCCAAATTCTCGGCGACGGCCGCGGCGGCGCCGTCCATCTTGGCGAACGCGATTGCTCGCTGCAGCGCCGGCATCAAAAGGTGTGGGAAGAAGGACCCTCGCCCGTCCTCGATGCCGCCGCCCGTGCCCGCATCGGCGAAATCTGCGCCAAGGCGATGCGCGACATGCAGTATCTCGGCGTCGGCACCATCGAGTTCCTCTACGAGGACGGCGAATTCTACTTCATCGAGATGAACACCCGCATCCAGGTCGAGCACCCGGTGACCGAAATGATCACCGACATCGATCTGGTGCTGGAGCAGATCCGCGTCGCCGCCGGCGGCGAGCTTCCCGTCGCGCAAAAGGATATCGTTGTCGCGGGCCATGCGATCGAGTGTCGCATCAATGCCGAGAACCCGGTCACCTTCCGGCCGTCTCCCGGCAAGATCACGCAATATCACCCACCCGGCGGCCTCGGTGTCCGAATCGATTCGGCCGCATACCAGGGCTACGTGATCCCGCCTTATTACGATTCAATGGTCGGCAAGCTGATCGTCCACGGCAAGACCCGCGCAGAATGCCTGATGCGGCTGCGGCGTGCGCTGGACGAAATGGTCGTCGATGGTGTCGAGACCACCCTGCCGCTGTTCAGGGCACTGGTGCGCGAACCGGAGATCATCGACGGCGACTACCATATCCACTGGCTCGAGCAGTATCTGGCCAGGGGCGCAGCCACGGAGTGAGCCGCCGGAAGAATATGGAACCGAATGCCCCTCTCTGCGTTACAGCGTGGGAAGATTTTGCCGAAATGGATATTTGATTGCGGAAGAATTGCAAAAAGCCTGACGGCAGATGCCAATCTCAAAAGGCAATTTCGGTTGCCGGGGTAGATTATCTCGGAACAACGGGTTTAGGCGCGAGTGCTTCGTAGCGCCATCAAACAGCGAACAATCTGGCAGATCGCGCTGTTGTCCGCAGGATTCGCCATCCTGATCGCGATCGGCGCGACATCGCTCTACCTCTTCAGCGTGGCACGCACGGAATCGTCCTGGGTCGTCCACACCATCGAAGCCGAAAATCAGATTTCCCGCGTCCTGCTCGACCTGCGCAGCGCCGAAAGCGCGGCTCGCGGCTACCTTCTCACACAGAACAGGCAGTTCCTCGATGAGTACGAGCGCACGGCTGCCGAGGTCATCCCCGCAATCGACACCCTCGCAGGCTTGACCACGGACAATCCAATCCAGGTCCGCAACACCGCCGATCTGCGCAATGTGGCTCAGGCCCGACTGAACGAGCTACAGACCTCCATCGACCTCATCAAGCAGAACAATCTGCAGGGCGCGATGGACATGATCCGCAATAGCGGGCCACCGGCCACGGTCAACCAGATCCGCGACATCAGCAGCCGCATGCAACGCGAGGAAGATCGTCTGCTGGGATTGCGCGCCGAGACCGCCGCCCGCAGCCGGTCGTTGTCCGTGGTGGTCACCATCGCAGGCGCGGCCTTCATTGTGCTGCTGGGCGGGCTGTCAATTTTCCTGGTGCGCCAGACCTCACGGGAACGCGACGAGGCCGACCAGAACCTGCGGGACAACAACCTCAACCTCGAAGAGATGGTCGACGAACGCACCGCGGACCTGCGCGAAGCCAATGAGGAGATTCAGCGCTTCGCCTATATCGTCAGCCACGACCTGCGCTCGCCGCTGGTCAACATCATGGGCTTCACCAGCGAGCTCGAGGAACTGCGATCCGATATCTTCAACCGGATTGCAAAACTCCATGCAGCCCAGAGCGGCGCAACGCCGCCCCCGGCGTCCGCCGAAACCCATGAGCCGGTGCTCGAGGGCGAAGACAAGAAACTGGCGGAGGATTTCTCGGAGGCACTCGGTTTCATCAAGTCGTCCATTGCCAAGATGGATCGGCTGATCGCTGCAATCCTCAATCTCACCCGCGAAGGCCGCCGCGAGTTCCACCCCGAATCGATCAACATGACCGAATTGATCAACGGAATCACCCTCACGGTGGCTCACCAGGCGCTGGAAGCCGAGGCGAGGATCGAGGTCGAGCAGCTTCCCGACGTCGTCGGCGACCGCCTGGCGATGGAACAAATCTTTTCCAATTTGATTGACAATGCTCTGAAATACCTGAGGCCTGCGGTCCCGGGGCAAATTGTTGTTCGCGGTCGACGGAAGCTGGGATTCGCCATTTTCGAGGTATCTGACAACGGACGCGGGATAGATCCCAAAGACCATCAGCGCATTTTCGAGCTGTTCCGTCGCGCCGGGACGCAGGATCGGCCCGGCCAGGGGATCGGTCTTGCTCACGTGCGCGCACTGGTGCGACGGATCGGCGGCTCCATGAGCGTCGATTCGGAACTCAACAACGGCAGCACGTTTGTTGTGACACTGCCGCTCAACCAGACCATGAAGGAAGGACGACGTTCGTGAGCTTGCCCGTAAAAATCATCATGATCGAGGATGACGAGGGCCACGCTCGTCTGATCGAACGCAATATTCGCCGCGCCGGCGTCAACAATGAAATCATGCCGTTCACCAACGGCACCGACGCGCTCAAGTATTTGTTCGGTGGCGACGCCCACGGTGTCGCGCACAAGGGCAGCGCGCTGCTGATCCTGCTCGACCTCAACCTGCCCGACATGACGGGCATCGATATCCTCAAGCGCGTCAAGGAGAGCCAGCATCTCAAGACCGCGCCGGTCGTGGTGCTGACCACCACCGACGATGCCCAGGAGATCAAGCGCTGCTACGAGCTCGGGTGCAACGTCTACATCACCAAGCCGGTCAATTATGAAAGCTTCGCCAACGCCATCCGGCAGCTGGGGCTGTTCTTTTCCGTGATCCAGGTGCCGCCCGCCGTCGCATGACCAGCGCATCCCCGACACTTCTCTACATCGATGACGACGCGGCACTTGCGCGGCTGGTCGATCGCGGCCTGACGCGGCAAGGCTTTCATGTCGAACACGCCGCCTCCGGCGCAGATGGTATCTCGCGCATCAGCCGGGGCGGTATCGACGTGGTTGCGCTGGATCAGTACATGCCGGGTCTCGACGGGCTGGAAACGCTTGAACAGATCCAGGCCATTGCGGACGCTCCGCCGGTGGTGTTTGTCACCGCGTCGCAGGACTCCAGCATCGCCGTCACCGCGCTGAAGGCCGGCGCCGCCGACTATCTCGTCAAGGACACCCACGGCGACTTCATCACCCTGTTGCATGTCGCCGTCACCAGCGCGCTGGAACGCTCGCGCATCCTGCGCGCCCAGCTTGCCGCCGAAGAAGAAATCCGCATCGCGCGCGACCGTTACGCCGCGCTCGCCGCCGAGCGCGAGGTCCTGCTGCGCGAGGTCAACCATCGCGTCGGCAACAGCCTGCAGATCATCGCATCACTGCTGCATCTGCAGGCCGCCAGCAGCAGCGTGGACGACGTCAAGGCTGCGCTGACCAATGCAATGGGCCGGGTCGCCGCCGTGGCGCAGGTGCACCGGCGCCTCTACACGTCGCACGACCTGAAGAGCGTGATGCTGAATCAGTATCTCGAAGCGCTGCTCGAGGATCTGCGCCGCTCCGCAGAGGGCAACAGGATGTCGCGGCTGACGCTGGTGTCCGAGGCGATCGAGATCGATCCGGATCGCGCGGTCGCGATCGGCATCATCGTCAACGAACTGGTGATGAATGCGGTCAAGTACGCTTATCCCGACGGGGCCGGCCCGATTCACGTCGACCTGCAGGCCGCCGGACAGGATATCCGGCTGGCGATTAGCGACGACGGTGTCGGTTTTCAGAACAAGCAGGATCCGCGCTCGACCGGAATGGGCCAGCGCATCGTCAGCGCAATGGCGAGCAAGCTCGGCGCGACCGCGGAACGCGACCCGTCACACCAGGGGACCCGCATCGTGCTGACGTTCCCGCGCACCACCGCCCCGCCGATCGTCGCGGCGGCCAAGTAAGTCCAACGCTGCATCCGCCGCACGCTTCTGCTATAAAGCCGCATGACGTCGCGCGACTCCACGTCTTCCGAAATCACGCCCGAGGTGCTGTTGCGGGCCTATGCCTGCGGCATCTTTCCGATGGCCGAGAGCGCCGACGATCCGACGATTTTCTGGGTCGAACCCGAGCATCGCGGCATCATTCCGCTGCGCGGCCTGCATATTTCATCGCGCCTCGCCCGCACCGTCCGCAGCGACCATTTCCGCGTCAGTGTCAACACCGCGTTCCGGCAGGTCATCGACGGCTGCGCCGCGCCGAAACCCGGGCGCGAGGACACCTGGATCAACCGCCGCATCCGCGAGCTGTACACGGCGCTGCACGAGATGGGCCATTGTCACAGTGTCGAGGTCTGGGACAATGACGATCTGGCCGGCGGGCTGTACGGCATCAGCCTGGGGCGGGCTTTTTTTGGCGAGAGCATGTTTCACCGCGCGCGCGACGCATCGAAAGTGGCGCTGGTGCATCTGGTCGCCCGGCTCGTGGCCGGTGGCTTCGTGCTGCTCGACACCCAGTTCGTCACGGAGCATCTGCGCAGCCTGGGCGCCGTCGAAGTCTCGCGCACGCGCTACCGCGCGCTGCTCGACGACGCCCTCGACGGCATCGGCGACTTCGGCCGCCTGCCGCTCGATCCTGCGGTTTCAGGCCAGGAGGCCCTGGCCATTCTCGCCGATGCGTAGCGTCTAGCTCCGCTGCGCGAACGCCTTCTGCAGGTCGCCGCCGGGATAACCGTTGCTGAATTCCGAGAATGTCCCGTGATCGGCGATTTCCTTCGCCGCGCGCATGAAACCACCCCAGGCGCTGCGGGCCAGCGCGCCACCGACGCTGACGCGACGGACGCCAAGCTCAGCCAGTTCTGCCACGCGGTAGCCCGGCGCGCCGCCGACCAGCACGTTGACCGGCTTCGGCGCCACCGCTTTGACCACCGCCGCGATCTGATCCTTGGTTTGCAGCCCGGGCGCATAAAGACAATCAGCACCGGCGTCCGCAAAGGCGACGAGGCGTCCGATGGTGGCGTCGAGGTTCGCCTCGCCGACCAGGAATCCCTCGCAACGGGCGACCAGCAGCGCGCCGCTGCGGTCGGAATCGATGGCCGCGCGGGCCGCTGTGATGCGATCGACGGCGAGCGCGTTGTCGTAGAGCGGCTTGGCCTTGTCGCTTGTGCGGTTTTCGATCGAGAGCCCGGCGACGCCGGCCTCGACGGCGCGGCGGACATTGGCCGCGACGCCCTGCGGATCGTCGGCGAAGCCGTTTTCGTAGTCGGCATTCACAGGCAGATCGGTGCCGGCGCACAGCACTTTCAGGTGACCGACGACATCGTCGCAGCTCAGGCCGTAGTCCGGCCGTCCCGTCGACCAGGCGAAACCGGCGCTGGTCGAGGCGAGCGCCTTGAAGCCCAGCGATTCCAGCAGCCGGGCGCTGCCGACATCCCAGGGATTGGGCAGCACGAAGCAGCCGGTCTCGTGCAGTTTGTGGAAGTCAGCGCGCTTCTGGGTGACGGACACAGTCATGGCACAGCCTTTTTTGATTGAGATCGACAAGTCGTTGTTATCGACACGCGAGGTGCGACGGGCGGCCATCCTCCACCCGCGACGGTGTCGGTTTTGCGACAGGACGAGTTTCAGACAAAACCGAGGGCTCGTCTTGGAATTTCTTGCTGGAGACGGAGCGCGAGACCCCGGTCTACGCGCGCCCGGGCCGATCAGGCGTCATTGCCGGAACGGCGGGAAGAAGCCGGACGGCTGCTGTGGCGGCGGCGGCCGCTGCTGGACCGGCTGCTGCACGGGCGGAATGTAGCCCCCGCCCGGCGGCGGCGCGGGCTGCCGCGCGGTCTGACGCTTCTGGGCAGGCTGTGGCGCGGGCTTGGGCGGCGCCGGCGTATCAACCTGCGTCGCCACCGTCTGGTCCGGCGCCTTGCAGTCGGTCAGCCAGATATCATAGATCGGGTGCTCGACCCCGTGCAGGCCGGGGCTCGCCGCGAACATCCAGCCGGAAAAGATCTTCTTCACCTCGCCCTGCAGGGTGATCTCCTCGACCTCGACAAAAGCGTCGGTGTTGGTCGCCTCCGTCGCCGGGCGGGTGTAGCAGGCATCCGGCTTGACGCGCAGCGCGCCGAACTGAACCGTCTCGCCGATATCGACATCGAAATTGATGATCCGCCCGGTGATCTTGTCGAGGCCGGAGAACACCGCCTTCTTGTTGACGATCTTCTGCGCCGGCGGCTCGGTGACGATCTCGTCGCCGGGCTGCAGCGTGGCCGGCGTCGGCGGCGCACCGGCCGGCGCTGTTCCGTTCTGCGGCGTGCCGCGCGGCTGGCGCTGGCCCGGCGGCAGGCCGGGCAGCGGATTGGGCGACGCGGGAGCGGTTGCGACATTGCCGCCCGGCGCGGCCGGCGGCGCGGTGGCCACACCCGGCTGGGTCTGCGGCACCACGGTGGTACCCGGCGGCGGCGGCAGCGGCTGGGACTGCACCGAGCCCGGCGGCGGCGCGCCAATGCCGGGCTGCGGACGGCTGGGAATCGGCAGGATGCGGCCCTGGGCCGGCAGATCCGGAACGTCTTCCTCGTCCTGATCCTGCCCGCCCGGAACATTGCCCGGCGGGCGCGGCGGCGCGTTGGAGAAAATGTTGCCGATCTGCGCGCGCGCGGGCGGCGCGAGCGACAGCACGGGGGCGACGACCAGCGTCGCAAAGGCAACCAGGGTTACGGTTCGGAACATCTCGCGCAGCTTCAATCGGCGAATCAGGTCTACGGACACAGTCTATCTATCGCCGCAGGCTCGCATCCGGTTAACACGCCGAATACGGCGGGGAAAGGGCGGAAAACTCGCCTGTAACAGAAGCTTAGGTGTGACAGATGGTTAGAGCAGCATCGCACCGCGTCAGGCGGACTGCGCCTGCCCCGCATGCGCCGAGCGCGCCGCCCGGCGCAGGGATTGCGGCGGCTGTCCGAATGCCCGGACAAAGGCCCGGCGCATCCGCTCGGGATCACGAAAGCCGGTCTGGCGCGCGATCTCCTCGATCGGCTCGCTGATGCTCTCCACCCGCGTGCGCGCCACTTCGACCCGCAGCTTCTCGACCGCCTTGGACGGCGTCATGCCGGTCTCGGCGATGAACGCGCGGGTGAAGTGCCGCGAACTCATGTGCGCCTGCTCCGCCATCCGCTCGACCGTCAGCGTCTCGTCGAGATGTTCGCGCGCCCAGGCCAGCAGCGGCTTGAAGCGCCCGGTCGGTTCCTTCAATTCCAGCAGCGCGGAAAACTGCGACTGGCCGCCGGAGCGGCGGTGATAGACCACGAGCTGGCGCGCGGTCTCCTTGGCGATGTCCTCGCCGAAATCCTCCGCGATGATGGCGAGCGCCATGTCGATCCCCGCGCTGATGCCCGCCGAGGTCCAGACATTGTCGTCCTTGACGAAAATGCGATCCGGTTCGAGCCGCACCTTGGGATAGGTCGCGAGGAAATGGCCGGTGCGTCCCCAATGGGTGGTGGCGCGGCGGCCGTCCAGCAGCCCGGCCCGCGCCAGGATATAGGCCCCGGAACAGACGCTGGCGATCCGGCGGGTGCGGCGCACCGCCGACTTCACAAAGGCGATGACCGGCTCCGACACCCACGCCCCGCGCGTTCCCTCGCCGCCCGAGACGATCAGCGTATCCAGCGGACCGGCGCTCTTGATGCTGCGCGCCACCATCTCCACGCCGGAGGAACTGCGCACCGGCCCCGCCGTCGGCGCCAGCACCTTGATGTGGGTGCGGCGCCCCGACAACCGGCCGGCGATCTCGAACGCCGAAATCGGCCCGGCTGCGTCGAGCAGTTGGAAATCCGGGAAAATCAAAATTCCGACTGTGCCGATCATGCTCGCCAACTCCGCCCGGCCAAACCCCTCTTTTCGGCAATGTCCCAAAACGAGGGAATTATGCCGTTTAGGACACGAGCCAATCATGCTGCATTGGCACTGTCAATCGCCCGTTCCCGGAGCCCTCCATGAGCCCTTCCATGCCCGACACCATCCACATCGGCCTGCTCGTCTTTCCGAAGGTCACCCAGCTCGATCTCACCGGCCCCCTGCAGGTGTTCTCCCGCGTGCCCGGCGCCAAAATTCATCTGATCTGGAAGCGGATCGAGCCGGTGCCGAGCGACGCGGTGCTGGCGCTGCTGCCGACCATCACCTACGCGGACTGCCCGCAGCTCGACGTGATCTGCGTGCCCGGCGGCAGCGGCGCCGACGACATGGCGAATGACACCGAAACGCTGGACTTCCTGCGCACGCAGGCGCAGCGCGCGCGCTACATCACCTCGGTCTGCACCGGATCGCTGGTGCTGGGCGCGGCCGGCCTGCTTAACGGCTATCGCGCCACCACCCACTGGTCGGCGATCGAGCACCTGGCCTCCTTCGGCGCGACGCCGGTGAAGACGCGGGTCTGCATCGACCGCAACCGCGTCACCGGCGGCGGCGTCACCGCGGGCATCGACTTCGCGCTGACACTTGCCGCCGAACTCTCCGACCGCACCACGGCCGAGATGATCCAGCTCGGGCTCGAATACAACCCCGCCCCGCCCTTCGCGGCCGGTTCTCCGGAGATCGCGCCGCCCGAAGTGCTCGCGCGCCTTGAACCGTTGCTCGCGCCGTCGCGGGAACGGCGGCGTGTCGCGATGGAGACGGCGGCGGCAAGGATGGTGTGAGGTGGTATGAGGCCGGTCGAGTGAATATCTCGCTGGCTCACCCCTTAGAAGAAGAAAGACATCCCACCCACTATCGTCATCACCGGGCTTGTCCCGGTGATCCCGCTTAGGGACGCAGTGCGTCCCTTGTCGGGGTTGTGTCCGCGACTTCGGCGGAGCCGAAGTCGCTGAGGACAAGCCCGGCAACGACAAAGTAAAGAAAGTGATCGTATCTCGATAAGATCATCCCGCCCTACCCCAACCCTTCCTGACGTCGCAGCTTCATCACGCCGGCCACACCGCACGACAGTTTCGCCGTGGTCGGCGTCTGCGCATCGAGCACGCGCCAGAAGGGCGTGATCTCGGTGAGTTTGGCGCCCTTGGCGCGGGCTTCGAGGGCGGCTTCCGCGACGATCCGCAATAGAAAACCGGTGGTGATGGGACACGTCACCTGCGCCTTGTATGTGCGGGCGAGTTTTTCGCGCAGGGTTTTGACATCCATGCTCTGGCCCGGCGGAATTCTGGCGATGGCATCCGCCACGATCCGCGGCGACGGCACCAGCATGATCTCGCCCTTTGTCATGCCGGCGATGTTGATGGGCACCGGCTTCACCTGGTGCGGCTTCGACGTCGCGAATTTTTCGGTCCAGGATTTTGCCATGATCGTCGCCTCGATCACCGTGTCATCAGCGGCAGATAGATATCCGTCAGCAAATCGTTCGGCGCGGTGTCGCGGGGGTTGTTGAGATACTCCTCGAACACCGGTGCATCAGCCGGCTCCTCGCCGGACTGCGTCAGCCAGCTCCCGTACAGCCACTGATAGGCCGCGCGCATGGTGGCGTACGGGCCGCGGTGGCGCAGCACGGCGCACCGGCCGCCGGGGATCTCCGCCTGTTGCACCGGCGCCTCGGTGGCCACCGGCCGGCCGAGCGCCACGCAGGCGCGCGAGCGCAACTCGGCCTCGGGGACCGCCATCGGGTCGTCGTAGAAGATTCCGAAGGCGCGCGCCTGTGCGCCGAGCAATCCCTTCATGGCGCACCAGCCGAACAGCGGATCGAACGCCCGGCCGACCTGCATGTAGGACCCGGTGTGATCGATGGCGACGGCCGGCGCCGGCGTCACCTGCCTGATCTCCACGTCATACGAATGCGCCGCGATGTCGCTCTGCGAGGCCTGGCTCTGCGAGGCTTGGAAGGCCGCGTGCGCGCCCTCCTTGCGGTACTGCGCCGGCGGCTGACCGTAGTCCGCATGGAAGGCGCGGGTGAAGGCCTGCACGCTGGAGTAGCCGGATTTCGCCGCGATCTCGTCCATCGGCATGCTGCTGTAGGCAAGGAAGCCCGCGGCGCGATGCAGCCGCAGCCGCCGCACCGTGGTGGCGATCGTTTCGCCGTGCAGCGCGTGATAGACGCGGTGCCAGTGATACGGCGACAGGCAGGCGACCTCCGCAAGGCGGTTCAGGTCGATGTCCTCGTCGAGATGATCGTAGATGTACGCCGTCACGCGGTTGAGACGGTCGTTGTAGTCAATCCGGTCGTCGGGGCTTGCCGTCCCGAGACTTGTCTTGATATTGGCCGAAGCGATGCTCATTGCCTGTAACCCTGTGGTTGGTTCGAGGCAGTTGAAGCACAGAGCGTTTTGAGAAATCTTGCGGAGTTCAGGCCGCTGTTACTGGCCGGGGGTCCAGGCCTGATAGTCGCCGGTCGCCTTCGGGCGGCGTCCGGTCGACAGGGTCGAGCCCGACGGACGGTAGGCCGCCGGCGTGCCCGTCATGTTCGGACGGTGCGGCTTCTCCCACTCGCGCGGCCTGTAGTCTTCCTTGGTCGGCGGGGTGTCGACGGTATGGTGCATCCAGCTGTGCCATCCGGCGGGAATGCGCGTGGCCTCGGCGTAGCCATTGTAGACCACCCAGCGCCGCTCGAAGCCCAGCGACGGATCGATCTTGCCGCCGGCCGTCCGGTAATACCGGTTGCCGCCCTCGTCCTGGCCCACCAGTTCGCCGAACCGCCAGGTCCACAAGTGGGTGCCGAACGTCTGGCCGCTCCACCAGGTGAAAAGCTTCAGGAAAAACTGCTTCATGGGACGGAATCCGAGGGTCAGGACGATCGCCTTTGATGGCATCGGCAAGATCGATTGTCCAGCGCCGGCAGCGGCTTGATGCACTGCGTAAGGTAGGTGGACGGGGGCGCGAGGATTGGTCTTTGCTTCGTTTCAGAGCAACTTCAATCAATAGTGATAAAAATTGGAATATCACACTGACTTAAAAGACGGATTTCAAAGCACAGCGCAGCGATTAAATCGTTCCCTCCCCCCTTGTGGGGGAGGGTTAGGGAGGGGGGTGGCGGCGGTCCGCAGCGCTTCAGATCGGATGCCGTTGCATCACGATCTCAGAATGCGAGGACCCCCCTCCCCGGCCCTCCCCCACAAGGGGGGAGGGAGCCGTGAAAACATCGTCCCGTCGTGTCGAATCGAGATGCGTTGTTGTCGTCACCTGCATGCCAACGAGCGGGCATCACCACTCACGCATCACGCACACGTGCATCACGTACGCGCGACATCACGCGCGATTCCTGCCGATCGTGGCGGGTCGCCATGATCCATGCGCCCCGCACCACCATTTGGGCGCAATCCATTCAGCGCCGATACAGCCGCGTTCGGCAATGCTCTGCACGCAGGTCAGACAGCTGGCACCTGACGGAACGCTTCGTTCCAGTCGATGTTCTCCCAGCAAGACCCGTTTACGGAGTCTCGACCTTTTGGAGTGACGTTGATGATCAATCTGAAAATTGTAGGCGCTGCTGCGCTGCTCGCGATCTCACCGGTGCTGATGGCGTCGTCTGCGGATGCGCGCCCGGGTGGCGGCGGCCACGGCGGCGGCGGTGGCTTTCATGGCGGCGGCGGTTTCCACGGTGGTGGCGGCTTCCGCGGCGGCGGCATGGCCTTCCATGGCGGTGGCGGTGCGTTCCGCGGCGGTGGCGCGGCCTTCGCTGCGCGTCCCGCTTTCGCCGGGCGCCAATTTGCCGGCGGCGGTCATAACTGGAATGGCGGCGGACACTGGGGCGGCGGCCGGCACTGGAACGGTCATCGCTGGATCGGACCCGGCATCGGCTTCGCAGCCGGTCTCGCGGCAGGCTCGGCGCTGGGCTATGGTTACGGTGATGGTTACGGCTACGGTGATGGCTACTACGGCGACAGCTACGCCTATGACGACGGCGCGGTCGCTCCCGACGTCACCTACACCCAGGTTCCGGCCGACGGCGACTCGGTCGCCTACTGCCAGCAGACCTATCGCTCCTACGATCCGTCATCGGGCACCTATCTCGGCTATGACGGCCTGAGGCATTCCTGCCCGTAAGGCAGTCGGTGATCTCTTGTGAAAGGGGCGGCTCGCGTGAGCCGCCCCTTTTTTGTGGGCCATACAACGTAGAATCAACTCCGTCATCCTGAGGTGCGCGCTCTTGCGCGCCTCGAAGGACGACGGCCAAGGAGTTGGCGTTCGGGCCGTCGTCCTTCGAGGGCCGCGCTACGCACGGCCGCCTCAGGATGACGGATGACGTTAATCGAACCAGCAAACTTGTAGGGCATAATCCGCCGACGCACGTTTCCGAGGCTTGCGTGCGATGGCGGGTTACGCTGACGCTAACCCGCCCTACAGGCTGAGCCGCCTCACGAGCGCGTCGCCAGCACGACGCCGCTGAGCGTCATGACAAGCGCCGTGAGTTGCCCGGCGCCGAGGTGCTCGCCCAGGAAGATCGCCGACGCCACGACGCCGACCACCGGCACCAGCAGCGTTCCGATGGCGGCGACCGATGCGGACAGCCGCGCCAGGGCCGCGAACCAGGTCACATAGCTGAGGCAGAACACGATCAGGATCATGTAGACCATCGACGCCCAGCCCCCGGCCGACAGCGCGTCGATCCGCGGATGCTCGAACAGCAGCCCGACGGCTGCGAGCGGCAGACATCCCAGCGTGATCTGCCAGGCCGCGGACGTCACTGCCGGCATCTTCACCGGCAGCCGCTTGGTGACCACCGTGCCGAGCGCGAACAGGAAGGCGCCGGCCATCGCGAGCAGGATCCCCGGCAGCTTGTCCATGCTGGCGGCGATGCCGTTGCCGCCCATCAGCGCCAGCAGTCCCCCGAACGCCAGCAGCAGCGAGACCAGCCGCAACGGCGTCAGCCGCTCGCCGAGAATCGGCCACGCCAGCACCGCCGCCCACACCGGCATGGTGTAGGCGATCACGGCGCCTTCGCTGGCGGGAAGCCACAGCAGCGCGAGCCCCATCAGGGTCATCCACGAACTGATATTGAGCACCGCTGAGAGCAGCAGCCGTCCCCACTGGTCGCGCGGCACCCGCAGGCTCTGTCCGCCCACCACGGCGATGATCAGCAGCAGCACCCCGCCAACCACCCCGGAGAGGCCGCGCGCGGACAGCGGCGGCCACTCGCTCAGCAGGTGCTTCATCACCGGCCAGTTGAGGCCCCAGCTCACCGATGTGATGAGCAGGAACACAAGTCCGGTCCTCGCGGTCGTCGCGCGGACGTCATTCAGGGCTGTCATGATGGATTGAACACGGTGTCTGGAGATTCGTGGCCACAATGACCGCAAAAACGGCATCCCGCCACCGCGGATGCTGTGAGGTCGGGCATGCGGTTTTGTGCGCGCGGCCGAGTCTCCGCCTTGCAAGCAATTTATTCATCTGGAACCCGCCCTGTGAACAGCGGGCGCAGTCTTGGGAAAGAGGCCGGAATAAAAATTTTTCGGCTTCCGAATCCCTGAGGACTCACTGATACTTGCGGACATCAGGGCGTGGCTGGGCCCCCTGGTTTTCCCCACATTCCCCCATATTTAGTATTTGATTCAGGAACCCGTACTATTCCTTGACGGGCGTCACGCAGTTGTCCTAGTTTTCGAACTGTTCGGCGCGAATGGTTTTGTGTCCCGCCGGGCACCTCCTGACAGGGTTCCTGCACGCCGCTCCGAGGCCCACGAGGCAACGGACGAACGGCTTGCCTGTCCCTGACGGAAACGGGTCCCGGCGCGCAGAAAAACGGGGTTTTGAGCCCCACAAACGAGCAAAACGCGGCTTCACGCGTTGACAGTTGGGGCGTTGAATAGAGCCGGGATCACCGGCTGGAACTGCGGGCGGCAACGCACGCGAATGAAATCTGCCGGGGGTCGCCAACGAGCGGGCGTCCGGCACAAGACGGGGCGAGAAGACTATGCGGATCGATCGGCGATACACCAAGGACAGCCAGTCCCCCTACGCGGACATTCAATTCCGGTTGACGACCAGCGAGATTCGCAATCCCGACGGATCGGTGGTGTTCCGGCTCGACAATGTCGAGGTGCCGGACGTGTGGTCCCAGGTCGCCTCCGACGTGCTCGCCCAGAAGTATTTCCGCAAGGCCGGCGTCGCCAAGGTGCTGAAGAAGGTCGAGGAAGAAACCGTGCCGTCGTGGCTGTGGCGCTCGGTGCCCGACCTCGATGCGATGGCCAACCTCCCCGAGTCCGAGCGCTTCGGCAGCGAACTCTCCGCCAAGCAGGTGTTCGACCGCCTCGCCGGCTGCTGGACCTACTGGGGCTGGAAGGGTGGCTACTATTCCTCCGAAGAGGACGCCCGCGCGTTCTACGATGAACTGCGCTTCATGCTGGCCAGGCAGATGGTGGCGCCGAACTCGCCGCAATGGTTCAACACCGGTTTGCACTGGGCCTACGGCATCGACGGACCCGGCCAGGGCCACTTCTATGTGGACTGGAAGACCGGCAAGCTGACCAAGTCGAAATCGGCCTACGAGCATCCGCAGCCGCACGCCTGCTTCATCCAGGGCGTCGATGACGACCTCGTCAACGAGGGCGGCATCATGGACCTGTGGGTGCGCGAAGCCCGCCTGTTCAAATACGGCTCCGGCACCGGCTCGAACTTCTCGCGGCTGCGCGGCGAAGGCGAAAAGCTGTCGGGTGGCGGCCGCTCGTCCGGCCTGATGAGCTTCCTCAAGATCGGCGACCGCGCGGCGGGCGCCATCAAGTCCGGCGGCACCACGCGCCGCGCGGCGAAGATGGTGGTGGTCGACGCCGACCATCCGGATATCGAGACCTACATCGACTGGAAGGTGAAGGAGGAGCAGAAGGTCGCGGCGCTGGTCACCGGCTCCAAGATCAACCAGAAGCACCTCAAGGCCATCCTGAAAGCCTGCGTCAACTGCGAGGGATCCGGCGACGACTGCTTCGATCCGGAAAAGAACCCGGCACTGCGCCGCGAGATCAAGTTCGCCCGCCGGGCGCTGGTGAACGACAACGTCATCAAGCGCGTCATCCAGTTCGCCAAGCAGGGTTACACCGACATCCAGTTCGACACCTACGACACCGACTGGGATTCGGAAGCCTACCTCACGGTCTCCGGCCAGAACTCCAACAACTCGGTGTCGCTGAAGGACGACTTCCTGCGCGCGGTCGAGACCGACGGCGACTGGAACCTGATCGGCCGCACCAACAAGAAGGTGACCAAGACCATCAAGGCCCGCGACCTGTGGGAAAAGATCGGTTACGCCGCCTGGGCCAGCGCCGATCCCGGCCTGCACTTCAACACCACCATGAACGACTGGCACACCTGCAAGTCGTCCGGCGATATCCGCGCCAGCAACCCCTGCTCCGAATACATGTTCCTGGACGACACCGCCTGTAACCTCGCGTCCGCGAACCTGCTGCAATTCTACGACATCGAGTCCCGCCGTTTCGACGTCGAGGCCTACGAGCATCTGTGCCGCCTGTGGACCGTTGTGCTCGAAATCTCGGTGATGATGGCGCAGTTCCCGTCCAAGGCCATTGCCGAACTCTCCTACGAGTTCCGCACGTTGGGCCTCGGCTACGCCAACATCGGCGGCCTGCTGATGACCATGGGACTTCCTTACGACTCCAAGGAAGGCCGCGCGCTGTGCGGCGCGCTGACCGCGATCATGACCGGCGTGGCGTATGCCACCTCGGCCGAGATGGCCAAGGAGCTCGGCACCTTCCCGTCCTACAAGAAGAACTCTAGCCATATGCTGCGGGTGATCCGCAATCACCGCCGCGCCGCGCACGGCAATGCCGCGGGTTATGAGGCCTTGGCCGTCAACCCGGTGCCGCTCGACCACGCGAGCTGCCCGCAGCCTGATCTCGTGACCCATGCCATCGCGGCCTGGGATCGCGCGCTGGCGGAAGGTGAAACCCACGGCTATCGTAACGCCCAGACCACGGTGGTGGCGCCGACCGGCACCATTGGCCTGGTGATGGATTGCGACACCACCGGCATCGAGCCCGATTTCGCGCTGGTGAAGTTCAAGAAGCTTGCCGGTGGCGGCTATTGGAAGATCATCAACCAGGCGGTGCCGGCGGCGCTGCGCCGGCTCGGCTACCGCGAGAGCGAGATCGCCGAGATCGAGGTCTATGCGGTGGGCCACGGCTCGCTGGCGCAATCGCCCGGCGTCAACCACTCGACCCTGAAGGCCAAGGGCTTCACCGACGAAGCCATCGCCAAGATCGAGAAGGCGCTGCCGACGGCATTCGACATCAAGTTCGCCTTCAACAAGTGGACGCTGGGTGAAGACTTCATCCGCGACCAGCTCGGCGTCGGCGCCGAGGCCCTCGCCTCGCCCTCGTTCGACCTGCTCGCCGCGATCGGCTTCACCAAGCGCGAGATCGAAGCCGCCAACATCCATGTCTGCGGCGCGATGACGGTGGAAGGTGCCCCGCATCTGAAGGCCGAGCACTACGCCGTGTTCGATTGCGCCAATCCCTGCGGCAAGATCGGCAAGCGCTACCTCTCGGTGGAAAGCCACATCCGCATGATGGCGGCGTCGCAGCCCTTCATCTCGG
>JBGMOD010000172.1:0-5857 GCA_041424235.1 Hyphomicrobiales bacterium
CGATGGTGCCGATATTGCAATGCGGCTTATTACGCTCAAACTTCTCTTTGGCCATTCTTCGTCCACCCTCTGCGGCCGGCGCGGCTGCGCGGCAAATCCGCGGCTGGTTACTGCGGAAAACGCTGCTGTTCAAGGGCGAAGTTATGGGTAAGGCTGGCGCGTGGCCCCCGACGGCCGCCCCGCCCCCGGGTAAAAAACCGCAATAGAAACCACTGGAGACGCCATGGCTCTGCATTCTTCCCCGCAATCCGCCCCGAAACCCGCCGCAGGCCAACAAACGCGGCCCCTGCCGTTCGCGGATCCGGGCAAGCTCGGCCTGTCTCCGACGCGGTTGCAGCGGATGGGCGATGCCCTCCAGCGCGAGATCGACAAGGGAACCACCCCGGGGGTCGTCACCATGATCGCCCGCCGCGGCCAGATCGGCTGGTTCGAGGCTTTCGGCCGGCAGAGCCCGGCTGCCAGCACCCCGATGGCCCGCGACAGCCTGTTTCGCATTTTCTCGATGACCAAGCCGCTGGTCTCGATCGGTATCGGCCTCTTGCTGGAGGAAGGCCATCTGCTGCTCAACGACCCGCTGCAGAAATTCATCCCGGAATTCGCCGACCAGAAGGTCGGGGTCGAAAACAACGGCAAGCTCGACCTGGTGCCGCTGGTGCGGCCGATCACGATCCACGACCTGCTGCGCCACACCTCCGGCATCTCCTACGAGATCACCGGCAACGGCATGGTGCAGAAGATGTACCGCGAGGCGAAGGTCTTCCGCCGCGACATCAGCAATGAAGAGCACGCCCGGCTGATCGCCAGCCTGCCGCTGATGTGCCAACCCGGCACAGAATGGAACTACAGCCGCTCCACCGACATCCTGGGCCGCGTCATCGAGGTCATCTCCGGCAAGACACTGAGCGCCTTCCTCACCGAGCGGATCCTGGCCCCGCTGCAGATGACGGAGACCGCGTTCTACACCGACGCCGCCAACACGCCGCGTCTCGCCGAGCCGTTCCCGAACGATCCCTGGACCGGCGACAAGGTCGTGCTGTTCAACCAGACCGAAAAACCCAAAATGGAATCAGGCGGCGGCGGGCTGGTCTCCACCGCGATGGACTATGCCCGCTTCTGCCAGATGCTGCTGAACGGCGGCAGCCTCGACGGCCAGTCCATCATCGCGCGCAAGACGCTGCAGTTCATGGCGGCGGATCATCTGGCTGCCAACGTCAAGGTGGAAACCCACCTGATCCCGCCGGGCCACTCCTTCGGCCTCGGCTTCGCCGTGCGGACCCACCAGGGCCTGGCGCCGTTCGCGGGCTCCGTCGGCCAGTTCTTCTGGAGCGGCATGGCCGGGACGTTCTTCTGGATCGACCCGACCGAAGACCTGTTCGCGGTGTTCCTGTCGCAGGGCCCGGGTCAGCGCGAATATTTCCGCTCGCAGATCCGCAGCCTGGTGTATGCGACGCTGGAGTGAGTCAGTTCCTGATGATGCGTCATTGCCGGGCTTGACCCGGCAATCCAGCTTCCTCTCAACATGCTCCTGAAGAAAGCTGGATACGCGGGTCAAGCCCGCGTATGACGGCCTTCATTGTTGAAGCACGTTGCCCCATCAACGCATCGCCTCAGCTGATCGTAGCGCCCCCGTCGATCACCATCGACTGTCCCGTCATGAAGTTGCCCGCAGCCGATCCCAGGAACACCGCGGCGCCGGCGATTTCGTCGGGGATGCCGATGCGCAGCAGCGGCGAGCGCGCGGTGGAGGCCTTCAGGTTGTCCGGGTTGTCCCACAGCGCCTTGGCGAAGTCGGTCTTGATCAGGCCCGGCGCGATGCAGTTCACCCGCACATTGTGCGGGCCGTATTCGCAGGCGAGATTGCGCGCGAGCTGCATGTCGGCGGCCTTGGAGATGGCGTAGGCGCCGAGGATGGTCGAGCCCTTCAGGCCGCCGATCGACGACACGATGATGATCGAGCCATCCTTGCGTTCGATCATCTGCGGCACCACCATGCTGATCAGCCAGTTGTTGGCGACGATGTTGTTGTCGAGGATCTTGCGGAACTGATCGTCGGAGATGCCGCCGAGCGGCCCGTAATACGGATTCGATGCGGCGTTGCAGACCAGCACGTCGATCTTGCCGAAGGCACGGTTGCTCTCGTCGACCAGGTTCTGCAGATTTTCCTTGCTGGAAATATTGGCGGCGATGGCGATCGCCTTGCCCTTGCCGAAACGTTCGTTGATTTCCTTCGCAACCGTATCGCAGACGTCCTGCTTGCGCGACGAGATCACCACCTGCGCGCCGTGCTCCACCATGCGCTCGGCAATGGCGCGGCCGATGCCGCGCGTCGAGCCGGTGACCACCGCAACCTTTCCGGTCATATCGAACAGCGTCATGATCTTCTCCCTGATTGCTTGAATTTGAATGGGCGGGCCGGCGCAGGCCTCACGCGAGCTTTCCTGGCGGCACGATTTCAGGGCCGGCCGGCTGATGCATCGCCGCGTGCGAGGGATCGGCGATCCACGGCTGCTGGTTGATCATGACAATCCGCCAGCCGGCATGCCCCGGGCTGCTCAGCAGATCGAGCCGTGTCACCGAGCAATTGTCGACCACGAATGTCAGGCCCGCCTTGGGTTCGAGCCCAAGCGCCACGGCGATGGCGGCCTTGATGGTGCCGCCATGCGCCACGGCAACGATGTCCTGCCCGGCATGGGCCGCGCTGATCCGCGTGATCGCGGATCGTGTGCGCTCATAGAGATCGAGAAAGCTTTCGCCGCCCGGTGCGCGCACGTCGGCGGGCGCATACCAGTAGCTGGCCACTTCCGGACGCAGCGCGGCCACGAAAGCCGCGCGATTGCGGCCCTGCCATTCGCCCATGTTCTGTTCGGCGAATGCGGCATCCTGCTGGATGCCGGACGGCGCACGGCCGCCGGCCGCCAGGATCGCGTCCGCCGTCTGATGGGTGCGCTTCAGATTGCTGGCGTACCAGGCCGCGTTGGTCGGCAAGATGCGCGCCACCGCGTTGAAGACCGATGTATCGCTGCAATCGCAGTTGAGGTCGGCCTGGCCATAGATATTACCGCCGTCCTCGCGGACCGGCGCATGCCGCACCCACCACCATCGCGTGACGTCGACCCCCGCAGGCGTTGAACGGCTCGGTCCGGTGTGCGGGAGGGGAGCGGACATATTGGATACCGATCAGATTGGCTTGCCGGCGTACGGCATCGATGCGGTGAGCCCGCCATCGACCGGAAACGCCTGGCCGTTGACGTAGGAGGCTTCATCGCTGAGCAGGAACAGCCCCATCGCCGCGAGTTCGTGCGGCTGCCCTGCCCGCTTCAGCGGATTGAGCTGGCCGATCTTGCCCTCGGTGCCGCGCTCCTTGGCGCCGTCGAAGATCGGCTTGGTCATGCCGGTTTCGATCAGGCCGGGACAGACGGCGTTGATGCGCACGCCGGTGCCCGACAGCGAATAGGCCGTGGTCTGCACCAGGCTGATCACGCCGGCCTTGCTGGCGGCATAGGGATGGCCGCTGGCGCCAGACTTGAGACCTGCGACCGAAGCGGTGCAGACGATCGCGCCATGGCCCTGCTTCACCATGTGCGGAATGGAATGTTTCACCGCCAGGAACGGCCCGATCAGGTTGATGCGCAGGATTTCCTGCCAGTGCTCCGGGGTCTGTTCGGCGAGCGGAACAAGCCCGCCGCTGATGCCCGCATTGGCCCAGATACCATCGAGCTTGCCATAGGCGGAGATCGCCTTGGCAATGAAGGCCTGGACATCTTGTTCCGAACCGGCGTCCGCCAGCACCGCTTCCGCGGTGCCGCCGGCTTTGCGAACCTGTTCGACGGTGTCCTTGACCCCTTCACTGCGATCGACTGCGATCAGTCGCGCGCCTTCCTTGGTGAACAACAGCGACGCCGCGCGGCCGATGCCGCTGCCTGCGCCGGTAACGATGACAGACCTGCCTTCAAGGCGACCCATGATGTGCGTTTCCTGATTGTCTTGATGAGGTCGGCGCGACGGCCGACCGGCCGTCGCATCGCGCTCCTGTTGAGCCGGCCTGTTTCAGACCTGTTGTTTCAGGCGCGTTGTTTCAAGCTCCTGCCTTTTGAGCGTAGGCCCACGCGGCCTGCGCCAGAGGAATACGGCGAGCGGCCGATTCCGCCGCGCGCGCATTGGCCGCAGTGCCGTCGCGGATGCGGGCGGCGATGCCCTGGACGATGCCCGCGAGGCGGAACAGATTGTAGGCGAAATACCAGTTCAGGTCGGGAACACCGCTGAGCCCCGTCACCTTGCAGTAGATCGCCTCGGCCTCTTCCATGGTCGGGATGTTCAGCGCCTTGAAATCGGCACCGTCCAGCCCCGGCATCACCCACTGCATCAGCAGATAGGTGAAATCCGCCATCGGATCGCCCAGCGTCGAGAGCTCCCAGTCCAGCACCGCGGTCACCCGCGGTTCGGTGGCATGGAAGATCATGTTGTCCAGCCGATAGTCGCCATGCACCACCGAAACACGGCCCTGCTGCGGCACGGTCTTCGGCAACCACTCGATCAGCCGGTCCATTTCCGGAATCACGTCGGTCTCCGACGCGCGGTACTGCTTGGTCCAGCGTTCGACCTGGCGGGCGAAATAGTTGCCGGGCTTGCCGAAGTCGCCGAGCCCGATCGCCGCCGGATCGTACTGATGCAGCTTTGCCAGCGTTTCGATCTTGCTGGTGAAGATGGCGTGCCGCTCCTCCGGCGACTGCTTTGGCAGTGTCGGATTCCAGAACACGCGGCCCTCTTCCATCGACATGATGTAGAAGGCCGCGCCGATCACGGCATCGTCCATGCACAGCGCATAGGCCTTCGCGACCGGAAAGCCCTGCTTGTAGAGCGCATCGATGACACGGAACTCGCGATCCACCGCATGCGCCGACGGCAAGAGCTTGCCGAACGGCTTGCGGCGCATCACGTAGGCACGCCCGGGGGTGTCGAGGCGGTAGGTCGGATTCGACTGACCGCCCTTGAACTGCGACACCGTCAGCGGCCCGGCATAGCCCTCGACATGCTGGGACATCCAGCGGTCGAGGCTCGCTTCATCGACCCGATGTCGCTCCTCGACCGGCTTGGTACCGGAAAAATCCGCGTCTTCCCTCACGCCAAGACCCATGCCGTCCTCCGCTTAGTGCGAGGCCGGAGCGTTGGCGTACTTGCGCAGCTCGAGCCTTGCGATGGCGCGGTTGTGCACCTCGTCGGGGCCGTCGGCAAGACGCAGCGTGCGAATACCAGCATAGTCCTTGGCGAGACCCGCCTCGTCGGACACGCCGGCGCCACCATAAGCCTGGATCGCCTGGTCGATGATGCGCAGCGCCATGTTCGGCGCGGCCACCTTGATCATGGCGATTTCGAGCTGGGCGGTCTTGTTGCCGACCTTGTCCATCATGTCCGCGGCCTTGAGGCACAGCAGGCGGGTCATCTCGATGTCGGTGCGGGCTTCGCCGATGCGCTGCTCCCACACCGAATGCTCGATGATCTTCTTGCCGAAGGCGGTGCGCGACGACAGCCGGCGCACCATCTTCTCCAGCGCTTCCTCGGCCTTGCCGATGGTGCGCATGCAGTGATGGATGCGGCCCGGGCCGAGGCGGCCCTGCGCGATCTCAAAGCCGCGGCCTTCACCGAGCAGCAGGTTGGCAACGGGAACGCGGACGTTCTCCAGCAGCACCTGGGCGTGGCCGTGCGGCGCATCGTCGAAGCCGAACACCGGCAGCATCTTCTCGACCGTGATGCCCTTGGTGTCGAGCGGCACCAGGATCTGCGACTGCTGCTGATGCTTGGCGGCCTTGAAATCGGTCTTGCCCATCAGGATCGCGATCTTGCAGCGGGGATCGCCGAC
>JBGMOD010000173.1:0-1071 GCA_041424235.1 Hyphomicrobiales bacterium
GATTATAGATGCACAGCACCTCCCGGTTCCGGCGCAGGCGCAGTTGAGCCGCCACAGCGTGGACGACGACGAACTCGTCCCGGACATCGAATGGGACCAATGTCTCCGAACCATCCGGGCGCACGAGATAAATCGCCGGGATTTCGTGGTTGCCGGGAAAACGCAGGACCGTGAACTGGCCGTTGTCGGAGATCTCCGACGGCTGAAGATCGCTCGCACCCTGGACCTTGTAGTTCAGATTGCGCGGTCCATCGATGACGCCGTGGTCAAGGGCTCCCCGAACGGCACTCGCCTGCAATGCGGCGACGCGCTGTGCTTCTTGGGTCGCGCGCATGCGAGCGGCACGATCAGCTTCATCGCGCGGGTAGCGAAACCGAACCTGGAAGAATGTATCGCGGCTACCGCTGCCGATCGGTCCCCGGCGTGCTGTCAGTTCGAAGGCATAGTTGCGCAGCTCACCCCCGCGATTGGTCGTGACGATAAGGTTCGTTGGTCCCGCCCGCTCACGGGGCTTCAGGAACAGAATGTGACCGGCAACCGCCACTTCCCAGGAGACAGTGTCGCCGAGCGCGACATGTTCGATCGTCTCGTCGGCGCCGAGCACGACCTGGGTCGCCGTCCGGAATGTGCCGACGATCCGATAGACCTGGGTCTCCTGATACTCGACGAACTTCACGCGCGAATCCGCCGGCCCACCGCGCGGCGTGTCCTCCGCGAGCGCGGGTGTCGCGATGATGGCGAGCAGGCTCGCTATGGGAAGGAGGCGGTTCATCGAACCACCTCGGGGTCCGCGCGGTAATTCTCGACCTGGAACCCCAATGGGTTGCGATAGCGGTCGCCCTCCGCCATCGGCGCGTTCGTGTACCGGAAGGTGACGGTCGCGATCCAGTCGCTGCTCTGCGTATCGGTGTCGGTCTGCACTGTCCGCGTGAAGCGGACGTTGGCAACACGATCGTTGATGAAGGCAATATTGCGCACGCGGGCCTGGACGACCGCACCCTTGCCCCACACGACCTGTGGGCTCGCGGCGTTGTTCGAGCTGAAAAACCGGCCCCAGCGTTGCTGCTCGCC
>JBGMOD010000174.1:0-53239 GCA_041424235.1 Hyphomicrobiales bacterium
CGAGCCATTTGGCACGCAGCAAATCCGGGTGATGCGCGACAGCACGCCACCACGCATCAAGTTGCGCTATGTTCTCACACAGGGCGGCCGCGTCTTGCAGCGGGATGAAGAGACACTCAGCGACATCAACTATCTGATGAACTCGGCTCGCGCCAGCAGCAGCGGCCGGCTGTTCTACGAGAAGGAAATGCTGACCGACTGGTTCCGCCGCAGATTTTCAACCGGCTAACGCGCGCTGTATTCAGCGATCGTGCGGCTCACGAGATCGGAAACGGACGGGATGTCGAAAACCCCCGACGTCGTGTGCCCCGCACTCCAGATGTCGCGCCAGCGCTTGGGCCGGGCATCACGGGCGCTGACGTCGATATCCTTGGCGATGTCGATGCCGCCACGTACAGGCAAATCGTCGGGATCGAGCCCTGCCGCGACGATCGAGGGGCGCAGCATGTTGGTCTGCAGGCCGGTGAAGGCCCGGGTGAGCAGAATGTCGTCCGCGGAGCTCGCCACCAGCATCTCCTTGTAACGGATATCCGCCATGCTCTCCTGCGTGGCGATGAATCTGGTGCCCATGTAGGCAAGTTCGCAGCCGAGCGCCTGCGCGGCGCGCAACGCGTGGCCATCGCTGATGCCACCCGCCAGCACGATCGGCCCATCGAAGAATTGCCGCACCGCGCGCACGAACGCGAATGGATTGAGCCAGCCGGTCTGGCCACCGGCACCGGCGGTCAACAGCACCAGTCCGTCCGCGCCGGCCTCCGCCGCCCGTTCGGCGTGGCGGATGCTGGCGACATCGGCCAGCACCAGCGCACCGGCATCGTGCAGCGGCTGCAGCACGGGCGCGGGCGAACCGACGCTGGTGATGACGATCTCGGGGTTATGGCGCAGCAGCATGGCGAGATCATCCGCCAGCCGCGGGTTGGACGGGTGGACGATCAGATTGGGACACAGAGGTGCGGGCGCAACACCGCTGTCGTCGACAGCGCGCTTGAGCCGCTCCTCGATCTCGTCGAGCCATCCGTCGAGCTGGTCGGCACTGCGGCAGTTGGCGGTAGGAAACGAGCCGATCACCCCGTTGCGGCACGCCGCCACCATCAGATCGACGCCGGAGACCAGAAACATCGGCGCCGCAATCAGCGGCAACCGCAGCCGGTCGCGAAACCGCGCCAAATGATCGACTGAGCCCAAACGCCCTCTCCCTTCACGCTCCGCGCGTTATTCGCGCTGACGGCATGAAGTGTGGCACAGCCGCCTTGCGATGCAAATCGGATCGCGAGGCCCGCGGGATCACAAGGCCCGGGGTTTTCGCCGTCAGGCGCCCAGCGAAGCCTTGCTGGCCTGGATCCGCTGCATCGCCCAGCGCGCGTTCTTGCGAACCTCCGGATCGGGATCGTCGACGACGGGCTGGAGGAAGGGCTCGCCGGCCGGATCGGCGATCTCGCCCAGCGCGGCGGCAGCTTCCTTGCGCAGATTGGCCTGGGAGTGTCCGATGCATGCGCCGATCGGCGATACCGCGCGGGCAATCTTCATCTTGCCGAGACTGCGCACGGCTTTCAACCGAACTTGCCAGTAATCATCGGCGATCGCTTGGATCAAGGGATCGGCGGCCTGCGCACCATGGGCGCTGATGCCCAGTGTTTCGGCTGCAATCTCGCGAACCATCCAGTCGGCATCCGACAACGCACGAACGATCGAATCCGCCGCCGGCTTCAGATGCGAAAACGCCAGAGCGCTGACGGCGGCACGGCGCACATGCGAATCGACGTCCCCGGTGGCCGATGTCAGCGCCGGAACGGCTTCTTCCAGCTTCAGGAAGCCGATCACACCGACGGCCTGGACCCGTACGACGGCATCGCTGTCGCGTAGCGCATCGAGCGCGGGCTTCAGGGAATCCTTGCGCCGCAGCTCTTTCAACGCCCGCAGCACTGCCATCCGCACAAAGGCATGCGCATGACCGACCAGCGGCAGAATGGCGTCGGCGCTGGCCGGATCCTTCAGTTCCGCCATGCTGTCCGCCGCCGCCTGGGACACCGCCTGCTCCGGATCGACCACGACCTTGGCCAGCGCGGCGGCGGCCTCGGGTCCATCGAATTCACCGAGCGCCAACGCCACCTGCTGACGCACGCCGGGATCGGGATCCGCCGTCATCCGGTCGAGGTGGGCCACAGCGGCCGGATCACCGGAATGTCCCAGCGCGATCACCGCGACCCGGCGCTCGCCAGCGTCGGCGGCGTTCAGGCGGTCGTCGACATCGTCCAGATCGTCGTAGCTTTCAAAAGGTCCGGCCATTTCTAAAGCTCCATGACTCACCTGAGCAGATAGGGAATGTTGACCGTCACCGCGCCGGTCGGGCAGTCGGCTTCGCAGGGCATGCAGTACCAGCACTCGTCATAGGCCATGTAGGCTTTGCCGGTCATGTCGCTGATGCGCAAGACGTCGAGCGGGCAAACATCGACACAGACGGTGCAGCCCTTGTCGGCGATGCACTTGTCATCGTCGACAACGACGGGAACGGTGGTGTGGGAGGTCGCGAGGGGCATGATCGATGTCCTCAGGTCAAGATGCAAATCTGAAATGAGCGCTCAGGCTGACGCGCGGATGCGCTGCCTGTCGTAGAGATCCTTTTCCTCATCCGCGATCGGCACGATGTAGGGCTCGACGGCGCGCTTCTCGCTGGCCATCTTGCCGTCCTTCTTGCTCAGCAGGCTGTGGCAGAACCAGTTCTCGTTATCCTTGTCGGGATAATCGGTCCGCAGGTGATAGAGCCCCCAGCGGCTCTCGGTGCGGTACAACGAGGCATGCGCCGCCATGTCGGCGCAGTCGAGGATCGAATGGGTTTCCAGCGCGCGCAGCAACTCGTGCGAATTGCTTGCCATCATGCGGTTTTCCATGTCGTCGCGCACCTCCGCGAGCCGCCGCTGCCCAAGCTCGAACTTGCGTGTCACCTTCGGTGGCTGCAGATAGTCGTTGACCAGGCGACGGGCCTTAAACTCGATCTGGTTGGGTGGAATCCCGTCCTCGCGTTTGGTCGGCGCCAACACGCGCTCCCGCTCCCGCGCAATATCGCCGGCATCGATGTCGGCGAAATCGATGTTATCGGCATATTGCATCGCGTCTTCACCGGCCACCGAGCCGTTGGTGAAGGCGCCGAGCATGTAATTGTGCGGCACGCTCGCCATGTCGCCGGCAGCGTACAAGCCCGGCACCGTGGTGCGGGCGAACTCGTCGACGAACACGCCGGACGCGCTGTGTCCGGAACAGAAGCCGATTTCGGAGATGTGCATCTCGATCGGCTCCTGCCGATAATCCGTGCCGCGTCCCTGGTGGAACAGGCCGCGAGTCGGCCGCTCGACCTTATGCAGCGTGGTCTCGATTTCGCTGATGGTATTCTCGTGGAGGTGGTTGAGCTTCAGGAACACCGGCCCCTTGCCGGACTGCAGCTCGTTGTAGAACTCCAGCATCATCTGGCCGGACCAGTAATCGCACTCGATGAAACGCGAGCCCTCATTGTTGGCGGTATAGGCGCCGAAAGGCCCCGCGACATAGGCGCAGGCCGGGCCGTTATAATCCTTGATCAACGGATTGATCTGGAAGCACTCGAGATTGGCGAGCGCTGCGCCTGCGTGATAGGCCATGGCATAACCATCACCCGAGTTCGCGGCATTCTCGTAAGTGCCGAACATATAGCCCGAGGTCGGCAATCCCAGCCGCCCGGCTGCGCCCATGCACAGGATCACGGCTTTCGCCTTGATCACCAGAAACTCCGCGGTGCGGGTGTTGACGCTGATCGCGCCGGCCACCCGCCCGTCCTTGCCGGTCAAAAGCCGTGTCGCCATGTAGCGGTTGGAGATCAGGATACGAGCCCGGCGCAGTTGCCGGTAGAGCGCCTTCTTGACGGTGTCGCCATTCGGCATCGGCAGCACATAGGTGCCGATGTGATGCACCTTCTTTACGGCAAAGTCGCCGTTTTCGTTCTTGAGGAAGCGGATGCCGAAGCTGTCGAGTTCCTCGATGATGGAATAGCAGCGCTCGGCATATTTGTAGACCGCCTTCTGGTCGACGATACCCTCGTTCGCGATGGTGATCTCCTTGGTGTATTGCTCGGGCGTGGCGTAGCCGGGGATCACCGCATTGTTCAAGCCGTCCATGCCCATGGAGATCGCGCCGGACCGCTTGACGTTGGCTTTTTCAAGCAGCACCACCGTGGCCTTCGGGTTTTTCAGCTTGGCCTTGAGTGCGGCCATCGGACCGGCCGTGCCGCCACCGATCACCAACACATCGCAGGAGACCTCGGACAGGCCGTCGACTATCTCATCCATCGCCATCGGTTGCTTTCCTTGTTTGATCGAATGTGGCGTCAGCGCTCGACAAAGGCCTTTTCGATGACGAAATGGCCGGCCTCGCTGTGGTTGCCTTCCTGAAAACCGCGTGCCTCCAGCAAATCACGCAGGTCGTCCAGCATGTGCGGACTGCCGCACATCATGACGCGGTCGGTCTCCAGATCGAGCGCGGAGAGGCCCACGTCGTCGAACAGCCGGTCGGTCGAAATCAGATCGGTGATGCGGCCGCGGTTGCGAAACGGCTCGCGTGTCACCGTCGGGTAATAGATGAGCTTCTGCTGCAGCAGCGGCCCGAGGAATTCATCACCGGTCAGCCGCTGGATCAGATGTTCGCCATAGGCGAGTTCGGACACCTGGCGACAGCCGTGCACAAGCACGATCGTCTCATAAGCCTCATAGACCTCCGGATCCTTGATCAGGCTGGCGAACGGCGCGAGCCCGGTGCCGGTCGACAGCAGCAACAGCCGCTTTCCCGGCAGAAGATTGTCGGCGATCAGGGTGCCGGTCGCCTTGCGTCCGACCAGGATGATGTCGCCTTGCTTGATTGTCTGCAGACGCGAGGTCAGGGCGCCGTCGGCGACCTTGATGCTGAAGAACTCCAGCGACGGCTCGTGATTGGCGCTGGCCATGCTGTAAGCCCGCAGCAGCGGACGACCGTCGATTTCGAGGCCGATCATGGCGAACTGGCCGTTCAGAAAACGGAAGCCGGGATCACGGGTGGCCGTGAAGCTGAACAGCGTATCGGTCCAGTGCCGCACCGACAGAACCTGCTCGCGGTGGAATGCGCTCATGCCTTTCAAATCCGCTGTAGTGGCCCTTCAGTGGCGGGCCGTTAACCTCTGCGGACGATCAGGCCTTGTGCCGCAGCAGCGCGCAATCGAAGCGTGCGAATGCGAGTTGATTAGTTGCAATCTTTTTCGGACCGCGTGCGCCGTGGCGACGGCATCGGTAAAAGCATTGTTCCGGCAACTAATTGCTGTTCGCGATCGTCCCTTTCATGCTCGACTACACATTGGAGAATATTCGCCATGTTCCAGGTTCATGCGGAAGCATTTCCTTCCAGCGCGCCGCTCTCCGCGCCCAATCGGATCGAATGCACCGACAACAACACCGAGATGCGGCTGATCTGGCAGCAGCAGCCTGACCTCGAGACCAGCATCGGCATCCGCGCCGACACATTGCGCGGGGCTTGCAAGTGCGCTCACTGCATTCGTGCGCGATACGACGGCCGCTTTCCTGATCGCTTTGACGGTATTGCGGTGACCGGCATTACCTTCATGGGCAATTTCGGCATCAACGTCGCGTTCTCCGATGGACACGCCCGCGGCATCTATCCCTGGCCGTACCTGCAGGAGATCGCGGCACGCGACGGCACCGCCACAAGCTGACGCGCACGACGCCCCGCCATCCAAGACCAGCATGATTTTCCCGGCCCGGTGTTGGCCGCGGCGGAATCATGCTCCACAACGCTATTTCAGGTTGCAGTTCTGCCATTTTAGCGTGTCGTCACCAGAGACGCTGGCGACGCCAGCCCCATACAGCTACATTGAAAACACAGGCTTTTCCGAACCGACATCACTGGTTGGCACGAGGATTGCTGCGCTCTTTAGAACGATTTTAGTTCGGAGCATGCGATGCAGACCTTTGCGGCCGCCATTGCCAGGACGTCCATTACCAAGACCGGGCACACGACCATTCTGTCACGATCTCCTTCCCCTCGCACCGACAGCCAGTCCCTGCTGCTGACCGAGAGCGCACGCGCGCTCGGCGGCCCGCCGTTGCTGTTCGACGCGCTGTCGCCGTCCGAGCTCGACATCGTGCTGCGGCGGGGCCGACGGCGTGTGCTCTACCGTGGCCAGACGCTGTTCAGCCAGGGCGCCAAACATGACGGCATCTATCTGATAGAGACCGGCCGCATTCGCGTGTTCTACACGGCGCCATCGGGGCGCGAGATCACACTGGCCTACTGGCAGCCCGGCAATTTTGTCGGCGGCCCCGAGGTGTTCGGAGCCGGCGTACATCAATGGTCCGGCGTTGCGACCAGCAACAGCAGCGTGGTGCAATTGCCCGGCAAGGATCTGCGCGCACTGGTGGTAGAGGTGCCCAACCTCGCGATCGGCCTGATCGAAGGCCTCACTTTCAAGGGCAAATGCTACTCGGCGCTGGCGCAGATGCTGGGAACCCGCTCCATCACCGAACGCCTTGCGCACCTGCTGCTGCATTTGGTCGATCTCTACGGCGTGCAGGACCAAGACGGCGTCGCGATTGAAGCGGCCTTCACTCACGCCGATCTCGCGCACATGGTCGGCGCGACCCGGCAGTGGATCACCATCAGCCTGAAGCGCATGCAGGAAAAGGGAATCGTCACCTCCCGCAAATCCCGGATCGTGGTGCTGCGGCCCGATGTGCTGCAGGAGATGCGTGGCCAGGGTGATTGACCGCCACGCGCATTGCCCACGGATAAATCTTCCGCCCGGGAAAATGCCCAAGGACTGAGCAGCAGGGCTTTCACGGCAACTAATCAACCGGCTGGCGAAGACGAAGTTTGCTCGCGCGGAGGCGTCGCCCAAGGATGAGGACAGGCAGGACGCCACGCCCGGGCACGCCAAGCATCGAGAGGCCAGCCATGCATTGCCAGCATATGAATCGGATTGAACACCAGCCGCCCGACCGCTCGAGGCACGTGCTGGCAGCGGCCCTGATCGCAGCAACCCTCGCGACACCCACCCTCGCATCGGCTCAAACCACCGTCACCATCGGCATCGGCACCCAGGACACCACGACCAACACAGTCACCACGGGGGTCGTCATTCGCCAGCTCAAGCTGCTGGAGAAGTACCTGCCGAAGGACGGCAAGTATGCCGGCATCAAGTTCGAGCTGGACTGGCAGAACTTCACCTCGGGGCCACCGGTGACCAACGGCATGATGGCCAACAAGCTGCAATTTGGCGCAATGGGCGATTATCCGCTGGTGGTCAACGGCTTCACCTTCGAGAACAATCCGGAAAGCAAGAGCCGGCTGATCGCGGTTGCCGCCTACAGCCTGCAGGGCTCCGGCAACGGCCTGGTGGTTCACAAGGATTCGCCCTACTACGAACTCTCCGATCTCAAGGGCAAACTGGTCAGCGTACCGTTCGGCTCGGCCGCCCACGGCATGATGCTGAAGGCGATGCAGGACCGCGGTTGGGGCGCCGATTACTTCCAGCTGGTCAGCCAGAGCCCGGAAGTCGGCTCGACCAATCTGCAGGAAAAGAAAATCGATGCTCACGCCGATTTCGTGCCGTTCGCGGAACTGCTGCCATTCCGCGGCTTTGCCCGCAAGATCTTCGATGGCGTCGAGACCAACCTGCCGACCTGGCACGGCGTGGTGGTGCGCACCGACTTCGCGGAAAAATATCCCGAGATTGTCGTCGCCTACATCAAGGCGATCATCGCCGCCAATGAGTGGGTGCGCGCCGACCCGAAACGCGCCGCCGAGAAAATCCAGGAATGGACCGGAATCAACAAGGAGGTGGTCTACATCTTCCTCGGACCGGGTGGCAACATGACGACCGATCCAACCATCAAGCCGGCACTGATCGATGCCGCCGCCACCGATGTCAAGGTGTTGCAGAATCTCGGCCGCATGAAGGAATTCGACCCGAAAAAATGGGTCGACGACAGTTTCGCACGCAAGGCGTATTCCGAACTCAACATCGACTACGACGCCCAGCTCAAGAGCACGATGAACTACGAGATCAAGGGCGAAGATCCCTTCTGCAAGAAGCCGATCGCCGATCCGCGCAAGGCTGGTGAGATCTGGGTCGACGGCGAGGCGATCACGTCCTACAGCAGCGCGCTGTGCACACTCGGAGCATATGCCGCGATCAGGGCCGCCGGCAAAAAGATCAATGTCGCCTATGTCTTCGATGCCGACCGCGGCATCAAGCTGTTCGCCGACCAGGCGTTCTTCGCGGTCGCTTCCGACAAGAGTGAAACCGCGCCGTTTCTCCTGAAGAAAGACGCAGAAGCCTATGCCGCGAAGATCAAAGGCAAGGTACTCAGCTTCGACGACGCCCTGAAAACCATTGCGACCGGAGGCTGACGGTGGAACTGGCAGTTCGACGCACTGATGCTGACGGCTCCGATCAACCCACGGCCGATGCTGCAGCGGCTGCAATGATGGCCCCCCTCACCGTTCCGCGCCAGCCGCGCGTGCTGATCGGGCGCTGGCTGCGGCTGCATCGCGATGAAATCAAGGCGATGGCGATTGGCGCGCTGTCGATCGCCGCTTTTCTACTGGCATGGCATCTGCTGACCAAGTACCGCGTCAATGCGCATGTCCGCTTCACCAATATTCCGTCGCCGGCGATGGTCTATGAGAGCTGGGTTCGCGCGCTGCACGACCCCAAGTTCTTCATGCACGTGATGCTGAGCTGCCGCCGCATCGCGCTGGGCTTTAGCATCGCAGCCATCATCGCCGTGCCGATGGGGCTGCTGATGGGACGCTTCCGTCTTGCGCGCGAGATCATTTTTCCGGTCTCCGAGATCCTGCGCCCAATCCCGGCCATTGCCTGGGTGCCGATGGCGATCATGCTGTGGCCGACCAATGAGGAAAGCATAATCTTCATCACGTTCCTCGGCTCGTTTTTCCCGATCCTGATCAACACGCTGCACGGAATGTCGACCGTGGATCCGGTGCTGGTGCGCGCCGCGCAATGCCTTGGCGCCAAGGAAGTGGCGATTTTTCGCGAGGTCTATTTTCCCGCATCGCTGCCGAGCATCTTCACCGGCCTCACCGTCGGCATGGGCGTCGCATGGGTTTCGCTGATCGCAGCGGAAATGATCTCCGGGCAGTTCGGCATCGGTTACTTCACCTGGGAAGCCTATTCGCTGGTGCAGTACGCCGATATCGCGCTGGGGATGACCTGCATCGGTGTTCTCGGACTTGCGTCCAGCGCCGCGATCCGCGGCATCGGCCGCATCGTCATGCCGTGGAAGAAAGGGTGAGCGCCGTGACCGCAACCTCGAAAGGCCGCATCGACGTCAAGAACTTCAGCCTCAGCTACGAGACGCTCGACGGCTCCGTCGAGGCGGTCTCGGACGCATCCATCCATATCAATCCCGGCGAGTTCGTCTCCATCATCGGCCCCTCCGGCTGCGGCAAGTCGACCCTGCTGAACGCCGTTGCGGGCTTCCTGAAACCGACCAAGGGCATCGTCACAGTGGACGACGAACTGGTGGAGGGGCCGAGCGCGGACCGCGGCATGGTGTTCCAGCAATACTCACTGTTTCCCTGGAAGACCGTCCGCGAGAATGTCGAGTTCGGACTGAAGCTCAAGAAGATGGACCGTTTCAACCGGGAACGCGCGGCGCGCACATTGCTCGGCCTGGCCGGATTGTCGGCCTTCGAGAACCACTACCCGGACCGGCTGTCCGGCGGCATGAAGCAGCGCGTCGGCATCGTCCGGGCGCTCGCCACCGGACCCAAGGTGCTGCTGCTCGACGAACCGTTTGGCGCGCTGGACGCCCAGACCCGCGTCATCATGCAGCAGATCCTCACCAACATGTGGCAGCGGCTGAAGATCTCGGTGCTGTTCGTGACCCACGATATCGACGAAGCCATCTTTCTCTCCGACCGGGTCTACTGCATGACCGCGCGCCCCGGCACCATCAAGGCCGAAATCGCCATCCCGCTGGAGCGCCCGCGCCAGCAAAGCATGATGATGTCGTCGGAATTCCTGGCGCTGCGGCGCGGGCTGATGTCGCTGATCCGCGAAGAGAGCCTGAAGGCGATGGGCGGCGAGATCAGCGATTTCGCCATGCAGGGCCTGAACATCGAGCTGCAGGGGCAGTCGCTCGCCGATATCCTCTGAGCCCGGCGAGCACCAAAGACCCGGAGATCAGCGCTTCACCTTGCTGGCATCCATCTTGACCGAGGTGTCGAGCAAGCGGGTCGTGAACGCCGTCTCGACCGGGAACGGCTTTTCCATTCCCAGATAGGTCTGAACCAGTTCGTAATCGCTCTTCATCCGGTCGGCATCGATCCAGCCCAGTGCCTTGGTCGGCGTGAACTGGTCCGTCATCAGGTACTTGATGCGTTCCCACTGATTGAGCTGGGTTTGCTTGTCGAGGCCCGAGGCCTGGTCGAGCAGCGCCTTGAGGCAGGGGTCCACATCGGCGACGCAGGCCGCGAACGCCCGCTGGCTGATCTTGACGAAATCTTCGGCGAGCTTTGGATTCTTCTGCAGGAACTGACCGTTCACAACCAGCGAATTGCCGTAGGGGTTGAGACCGATGTCCTTCCAGTTGATGTATCCGAGATCGTCGCCGAACTCCTTCAGCTTCAAGTCGTGTTCATTGTAGAAATCGCTGATGATATCGACGGTGTGACTCTTCAGCGCAGCGATCTTTGCGGTCGGCCCGATATTGACGAATGACACGCTGTCGGCGCCGATCCCGGCCGCCTTGGCGAATGCGGGCCACATCACCCGCGACGCATCAGCCGGCGGATTACCGATCTTGTGACTGGGAAAGTCCTTCGGGCCGCTGACGCCATAGCTCTTGAGCCAATAGAAAGTCTGGCCGGTGTTGGCGTAGATGCTCATGAGGGCGAGGACATCGGCTCCCTTGCCGCGCGCGACCAGCATCGTTGCCAGATCGGCGATGCCAAATTCCGAGCCGCCCGACCCCACCTTGAGCGATGAAGCGCCGGATCCCTTGCCGACCTCGATGGTCAGGTCGATGCCCGCCTTTTCGTACCAGCCCTGGGCTTTCGCGTAGTAGAACGGCGAATGGTCGGCGGTCGGCGTCCAGTTCAGCACCAGATTGACCTTCTCAGCCGACCAGGCCGAACCGCTGGACAGAACCAGCGCCAGCGCCAATCCAAGGCGCTTTAAGCTACGCCGTTTTAGGCTGCTCGGCATCGAACCCCTCCTGTTGCACCGGCGAAACGTGCATAATCCACGGGCAGCCCTTGCGCCTCGGAATCCGCACGCCTACCAATGCAACAAGCGGCCTTCGGCTTGTCAACTGTTTGGTTGAGAAATGACGCGATCGACACAAGGATCCAAAGAGCCGATTCGACGGCGCAATCCCGAAGCGACGCAGCGCAAGATCCTGGTGGCTGCGCGGCAGGAATTCGCCAAGTACGGCCTCGCCGGCGCCCGGGTCGACGAGATTGCCGCCCATGCCGGCGTCAATAAGCAGTTACTTTATCACTATTTCGGCGACAAGGATTCGCTGTTCCTCGCGGTTCTGGAGTGGATCTACGAGGAGATCCGCGCGCCCGAACGACAGCTGAACCTGCAGGGCCTGCCTCCGGACAAGGCGATCCGAAGATTGATCGAGAGCTCGTTCGATCATCTCGCCGCCCATCCGGACTTCGTCGCCTTGTTGAACGACGAGAACCGCCATGGCGCGCGGCATGTTCGCCAGTCCAAGAAGCTCGCCGAAATGCATTCGCCGCTGGTCAGCATGATTGCCGCGTTTCTCGCCGAAGGCGTTCGGACCGGCGTATTCCGGCGCGGCATCAACCCGATGCATCTCTACATTTCGATGGCAGGCTTGAGCTATTTCTTCTTTTCCAACACCCCCACATTGTCGGCGATTTTTTCCCAAGATCTTGCCAGCGACGCGGCGAAGCGGACCCGCCGGAAGCACGTCGTCGACCTGATCATGCATTCCTTGCGCCCCTGATACGCAAGCGGCGCACACCGGGCCGCCGCCACTAATCAACCAAATAGTTGAAAGTTGACGGCTGCGAGACTACACTCCTGTCCATGATCCGGCGCCGGCCGGAGAAACGGCGGAACGTGCCTTGGCCACCCTCGAAGAGCGATCGATCCGACCCGCTGCGACCATTCTGGTCGCCCACATCGCCGTGGTGCTGCTGTGGCAACTCCTGGTCGACGGCCTTCGCATCCCGGCCTATGTCCTGCCCTCGCCGCTGGCGACCGTGGCAACCCTGGGATCGGCAAAATACGCCTGGCTGTCGAACAGCTTCGTCACGGCTCTCGAGATCTTCGGCGGCTTCGGGCTTGGTGCGCTGGTCGGGGTCGGCCTCGCGGTACTGTTCTGCTGGTCGCCGCTGTTAAGCATCATCCTGCTGCCTCTGTTTGTCACGCTGAACATGATCCCGAAGGTCGCCTTGGGGCCGCTCTTCATCGTCTGGTTCAGTTATGGCATCATCCCCAACATCCTGATCGCCTTCAGCATCTGTTTTTTCCCGATCCTCCTGACCACGGCCCGCGGGTTGCGCGAGGTCGAGCCGGATTTCCTCGACCTGGTGAAATCGCTGCGCGGTTCGCGCTGGCAGCTGTTCCGCAAGATCCAGCTGCCCGGCTCGCTGCCCTACATCTTTTCAGGAATGAAGGTCGGCGCCATTCTGGCGGTGGCCGGTGCCGTGGTCGGCGAATTCATCGCCTCCGAACGCGGCCTCGGCTACCTGATGATCCAGGTACAATCCTCGCTCGATACTCCGGCGATGGTCATGGCGGTGATCCTGCTGACCCTGCTCGGCATTCTGCTCTACGGGCTGGTTCTCGGCCTGGAGCGGGTGGTTGTGGTCAAGGACGTCAGGCTGCAAAATTGACCCGAAAAACAAGAAAACAACAAGAACAAGAAGGACATCTCATGCTGCTGTCGCGCGATACCCTCCCCACAACGGTCGAAAGCGTCGCCGCGCTCGATGACCTGCTGGCGCGCCCGACCCAGGCGCTGACCGATGACCTGCGCCGGGTCGAGGGGGACATCATGATCCTGGGTGTCGCCGGCAAGATGGGCCCCACCGTCGCCGCTCTGGCGAAGGCGGCTGTACCGGATCGCAGAATCATCGGCGTCGCACGCTTCAGCGATCCGCTGGTCAAGAGCTGGCTCGAAGCCCGCGGGATCGAGACCATCAACTGCGATCTGCTGAACGAGGCTGCCATTGCGGCGCTGCCCAAATCACCGAACATCATTTTCATGGCCGGACGCAAGTTCGGTGCGGAAGGCGACCTCGCGTTGACCTGGGCGATGAATGCCCATGTGCCGGCGCTGGTGGCCCAGGCATTTCCGACGTCCCGCATTGTCGCGTTTTCGACCGGCTGTGTTTATCCGTTCGTTCCGGTGACCAGCGGCGGCGCAACCGAGGACGAACCACCAAATCCACCGGGTGAATATGCCCAGTCCTGCGTTGGACGCGAGCGCTTGCTCGAGTATTTTTCAAACAGATTCGGCACACCAGGGCGGCTGTTTCGCCTGAACTACGCCATCGACCTGCGTTATGGCGTACTGCACGACATCGCCAGCAAGGTCATCCAGGGCCAGCCGATCGACATCACCATCAGTCATGTCAACGTCATCTGGCAGGGTGATGCCGCAGCACAGGCGCTGCGCTGCCTCGCGCACTGCGAGACGCCGACGTCGCCGATCAATGTGAGCGGCCATCAAATCCTGGCCGTCCGTGAACTCGCAACCAAGTTCGGCCAGCGCTTCGGGCGTGCGCCAGCCTTCACCGGGACGGAAACCCCGACGGCATGGCTGACGAATACGGCGCTCGCAGTCAGGCTGTTCGGCGAGCCGGTGGTCGAGATCGATCGCCTGATCGGTTGGACGGCCGACTGGGTCGCCAGGGCCATGCCGAGCCTGGGCAAGCCGACGAAATACGAGGTCGCGGATGGACGCTACTGACCGCGCCAGCCCGGAGATCCTCAGTCCGCGAGACGCCGTCGCCGGGCTGGCCTTGACCGACGAGGCCGGCTGGAACCAGAGTTATGACGACTGGGTGTTCTTTCTGACCCACGGAACCGTGTTCGGCCTGCGCGATGATGACGGCCGGTTGGTCGCCACGGCCGCGTTGTTGCCCTATCCACCCGTCGCCTGGATCAGCATGGTGCTGGTCACCGCCTCGCGCCGCCGCCGCGGTCTTGCCAGCCGCCTGATGCAGGCCTGCATCGCCGCGGCCAGGCATGCTGGCGTCACGCCTTGGCTCGACGCGACGCCGGCCGGTGCGACCGTTTACGGCCCGATGGGGTTTCATCCCTCTTTGTCGGTCCAGCGGTTCCGCCGGCGCCGTGACCAGCAGGCTGCGACGGAACCGACCGTCGGCGCGTCGCGGACAGCGCCGCTGGCCGATCTGGTTCATCGCGACCGCGAGAGCATGGGATTCGATCGTTCGGCATTGCTGACCGCATGCAGCATGCGTGACACCTCCCGCATACATGCACACAACAGTGCGGTGTCTCTGGTGCGCGAGGGTCGAAAAGCGCGACAGATTGGCCCCCTATTCACCGACCGTGCCGCTGATGCCATCGCATTGATCGACGGTATCGTGGCCAACGAGGACGGGCCGCATATCATCGACGTCGTCGATAGCAACCACGACGTGACCCGGCACCTGATCCAGTCCGGCTGGATCAATGAAAGACCGTTCCAGCGCATGCGATTTGGTGGACCACCGCCCGAGAGACGCGCGGGCGTTGCCATTGCCGGTCCGGAATTCGGATAAAGGAGCTTCCCTTGCATCACACCGCGATCCATTCGGACATCCGGCGCCTGATCGGCGACGGCACCGTCATCCCGGCCCATCCGTTGGCGCTCGACGCCAACCGCAAGCTCGATCCACGACGCCAGCGCGCCCTGACCCGGTACTATCTGGACGCCGGTGTCGGCGGCCTCGCTGTCGGGGTCCACACCACGCAGTTCGCGATCCGCGACGTCGGTCTCTACCGCCCGGTACTGGAATTGGCCGCCGAAACGGCTGCAGCGTGGGCCAAACGTCCGCTGGCGCTGGTCGCGGGCCTGTGCGGCTCCACCAGCCAGGCGGTCTCCGAAGCCAGGACCGCGCTCGGCATCGGCTATCACGCCGGCCTGCTCAGCCTCGCGGCGATGAAGGGTGCGTCGGAAGACGAGATCATCACCCATTGCGAAACGGTCGCGCGGGAGATTCCACTGGTCGGCTTCTACCTGCAGCCTGCGGTCGGCGGAGTGATCCTGAGTGCCGACTTCTGGCGACGGTTCGCTTCCATCGACAATGTCATCGCCATCAAGGTCGCTCCGTTCAACCGCTACAGGACACTTGACGTCATCCGCGGCGTGTGCGCGGCGGGCGCACTCGATCGCGTCACGCTCTATACCGGCAATGACGATCACATCCTGCTCGACCTGACGTTGCCGTTCGACGTGCGCCTCGGCGAAGCGACGGTTCGCGCGCATTTCCGCGGCGGCCTTCTGGGGCACTGGTCGGTGTGGACGGCAAGCGCAGTGCGACAGTTCGAAACCTGCCGCGCGGCGCAGGCAGGGGGATCCATATCAGCGGACCTGCTCGCGCTCGATGCCCGCGTGACCGACTGCAACAGTGCGTTCTTTGACACCGCCAACAATTTCCATGGCTGTATCGCCGGCTGTCATGAGGTGTTGCGGCGGCAGGGGCTGCTTGAGGGCACCTGGTGCCTCGATCCGCACGAAGGTCTGAGCCCAGGCCAGTCGGCTGAAATCGACCGCGTGCTGCGCGAGCACCGCGATCTCAGCGACGATGCCTTTGTCGCCGAGAACCTGGAAAGATGGCTTGGATGACCACCGAGCCGTTTATCAGCCTGCGCAACGTTCGAAAGGTTTACCGGGCGCAAGGCCAGGAGTTTCTCGCCGTCTCCAACGTCACCATGGACATTGCGGAAGGCGAACTGGTTGCCCTTGTCGGACCGTCCGGCTGCGGCAAGACCACCGTCCTGAAGATTCTCGCCGGCCTCCACGACGCCGATGGCGGATCGGTAAAGATCGGCAATGCACAGACTCCGTTCAATCCCGGACGGGATGTGGGCATGGTGTTCCAGCAAGCGCTGCTGCTGAAATGGCGCACCATTCTCGACAATGTGCTGCTGCCGGCGGAAATCGTCGGATTGCCGATCAAGGCTGCGCGGACGCGAGCACGCGACCTCCTGCAGATGGTAGGACTTGCCGGCCATGAAACAAAGTATCCGCAGCAACTGTCCGGCGGCATGCAGCAGCGCGCCGCCATAGCGCGCGCCTTTATCCACGATCCCAAACTGATCCTGATGGACGAACCGTTCGGCGCGCTGGACGCACTGACCCGGGAACAGATGAACCTTGAAATGCAGCGGATCTGGCGCGAAAGCGGCAAGACCATCATCTTTGTCACTCACAGCATCCAGGAGGCCGTGTTCCTGTCATCCCACTGCGCAGTGCTGACATCGGGCCCAGCCCAGATGGCGGATTTTTTCCCGGTCGACTTGGCGTTCCCACGCGGCCTGTCGATCAAGACCACGGACCAGTTCGGCGTCTACGCCAAGCGGATTTATGCCAAGCTGGGGCTGGCCACCGCCTGACGACCATCGTACGTGCAGCGTGAGTTGGCGGTCCTCAAGCATTTTCATGGATGTGAAAGCGCCGCCTGCGGATAGCTGATACAGATGATGTCGGCTATGTGAAGGTGTCCCCTTCGCGCCGATCTTCGGAGACGGTCATGCACAATTTCACCGAAGGCCTTCTGACCGGCAAACGTATCCTGATCACCGGCGGCGGCACCGGTCTCGGCAAGAGCATGGGCCGACGCTTTCTGTCGCTCGGCGCTGACATTGTCATCTGCGGTCGGCGCACCGAGGTGCTGGATGCGACCGCGGCCGAGTTCAAAACCGAATTCGGCAGGGAAGTCGAGGCTGTCGGCTGTGACATCCGCGCGCCGGCCGATGTCGAGCACATGCTCGACAGGATCTGGGACACCGCGCCGCTCGACGGACTGGTCAATAACGCAGCCGGAAATTTTATCGCCCAGACCCACAAACTCTCGGCCCGCGCCATCGATTCCATCCTCGGGATTTGCCTGCATGGAACCGCCTATTGCACCACGGGTGTCGGACGGCGCTGGATCGATGCGGGACGACCCGGCACCGTGCTCAGTATTCTCACACTGTCCGCCTTGAGCGGCGCGCCGTTCACGGTGCCCTCCGCCATGGCCAAGGCCGGTATCGAGGCCATGACCAAGAGCCTCGCGGTGGAATGGGGGCCCAAAGGCATCCGGTTGGTTGCAGTCGCGCCCGGATCCTTTCCCACCGAAGGGGCCGGCTCGCGCCTGACACCACAGGGCGGCGGCAACGACAGTGTCCAGAGCGTGCCGCTACGCCGCAATGGGGACCACATCGAACTCGCCAATCTCTGCGCGTTCCTGATGTCGGATCTTGCGAGCTACATCACCGGCGAAACCGTGGTCATCGACGGCGGCCGCCGTTATCTCGGCGGATCGCGCAGCGGTGGCGCCCAGATGCTGGACTGGAGCGACGAGGACTGGCAGCGACAACGCGCGGCCATGCCGAAATGACAGATCACGACGCCGGCCGAATTCCGTCGGGCGATATTCTTGACCGCCGCATGCCTGCGTCATGATCCGCAGTCGTATACCAGCTTCGACATAACGCCAGTCCTCGCGGGACTGCCGCAGCGCTACCATCAACGACGCAAACAACAAAAAAGCCGGAGGAAACCGAATTGTCGCTTCACAAGCTGTTTTCCGTATCAGCGGCCGCAATTGCCTTTCTTGCCGTGCCCGGACCATCGTCGATGCTGCACGCCGCCGACGCCAGCATCAAACTCGGCAACACCGCGCCTTACAGCGGGCCGGCCTCCGCCTATGGCACCATCGCATCGGCGGCTGCAGCCTACTTCCAGATGCTGAACGATCGCGGCGGCATCAACGGTCACAAGATCGAACTCATCAGCCTCGACGACACCTATTCGTCTCCCAAGACCGTCGAGCAAACCCGCCGCCTGGTGGAGCAGGACGATGTGCTGGCTGTGTTCAGCTCCGTCGGAACCGCACCTAACATCGCGGTCCAGAAGTATCTCAATCTCAAGAAGGTCCCGCAGCTGTTCGTCTCGACCGGGGCCAGCCGCTGGAACGACCATGAACACTTTCCCTGGACCGTCGGCTTCAATCCCACTTACGAACTCGAAGGGCGGGTTTACGCCCAATACATCCTGAAGACCAAACCGGATGCCAAGATCGCGATGATCATTCCCAATGAGGATGCGGGCAAGGACTATCTGAGAGGGTTCAAGGACGGCCTTGGCGATCATATCAGCCAATTGGTCTCGCAGACCACCTACCTGACCACCGACCCGACCATCGATTCCCAGATCGTCACCATGCAGCAGTCCGGCGCCGACGTGTTCTTCGCCGAAGCCACGCCAAAGTTCGCAGCCATGGCGCTGAAGAAGGCTGCAAGCATCGGCTGGAAGCCGCTGATCATCCTGCCCGCAGTGTCAAACTCGGTGTCGGCGGTGCTTGAGCCAGCGGGACGCGAGAACTCGATCGGCGTCGTGACCGGGCTCTATCTGAAGGACCCCAACGACAAGGCATGGGCCGACGATCCCGCCCTTAAGGACTTCCTCGCGTGGATGAAGAAGTATCAGCCTAACGCCAACACCGGCGACCTGCTGCGACTTCACCCGCGACAATGTCATCAAGCAAGCCACCAACCTCAAGAATATCACCCTGCCGATGCTACTGCCCGGCATCACCATCCACAACGATCCCGGCAACTTCACTCCGATTCGCCAACTGAAGATGGCAAGGTTCGACGGCAGAGCGTGGGTGCTGTTCGGAGACGTGATCGGAGAATAGCACGCCCATCCCGATCGGGAGTCGTGCCGATCTCCCGATCTGAATACCCAGCAGTTTTATAAGGCGACGGCCTACTCCGCCGCTTCCGCCAGATCACCCGTCTGCTTGTTGTAGTCATAAACCACGCGTCCGTAGGGAAGCGTGAGATCGGCGAGGAAATGACGGGCGCCGATCACGCGCCGCACCGGGAAATCCGCCACCGGTGCGTTGACATGCGGAACCAGATGCAGCCGGCCCGGCCCGCTCCAGGACCCCTTGACCACGATGTCGGTCAGGTTGATCGCAACCAGTTGGCAGACCTCAGCACGGCCGTCGACGCCCGGGACCAGCTTCAGGTTGATCTGTGTCTTCGACAGCATGGCATGGGTCAGTTCGCCATTGCCGGCCATCGCTTCGTGCTTGTAACCCATGGTGCCCATGGCAACCTGTTGCCCGGCGTATTCCAGCGTGCCGGTCAGGGTGTCCTTCACCACTTCCAGCTTGGGATGGGCATATTTCTTCGGGAAGCCCCAGATCTCGCGACCCGCGGCGATCGGCGGATCATCGTCGAGATACATCTGTGAAACGAAACTCACCTCTTCACCGTTGAGGCGCGCTGGGATCACCAGGCCGGATTCGGTATAGCTGCCGAAGCCGGAGCTGTCCGGCATCTTGATCCATTCGTAGTGAACAATCGACTGGTCGATCGGCTCCAGCGGCTCGGGCAAGCCGGCGCGGATCAGGTCGGGATCGGTCTCGTAGGTGATGACCAGAAATTCGCGATTGATGAAGCGATACGGCCCCGCTGGATAGCTCGGGCCTGCGGCCGGCATGGAGGGAAGTCTGAGGACGTCTTCCTTGCGCATCGAAGCGATCTCCCTGTTGACCGTCCGGCCGCCATCGATGGATGGCACGGTGCTGATGTCCACCTAGCGCCCCCAGTTGACATCGATGTGAGGGATTTTCCTCAGTGCTGTGACAGCGACGACAGCGCGGCGCGTCCTGCGAGGCGCCAGGCGTAAAGACCATTAGCCATGTGATGATCGCACAACCCATTGTCACGACGGCGTCACGGCAGGCGGAAATGCTGCAGTCCATCGCAATCCCGAAAAACAATCAGGGGCAAATATCATGGACGCGCGAACACCTTCTCCGGAGACATCGGTCTCCCGTGGCTGGCGACCGGATCGTTGTCACCGCGTCGCGCTGGTCCTCCAAGGCGGCGGTGCATTGGGTGCCTATCAGGCCGGCGTCTACCAGGCGCTGCATGAAAGCGGCATCGAGCCGGATTGGGTGTGTGGCGTATCGATCGGCGCCATCAACTCCGCCATCATCGCTGGTAATCCGCCGGAGAGACGGCTGGAGCGGCTGCAGACGTTCTGGGATCGCATTACGAGCCGGAAAGTCTGGCACTACACCCCGGACGGAGACGTCTTCCGCAAGGCCCGAAATTTCGCGAGCTCCTATTTGACCACTACGCTGGGTCAGCCGGGCTTCTTCAAGCCGCATGACGTCAATCCATGGTTCAGCTTGGCCGGAGCAAAAACCGCGACCAGCTATTACGACACGGCCCCCCTGCGCCGGACGTTGCTGGAACTGGTCGATTTCGATCTGATCAACTCACGTCCGATTCATTTTGCCGTTGGCGCCGTGAATGTCCTGACCGGAAACTTTCTGTATTTCGACAATAAGAAAGAGGTCATCGAACCCGAGCACGTGATGGCGAGCGGCGCGCTGCCACCGGCACTGCCGATGGTGAAAATCGGCACCGACCACTTCTGGGACGGCGGCATCGTATCTAATACGCCACTGCAGCATCTGCTCGATCAGGACGACAAGAAAAATTCGCTGGTGTTCCAGGTCGATCTTTTCAGTGCGCGAGGCGTGTTGCCGCGTGATATCCAGGAGGTCATGGCGCGGCACAAGGACATCGTCTACTCGTCACGCACCCGCCACAACACCGATATCTACCGTCGCGCCAACAACCTGAAAAACGATCTCTACAAGGCGCTGCTGAAGATCCCCGAGGATCAACTGAGCGACCATGAACGTGCGATGCGCGACAGTCTCGCGAACCTCCCCGAAATCACCATCCTGCAGATGATCTATCAACAGAAGGCCTATGAAGGACACGCCAAGGACCACGAATTCTCCGCGACCTCGATGCGCGAGCACTGGCAGAGCGGCCTTGAGGATACCCGGCGCACCCTGCAGCGCCGGGAGTGGCTATCCATGCCGGAGCAGGGAACAGGAATCGTGGTGCACGATGTCCACCGGGAAAACGGATATTGAGCCCTCGGGGTCGATCTGGCGCGCGCATAGATAGCTCCTCAGGATGAGTAGCTATCGCCTCATACGAAACTGACCAACGCTTTCGCCTACCACAGCGTCTGACGCGCACGCTCCGGCCAGATCCTGTCATATTCGGCACCGCCGACGCGATTCTCGCTCATCTCGGCGAGAATCTGCCCCGGGGTCGGCAAGGTTGCCGGATCGACCCGCTTGTCCGGATTCCATAGATCGGATCGCACGATGGCCCGCGCACACTGGAAATAGATTTCATCGACCGCCAGCACGATGACCGAGCGCGGCGCCTTGCCTTCCATCTTGAATGAGGCCAGGAGATCCGGATCGACCGAGAGATGCGCCCGCCCGTTGACCCGCAGCGTGGTTCCGGCGCCCGGAATCAGGAACAGCAGAGCGGCGCGCGGATCGCGCACGATGTTGCGCAGCGAATCCACCCGATTATTGCCGCGACGGTCCGGCACCATCAGCGTCCGCTCGTCGTGGATGCGGACAAAGCCAGCGCTATCACCACGCGGCGAGCAGTCCAGCCCCTCGGGCCCACTTGTCGCGAGCGCGACAAATGGCGACTTCTCGATCAAAACCCGGTATCGCGTTGTGACATGGTCGGCGACCTTGGCTGTCGACGACTCATTGGTTTCGCCATAAATCGCCTCCAATTGCTCGATTGTCGCGACGACGGACACTGTCACCTCCTGTTAGTCACCTCGAGCCCGGCTTGCCGTTCCGCATCACGACCACGGATCGCACGCAGCAACTCGCCGGCATGCTCTTCGGCTCGACCGACATTATTGACGATCACGTCGGGCACCGCGTCCGGCATAACGGCCGACCTGCGTAATCGATCTTCCAGCCTGCCGTCGCTCTTGCGATCGCGCGCAGCGAGCCGGTTTGCCAACACCTCCGGCGGCGCCGTGATCAGGACCACCGTGACGTCGGCATAAAGCTGGCGTGCTGGCGCAATGACCGTACGCGAGACATTGACGACCACTGTGCGTCCTGCACCGAGATCCGCATCGATCGATCTGGGAACTCCATAACGCAGACCATGGGCATCCCAGTGCAAGGCGAAATCACCTCGTACCTGCGCCTGCTCGAATTCCGCCGGACTGACCGGATCATTAACCTCGTACTCGGATGCCTCCCGCGTCACGGCCCGGCGCGGAAACACAATTCCCGGATCCCGTGAACAGGCCGCTTGCGCGAGCCCAATCAGGGTGTCCTTGCCGGCACCGCTCGGACCGACCACCAGCACCAACCGGCCTGGTCCGCGCCTGGCCGGTCCATCGGTGGATATGGTCGCTGTCTCGCTCACGCCACCCGCTGCCCTTCGCGCCAGACGCTGCGCACCACTGAGGCGGTGCCAGCAAGGTGTACGCGAATCAGATCGGCGCGTTTGCCGACCGCGATCTCGCCGCGGTCGGAAAGGCCGACCGCATCCGCCGGGCGCTTGGTGACGGTGCGAACCGCGGCGGCGAGGTCGATCGCAGGCACATGCCGCGGCAGTTGCAGCGCCGCCATCAGCAGGCTCGAGGGAACGTAGTCCGACGACAGAATATCCAGCAGGTTTTCGCGAGCGAGATCAACCGCGGCGATATTGCCGGAGTGGGAGCCGCCACGCACCACATTCGGCGCTCCCATCAGAATGCCGATACCGACGCGATGCAGTCCACGCGCCGCGTCGATGGTGGTCGGAAACTCCGCAACTGCCACGCGGTCGCGGATCGCTTCGCGCACATTGTCGTCCGTCGTGTCGTCATGGCTGGCGAGCGGGATCCCATGCTCGTGAGCGAGAGCGACGATCGCATGCGTGTTGGTTTCTGCATAGGCCTGCTGGCAGGCGAGCCGGCGCGCGAACATCTCGTCGAGCTGAGCATCGGTAAAACCTCCGGTTTTGCCGCGATAGTAATCCCGCAACTTTTCCTCATCGCGAAACTGACGCTGGCCCGGCGTGTGATCCATCAACGACATCAACCTGATGTCCGGTCGGTCGATCAGCCTCTTCGCCTCCTCCACCACGCTGGGCATCGGGATTTCACAGCGAAGATGAAGAAAATGATCCGCACGCAACAAATCGGCCTCGCGCGCGGACGTGATCGCATCTGCGAGAATCTCGGCCTGGCCCGAGGCATCGGCCATATCCGCCTCATTACCGATTCGCAGCGAATCGAGCACCGTGGTGATGCCGCAGGTCGCGAGCTGTCCGTCATACGAGACGACCGCGGCAACAGGATCCCAGTGGACTTTTGGCCGCGGGACATAGTGAGCTTCGAGGTGATCGGTATGGAGCTCGATCAGGCCTGGCATGATCAGGTCGCCGGCCGCATCTTCGCTGCGCTCCGGTGCCTGTCCCTCGCCGAATTCGGCGATTCGGCCGCCATCCATGGCGACCCAGCCGCGCTCGATCACACGGTCAGCCAGCACGAGTCTGGCGTTGCCGAGAACCGTCGTGGCTGTGGCGCCGGCTCCGCTATCGTAGGGGTTGGATCTCATCTCACTTCATCGTCCTTCAGGCTGCGGCGGCGAACGACGTCACGTCGACAATCCGATCGGCTATCAATTGGCGCATTTCGTCATCATGGACAATGGCAACCATGGCAACCCCGTCGCGCTTCTTCGCATCGATCAGGTCGACCACCACAGCGCGATTGGCGGCGTCGAGCGAGGCGGTCGGCTCATCGAGCAGCAGGATCGGGAGATCCGAAATGAAGCCCCGTGCGATATTGACGCGTTGCTGCTCGCCGCCGGAGAACGTGGATGGTGGCAGCTGCCACAATCGTTCGGGGATATTGAGGCGACGCAGCAGCGCTCCGGCCCGATGACGCGCTTCCGCTCGTGCCATGCCGTTCGCCAACAGCGGCTCGGCGACGACGTCGAGGGTCGGAACGCGCGGCACGGCCCGCAGGAACTGGCTGACATAGCCGATGGTCCTGCGACGGACGTCGAGAACCTGCCGCGGTTCGGACCGCGCCAGATCGATCTGCACGCCATTATGGCGAATGCCGATTACCCCTTGGTCGCAGCGGTAATTGCCGAAGATCATTTTCAGGATCGACGACTTGCCTGCACCCGAAGGGCCCGCGAGCACCACGCATTCGCCGGCGTCGACATGGAACGACACATTGTGGACTACAGGCAGCGTCACGCCACCTTGCAGATGCATGGTGAAGCTCTTGCCGGCACCGCTGATGTCGATCATCGCAAGCGTCTCAATCGAGGTGATGTCAATCGGGGTCATGGCTGATCTCTTGTCGGGACTATGGCGGCAAAATCGAGGACACCAGAAGCTGGGTGTAGGGTTCGCGGGGGTCGTCCAGAACCTGGTCGGTCAGACCGGTTTCGATTACCCGCCCCTCCTTCATCACCATCACCCGATGCGACAGCAGCCTGGCGACGGCGAGGTCGTGGGTGACGACGATGGCAGCAAGGCCGAGGTCCGTGACCAGTCCGCGCATCAGATCCAGCAATCGCGCCTGCACCGAGACGTCGAGGCCTCCGGTCGGCTCGTCCATGAAGACAAGGCGTGGCTCGGTGACGAGGTTGCGCGCGATCTGCAGGCGCTGGCGCATGCCGCCGGAATAGGTGCGCGGCGCATCGTCAATGCGATCTACACCGATCTCGACCCGCTCGAGCCAGGATGACGCCATGTCACGAATGCGGCCGTAATGGTTCCAGCCTACAGCCATCAGGCGTTCGCCGACATTAGCCCCGGCCGAGACACCCATCCGAAGTCCTTGCGCCGGATCCTGATGGACGAAACCCCAGTCGGTGCGGAACAGGAAGCGGCGCTCGGCCTCGCCGAGGGTCGCGAGATCACGGGTGACACCGTCGCGCATGCGATAGGCGACATGCCCTTCGCTTGGCGCAAGTTGGGCCGACAACAATTGCAGCAAGGTCGACTTGCCGGAGCCGGATTCGCCGACGATGGCGAGCACCTCTCCAGAGTACAGCGCAAAGGAGATATCGCGGCAGGCCTGCAGCCGTCCATAGGACTTGCTCACCCCCTCGGCCACCAGCAACGGCCGATCATTGTCCTGCGCGATCTGTGTTTCAGTCATGGCGGTGCTCCGCGTGTGGAGGCGCACTTTCGGTGCCGCGATGACCAGCCGCCTGGCGGGTCTCGCAATAATCTGTGTCGGAGCAGACAAACATCCGCCCACCCTTGTCGTCGGTGACAATCTCGTCGAGGTAGGAATCGGCGGCGCCGCAGAGCGCGCACGGCGCATCGAACCGATACCGCGTGAACGGGTGGTCCTCGAAATCGAGCGAAACCACCGAGGTGTAGGGTGGAATCGCATAGATGCGTTTTTCGCGACCGGCGCCAAACAACTGCAGCGCCGGAGAATTATCCATCTTCGGATTGTCGAACTTCGGCGTCGGCGACGGATCCATCACGTAGCGCGCGTTGACCTTGACCGGATAGGCATAGGCCGTCGCGATATGGCCATGGCGAGCGATATCCTCGTAGAGCTTGACGTGCATCAGGCCGTACTCGCCGAGGGCGTGCATCCGGCGGGTCTCGGTCTCGCGCGGTTCGAGGAAGCGCAGCGGCTCAGGGATCGGAACCTGATAGACCAGCACTTGCCCGGCGTGCAGGTGCGCTTCCGGAATGCGGTGGCGGGTCTGGATTACGGTCGCGTCCGCGGTGCTCGTCGTGGTCTCGACACCGGCAGTCTTGGCGAAGAACTTGCGGATCGAGATCGCATTGGTGGTGTCGTCGGAGCCCTGGTCGATCACCTTCAGCACGTCGTCAGGGCCGAGAATGGCGGCAGTCACCTGCACACCGCCCGTGCCCCAACCATAGGGCATCGGCATTTCGCGGCTGGCGAACGGCACCTGGTAACCAGGGATCGCAATCGCCTTCAGGATCGCGCGACGGATCATCCGCTTGGTCTGTTCGTCGAGATAGGCAAAGTTGTAGGCGGGCGCGTTCATTCCGCAGCCTCCTTCACCGGCTGCGCCGGCGCATTCGCATCCTCGAACTCCTGGCGCAGCTTGCGCAGCAGGCCGAGCTCGGACTGGAAGTCGACATAGTGCGGCAGCTTGAGATGCTCGACAAAGCCGGTCGACTGCACGTTGTCGGAGTGCGACATCACGAACTCTTCGTCCTGCACGGCGGCCACCACGTCTTCGCCGAGCTCTCGCGCCCGCAGGGCGCGGTCCACCAGCGCCATCGACATGGTCTTGCGCTCGGATTGGCCGAACGCGAGACCGTAGCCGCGGGTAAAGCATGGCGCTTCAGTGGCCGAGCCCTTGAACTGGTTGACCATCTGGCATTCGGTCAACGCGATGGACCCCAGCGGCACGGCGAAGCCCGCGTCCTCCGCGAAGAACTCCACCTCGACTTCGCCAAACCGGATCTCGCCGGCAAACGGATGGTTGCGGCCGTAGCCACGCTGCGACGAGTAGCCGAGCGCCAGCAAAAAGCCTTCGTCGCCGCGCGCCAGGTTCTGCAGTCGCAGATCGCGATCGGCCGGAAAATTCAGAGGCTCGCGGGTCAGATCACCGACCGGAACATCCGGATCGGCCTGGGGTGACGACTCGATCAGGCCGTCGCGCCCGAGAATATCAGTCACACGCGGCATCGCCACGGACAACACCTCCGCGGTTGCCGGCTGCTCCGGCGAGGACTCTTCGGTGAGCGCGGGATCAAGCAGCCGATGGGTGTAGTCGAAGGTCGGTCCCAGCACCTGGCCACCCGGGACATCCTTGAACGTTGAGGAAATCCGCCGCCGCACCTGCATCTTGCCGGTTTCGACCGGCTCGGTCGCGCCAAACCGCGGCAGCGTGGCGCGAAACGCACGCAGCAGGAAAATCGCCTCGATCATGTCACCGCGCGCCTGCTTGATGGCCAGTGCCGCGAGCTCGCGATCGTACAGCGAACCCTCGGTCATCACCCGGTCGACACCAAGACTGAGCTGCTCCGAAATCTGGGCAAGTGCGATCTCGGCGACATCGCGATCGCCGCGGCGCTCATGCGCCAACAGCCGATGTGCGTTCTCAATGGCGCGCTCGCCTCCTTTGACGGCAACATACATTCTCAGCCCTCCTTCGCGGCAAGCCGCGTGGTGCGTGGTATGGCGAGCACGGCATCATCAGCCACCAGCACGACATCGACGCCGCGCGGAAACAGCTCGCGATTGACAGCCAATTGCGCGATCAGATCCGGCGGCTGCAGCACCGCCTGCAGCATGGCCACTCCGTCGATCCCCGGGCCGCTCAATTCAACGACCGGCCCATGAACCAGGCTGGACACTTGCAGGATCAGCGTGGTCGAACGATCCGGATATTCGCTGCTGCCGAGCGCGAAACGATCGAGCGCAGGAAGCGCTGCGGCATCGCCGATCAGAGCAAAGCTGGAAATCGACGCATCGTCGACCACCGGCGCGCTGGTGTGAAACTTGAGCCATTTGCCGACATCGGGGGTCGCGGCCATCGCCGGATCGAGCCAGATCGGCGTATCGTGATCGAACAGCGTCATGGCGATCGCCGCGGTGCCGGGCATCATCGGTGCCGGAGCCCCGGTCACAGGCTCGATATGCTGGATACTGCCCGGACGCGCCATGGCGTCCATCACCGAGCGGAAGATCGCTTGTGCGGACAGAACCTTCTCTGCGTATTTGGTCGGCAATTCTGCAACCGTCGTCATCGGTCAGCCCTCACCACGCACGAGTGTGTAGAAATCGACCCGCGTCGCCGCGGTTTCCTCGGCTTTGCGGCGGCGCTCGCCGATCACTCGCGCCAATAGCGGAGCAACGACCTGCGTCTCGATTGTCTCGGCATGGTCGTCGGTCTGGATCAGCGCGTCGCAGAGCGCGATCAGTTCCGCCTTCTTCCGATCGCGACCGAGGGCGTAGCCAAAACCTACCTCGCCCGTCGCCAGGCGAACCGCCGCCCGCGAGACCGTGGCCTCGCCCAGGTTGAACGGTGCCCCGTCACCACCGACACGGCCGCGCACCATCACCAGGCCATTCTCAGGCTCGCGCAGATGATCGTGGGAGGGCAACTTCAGCGGCGCCAGCCGCTGTGCGATCTCGGACGCATCGGTATGCGCGAGCACCGCCATCGCGGCTTGCCGGCGTTTCTGCGCGTGGTCGCCTTTTCCAGACAGGCTGCTTGACATGGACGATCCCTTGTCCCCGTTCCTTGATCTCGTTCCCTGGCCGATTCCAAGTTGTCTAATTTAATAGACAACTTGATAGGCGCGGTCCATGACTGTTTCGTGACGTGGCGATGATTTCTTGGAGATGTTTTCTTGCGACCGGTTTCTCAGGTATGATTTGCGGGAGAAGAACGCGAACCACTCCCTTCAGACCTTGGGCCGAGACAGCCGTATGACACCATGACCATGCAGGATACGGCCTCCGGGGTGACCTTGTGGCGGCGCGTGGCTGACGCCATCGAGCGCGGCATCGCCGACGGCACCTATGCGGCGGGAGAACGTCTGCCGGGCGAAATGGAAATAGCCGAAACCTATCGGGTCAATCGCCACACCGTGCGCCGGGCCCTGGCCACGCTCGCGGAACGCGGTTTCGTGCGCGCGGAACGCGGCAGCGGCACCTATGTGGAAGCGCCGCGCCTGGCTTATCCGTTGCGCTCACGCACCCGGTTTTCGGAAATCGTCGGGGCCGGCGGCCGTGAACCGCGCGGACAACTGATCGGCGCCTTCACGGAGGCGGCCACGCGGGAGCTTGCCAAACAACTCGGCCTTAAGACCGGCGCATCGCTGATCCGGATCGAAGCGCTGCGCTTCGCGGACCGCACGCCGATCTGCGTCGGCAGCACCTGGCTGTCCGCCGAACGCTTTCCCGATGCTGCCGCCATTTATGAACGCACCAGTTCCCTGACCAAGGTGCTGGCGCATTTCGGGGTCCATGATTACCGGCGGGCGTCGACCCGTGTCACCGCAGCCATCGTCGATGCAGCCGATGCCGCCCGGCTGGACCTCGCGCTCGGACGTCCCGTCCTGGTGGTCGACAAGACCGACGTCGACGCCGCAGGCGAGCCGGTCATGGTGAGCCACTCCCGCTTTGCGGCGGAACGCGTCGATTTCCTGGTCGAGAATCTCTAAGTAGCGGAAGCAGGATATCAGGCCACCGCGCGCCGGCCGATGATGGCGAACCGCAACCGGCTGGAAATCCAGTCGATCGCCGCCACCGTTACCAGAATCATCAGGATCAGGAATGACACCTTCTGCCATTCCAGCACGCGGATCTGCTCTGCCAGTTGCAGGCCGATGCCGCCGGCACCCACAATCCCGATGATGGTTGCCGAGCGGGTGTTGGATTCGATGAAGTACAACACCTGTCCCGCAATCACCGGCAGCACCTGCGGTATCAGTCCGAAGCGGATTTCATGGAGCGCCGAGCCCCCGGAGGCACGAATGCCCTCGACCTGCTTTTTATCGGCCCCTTCAATGGCTTCCGAGAACAACTTGCCGAATGCGCCAAAATCGGAAACCGCGATTGCCAGCACCCCCGCGAAGGGTCCGAGCCCGACCACATTGATCCAGACCAGCGCCCAGATCAGTTGATCGACGCCGCGGATCGAATCCAGAAAGCGGCGCACGGGAAACCGGAAAATCGCGGAGGGGATCACGTTCCGTGCCGCGAGCAAGCTCACCGGCAATGCCGCCACGGCGGCCAGTGTCGTACCTAGCACGGCGATCGAAAGGGTCTCTCCCATCGCCTTCAGATAGGTCGGTAACGAACTGCCCGGGTCCGGCGGAATCATCAGCAACACGAACCAGCCGAGCTGGTGCAGGCCGGACAGCATCCGCGCCGGCGAAAAATCGAGATCAATGAGACCGAACACGAAAATCGCGACTGCAACGACAAACAGTGCCGGAACGGTCAGGCGTGACGTCATCGACCGGTTAAAGATCGCCGGATAGCGGGTACGCGGATCGCCGTTGGGTTCCAGCATCATCGGCTTGGTCATGCGCGCCGTTCCTTGCCGAGGAAGTGACCACGAACCCAGCCGGTGCCGATATCGATCACGAACACCGTCAGAATGATGAGAAGCAGGATCGCGCTCACATCGGAATAATAGAACTTGCGGATCGCGACCACCAGTTCCTGCCCGATACCACCCGCGCCGACAAACCCCATCACCGAGGCGCCGCGCACGTTGATCTCGAAACGCAGCAGCGTGTAGCTGGCAAACCCCGCGGCAACCTGCGGCACCACCGCGAATCGCATGCACGCGATCCAGCTCGCGCCGGTGGCCCGCACGCCCTCGACAGGTTTCATGTCGATATTCTCGACGATTTCACTGAATAGTTTGCCCAGCGCCCCAATCGAGTGAATCGCGATGGCTAGCACACCGGCCATCGGCCCGAGACCGAAGGCGATGACAAAGATCAACGCGAACACGATGTCGGGAACCGTGCGGCAGAACTCCAGAAACCGCTGCACCACAAAGCGTACGCCGCGAGACGGCGCGGTATTGGCTGCGGCAAAGAAATTGAGCGAGAACGCAATCGTCGCGCCCGCAAGGGTGCCGACATAGCTGATCAGGATAGTTTCACCGAGCAGCGACAGCCAGCTCTTCCAGCCCCAGAACCAGTCGCCGACATTGGTCCAAACGCGCATTCCGCTGTCGAGAGTCAGGATGCGATCGAAATAACTGACGAAATTTCCGATCTTGCCGAAAAGCGCGCGAAGATCGACCTCCGCCCCCAGCGCTGCCACGAACAGCACGATCACAATGGCTACAGCCGTCAGTGCAGACCGCAGGCGCTTGCGCGCAACCGTCTTGCGATAGGTGTCTTTCAGCGCGGCGAGCTGCTGGTCCGGAAGGATTGATACGGCGACTGGCATATGTCGGGTCCGGCAGCAAAAAGAGCCGGGTCTTGATGACCCGGCCCCCTTGCCCGATTGGAGATCAGGACGCCTTCTTCTTCCGCAGATTGTCGACGAACTTGATCAGTTCGATAGTGCCATCCCAGTCTTTGGTGGTGGCCGGGTGGAAGCCCTTCTTTTGGCCGTCCGACAGCCGCTCGAACGCAGCCTTGTCCTTGGTCGGCGCATCCTGGAAAGCCTTGGCGATGGCGGCCTTCAGATCGTCCGGCAGGTCCGAATTGTAGGCATAAGGCCCGTTGATGATCGGTGCCGACTTATGGATGATGCGGAAGTCGGTCTTCTTCATCGGCGAACCGTCGGCGTTCTTCAGCATGCCCTTGGTCAGCATTTGCGCCAGCGTCGAATCATCGTCGCTGGTCCACTGGTTGGCCGCGACATCGACCGTGCCCTGAGACAGGGCCAGCAGCGCGTTCTCATGGCTGCCGGTAAAGACGACCTTGCCGAAATAGGCGTCGGCGTCCGTGATGCCCATTTTGTCCAGCTCGAAGCGCGGCACGTTATTGCCGGAGGTCGAGTTCGGATCAACCAGGCCGAGGTTCTTACCCTTCAGTTCGTCGATGCTTTTGTAAGGGCTCGTCGCCTTGACGAAGAACATCGAATAATAACCGGTGCTGCCGTCGGAGTTGATGTCGTTGGCGAAGGCATCGGTCTTGACGCCGGTCAGACGAGCACGGGCGAACGAGGCCGAGCCATAGCTCGCGATCTGGATATTGCCCGACCGCTGGCCTTCGATGACAGCAGCGTAGTCATTGGCGATCCGCAGCGTAACCTTCACGCCTAATTCCTTGGACAGATAGCTGACGAACGGAGCCCAACGCTCGGTGACGCCCGAGGCGTTCTCGGCAGGAACGACAGCGAAGGTCAATTCCGGATATTTGGCTTTCCAGTCCTGCGCCGACGCGGGCGAAGCGACAAATGCCAGCGCAGCGGCGCCGGCCAGAACGATACGGCGGGTGATCATGACGTCTCCTGATTGTAAATGGTCAAATGATTCAGTGCCGGGCCCGCGCACGGGACCAGCTTGCAGACGCAGCAATTACGCTGCGGCGACCGTCCCGAGCGCCGGGACCGGAATAACGACGCCTGCGGGCATGTCCGACGGGGCCGTATCCATCACTTCATCGGCCTCGAGATCGTACAGCTCGCGCGCAATCTGATCCGTCAGCGCGGCAGGCGCGCCATCAAACACCACGCGCCCCGCCGACATGCCGATCAGGCGGTCGCAATAGCCGCGCGCGAGATCGAGCGAATGCAGGTTGCACATCACGGTGATGCCGAAGTGCTTGTTGATGCGCAGCAGCGCATCCATCACGATGCGGGTGTTGCGCGGATCGAGCGAGGCGATCGGCTCGTCGGCCAGGATGATGTCAGGCTGCTGAACCAGCGCGCGCGCGATGGCCACGCGCTGCTGCTGGCCGCCGGAGAGCTGGTCGGCGCGCTGCGCGGCAAGCGACGCGATGTCGAACTGCTCGAGCGCCGACAGCGCGATCGCCTTGTCTTCATCGGGCCAGAGCTGCAGCAGCGAGCGCCAGGACGGAATTTCCGACAGCCGCCCCATCAATACATTGGTCAGCACATCCAGGCGGCCGGCCAGGTTGAATTGCTGAAAGATCATCGCCGAGCGGGCGCGCCATTTGCGCAGGTCGCGCCCCTGCAGTGCCGTGACATCGACGCCCTCAAATAGAATTCGCCCCGCGGTCGGCTCCGCGAGGCGGTTGATCATACGCAACAGGGTCGATTTGCCGGCGCCTGAACGGCCAATGACGCCGATAAAGCTGCCCGGCGCGATGGAGAACGACGCATTATCCACGGCGGTCTTTGCGCCGAAACGGCACGTCAAACCATCCACCACCAGCATGCGATGCTCCACTTCATCATTTCGCGTTGCACCCACCGCTAGCGCCGGGATTCTACAGTTGTGTGACAGCCGTGCGATGTGCGCGCGTTGGTCGCGGCAAGAAACGCGGGGATGGGGCTGTCGACGTCACGTCACGGTCATCATCGCGTCATCAAAGCGATAGAGGAGAACACGGTCTGGATGCGAACGCATCCGCTCTCGCGCGGACAATGTCATGGCCGGCAAGGCACTCTCTGTTACGCCTCTCGTTGATTCAACAGCCAAACTCCACGACACGCGCTTGGGCGCCTACTGCGAAGTCGGTGCGCGCACGATCCTTCACGAAGTCGCGATGGGCGACTACTCCTACGTCGTGAATGACAGCCAGATCACATACACAACGATTGGTAAATTCTGCTCGATCGCGGCCATGACCCGGATCAACCCGGGCAATCACCCGATGCACCGGGTCGCGCAGGCTCACTTTACCTATCGTGCCAGCAGCTATTTTCCCGGCGAGAGCGACGACGACGCATTCTTCGCGTGGCGGCGCAGCCATCACATTACTATTTGCCATGACGTGTGGATCGGACATGGAGCCATCGTGCTGCCCGGCCGCAATATCGGAACAGGCGCGGTGATCGCGGCCGGTGCCGTTGTCACCAAGGATGTCCCGGCCTATACGATTGTGGCCGGCAACCCCGCCCGCTCGATCCGGCGCCGGTTTCCCGAACCAATCGCGGACCGCCTGGCTGAACTGGCGTGGTGGGATTGGGATCACGACACACTGCGCACGGTGCTTCCTGATTTTCGCAAGCTTGCCGCGGAAGAGTTTCTCGACAAGTATGAACGACTCACCGCCTCCGCCGAATCTTCCACCTTGAAACGACGTGCCCAATCGTGACTGATCTTCTGATTCAGGGCGGCCGCGCCCTCGTCCACGGCGACATTTCCGAAACCGTGCTGCAGACGGCAGGGCGCGACATCGCGCTCGTCGGCTCAGGCAGCGCACCACTGACTCTCGACGCCAGCGGATTGCTGGTGCTTCCCGGCATTGTCGACATCCACGGCGACGCCTTCGAACGGCAGATGATGCCGCGCCCCGGTGTGGATTTTCCGATCGATGTCGCCCTGATCGACAGCGATCGGCAGGCCATCGCCAATGGCATCACCACCGTATTCCATGCCACCACGTGGTCGTGGGAGCCGGGATTGCGCGGCGCCGACAATGCGGAGAGCCTGCTTAACGCCATCGAGGCGATGCGACCGCGGCTGGCCGCCGACACCCGGTTTCATCTGCGTCAGGAAACCTACAATCTCGACGGCGAAGCGACCATCGAACAGTGGCTGGCCGCGGGACGTATCGATCTGCTCGCCTTCAACGACCACATGAATTCCATCGTCGCCAACCTTGACCGGCCACAAAAACGGGCCAAGACAGTGGAACGCACCGGTCTTAGCAACGATGCGTTCGACCGACTGGTCGCCGATGTCATGGCCCGCGCCGGCGAGGTGCCGGGATCGGTGAGCCGACTTGCGGCAGCCGCCCGCACCCATGGCGTGCGCATGCTGTCGCACGACGATGAGAGCCCGGCACAGCGGCAGGCGTACCGCGCCATGGGCGTGACCATTGCGGAATTCCCGGTCAATGAGGAAACAGCGCGGGCTGCGGCCGACGGCGGCGACTTCATCGTATTCGGTGCGCCCAACGTGGTGCGCGGCGGCAGCCATACCGGCTGGACCAGGGCCTCCGACATGATCGCCAAGGGCCTCTGTTCGGTGCTGGCATCCGACTATTATTATCCGGCGCCGCTGCTGGCGGCATTCCGGCTCGCCGCCGATGGCGTGCTGTCGTTGCCGCAGGCGTGGGCCCTGATCTCATCCGCGCCGGCGATGGCTGCCGGTCTGACCGATCGCGGCCGGCTGGCGGCGGGACAACGCGCCGACATGATCCTTGTCGACGATCGCGTGCCGCTGCGGCCGCGGATCGTGGCCGTCATCGCCGCGGGTCGCATCGTTCATCTCACCGAGGCGGATCGGCTGAGCCGATCGAGCGCTTCTTCGCGCAAGACGGTTGCAGCCGCCTGACGCGGCTTTATTCTCAAGCGCATGACCAGCTTTCCCCGCTATGCGATCTATTTCGTGCCGGCAGCCGACAGCGACATCACTCGCTTCGGCGCCGCCACTCTCGGATATGACGCCTTCAGTGGGCATTTGCTTCCGTTCGCCGATGGTCTCACGGCGACCTTCGCGGACTGGCATGATCTGACCCGCGATCCCCGCAAGTATGGTTTTCACGGCACACTGAAAGCGCCGTTTTCGCTGACCTCGGGCGTTGACGAAGCCGACCTCGTTACGGCCTGTGCTGAGTTCTGCACATCGGCTCGAGAGATCCCCCTCATAACGCCTGTAGTCCGGGGCATCGGCGATTTCATCGCCATCGTTCCGGAGCAACCTTCGCCCGCGCTGAACCGGCTTGCCCAGGATTGCGTCGAAGTCTTCGATCGTTTTCGCGCACCGCTGACAGCGGCGGACCGCGCGCGGCGCAACCCGGAGCGGTTGACGCCGCGGCAGGTCGCGCAGTTGGACCGCTGGGGATATCCCTATGTGCTGGACGACTTCCGCTTTCACATGACGCTTAGCGGCCGCATCCCGGTGGAACGGCGCGAGGCCGTTCTGACCATGCTGCGCGAGCGGTTTGCCGCGCTCGATCAGTCTGCGCTTGCGATCGATCGGATCGCGGTGTTCCGCCAGGGCGACGCACAGTCATCGTTTCGGATCATCAGCCACTACGAGTTGCGGCCGCGGCCGGCGCTCTGATCGACACCCAGCGCATCGGCCATCGAGAACTGCTCGGCGCCCTCGCGGCCGAACAGGCTGCCGACGAGGTCGACCATCAGCCGGGCGGTGCGGCCGCGCTCGTCCAGCAGCGGATTGAGCTCGACCACATCCATCGCCTGTACCAGGCCCGAGGCGCGCAGGAGGTCCATGACCCGGCGGGCTTCCCGTTCATAGGCGCCGCCCGGTACGGTGGTACCGGCACCGGGCGCGAGCGCCGGATCGAGAAAATCCACGTCGAAGGAGACGTGCAGCACGCCGTTGCGCGCCTTGACGGTCTCGACCAGGCGCCCGATCGCCGCATCGACACCGAATTCGGCGATCTGCCGCATATCGACGACGGCGATGCCGCGATCGCGCAGCAGCTTGCTCTCCCGCCGGTCGATCGACCGTGTCCCGAACAGCATAAGCTGATCCGGCCTGATCGAGGCCCGCGGCTCCTCCCCCAGCAGATCATCGAGCCCGCCTTCGCCACACAGAAAGGCTGCGGACATGCCATGCATGTTGCCCGACGGCGTGATCGCGGGGGTGTTGTAGTCGGCGTGCGCATCCAGCCACAGCACGAACACCTCGCGACCGAGCCCGTGCCAGTGGCGCGCGACGCCATTGACCGAGCCCATCGACAGGCTGTGGTCGCCGCCGAGAAAAATCGGGATCGCCCCGGAGCTCGCGAGCGCGTAGGCGCGCGCGCTCAGCGCGCGGGTCCAGGCCTGGATCTCGTGGTAGTGATGGGTGTGCGGCGGCGCCGGTCCGTCATCGGGCCGCGATTCGCGCGCCGACACGTCGCCATGATCGTCGACGGCAAATCCCAGCTGTTTGAGCCGCCCGCCCAGCCCCGCGGCCCGCAGTGCATCGGGTCCGCGCGACGGTCCGCGGCACGACGCCCCGCTGTCGAGGGGAACGCCGAGCAGAGCCATGCGCTTGCCACTGGTCCGAGACCCGGTCTCGGCCGGCGCCACGCTGTTGCGGCCTCCCTCAGCCATCGTGCGCCCTCTCTCGTTTGTCGCGCTCGCGCGCAAGACGATGATGGTTCAAGACGCCTGACGACAGAACCTGTCGTCGACATGCGGTGGAAGCAGTTGAGATACGCGGTACTTCGGCGCGGGCGCGTCAGGCGGCCGCGGCGATCTTTCGCGGGCTCGCCGCATGTTCCTTCAGAACGGTGTCCGTCGCGTCGACCTCCTTGAGCAGGACGTCATAGCTCCAGAGATCGGCGAGATGTTGCAACACACGCTTGGCATCGGCCTCGTTCAGCAGGCTGCCGTTGACGACCTGGTGGCGCAGCAGCAGCCGCCGATCGCCGGCCAGATCGACATCGACGACCTCGATATTGGGCTCGATCAGGCCGACATCGTATTGCCGCGCCAGTTCACGGCGCACCCGGCGATAACCGCGCTCGTCATGAATGGCCTGGACCCGAATGCCCTGATGCTCCGCGGGATCGTCATGCAGATGGAACATCCGCATGTGCCGGATCAGGCGCGGACTGAGGAACTGGCTGATGAAACTCTCGTCGCGATAGTTGGCCCAGACATCGCGCAACACGCCCATAACGTCTCCCGCGCCCGCGATATCGGGGAACCATTCGCGATCCTCGTCGTCGGGCTCGGTCACGATACGCTCGATGTCCTGCATCATCGCGAAGCCCAGCGCATACGGGTTGAACCCGGAAAAGCGCTGATCGTCGAACCCGGGCTGGAACACCACATTGGTATGCGACTGCAGGAACTCGAGGAAATTGCCGTCCGAGATCCGCTCCTGCTGATGCAGGCGGTTCATGATCCGGTAGTGCACGTAGGTCGCCGTCCCCTCGTTCATCACCTTGGTGAGGCCCTGGGGATAGAAGTACTGCGCGATATGCCGCACGATCCGCAGCAGCTCGCGCTGCCATGATTGCAGCCGCGGCGCGGATTTTTCGAGAAAATACAGGATGTTTTCCTGCGGCAATCCCAGCAGCGTCCGCCGCCGGTCGACGCTCAGTTCGGACTGGGTCTTGCCGGGGCCGGTCGGGACAGTGCGCCAGAGGTCGTTGAAGCTGCGCTCCTTGTGGGTCCGCCGCTCGCGCTCGCGCTTTTCCTCGGCGCGCAGATCCAGCGTCTTTTTCCCGGGATAACGGAACACGCCGTGCGACATCAGCGCGTGGGCGGCATCCAGCGTCCGCTCCACCGCCAGCTGGCCATGATGCTCCTCGCATTGCGCGATATAGCTCTTGGCGAAATTCAGATAGTCGAGGATGCCCTCGGCATCGGTCCACTGCTTGAACAAATAATTGTTTTTGAAGAAATGATTGTGGCCGAAGGCGGCGTGCGCGATGACCAGGGTCTGCATCGTCGCGGTGTTCTCCTCCATCAGGTAGGAGATGCACGGCGACGAGTTGATCACGATCTCATAAGCGAGCCCCATCAAGCCCTTGCGATAGAACGCCTCGTGATGGGCGAAATGCTTGCCGAACGACCAATGCTTGTAGAACAGCGGCATGCCGACCGACGAGTAGGCATCGAGCATCTGCTCCGCCGTAATGACCTCGATCTGGTTGGGATAGACATTCAGACCGAGTTCCGACAGCGCGATGCCCTCGCAGGCATCGTGGATACGCTGCAGCAGGGGGAAATCCCAGTCGGCACCGCTATACAGGGGGGCGGACGTTACAACATTCACGGAGTGGCCCTCTCCTGCTTCCGGCGCCGCTGGAACAGATCACGAAAGACCGGAAAAATCTCGCTGCGATCGCTGACCTTGCGCATGGACAGCGGCGCGCCTTCGACGCACAGGCGCTGGTAGAGCGTCCACAGCGCCGAATCCGGCATATCGAGCGGGCCGCCGGATTCGCTGACCTCAAGATAGGCGAAATACTGGGTCACCGGCAGGATCAGCTCCGTCAGGAGCCGGCCGGTCACATCGCCGTCGGAATAGGAATTGTCGCCGTCGGAGCTTTGCGCCGCATAGATATTCCAGTCCGCGGGGCGGAACCGCGTCCGGACGATCTCGTGCATGGTCTGCAGCGCGCTGGACACCAGCGTGCCGCCCGATGCGGGGCCGCGAAAGAAGGTTTCCTCGTCCACCTCTTCGGCGCGATCGGTATGCCGGATGAAGACGATCTCGACATGTTTGTAGCGCCGCGTCAGGAAGACATAGAGCAGCATGTAGAACCGCTTGGCGAGGTCCTTCATATGCTCCGACATCGAGCCGGAGACGTCCATCAGGCAGAACATGACGGCCTGGGCGACCGGCTTGGGCACGGTTTCGAAGCGACGGTAACGAATGTCGATGGGATCGATGAACGGGATGCGCTTGATCTTGGACTTCAGCTTGGCGATCTCTTCGATCAGCGCCGTTCGCCGCTCCTCATCCTCGCAGGCCGCGAGTTCCGCCTCCAGTTGTTCGATCGTCTCCGGCCGCGGCCGCCGCAAGGCCAGCCGCCGCGCCGTCGCCAGCCGCACGGTGCGGTTGACCGAGAGATTGGCGGGAGAGCCGGTCACCGCATAGCCGGCGCGGCGAATGCCCTCGTGTTCGGCCTCCGCGAGCTTGCGCTTGGCGAGATCGGGCAATTCGAGATCGTCAAGGAACAGATCGAGGAACTCCTCGCGGGTCAGGACGAAGCGGAAGGCATCTTCGCTGTCGCCTTCGCCGGCCTCCTTGGGCCGTCCACCGCTCTCGCCGGAGCGGGGCAGGATATCGCCCTCGATGAATTTCTTGTTGCCCGGCAGCACATGGTCGCGGGTGCCAGCGCTGCGGCGAAAGCGCGGCTCGTTGGTGCCATCGAGCGGGATCGAAACCTCCCCGCCCTCCAGCACATCCTTGATATTGCGGTTTTGCGAGGTGTCCTTGACGGCCCGCTGAACCAACGCCTTTGCCCGGCGCAGAAAACGCTGACGATTTTCGAGACTCTTACTGCCCGGGTTCAGGCGTCGATCGACGATGTGCATTGCCGCTTTCGCATTTCGACTCGAGAGCGTTTTCGAGGGTGAAGAAAACGCGCCAAACAAGCAAGCCTTAGCCGGCTTGTTTGACCCGCATATACCACTCGACCAGACGTCGGACCTGCCGCTCGGTGTAGCCGCGGTCGACCATGCGATCGACGAACTCACCGTGCTTCTTTTCGGTCTCGCCATCCCGCTTGGAGCCGAACGAAATCACCGGAAGCAGATCCTCAACCTGCGAGAAGATGCGCTTTTCGATCACTTCACGGATCTTCTCATAGCTCGTCCAGGTCGGATTCTTGCCGCCGTTCTGCGCCCGCGAGCGCAGCGAGAATTTCACGATCTCGTTGCGGAAGTCCTTGGGATTGGCGATCCCGGCCGGCTTCTCGATCTTGGTCAGCTCCTGATTGAGCAGCTCGCGATCGAGCAACTGGCCCGTGTCGGGGTCCTTGAAGTCCTGATCTTCGATCCAGGCGTCGGCATAGTCGACATAACGGTCGAACAGGTTCTGCCCATAGTCCGAATAGGATTCGAGATAGGCCTTCTGGATCTCGTGGCCGATGAACTCCGCGTAGCGCGGAACCAGCTCGGCCTTGATGAACTCGAGATGGCGCTTCTCGGTTTCGTCGGGCAGCTGTTCCCTGCGAATCGCCTGCTCGAGCGTATACATCAGATGCACCGGGTCGGCGCCGACTTCGGTGGTGTCGTGGTTGAACGTTGCCGCCAGCACCTTGAAAGCGAAGCGGGTCGAGATGCCGTCCATGCCCTCGTCGACGCCGGCGGAGTCCTTGTACTCCTGGACGCTGCGGGCCTTGGGATCGGACTCCTTCAGGCTTTCGCCGTCGTAGACCCGCATTTTCGCGAACAGCGTCGAGTTGTCGTGCTTGCGCAGGCGCGACGCCACGGTGAAGCGGGCCAGCGTCTCCAGAGTGGCCGGCGCGCATGGCGCGGTGGACAGCTCCGAGCCGGAGATCAGCTTTTCATAGATCTTCTGCTCTTCCGTGACACGGAGGCAGTACGGCACCTTGATGACGCAGATGCGGTCGATGAAGGCTTCGTTGTTCTTGTTGGCCTTGAAGCTCTGCCATTCCGACTCGTTGGAGTGCGCCAGGATGACGCCGGTGAACGGAATCGCGCCGATGTTCTCGGTACCGATATAGTTGCCTTCCTGGGTCGCGGTCAGCAACGGATGCAGCATCTTGATCGGCGCCTTGAACATCTCGACAAACTCGAGAATGCCCTGGTTGGCCCGGTTGAGACCGCCGGAATAGCTGTAGGCGTCGGGATCGTTCTGGGCGTAGACCTCCAGCTTGCGGATGTCGACCTTGCCGACCAGCGAGGAGATGTCCTGGTTGTTCTCGTCGCCCGGCTCGGTCTTGGCGATCCCGATCTGCCGCAGTCGCGACGGCTGGATTTTTGCGACCCGGAAGCGGGAGATGTCGCCGCCGAACGCCTCGAGCCGTTTGTAGCACCACGGACTCATCAGCCCGCTGAGACGCCGCCGCGGAATGCCGTAACGTTCCTCGATCACCGATCCCAGCGTCTCCGGATCGAACAGGCTGAGAGGACTCTCGAACACCGGGCTGAGTTCATCGCCAGCCTTCAACACATAGATCGGATGCATCTCCATCAGCGATTTGAGACGCTCGGCGAGCGATGACTTGCCGCCGCCGACCGGCCCGAGCAGATAGAGAATCTGTTTGCGCTCTTCCAGTCCCTGCGCCGCATGGCGGAAGAACGAAACGATACGCTCGATGGTCTCTTCCATGCCATGGAATCCGGCGAAGGCCGGATACGTCCGCATCGTGCGATTCAAAAAAATTCGGCCAAGGCGAGCATCCTTGGCCGTGTCAATCATCTGCGGTTCGCCGATCGCGGCAAGTATTCGTTCTGCGGCATTCGCGTATCGCATCGGATTGTCCCGGCACGATTCGAGATACTCCGCCATCGACATGTCAGCTTCACTGCGCGCTTCGAACGATCGCGCAAATGCATTAAACAGAGAATCGTTGTACATGACCCCGTCTCCTATGCCCCGTCAGTCGGCATGCCGAGCGGCGACGTTATGCAGCGGTCATCAAAGCTGCATATTCTATCGCTATCGCGAATCAGCAGCACAATTAGCCAATTGGACACCCGGCGGGCGCCTCTCGGCAAGGTATTCATTGTGCAACCACGTGTTTCATTCGTGGGCTGTTGCCAAAAAGTTCGGCGAAAACATCCTGACGCCACGTACATGAACAACATAACCCGATACCCGTTGTAACGTGTCGAACGCCGGCATCATCGCAGGCGCGCATCGTTTTGACCGGCGCTTTGCCGGCACGCCGCTCGGTTTTGCATCCACGCGAGCGGCGTCAGTTCGGTAAGAAAACGCCACCGCTATTCATGAGTTCCTGCTGCCTCGCAATTGGTTCAAGCACACGGTGGCCTCTTCAGACGCGTTCTCGTACCTCATCCAAAGATGTAGGTAGGACTCTGGCGACATGGGCCGCAGTCGCGAAAAATTGAACCCGTCAGCCGTGCTGCCCGTCATACCCAACACATTGGGTCTGCTTGGGAATTTGATTACGACGAGGGTCGGGCAGCGCCGAAAGGTCGCAGCCCGGTGGCATGGCGCGGGCAAGGTGTCGAAGCGGCGCTCACCTGACGGTCGACGAGATGCGCGACGAAAGTGTTATGGTTCGCCTTCGTCTTCCCGAGACGCCAAACAGCGCTGGCCGTGACAGCGATCGACGCGCCCCTCACCAACAAGAAGAGCAAGAGGACCAACACCATGATGACTGCGACCAAAGTCGAGGGCCGCGTCCTGCGCCCGAGCGAGATCAAGCCGCACGAGCGTGGCGGCGGCGCGCGCACCATTCCGCTGGTGACCCGGGCGATCGGCTCGACCAGTCTGCTCAATGGCATCACCGAGTTCGGTCCGCAGGCCGCGATCCCGCTGCACACCCACAATTGCGAGGAAAGCGTGCTGGTGCTGGAAGGCGATGCGATTGCCGAACTCGACGGCGTGCAGCATCGCATGAGCGCCAACGACACCACATGGGTGCCGGCCAACGTTCCGCATCGCTTCATCAACGCGTCCAGCACCAATCGGCTGCGGATCTTCTGGACCTATGCGTCGGTCGATGCGACGCGCACCATCGTCGCGACGGGGGATACGCGCTCGATCGATTCCGAGCGGACGTGAGGGGGGACGATGCAGGCGTCTCAAGATCGCGACACGACCATCTTCCTTTGTCGTTGCCGGGCTTGTCCTCAGCGACTTCGGCTATGCCGAAGTCGCTGACACAACCCCGCTTGGGGACGCACTGCCCTTCTAAGCGGGATGACCGGGACAAGCCCGGTGATGACAGAGAAAGCCGATTACTTCACCGAAATACCCGTCTCCTGAATCAGCTTGGCGTATTTCGCGAACTGCTCGCGCGTCAGGTTGCGCAGCTCCTCGGCCGAGCTGCCGCGCAGCACGAGGCCCTGCTCCTCGAGGCGATGCTGCACGTCCGGATCGGCCAGCGCCTTGCGGACTTCGTCGTTGAGCCGCGCGATGATCGGCGCGGGCGTTCCCGCCGGCGCGAGCATGGCGAACCATGAGTTGAACAGAAAGCCGGGAAGGCCGGATTCCGACACGGTCGGCACGTCGGGAAACTGCGCCAGGCGTTTTTGCGTGGTGACGCCGATCAGCTTCACCTGACCGCCCTGCACCAGCGACATCACCGTGCCGAGGCCCTGGAAGCCGACCGGAATCTGGCCGGCGGCGACGTCGATCGCGGCTTGCGTCGCACCGCGATAGGGAACGTGGGTCAGCTTGATGCCGGCATTCGAGGCAAACAGTTCCATGGCCAGATGCTGCGGACTGCCGATGCCGCCCGAGCCGTAGTCGATCTTTCCGGGCGCCGCTTTGGCTGCCGCGATGAGATCGGCCGCGCTCTTGAAGCCCGATTGCGGATTGGTGATCAGGCCCCATTCCACCGTGGCCACCAGCGAGATCGGTTCGAAATCCTTCAGGATGTCCCATCGGACCGGCTGCAGGTTCGGCACCATGGTCATGATGCTGTCGTTGAAGCCGCCGATCGTATAACCGTCGGGCGTCGCGCGCGCCAACTGCTCGGCGCCAATCATGCCGGACGCTCCCGACTGATTGAGGATGACGATCTGCTGGCCCATGTTCTCCGACATCTTCTGCGTGACAATCCGCGCTGCCACATCCACCGCGCTCGCCGCCGCAAGCGGAACGATCATCCTGATCGGTTGGTTCGGATAGTTGGCCTGCGCGTGCGCCGCGCCGGTCAGAACAAGCAGCGCAAGCGTCGAAATGATCGAGCGGCGAAAGTTCATGTCGGTTTTCCCCCAGGTTGTGTTTTTAAGTCGTTTTTTTTTGAAGTCGTTTCTTGTTGTCTTAAGTCAGTTTCTTGATTTTGAGCTGCTCGGCGAGTTGATCGAGATTGCGCAGCAGGGCCGGATTGATCGGAATACCGTCCCTGGCGCGGGCCAGGCGCATCTCATGGCTGCGTTCCCCCGGCACGAAGATCCGATCGACGCCCGGCATCCGGGCGCTGCCGCGCAAATCACGGACCAGCGTGTCCACGCGCGCCTTGAACGCATCGACATCGCCGAAGGCCGACACGTCGATCGCCGCAATGGCCTGCCCGGTGTTGGTGATGGTGGTGTCGTCGTGGTTGAAGTCGATGACGTCCTTGCCCATCGCCGCACCGCCCAGGGTGCCCGCCAGCAAGCCGATCACCAGCGCCAGGCCATAGCCCTTGTAACCCGCTTCCATGCCGCCGAGCGGCAGCAGCATGCCCTCGTCGGCTCGGGTCGGATCGGTCAGCGGTTTGCCCTGACGGTCGATCATCCAGCCCTCCGGCATGGTCTCGCCGCGTTGTGCCTTGGTCTTCACCTTGCCGTAGGCCGCAACCGTGGTGGCCATGTCGAGGATGATCGGCCGCTCGTCACCGCCCGGGATCGCGACTGCGATCGGATTGGTCGACAGCAGCATATCGAGGCCGCCCCAGGGCGGCAGATGATTGGCGTTGCCGACGGCGAAATACAGCCCGATCATGTTGTGGGCGAGCGGCATGCTGGCGTAGAGCGATGCCGGACCGGCATGATTGCTCAGTTGCGAACCGACCCAGGCGATGCCGGTGGTGCGCGCCTTTGCAATGGCGATATCGGCCGCGCGCGACATCACCAGATGTCCCATGCCGTTGTCGCCGTTGATCAGCGCCGTGCCGGCGCGCTCCTCCACCACGCGGATCGTGGGCTTTACGTTCAAGCCGCCGGCCTGGATGCGGCGGGCATAAGGCACGAGACGGGTGACCCCATGCCCGTCGGAGCCTTGCAGGTCCGCGCTTGCCATCAGCCCTGCGACAACAGCCGCGTCCTCATCCGGCAGACCCAATGCAATCATTGCGTCGTGAATGAACGCCTTCAAACGATCAAATGTAACTTTCATGTCCTGCCGTGAAACTCCGCGACGTCGATATCGCGAGGATATCTGGACTCAAATTCCATCTCCACTATTATTGATCAAGTGATCAAAAGAAAAACGACGGCACCGGCCGGCAGCCGCGACCGCCGGACAAAGGGAGGCACCCATGACCACGCGCAGAAATTTCCTCAAAGGCGCGAGCGCCGCAGGCATCGCCTTTTGCAGTTGCGGCCTGCTCGACGCGGCCCATGCCGCGGCGCCGCGCCGCCTCCCGGTCATGGTCAGGGGCAAGCGTATCAAGACCGTCGACGTCCATGCGCACTGCTATTTCCACGACGCCCTCAATCTGATGGGCGAGGAGGCCGACAAGATCCTGCCGCAGGTCAAAGGCGCGCAGGAGCACTTCATTGTCATCGAGAAACGGCTCAAGGATATGGACGCCATGGGCATCGACATGCAGGTGCTGTCGATCAATCCCTTCTGGTACCGCAGGGAGCGCGACGCCGCGGCCGAGATCGTGAAAGTGCAGAACGAGAAGCTGGCCGAGCTCTGTGCGTCCCGGCCGGATCGTTTCGCCGCCTTCGCCTCACTGTCGCTGCAGTATCCGGACCTTGCCGTGACACAACTGGAACAGGCCGTGAAGAAGCAGGGCCTGCGCGGCGCTGCGATCGGCGGCAGCGTGTCGGGCGAAGATTTCTCGGATCCGAAGTTTCATCCGGTGTGGGCGAAGGCGGAAGAACTCGGCGCGGTGCTGTTCATCCACCCGCAAAGTACCCCGGAACTGGCGAAGCGCTTCAAGGGCAATGGCTGGCTGGCCAACACCATCGGCAATCCGCTGGACACCACCATCGCGCTGCAGCATCTGATCTTCGAAGGCACGCTGGACCGTTTCCCCAAACTGAAGGTCTTGGCCGCGCACGGCGGCGGCTATCTCGGCTCGTATGCGCCGCGCTCCGACCACGCCTGTTTTGTGTCGCCGCAGAACTGCAATCCGGACATCAAGCTCAAGAAGAAGCCGACAGAGTATCTCAACCAGTTGTATTTCGACGCGCTGGTGTTCACGCCCGAGGCGCTGCGGCACCTGGTCGCGCAGGTCGGTGCCAGCCAGATCATGCTGGGAACCGACCACCCGATCCCGTGGGAAGAACATCCGGTCGATCATGTGTTCGCGACCGACACGCTGAGCGACCAGCAAAAGGCCGCGATCCTCGGCGGCAACGCCGCGCGGCTGTTCGGAATGAAGGAGACTTGAGCGGCTGGAGCATGATGATGTTAGGCTGGGCAACGTCTCGCTCGCCCTGCTTGCGAGGAGAGGGTCGGGGAGAGGGGCACTTTTCGCACGGCTCTGACTCGCGGTGAGCCCCCCTCACCCGGATTGCTTCGCAATCCGACCTCTCCCCGCAAGCGGGGCGAGGTGAAGCAACCGTCCGCGTCAATTCAAAGTCGTCATGCGCTCGCATATCAAGTGCGGTGCTCGGTTCTCAGCCCGCGGTCCGCGCGATGTAGACGGTCTGGGTGAAATCGCAGTTCTGCAGCGGGTTGTAGAAAGTCACGGCTTCCGCCTGCGCCTGCGCGAAGACAGCGGCGAGCCGCTGCGTGAAAGCATCGTCCGGCCTGTCGTCGGACCAGAGTCCGAAGACCCCGCCGGGATGGAGGTGAGCCACGACCCGGCGCAGGCCGTCGGGCTGATAGAAAGATTCGCTTTGCGGAGCAAGCAGGCGCTCCGGCGAATGATCGATGTCGACGAGGATGGCGTCGAACCGTCGTCCGGGCCGGTCCGGATCGAAGCCCTCCCTGGAGGAGGCAAGAGCAAAGAAGTCGCCGTGGACGAACCGGCAGCGCGGATCCGCGGTCAGTCCGGGCCCGAGCGGCAACAATCCGCTCCGGTGCCAGTCGATCACCGCATCCAGCGCCTCGACGACGGTGAGAGACGTGACGCTCCCGTGCTCCAGCACGGCCTGAGCGGTATAGCCGAGGCCGAGACCGCCGACGACCACATCCAGCCCGGCCCCGGCAAGCTTCGCCAGCCCGAGGCGGGCCAGCGCGATCTCCGATGCCGTGAACAGGCTGGACATCAGGTACTCGTCGCCGAGCTTGATTTCGAAGACGTCCACGTCCAGCGACAGGTTCCTGCGCCGGCGCAGGCTGAGGGCACCGATCGGCGTCGGACGATAGTCGAGCTCTTCGAAATACAGGCTCATCGCAGATCCAGTTTACGTTGAATCAACTCCGTCATCCTGAGGTGGCCATTCTGCGAATGGCCACCTCAGGATGACGGATGACGTCGACCAACCACATCTCATCCCACTTTAGCTACTCTTCGTAACGCCGGCATGCAAACAGGCAGCCCCGCCTGGGGACCTCCCGCGCCGGTCGTATCCCGAACCAACCAGCATATTTACGCCGTGATATGCGCGCTGGACGAATCAGCACTAGAATTGCCACGATCACCGGTAAATCGCGGTGCGAATCGGCTCAATCTGGAAAGCAACGCCTCGCGGGCGACCGGCGGCTTGCGATGTCTGCCCAGTCGGATTATCGAGGCTGCATGTCCCGTCCCGCCACCGCCCGCACATCCAACTCCGATATCGCAGGCACCGCGCTCTCCGTCCTGAACTCCGTGTTCGGCCTGCCCGCGTTTCGGGGGCCCCAGGAGGGCATCGTCCGGTATGTCGCCGAGGGTGGCAGCTGCCTGGTGCTGATGCCGACCGGCGGCGGCAAATCCTTGTGTTACCAGTTGCCGTCGCTGCTGCGCGACGGCTGCGGCGTCGTGGTCTCGCCGCTGATCGCCCTGATGCGCGACCAGGTCGCAGGCCTGCTCGAAGTCGGGGTCAAGGCGGCGGTGCTGAACTCGTCGCTGTCGTTCGAGGAGGCGAACGCGGTCGAGCAGCGCCTGCTCGCCGGCGACCTTGACCTGCTTTATGTCGCCCCGGAACGCTTGCTCACCCCGCGCTGCCTCGCGCTGCTCGCCCGTGCAAAGCTCGCTCTGTTCGCCATCGACGAAGCGCACTGCGTGTCGCAGTGGGGCCATGACTTTCGCCCGGAATACATCGGGCTGTCGGTGCTGGCGGAACGTTTTCCCGGCGTGCCGCGCATCGCGCTCACCGCCACAGCCGATGAGCTCACCCGCCAGGAAATCATCGACCGGCTTGGGCTGGCCGGCACGCCGAGCTTCGTGGCGAGCTTCGACCGCCCGAACATCCGTTATGAAATCGTCGACAAGCAGAATGCGAAGGCGCAGCTTGAGGCGTTCATCAGCCAGCGCCACGCCGGAGACGCCGGAATCGTCTACTGCCTGTCGCGCAACAAGGTGGAGGAGACGGCGGCGGCGCTGACCAAGGCCGGTATTCCGGCGCTGCCCTATCATGCCGGTCTCGACCCGGCCGTTCGCTCCCGCCATCAGGATCGCTTCATCAACGAGGACGGCATCGTCATCGTCGCCACCATCGCGTTCGGCATGGGGATCGACAAACCCGACGTGCGTTTTGTCGCCCATCTCGATCTGCCCAAGAGCATCGAGGCCTATTACCAGGAGACCGGCCGCGCCGGGCGTGACGGCAAGCCATCCAACGCCTGGATGGCTTACGGCCTTGCCGATATCGTGCAGCAGCGCCGCATGATCGACGACTCCAATGGATCGGAGGCCTTCAAACGGGTCTCGATCGGCAAGCTCGACGCGCTGGTGAGCCTGGCCGAAACCGCGGGGTGCCGGCGAACGCGCCTGCTGCGGTATTTCGGCGAAGCCGCCACCGGACAGCCCTGCGGCAATTGCGACAACTGCCTGTCGCCACCCAACGTGCGCGACGGCACGGTCGCGGCGCAGAAGCTGCTGTCATCCGCCTATCGCACCGGACAACGCTTCGGGGCGATGCATCTGATCGATGTCCTGATCGGGCGCGGGACCGAGCGCGTCAAGCAGTTCCGGCACGACCAGCTGTCGGTGTTCGGTGTCGGCAAGGAGTTGAACGAAAAACAATGGCGCGCCGTCGTGCGCCAGGTGGTGGCGCAAGGCCACCTCCAGGCGGACAGCGAAGCGTTCGGCGCCCTGAAGCTCACCGACTCGGCGCGCGGCGTGCTGAAGGGCGAGACCGAGGTCATGCTGCGCGAGGAGACCGCGGGATCATCGGCGCACCGTGGCAAGGGAAAATCAAAACGCGGATCCGCGGCGTCGCCCGGCTTGTCGTCCGGTGGTCACGCCGAGCAGTCCGGCCTGCTCGGCGCGCTGCGCGCCTGGCGCTCGGAAACCGCCCGCAAGCGCGGCGTGCCGGCCTATGTGGTGCTGCATGACGCAACCCTGGAAGGCATCGCCGCGGCGCGCCCGGCAACGCTGTCGCAGCTGCGCGGCATCTCCGGGATCGGCGACAAGAAACTCGAGCGTGACGGCGACGCACTGCTGGCACTGGTCGCCTCTGCGAGGTGATGATGTGATGCTGCCGAACCAACGAGAGCGGATGGGTTTGAGTTGAATCGACGCAGGCGTTTGCTTCACCTCGCCCCGCTTGCGGGGAGAGGTGAACCACGGGCGCGGAGAGGCCGATACAACCAAATTTCATCCCGCTCTAGAACCACTTCCGAAGAAAAGGCTGTGGCCGGGGCTTTCCCCCTCACTCGATCTGTTCCGAATAATGCCTCTTCACCGTCCCGCCGATGTCCTCGAAATAGTCGACATCCACCTTGGTCTTGCCAAGGGCGAGCACGGCAAAGCCATGGGCGTAGATGTTGTCCCGCACCGACAGCTTCGTTCTCTTGGTAATCTTCGGCGGATCGTCGATCCCATCCAGGACGTCATAAGGATTGTCCTGGGAAAACACCGGGATCGCGCTATGACCGAGGCAGCGGCCGCGGCTCAAACCGAGATGAGTCTCGTAGATGCAGAGATTGTGTTCGTGCCCCCAGAACCAGGCCGCGATGGTCTTGCCCGTGCCGCGCAACTGATCGAACGCAGCCTTCAGTCGCGGATTGAAGCACGGCTCGCGCCCGCTCTCGGCGGCGGGCGCGACGGACGAAAATGCCGAGAACAACTGATGGTGCGACAGCAGGATGGTCTTGCCCGGAAACTCGCGGATGCGCTGCTCGTGCCAATCCACCTCATCCTGGTCGACATAAGTCGGCTCTGGATGTGAGGGGTTGGGCGTGTGGTCGTGCTGGCCGGTGTCCATCGCCAGCAACTGCCAGGACTCATCCTCCGCCCGCAGGCAGAAGAAGCTGGCGGGCTGGGTCATCGGCGGCGCGTTCAAGCGGCGGATCAAATCGTAATAGCCGAGACCGCCGCTGTACATGTCGTGATTGCCGGCGAGCGTATAGACCGGAAGATGGCTGGTCGCGCGATCGAAAACGGAATTCGCGATCTCCTCGAAATTGAACCGGCACTCCGCCGGCGTTCCGGAATAATAGATGTCCCCCAGATGGATCAGGATATCCGGGCTCTCCGCCTTCAATTGCCGCAGCACGCGCCTGGCGGGCTCGGCGCCGGTTCCCCAGTCTCCGATCAGCCCGATCCGCGCGCCCGCCTTGATGGGGATGACCTTCGTGCCGACGGCCGCCGGCCTGATATAGGGAATGGCGCGCTGATCGCCGCTCGGCCCGAAGTAGCCGAGATATTCCGTGATCGTCTGAACCCATTTCGCATCGCATTTCGATCCGGGAAGAAACTCCTTTTCGATCTTGTTGATCTCGGCGATGTCCTTCTTGAGGTGCGCCCACATCAGATTGAGGGCCAGCGCCGCGCATACCCTGACGTTCTGGCCGGCCGACATGTCCTCGAGAACAGGGCCATCACCCAGGACCTCAACCGCCTTGTCGGGTCCGCCGGCCCGCGCAACCTGCGCAGCGACATCTTCCGCCGCGGCAACCTCCCTCGGCTTTTCCAAAGCCAGAGCCGCTCCCAAACTCTCCGGTTCGCCGCACTCCGCGATACGCTGCCGGGCGACATCCGCGGCCCAGGACTGGTAGATCGACAAAAAATGATCGCGGAATGTGCGAGGACCTTGATCCATCAACGATCTCCCGTTTGGGCCGAAGCTCATTGCGGAATGGCGCGATCTCCTCGACCCTCGCTTTCCATGCGAGACGGATGGGACACAGGCGACCCGATAAAAAGTAATGCGCTTTTTCAAGGCGACGTGTGACCTCGGTCACACTTCACTCGCGTGCGTCACATCGAAGCTGCTGCCGCGGATGTTCGGGTGGCCGATCGAAACGCGTCAAACCCAGGCGCGATCGGCCATCGATCCGCGCGCGATCTGGATGCCGAGCTGCTCATGCAGTTCCAGGAACCCTTTCGGCGTCACCTCCACCGCACGTGAGGCTTTCGACCGGCGCAGCCAGCCCTTGGCACAGAACCTATCCATCAACTGGACGCCAAGCGGCCCGGCGAGATGATGTTCCCGCTCGGTCCAGTCGAGACACTGGCGGGCCACGCCACGGCGGTCAGCCTTGAGCCTGGTCGTGTCCAGCCCCAGGCCCTCGAACCACGCGGCACCAGCCGGCGTCATGACAAACTGCTTGTTGTCGGCGGGCGCGAGGAAACCTCGCTGCTGAAGACCTCGGGTCACGGCCACCCCCACATGCCCGGCCAGATGATCGTAACAGCAGCGAGCAAACTGGAGCCGTTCGGCCTCGCGGCTGCGCGGCTTCTTGCGCGGGACGATCGGCGGACTGATCGCAGCGAGGTTTTCCAGCGCCTGCGCCACATGCGGCCCGGCGAACCTGTAGTAGCGATGCCGCCCCTCCGTCTCGACCGCGAGCAGCCCGCCCGCCAGCAGCTTGCCGAGGTGTGAACTCGCCGTCTGCGCCGTCACGCCGGCCGCATAGGCGAGTTCGCCGGCCGGCCGTGCCCGCCCGTCAAGCAGGGCCGTGAGGATGAGAGCCCGCGCCGGATCGGCGATCAGGAAAGCCGTGGAGGCGATATTGGGCTGCGAATCCATCTCGAACACTCCCTGCAATGCCGCGCCAGGATCGCACAAAGCCGATCCTGATGCTTCGACACGTATCGAAGCATCAGGCGATGAGCCTGGATAGTGTCCCGCCGCCTACGACTGACGGCACAGCGGTCGCGGAACGCAATCCAAGGACTGATGTCTCGCGGCATTGGCCAAAACCACGAGGCAAGATCATGACCGGACATCTCATCGCTCACTTGACGGACTGTCATCTCGGCCAACGGCTTGTGATGGGCAGGGATATCGACAACGACAAGATGCGTTACGACCCCGTGTCCGGCGAACACGAACAGCATCTGCGCCGGGTTCTCGACGATATCCTCCGCAAGGGAATCAAGCACGTTGTTTTCGGCGGCGATATCGGCGCCCGGGACACCGCCGGCGGTTTTTTCGAGCTGCTCAAGGGCTATCCCTTCACGCTGTCCGTGGTTGCCGGCAATCACGACACTTACAGGGACATCGTGCCGCACTGGCGCGCCGACGCCGAACCCGTCGCCGGCAAGCTGTGCTATTCGCACCGTGACGGGCCCTGGACGTTCATTGTCCTCGACACGTCAGACAATACGGCGGGTGAAGTGCAACGCATGTGGCTGAAGGACCAACTCGCGGACGCCACCAGGGTCGCGCTCTTCCTGCATCACCCGGTGCTGGACATCGAGACGCCCATCGATCGCGCGGGCGCAGCGCTGCGCGACCGGACGGAACTCAAGGACATTCTCGCAGCAGCCGCCTGCGACATCTCCGTCTTTTGCGGTCATTACCACATGATCGACGAGGCGCAGGAGGGACACATCCGGCAGTTCGTTTCCCCGGCGACATCCTACCAGATCGTCAAACGGGCCAAGTCGCTTCAGGTCGACAAGACCACGTTCGGGTATCGCATCCTCAACGTCTCGGACAGGGAGATCAGGACGGAAGCGGTCTTACTGACGGAGGCATGATCGCAGGGCCGCCGCGCGAATGATGCGGGGCGCGATGAGTGTGTACAGCCAGCACCGCGACGACACCGAGTTGCAGGACAGCCCTCCTTCGCTAAAGCTTCGGAGGGCATCCTGCTTCGCGAGGACATCTGACAATCCTGCGAAGCGCCTTGGCGCGAAGCAGGATGGCGGAGAGAGCGGGATTCGAACCCGCGATACGGTTTCCCGTATACACACTTTCCAGGCGTGCGCCTTCAACCACTCGGCCACCTCTCC
>JBGMOD010000175.1:0-5821 GCA_041424235.1 Hyphomicrobiales bacterium
CAAAAATCACTCCCTCGACGCCAAGATGCCCCCCATCGAGATATGTGAATCCGACAGCCCACAAGTTGAGAGGGAGCCGCGCAACACAACGAACTGCCACGGAGCGACATCAACACCTCAACAGGGGTCGATCGTGTCATGTCCGCTTTAAACTCCGTTGCCGTCATCGGAGCCGGCGCCTGGGGCACCGCGCTCGCCAACGCCGCGGCGCGTGCCGGCCGTGAGGTGATGCTGGTTGCGCGCGACGAAACGGCTGCCGGCAAGCTCTCCGAACATCGGGAATCCCCGCGGCTCGGCGGCGTGCAGCTCGACCCCAAGATCGCGGTCAGCGGCACGGCGAAGGATGCGGCGCTGGCCGAGATCGTGCTTCTGGCGGTGCCGGCGCAGGCGTTGCGTGCGGCCTTCCTGCCGGTGGCGGCGACGCTTGCGCCGGGCCGCGTTGTCGTGGCCTGTGCGAAGGGCATCGAGCGGACCACGCGCCGCTTCATGACCGAGATCATCGCCGAACTCGCACCGCAAGCGGTGCCCGCAATCCTGTCGGGACCGAGCTTTGCCGACGACGTGGCCCGCGGCCTGCCCACCGCGGTGACACTGGCCGCGCATGACGAGCAGATGGCGGCATCGCTGTGCCAGGCGCTGGGATCGCCGACGTTTCGCCCCTATCACACCACCGACGTGCGCGGTGTCGAGATCGGCGGCGCCGCCAAGAACGTGCTGGCGATTGCCGCCGGGATCGTGGTCGGCCGCAAGCTCGGCGCATCCGCTCTCGCCGCGCTCACCACCCGCGGCTTCGCGGAGCTCAGCCGATTCGGTCGCGCCTGCGGCGCGCAAGCCGAGACGCTGGCCGGCCTCTCCGGCCTCGGCGACCTGGTGCTGTCGTGTTCCAGCCCGCAGTCGCGCAACTTTTCATTCGGCATCGCGCTGGGCCAGGGCCAGAGCGCGGCACAGGCCGCGGGCGGCAAACTGGCCGAAGGCGCATTCACTGCATCCGTCCTGCTCGACATCGCCCGCGCCGGCCAGATCGACATGCCGATCTCGGAAGCGGTCGCGGCCATTCTCGACGGACGGATCGACATCGACACCGCGATCAGCGGCTTGCTGGCGCGCCCGTTCAAGGCGGAGGGATAGGAGAACAACAATGGCGTATTGGCTGGTGAAATCGGAACCGTCGACCTGGTCGTGGGATCAGCAGGTCGCGAAAGGCGCCAAGGGCGAAGCCTGGACCGGCGTGCGCAACCACACCGCGAAGCAGAACCTGGAGAAAATGAAGAAAGGCGAACTCGCCTTCTACTATCACTCCAACGAGGGCAAGGAGATCGTCGGCATCGCCGAGATCATCCGCGAGGCCTATCTCGATCCCAGCGACAAGACCGGCAAGTTCGTCTGTGTGGACATCAAGGCCGTCAAACCGCTGAAGACCCCGGTGACGCTAGCGGCGATCAAGGCCGACAAGACCCTGGCCGAAATGGACCTGGTGAAATACTCGCGGCTCTCGGTGCAGAGCGTGACGCCGGAGCAGTGGAAGCACGTGTGCAAGCTGGGCGGGGTGTGAGGGTTTACAATTTAACTTGTCGTTGCCGGGCTTGTCCTCAGCGACTTCGGCTTCGCCGAAGTCGCGGACGCAACCCCGATGAGGGACGCAGTGCGTCCCTAAGCGAGATCACCGGGACAAGCCCGGTGATGACAGTTGTGAGTGGGACAGCTTCGTCTCCTACAACTGTGACGGGGCAGTCCCGTGCGTGCTTCGCATGACCCCTCCCCGCATCAGCGACCCCGCCGCCTTCATCCGCGACAACACCCGGCTTCGCCCCGTGCCGCTGGTGCCGGAAATCTCTCTCCATGTCGCCGATGAAGCGGTGCCGCTGTGGACCAAGACCGAGGATGAGCTCAGCGAGAGCGGGCTGCCGCCGCCGTTCTGGGCCTTTGCCTGGGCCGGCGGCCAGGCGCTGGCGCGTTATGTGATTGATCATCCGGACGCGGTGGCGGAACGCGATGTGCTCGATCTTGCGTCAGGCTCGGGCCTGGTGGCGATCGCGGCGATGAAGGCCGGCGCACGAAGCGTGCGCGCGGCGGATATCGATTCCTTTGCGCGAACGGCGATCGCATTGAATGCGGCGGTCAACGATGTGATTGTGACCTGCGAGCTCGCCGACCTGCTGGTCGACGATCATCCGGTCACCGCGCAAACCATTCTCGCCGGCGACATCTTCTATGAGCGCGACACCGCGGAGCGCGCTTTCGCGTTTCTCTCGCGGCAGGCTCAACGCGGCGCCACCGTGCTGATCGGCGACCCCGGACGCAGCTATCTGCCGAAAGACAAGTTGCGCCAGCTTGCGGACTATCGCGTGCCGGTAACGCGGGAATTGGAAGACGCGGAGATCAAGCACACGGTGGTGTGGACGCTGGCGTGAGGTCGATAAGGCTCAACTCGTAGGGTGGGTTAGCGAAGCGTAACCCACCGACCGCGACCTCAGCATTTGTGAATGGTGGGCTACGCTAACCCACCCTCCAGACGACAATTGAGCTTAGCTCACACCGCCGCAGCCGCAACCACCTTGGCCAGCAACTGCTCGCGCTTGGCCACCGAGCGGCAGCCCTTCATCGTCGCGGCGAAGCGTTCGAGGATGCCGTCCTCGAAGGCGGTGACGATGGTGTCGTGCACATAGCTGCGGCGGCAGATCGCCGGCGTATTGGCGAGTTCGTCGGCGGCCGAGCGCACGGCTTCCAGCACCTGCTTGCGACGGGCGCGAGCGCTGGAGGCGGGCGCCACGCGCGCCAGCGATTCCAGCACCACGGCGGAGGCCATCAGGGTGCGGAAATCCTTCAGCGAAATCCGGATGCCCGCGATCTCGCGCAGGAACGTATTGACCTGCGATGTCGAGACCTGGCGGATGACACCCGAGTCAGTGCGATACTGGAACATGCGCTTGCCCGGCACCGTCTGCAGGATACCGATGGCTCGCACCAGCTTGGCGGCATTGCATTCCTTGCGCACCTGCTTGCCGCCCTTGGCGCGGAACGCCAGAATGAAGCTGTCGTCTTCAAGCGTCACGTTGGACTTCAGCATGGTCGCGGCGCCGCGGGTGCCGTTCAGCCTCGCATAGGATTCGCTGCCGGGCCGGATCGCGGTGCGTGCGATCAGCTCGATCACCGTTGCCAGCGCGAACTCCCGGGTCGGGGCGTCGCCGGCGAGATGCTTGGAGATGGCGCGACGGATCTTCGGCAGCGCGCCGACCAGTGTCGCCAGCCGGTGCGCCTTGCGGGTCTCGCGCACCTGCTCCCAATCCGCATGATAACGATATTGCAAGCGCCCGGCGGCATCGCGGCCGACGGCCTGCAGGTGGACCTTGGGGTCGGCGGCGTAACGCACATCCTGATAAGCCGGCGGGACAGCCAGCGCATTGAAGCGCTTGATCTCCCAGGCCTGCCGCACCAGCTTGCCGTTTTCGCGAATGAAGCTGTAGCCGCGTCCGCGCTTGATGCGGCGAATGGTCAGTTCGCTCTGATCGCCGAGCTTCAGCCCGAGTTTGCGCGCCAGCGGACCGGGCATCGGCGGGCCGGACTGGGCCGGCGCCGGACGCGGCAACACGACTGCGGGTTCCACCCGCGCCGCCATGGCCTTCCGAAGGGTCTGCTGGTCCAGTTTCATTACGCCTCTACGCTTCTCACCAGGCCTCTTACGGGAAGCGCAGGCTTACGGGAATGCCATATCGGCATGGTTGGTTCCCGCTCGCTGCCTTGAGGGGCATATGGAACGGGGCCGCCCCCTAAATGGGCCTCCTGCCGCCAAATTCAAACATCCTTAACTTCACCGTCCAGACGGTGTAGTTTGAGTGCCATGGCGCGGACGAGCAAAAAATCCGACCTGCTGGCAGCGGCCGGGGCCCTCATCGTCCGCCACGGCCTCGATGCGCTGACATTCGACCGGTTGGCCGCGGAGGCCCACGTCAGCAAGGGTGGGCTGCTCTATCATTTTCCCGACAAGGAGCGACTGCTCATCGCCCTGGTCGAGGGCCGTGTTGCCCGGATCGACACCGCGATCGCGGCATGGGTCGCGGCCAGCCCCCGGCGCCCCGGCGACACCGGCCACTGGCTGCGCGCCCATATCCGCACGGCACTCAGCGACACCGAAACGGATGGCCGCTCGCCCCATGCGTTGCTCGGCACCCTGCGCACGGCACTGCCACCGGACTCACCGGCGCGCGCTGTAATCAACGCGGCGGATGATCGCTGGCGCGACGCGGCCCGTGCTGACGGATTGCCGCAGGGGCTCGCGATTGCGATCACACTTGCGGTTGCAGGCGCCATCGGTGCCAGACTCGAAACCAACGATAGTGTTGCCGTGCGCGAAACTTTGCTGGCATTGACGGAGACACCAGCGTGAGTGAAGTCCCGTGATGTCGTTTATGATCGATCACCAATCGCAAGAAGTTCCTGTCACCGGCGACAGACACTAGTCCTTGGTCCTATTCCTTTCGGCTTGTCGCCGCCGTAAAGGGCGGCGCATAATCGGTGGAACAACGAACGCACGCCCGCTAAAAGAGCGGCACGAATTTGATCTGGAGGAAAAATGTCTGAGAAACTTTATCCGGTCACCGCCGAGTGGGCGAAGCGCGCGTATCTGGACGATGCCGGCTACCGCGACATGTATGCAAAGTCGATCAGCGATCCGGACGGCTTCTGGGGCGAGCACGGCAAGCGCGTCGACTGGATCAAGCCCTTCACCAAGGTGCAGAACGTCTCCTACGCGCCGGGCAACGTCTCGATCAAGTGGTTCGAGGACGGCTCGCTCAATGTCGCCTACAATTGCGTCGATCGCCATCTCGCCAAGCGTGGCGACCAGGTCGCGATCATCTGGGAAGGCGACGATCCCGGCAAAGACAAGACAATCACCTACAAGGAGCTGCACGCCGAGGTCTGCAAGTTCGCCAACGTGCTGAAGGCGCGCGGCGTCAAGAAGGGTGACCGCGTCACCATCTATTTGCCGATGATTCCGGAAGCGGCTTACGCCATGCTGGCCTGCGCCCGCATCGGCGCGATCCACTCGGTGGTGTTCGGCGGCTTCTCGCCGGATTCGCTGGCCGGCCGCATCGAAGGCGCGAAATCCGCCGTGGTCATCACCTCCGATGAAGGCCTGCGCGGCGGCAAGAAGGTGCCGCTGAAAGCCAATGCGGATGCCGCGGCCGACAAGGCCGGCTGCGTCGAGAGCATCGTCGTGGTGCGCCACACCGGCGGCAACGTGACCATGAAAGCGGGCCGCGACGTTTATTATGACGAGGCCGCCAAGTCGGTACCGGCGGATTGCCCGTGCGAGGAGATGAATGCGGAGGATCCGCTGTTCATTCTCTACACCTCCGGCTCCACCGGCGCGCCGAAGGGCGTGGTGCACACCACCGGCGGCTACCTGGTGTTCGCCTCAATGACGCATCAGTATGTGTTCGACTACCATGACGGCGACATCTACTGGTGCACCGCCGACGTCGGCTGGGTCACCGGCCACAGCTACATCCTCTACGGACCGCTGGCCAACGGCGCCACCACGCTGATGTTCGAAGGCGTGCCGAACTATCCGGACAACTCGCGGTTCTGGAACGTGATCGACAAGCACAAGGTCAACATCTTCTACACCGCGCCGACCGCGATCCGCGCGCTGATGCAGTCCGGCGACGAGCCGGTGAAGAAAACCTCGCGCAAGTCGCTGCGCCTGCTCGGCTCGGTCGGCGAGCCCATCAATCCGGAAGCGTGGGAGTGGTATCACCGCGTGGTCGGCGACGACCGCTGCCCGATCGTCGACACCTGGTGGCAGACCGAGACCGGCGGC
>JBGMOD010000176.1:0-1063 GCA_041424235.1 Hyphomicrobiales bacterium
TTGACCTTGTCCTTGTAGGCTTCCGGCTCCCACAGATAGAGCTGCGGCAGCTTGTCGGTGCGCAGTTCGGCGACGAAGGTGATGACGGAGCCGGGATCCAGCGTGACGCGGAAGATGTCGGCGGTGGCGCTGTCCTGCCGCTCGGGCCGGTCACCGGTCGAGGGCGTGATGGTGGCGATGCGCGACAGGCCGAGATCCGGCCACAGCAGTCCGGATGACACAATTCTGTAATGCGGCGCCACGATCAGGCGGTCGAGCTGGTCGTCGGTGTTGTTGGCGAGCGCGAACACCACCCAGTTCTGGCCACCTTCGCGCGCGCGCACCTCGATGCGGCGAACGATGCCGTCGGTTCCAGGCGCGGTCGACACCTGGATGCGATCGGTGTCGCTGTGCTGATGATCGAGGATCGCGGTGAGATCGATCGCAGGCGCGTCACTGCGAACGCTGACTGCGTCCACAGCACGCGCAGCCGGCGCGGCTGCTAGCATCATGAGGCCCAGCGCCAGCGGCGCGAGGCACCTGATCAACCGCAATGTCAGATCTCCGCGTTCAAGATGGGCGATCAATGGCACAAATATGAAGGAAAACCAAGGGTTTCCGCGGTTTTCCTGGGGTTTGGAGAGCTTCAAACGGTGAGCACAATTTTGCCAATATGCTGGCTGGACTCCATCCGCTTGTGCGCTTCGGAGGCCTTTTCCAGCGGGAAAGTGCTGTCCATCAAGGGCTTGACCCGGCCCTCGGCCAACAGTGGCAGAACCTTGGCGGTGATCGCCTCGACCATGGCGGCCTTGTCGGCCACCGAGCGGGGGCGGAGTGTCGATCCGGTGTGGTGCAGGCGCTTCACCATCAGCTTGGCGAAATTGACCGTGGCCTTGGGGGCGCTCAGGAAGGCGATCTGCACGATGCGGCCGTCGACGGCCGCGGCGTCATAATTGCGTTCGATGTACTCGCCGCCGACCATGTCGAGGATCAGGTTGGGGCCGGCATTGTTGGTGGCGGCTTTCGCCTCGGCGACGAAGTCCTCGGTCTTGTAGTTGATGGCGCGGTCGGCGCCGAGCTTGAG
>JBGMOD010000177.1:0-52974 GCA_041424235.1 Hyphomicrobiales bacterium
ATCCGCAATCACAACCACCTGCTCGGCCGCGTCGAAGGCGTCGACGGCATCAAGACCGGCTATACCCGCGCGTCCGGCTTCAACCTCGTCACCTCGATGCGCCGTGGCAACCGCCACCTGGTCGGCGTCGTGCTGGGCGGCCGCTCCGGCGGCTCGCGTGATGCGATCATGCGCAACCTGCTGGCCGAGAATCTTGAACGCGGCGCCACCAAACGCACCGTCGCCGCCATCACCGAGCGCAACCCGGCCGACTACAAGGTTGCCAGCGCCGACGCCGACGATACGCCGGATGCGGCGCCGGAGCCCAAGGCCGCCCGCCCAAGCATGGCATCGACGGCACAACCGGCGATGCAGGTCCAGGGCGCGATCCAGGCCGCAGCCACCGATGTCGATGACACTGCCCGCTCCGCAATGCCGCTGCCGACGCCCAAGCCCGCTGCTGCAGCTTCCCTTGCCGCTCCGCAGCCGACGGCCACTCAATCGGCACAGGCCAAGCCGGCCCCCGCCCCCCTGACCTCCGGCGTGATCTCGCCGCCGATGCCGATCATTCCAGGTTCCGCCGAGCCGATGACGCCGGTGCGGGTGAAGACGGTTCAGATCAAATCCGGCCAGACTCGCGTCGCATCCGCAGCAGGAGCCGTGCCGGCGCCTGCCGCCACCGCATCGATCCCGGCTCGCTCCGAAGTCGCCGAGACCTCCAACTCCATCGTCGCCAAGGCAGCGGAATTGCCGCCGCAGAACCCGAAATACGGTACCGGTCAGGGCATTCTCGGCACCCTTCCCGCCTCGGCCCTGCAGCAGCACTCCTCGGCCATGGCCTATGCGGAGCCGACCCGCGTGCCGCAGCAACAGGTCGCTCTCGCTACACCGAGCCCGTCGGCGCAGGAGAACGGCGCCATCAAGGCCGTGGCGCGTTCCGGTTGGATCATCCAGGTCGGCGCCCTCGGAAGCGAAGGCGAGGCCAAGCAGCGCCTGGACGCCGCCCGCAGCAGCGCCGGCGGCCTGCTGGGCAAAGCCGATCCGTTCACCGAAACCGTCACCTCCAAGGGCGGCAGGAGCTTCTACCGCGCCCGTTTCGCGGGCCTCGACAAGGACAGCGCCGAAGCCGCCTGCCGCACCCTGAAGCGCAACGAGATTTCCTGCATCGCCATCAAGAACTGAGCGCAGCTTCAATCATCTTCTCCGAAAAGCCCGGCCTCCCAGCCGGGCTTTTTCGTTGCCGGATGCACGCCTTCCCCCAACGGGTTGGATCCGGTCAAGAGCAATGCCTGACGGCGGGGCGCCTACAAAGACAGCCGCATGATCGGCCGCTCACGCGACGGCGAAGGCATCCGCTTGAATCCCAGCCGCTCAAAGGTGGTCACGAAGCCGGTGCTGGACGAGCTCGGCGAAATCGATCGGTCGACGGGGTACGCTTCGATGGCCAAAGCCCCGTTCGTTCTGGCGAGATCGATGGCCGCTTCAGTCAGCCGGAAAGCTATGCCGTGCCGCCGGAAATCCTTCCGTATGTAGAAGCAGGACATCACCCAGACCGGAACGTCATCCGGGGAACGCAAACGCCAGGCGCGCTGCATGTATGGTAAGACATCGCGACGGCCGATCTGGCACCAACCGACAGGCCGCCCTTCGACATAGGCGAGAAGCCCCGGCGGGGGTCCTTGACCGACAAGCCGCCTGAAGGCTGATTTGTTCGCCGACGCCTGTTGGTGGCGATATTGGGGCCCGGTTCGCCAATACATGCACCAGCAACGCCGGGTGACGGCCCCCTCACGAAACAGGTCATCGATATCGGGCCATCGGTCCGGCGTCAGCGTCGCGACGGAAACATCCATGGCAATCTCGTCCGCCTCACCCGCCACTCCCCGGCATTTGAAACTTCTCGTCAACACTTGGTCGGTAAAAATAAACCATAAGAGAGGCCCCGCCGTTAAGGCGGGCCGGCGCCGATGTCGGAGCAATCCACACAGACCGGGCGCATGACGATCGGGTGCGAACCACGCACCCAGGGGCATCGATCAGAGAGACGGCCAGCTGCTCGCAGTCGAGTTGCGTAGCGTTGCGTGCTGGAGTTAGCTGGGATGAGTGCGAAGCAAGGTCTCCTTGGCCTCGTTGACACGGGCCGCCAGGTACGTCGACCCCCCTTGGTCGGGATGCAGTTTCTTCATGAGCGACCGGTGCGCACGCCCGATCTCGTCACGGCTCGCCCCCGGCTGCAGGCCAAGGATCTGATAAGCCTCCTCCGCCGTCATTTTGCCGCTCGCCGCCTGGCTGCGCTGCCCCGCTGCCCCTGCGCCCTGCGCGTTCTGACGCCAACCGGGAAACCGGCGGTCAAGATAGCTTTCAAGTAGCGCCCCGCTTTCGGCATCGAGGGTCGGCATCAGCGCTGCGAGCTGCGGCAGGTCGAAGGCGTCCAGCGATTGCCCGGCATGGGTGCCAGCGATGACGGTACCCTTCAATTCGCCGGTGTCGTGATCGAGCGTCATGTCGAGGAACGCGGAGCGGACGTTCGAGGTCTGGCCGCTGGATTTTGCACCTCGTCCCCAACCGCCGAAGCCGCTCCAGTTGCCGAACGCGGACGCGGCCGGCGACCAGCCAAGCAGACCCGCCCCGAACAGGCCGAGCGGAATGGCGACCGCGAGTTCGCCCTTGACGCCGGTGAACGCCGCCACCGCGAGGCAGACGATGCCGCCGGCGAGCTTGATGGCGCGCGCGAGCAGCGCAGGGTTCGCCGCACGGAACATCTGCAGCAGCGTGTAGAGGACGAAGACGGCGATGGCGCCCGCAATCAGTGTCGGCATGAGGCGATAGATAGTCGGTTGCGTGCGCGGGCGGAAGGCAGCCCGATCCGACCGGCACAGGCCGTCCACGGCCGATTTGACGCCACCCTCAAATTTGAACCGGGAGCCTAGCGGAGTTGCCCGAGGAGCGCCGCCGCGCCGCTCGCGGTCGCCGACAGGCGCTGTAGGGCCTCGCGACCGCCGGCCGCGTAGGCCGCCACCGCCCGCAGCAGGTCGCGCAGCTGCGCGGCCGCGCCTGGATCGAACCGACAGTAGGCGCCGCCGGACAGCCGCGCCATTTCGCGGAACGCCTGTTCGGTCGCGGCGTCCTGCCCTTCCTGGAACATGAACAGCGGCACCTTCAGGAGCCCGAGCTCGCCGGCCTTGGCGCAGAGGTCGTCGACGCTCTCTTCCATCGCATCCCCGACGAAGACCAGCGCACGAACGCCATGGGCCACCGCCTCACGCCGGGTTTCGGAGAGCACCTTGTGGATCTGGGTATGACCGCCCTCCACCGTGATCCGGCTCATCAGCCGCGCCAGCCGCCCCGTATCGGAAATCCACGGACTCGCACGGCACTCGCTCACGCCGCGGAAGTACACCAGCCGCACGTCGAGACCGCCGATGCTTCCGGCCTCGCGAAACATCTCGGCCTGCAGCTGGCAGGCCATGTCCCATGTCGGCTGCCGGCTCATGGTGGCATCGAGCGCGAAGATCAGCCGCCCCCGGTTGCCGGCCGCGTGCGGGGCCATCGCTCTGGCCTTGGCGACGAACGCCGCAATGTCCGCGGAGGTCGAGGCTCTGTCCGGCAGCGAATCGCTCCCGAGCGAATCGGTTGTGCCGGTCGCAGGTCTTTGGACGTTTTCAGGTCGCGTTGGTTCGCGGGACATCGTGGCTCGCTGAAGGTGCAAGCCCTATGTGGCGAGCGGCCGAAAGAGGGTCAATGGGAGACTTGATCGCAGGAGACGCTGCAGGCCCCCGGCAGGGCCTTGGTTACGGCATCGCCATCTCGGGAAGCGACAGGGCGGCGGCTCGCTGCGCGTTGTCGTGCGGCCTGACGTCGGGCGCCTTCTTGAAGTCAGGCGCCTTGGAGATGGTCAGCTTGTCGGTCTGGGCAGGACGCAGATCGCTGTCCTCGTTGAGGAACTGATCGAGCGCGTTCTGGATCTTTTCCTTCACGACCTCGGGACCACGGTCGCTCATGTCGGTGTGCTGGGCACCGGTCTTGATCACCTCGATACCGGTCTTCGCGCACTCCTCGTCATCCGGCACGACACCGGGATCGGGAACGAAATTCGGATCCTTCGAACGGAACGAGAGGATCTTGAACTTCGCCTCGGTGAGGAACGGCACGCGCAGGTTATCCAGGGTGACGACGCGCTTGATCATTTCAGGATGCTCTTTCGCGAAGAACATCGAGATATCGCCGCCGTTGGAATGACCGACCATCATCAGCTTGCTGTAGTCGGCATACGCCATGCGCTTCTTCATCTCGCCGACGGCAAACATGATGTTGGCAACGCCGCGCTCGTACACCGGCAGCCGGCCCACATAGAGCTCGCCGACCTTGGTCACCAGCGGCGCGTCGGTCTCGAGATCATGCTGGATGCTCAGGACCAGATAGCCGCGCAGCGCGAGTACGTTGGCGAGGAACGAGTATTCGGTGTTCTTGACGGTGTTGCCGTGATTGACGATCGCGACCGGCAGCGTCTTCATGCCAGCCATTGCGCGCATTTCTGAATCGCGGCGCACGGCGACATCGACGGCAACCACACGACTGCGCGACGCATCATAAAGCTCAACGGTCTCGTGCCGGACGGCCCATTTGCTGAACGAGAAATAGGCGGCCGCGACAAAGGCGACGGCAGCAACAGCAATGATCAGGCCACGTTTCATTCAGTCCTCGGCAAGCAATCGCTCTATCAGGCGGTAAGCGGGTCGGGATCGATGGTCGGTATTCGGCGCTCAATTTCTCGTTGGTGAGTGAAAGATAGTCGTAACGACGGTGTGACAACAGCCGAAATGTTGGGAGGTTTCCGTCTTTTAATTGTGCAGAGCACTATAAGATTGTGCATTCGCACAAGAAACGAAGCCGCTGACCACCCCGCCATCGCTAGCAGGAAAGCGTCGCCACGGGCTTAAAACACAGGATGAAACGAGCGTTTGCGACTTCGACCGCATTTTCATAAAATTGAAAAATGCTTGTATGGCAGTCCGTTACAGCGCTCACATGCTGTCTTTCTGAAAACAAAGTGAGATAATTCTCAAGCGAATACGGATTCATTTTTCTGTCACAAAAGACAGCGATTCATTTGTTGCGGCGCATCAAGCGCTGATGATGTCGTCGACAACCAGCGGCTTGTCGACCTGTGCAAACCACTCGGCACGCGCGGCGGCACGGCGGCGGCCGCGCTCATCCAGCGGCAGCTTCAATTGCCGCAGCAGCCCGATCACCTCCTCGCGCGCGGTGACATGGCCCATGCTCGGCCGGGCGCCAAGCGTCGCCTCGTCGAGATTGTCGAGGGCCGTCAAACCACGCGGAAAGAATTCGCGATACACCACCCGCTCGGCAAAGCCATCGAGCGCACGGAAACCCAGCCGCAGCGACAGCTGCTTCAGCCCCTGCGCCACCAGTTGCTTGTTGCGCGACCCGAGCATCGACAGGCGGTTGCGCACCACGATCCAGTCGGTGGTCGCGCCGTCGAGCTGGCGACGCTGTTTGCGCGCCTCGCGGACCATCGTGGCGTAGTGGCTCTCGCCGGTGCAGGCATAGGTTTGCGGATCGACGGTGCCGAGCACGTCGAAGTCGAGAAAGCTGTCGTTGATCGGCGTCACCAGGGTATCCGCCATCGAATGCGCGAGCCGCATCAGGTAACTGTCGGTGCCGGGCGTATCGATGACGACGAAGTCGAACGCGCGCTCGACAGCGCTCACCGCTGACGAAAATTGCGCGAGCTCCGACGCTTCGTTCTCCGCCACCATCATGCTGGTGCCAAGTTCGATGCAGCAGTGATGCGGCACCTCGAGATCCAATCCGGTGCGGCGCGCCCAGGCGACGCGGTTGGCGATGTAGCGGCTGAAGCTCTGCTGCCGGCAATCCAGATCGATGGTGGCGACACGCTGGCCCGCCTTCAGCAGGGCGACGGCGATATGCAGGCCGGTCGTGGACTTGCCCGACCCGCCTTTCTCGTTGCCGAGCACGATCACATGCGCCGTGCCGGACTGTCGCTGACTAGCCTGCAGCAGCATCTCGAAGTCCCCTCGCATTATTCTCAAATTGCATGAAGGTGGGGTCAAGCGAAATGCGATGTCGGCCGTCATTCATCATGAACGCCGGAATGAACATCGGCACCATGTGGCAAAGCGCCGGCACGCGGCGCTGCGCTACCGGCTTTACTCCTCACGCGATCCCGCGCTACGAGGACCTCCCGCTCCTCGCCGGTTCCGCTCCGTCAACGCCTCGAGTGCAAATGCCCCAAGCTCCCCTGATCGCCCGCACGATTCCGTCCCTGCATCGCGCCCTCGACCGCCTGCACGCCCGCAACGCGACGGTCGCGCTCGTCCCGACCATGGGCGCGCTCCATGACGGCCATATCTCGCTGGTTCGGCTGGCCAAACGACGGGCCAAGAAGGTGGCGGTGTCGATCTTCGTCAACCCGACCCAGTTCGCGCCCCACGAAGACCTCGGCTCCTATCCGCGCACCTGGAAGGCCGACATCGCCAAACTGACGGCGGAAGGTACCGATCTTGTCTGGAACCCGGATGCCGGGCTGATGTATCCGCCCGAATTCGCCAGCCGCGTCGCCGTCGAGGGGCCGGCCACCGTCAGCCTGGAGGATCGCTTCCGGCCGCATTTCTTCGGCGGCGTGGCCACCGTTGTGGCCAAGCTGTTCACCCAGGTGCGACCGGACGTGGCGATCTTCGGCGAGAAGGATTTCCAGCAGCTCAAGGTGGTCACCCGCATGGCGCGCGACCTCGACCTCGGCGTCAGGATCGTCGGCGCGGCGATCGTGCGCGAGCGTGATGGCCTCGCGATGTCGTCGCGCAACGTCTATCTGTCGGCGGCGGAACGCGCGACCGCGCCCGTGCTCTATCGCGTGCTGAAGGACACCGCCAAGCGCCTGCGCGACGGCGCCCCCCTCTCTGCCGCCCTCGCCACCGGCGCCGACAGCATCAGCGCGGCGGGTTTTGTGCTCGACTATCTCGAGGCGAGGCACGCCGAAACGCTGGCGCCGATCGACAGCGTGAAGGATGGACCGACACGGCTGCTGGTTGCAGCCAAGATCGGCACCACGCGGCTGATCGACAACGTGCGGGTCTAGACTCTGCGGATCTGGCGTTCGGGCATGATTTGAAGGCCTGAGCGCCGTCGAGGCTGCAGCGTCAAAGCAGCCCGAGTTCGCGCAGTTCCTTCCGCAACGGCTCCGGCATCGCGGCTATGCCCTCGCTGGCGCGTTTGCCGAGATCGGCCGGGGCGTCCTTGGGCGTCAGGTAACGCCATCCCTGGAACGCGCGCATCGGTCGCGGCACCACCGGAATGAGCTTCGGCTCCATCACGAGCCGGCAACGGCCGATGCCGTCCTTGTCGCGGAACGGCTCGATGCCGATCAGCTTTTCGCGCACCAGGATTTCGCCCTTGATCACCCAGAAGATCGAGCCGCCGTCGAGCAGTTCCGCGTCGCGCTTCGGCGTCATCCGGGTGATATGGATGTGGCGGTTCGTCTTGGCCTTCTTCAGGCGTTCCTTGATCCAGCCGTCGAGATCCTTGATGGACTCGGCGCCGACGCTCAGCTTGATGAGATGAAGCGGCATGACGTGAGGGTATGGCGCGAAACGTTCGAGGTCAGGTCCCCGTCTGCGAAACCGGAGCGGCTTGCGCGGCGGCGATCCAATGATCGTCAGTTATCCTCGCTCTGGGCGGAGGGCGCAAGCGGAACGGGTGCAGGCTGCTGTGGAGGAACGGCCGCATTCTTTTTCGGCGCCTGCTTCCTGGCGGCAGCGGGCGGCGGTGCGGCCGCGGTTCGCGGCACGGCGGCCTGGGCGGCATTTGCCGGCGCTGCGGCGGCCCGTGGTGCGGCCGCCGGCGCCGGCGCCTTCGGCGCCGCTGCCGTCGCGGCAGGCTTTGGCGCCCCACCGGAGGGCTCAGGTGTCATGATGCTGACGGCAGGAATCGACGACGACGTCGGGAAGTCCCCCGACAGTGGCTTGCCGGTCGGCACCGACGGCGGCATTGCGGCCAACCCCATACCGACATTTGCCGGCGCGCCCGGCGCGTTCCAGGCGAGCGCATAGCGTCCGATCAGGTTTTCGTAGGTCCGCTCGGTCATGTTCCCCGCGATCTGGCTGTGATCGGACAGGGATTTGTAGATGGCGCAATCCGACGTCGAACACCCGTCACGCACGCTCAGCACGTGCGCGACCAGACCATAGCGGTCACGTTCAACGGCGCGACGCAGCGCGGACAGTTCGGGCGTCATGACTTTGTCGGCGGTGGCCTGGTCACCAAAGCTCGCGAGCCGCGTGATCTGCGCCGCCGTGTAGGACACCGCGGCGGCCGAGGATTCGGCAGACGAAAACAGCGCCCGCTCACAGGCGGTCGCGACTGCGTCGCCGGCAAGATCATCCAGGCAGGACAATGCGGGAAGCAACGCGACAGGCCGCGGCGAGCGTCCGTCTGCGGTCCCCTCCGCTCCGGCGCCGTCGAAGCTTCGCACGGTCGCCGCCACAGCAATGGCGATCGCGAGCAGTGTAATTACCGTCAGTGCACCGTTCGCCACCGACTTCTCGGCGCGCAGAATCGTGACCAGCAGGACCAGTGCAAAGAATACGGCCGCCGCGAGCGTCACCCACATGGGCAATGCCGGCGAGCGCCAGAGCTGATCAAGCGACGTGGCCCAGGCCCAGTTCATGTCAGACGTCCCCAAGAATCTTCAACGGTCCCCAAGACGGACGATGAACGCGAGCGCGTCCCGATCTGGAGATGATTCGATCCCGGTACGCCCGCGCAGCTGGTCTTCAGTGACCGATCGATGCGACATGAATAGGGCGAGTGGTCAGCTCAGGACGTTTTTAGGTAATCCGCTCAAGCCGCTGCGAGCTGGCTTTCCTTGGCGACGCGCTCGAAGGCTTCGGTCGCACTCTTGATGCGATACTGGCAGTCGTCACCATCCGTCGGAAGCTGACGGATCACCTCATAGGTTCCACTGGCCGCAGGACGCGCCACATTGCTGGCCGTGAAATAGACCGTCTCTCCGACGACGAATTTGTGCTTCAACACCCTCTCCATCACGCGATACGAGAAGCCGGCCTCAATGTCCCAAAAAGGCCTGACTGAATGCCCGCCAAGGCTATAGCACGCGGGCAGCCCGTTTGGCCAGCCATTTAACAAGATGGCAAACGCGCAAATTTTTCATATTTATCAATAAGATAGATCGATTTTTTGACACTCGGAAAGGGGTCTGGAGAGCCTAAAACGCGTGCAGCGCGGCAGATCGGCATTGCCGCCGCGAAAACACCCGGGAATCACGAAAATGCCGCTGTTGATCTCAGGCCGTGGGCGGCAGCGTTCCGCTGGGGCTGGCGTGATCCACGGTGGTCGGAAGCTGCTTGGCCAGCGCGTCAAGCACCTGGTCTATCGGGATGCCGAACCGGGCCGCGAGCTGCTTCACCTGATCGCTGCTGAGCACCTGCTTGAGCTGGTCCGCGGAGATCGGAAGGTTCTGGCCATTGCCGAGCCATGACTTGACCTGATCGCCGAGGCCGGCCTGCTGCAGCTTGGCGAGGATGGTGGACAGGCCGCCCTGCCCGCCATTGCCGAGAACTTCGCCGAGGACGGCCGGCAGAACAGCCGCTTCCAACTGTCCCAAGACGCCCTTGAGAGCGGGCGAATTGCCCAGATCATCGAGAATTCCCATTGGTCGAACTCCTGGTTGATGGTCAGCCTGGTGGATGGACGAAGGGTTGACGAATATTGGCAGGCATATCACCCGCGTCTGCTGACATTAGCGTGAATTCGACCGCAAGGTCTCGATCCCAGAGTTTTTTGTTTTGACGCGTTTTCTCCGCGCAAACGCGTCGCGTTTGTCGCGAGGGACCCGGCATCCACTTCGCTGGAAAACGCTCCAACGGCTCAATCATTCTCGAACCGCTCGATCACGATCGTCTCGGCGAGCCCAGCCTCGGTCCATTGCCGGAACGCCGGCAGCGCCTGCATGGTGTCCATATAGGCGCGCACCGGCGGCGTGACCGGGATCGCATAGGTGAGCAACCGGTGCACCACCGGAGCATACATGGCGTCGGCGCCGCTGAACGCGCCGAACAGGAACGGTCCCTGCGCACCGTAGCGGGCACGGCAGTCGGTCCAGATCTCCTGGATCCGCGCGATGTCGGCCTGAGCCCCATCGGAGAGCTGCTTGGCCGCGACCTTCCGATGCAGGTTCATGCCGCACTCCCGGCGCAAGGCGCCGAACGACGAGTGCATCTCCGCCGAGACCGAGCGTGCATGCGCGCGTGCCGCGCGGTCCTGCGGCCAGATCTTCGCATCGGGAAACCGTTCGGCCGCATATTCGATAATGGCCAGCGAATCCCAGACGGTCAGATCGCCGTCCCTGAGCGCCGGCACTTTGCCGGACTTCGTGACGTCGAGAATGCGCTGCTTGTCGGCATCTCCGGTGTAAAGCGGGATCATGATCTCGTCGAAAGGGATACCGGCGGCACGCAACGCCACCCAAGGCCGCATCGACCATGACGAATAGTTCTTGTTGCCGATGACAAGCGTCAGGCTCATTTCCGATACCGCCGATCTGAAGTTCTTCCGCGCCACCTTGCACGCGAGAGGCGATTCAATCAATCGGGCGGCCCGGCGACCTCATCGCTTGCGGCGCCGTGAGGGATGCGTCATGGCAGAGACATGAACGCTTCCGATTCGACGCCTTCCTCCGCGCAGCTCGACGACGCCATCCTGAAAACGCTGACGCAGGCGCATGGAAAGACCCTCAGCCCGCCGGAGATTGCCCACGCCATCGCCGGCGACGGCGACGGCGACTGGCACAGCCTGCTGGTGCCGATCCGGCGCTCCGCGGTGAGCCTCGCGCAGGCCGGACGCCTTGTCATCTACCGCAAGGGGAAGCCGGCGGATCCGAACGATTTTCGCGGCGTCTATCGGCTCGGCCTGCCGCGGCACGACTGAACCGTTTTATTTGACCGGCCCCGGAAACAGCTCCCTGCTCTTTCCCGTCAGCCAGTAGGCTATCAGGCCGGTCCACTCATGCACGGCAACATCGGCGCGCGCCAATCCGCGCGCCAGCGTATCGACCGGGTATGCCGCATCGCTCCATCCCCGTGTCCGCCAGTCGACCGGATAGGCCTCGACATCGAAGCCGGCGGCCCGGAACACGCCGATCGAGCGCGGCATGTGAAACGCCGATGTCACCAGCAGCCAGCGCTGGCCCGGCTTGGGTGCCACCAGGTCGCGGGTGAACACCGCGTTCTCGTAGGTGGTGCGCGAGCGGCTCTCAAGGGTTACGCGATCGCGCGGGATGCCGAAACTGTCCAGCAACTGTCCCGCCAGCGGCGCTTCAGGCACCGGAGCCGTGGTCAGGTTCGCGCTGCCGCCGCTGAAGACGATGCGGGCCTTGGGGAATTGCCGCGCCAGCTCCAGCATCGCGAGGGCCCGGTCCCCCGACGCATCGAGCTCGACCCTGCCGCGCGCCGCCGACACGTCGGGATCGATGGCGCCGCCGAGCACGATGATACCCTCCGGATCATGACCATCGGACTGCCAGGCTGGAAAGCGTTCGGTGAGCGGCAGCAAGGCGAGGTTGCTCAGGGGCCAGTATCCAACCGCCAGCAGCAACACGATCGACACTGCGATCAAACGCCGCGCGCCGCGGTGCCAGCCGACCAGATACAGCACCGCACTGAGCACGAACAGCGACGCGAGCGCATTGGACGGCATCGCGAAGAAACCCAGGAGCTTGGAGGCAATGAAAAACATCGATCGGTCCGGCATGATCCAGCACAAGTCTAGTGTGCTGAATGCGAAGTTCGTGCGATTTCGCGGCAGGCGCTTTCACGAACTTCGCATTCATAAAGCACACTAGAATCATATGTTTGCTAGTGTCCTTATCGAATCCGAAGTTCGCTCCGAAGGTGCGGTCAAGTGATGCGAACTTCGGATTCGGGACACTAGCCTGCATGACCGATCGGCCGCACAAGATCAACCGGGGCCAATCACGCACCTGAACCCCGCCCCCTATGCCGGAGGAGCCGGCACCAGTCCGTGACGCAGCATCGTCTCCTTCATTTTCGCTGGGTCCGGGGCGCCGGATGTCAGCAATGCCGCCATCTCCCGGAAGTATCTGGAATCAAGTACCGCGGGGCTCAGGATGCAAAGACAGCTCGCCGGCGACTGGGTGTCGTTGCGAAAGCCGTGGACAATTCCACGCTTGATGAAGAGGCTCTCGCCCGGTGAGAGCGTCACGTCGCAACCACCGAGCCGCCAAGTCGTCGCGCCGGCCAGCCCATAGATGGTTTCATCCCAGCTCTCGTGATGATGCGCGATCGGCATCCGGGCATTCGGCTGCACGGTCATCTCGAACAGGCCAAGGCTGCCGTCGGTGTCGCCGCCGCTCAGCAGGAATCGCAATTCCAGGCCGCCGATGCGTATGACTTCCGGGATTGTCATCTCTCGTTCCCCGCTCACGCTTATGAATGCGAAGTTCGTGAAAGCGTCTGCCGCGAAATTGCACGAACTTCGCATTCAGCACACTAGCGAAGAACAGCACGCCGGTCGAATGCTGTCGATCTCAATCCCACTTCGGCGCGAAGGCGAAATTCGTCAGCCGGCCTTTGCCCGACGCCATCGCGAAGATCGCGTCCATGTCGCGGTCAGACAATTCGAAATCGAAGATCGCGAGATTTTCGGACAGCCGTTCGACCCGCGAGGTGCGAGGGATCGCCGCCACACCCTGCTGCACCAGCCAGCGCAGGCACACCTGCGCGGCGGTCTTGCCGTAGGTCGCGCCGATCTGCTCCAGCGTTCGTTCGCCCCTCACCCGGCCCTTGGCAATCGGACTGTAGGCGACCAGCGCCATGCCGTGGCGCCGGCACGCGTCGAGCACCTTCGACTGACTGAGGTAGGGATGATATTCGACCTGATCGCACACCAGCGGCTCCGGACAAGCGGCGACCGCCTGCTCGATCAACGCGACCGTGAAGTTCGACACGCCGATGTGCCTGGCGAGTCCGAGCTGCTTCATGTGAGCCAGCGCGCCGATGGTTTCGTTCAAGGGCACTTGCGGGTTGGGCCAGTGCAGCAGCAGCAGATCGACTTCGGTCATGCGCAGGCGCGCAAGACTTTCCCGGGTCGATCGCTCCAGATCATTGGGCGCGAAATGAGTGGTCCACACCTTGGTGGTGACGAAGATGTCCTCGCGCCTGATACCGGAGGCATGCACGCCCTCGCCGACCTCGCGTTCGTTGTCGTAGATCTGCGCGGTATCGATGTGACGATAACCAAGCTTGATGGCCTGCTCGACCAGGCGCGCGCAGGCCCGGCCGCGCAACTCCCAGGTGCCGAGGCCGAGCGCGGGAATGCTCGCCCCATTCGCGTCGATCATCTGCATGGCGGTCTCCAGACCATACGGGAGCGACAGGCCGCCGGAACGCAGGCGAACTGCAGCGGCATCGCAGCGAAAGCAAAACCGTTGCGCAACCGACGGTCAAGGCCGCCGCGCCGGATCTGAGGAAAGATCAGGCCGGAACGCTCGTGCCAGCCAGCGCAGCGAACACGGTCTCCGGCGCATGGGCGATCACGGCGAGCAGCGCCCGCGCCGGGCCACGCGGGGAGCGCTTGCCCTGTTCCCAATTGCGAATGGTCTCGATGGGCACGCCGAGCTTGGCGGCAAATTCGGCCTGCGTCAGTTGCGCGCGTCGGCGCAGATCGCGCACCGCGGGGATCGTCGCGCCGGCACGTGCCGCTGGCGGCGTCTGCGTCAGCGGCATCTCGCAGCCGTCACGCAACTCCACAATCCGTCCGTCGGCTTTCAATCTCACGCGCATCTTCAAACCATACTCAGGCACGGTATTCCGAGCACATCATCGGACATCCGCGTTAAAGTCTGATGAAGATGCCTTGGCCGATCGGTTGCGCCCCTACTTGAGGCCAAACCAGAGCGTCGCAATGCCGAGGAACGAGAAGAAGCCGACGACATCGGTGATGGTGGTGACGAACACGCCCGACGCCACCGCCGGATCGCCCCGCACCCGTTCGATGGCGAGCGGGATCAGGATGCCTCCGAGCGCACCGGCAACGAGGTTGCACACCATCGCGAGTCCGATCACGACGCCAAGACCCGGGATCTTGAACCAGGCCACCGCTACCACGCCGGTGATGACGGCAAAGCCGAGGCCGTTGAGCAGACCGACCAGCCCCTCGCGGATCACCACTCGCATCGCATTGGTGGCGCTGAGATCGCGGGTCGCAAGTGCGCGCACCGCGACCGTCATAGTCTGGGTCGCGGCATTGCCGCCCTGACTCGCCACGATCGGCGCCAGCACCGCAAGCGCCACCATCTTCTCGAGCTGGCCTTCGAACAGGCCCAGTACCGATGACGCCAGGAATGCGGTCGCGAGATTGACCAGGAGCCAGTTGAAGCGGCCCTTGACGATGGTCCAGAACGTATCCGACAGCTCTTCGTCGCTGGTGACGCCGCCGAGCGCCTTGATGTCTTCTTCCGCCTCCTGCTCGATGACGTCGACCACGTCGTCGATGGTGATGACGCCGACCAGCTTGCCGGCATCGTCGACCACCGGCGCCGCCACGAGATTGTACTTGCCGAACAGCCGCGCCACCTCGCTCTGATCATCGGTCGGCGCGACGTGCCGGGTGTCCTCGTGCATCAGGTCCGCGATGCCGACAGGACGGCGGGCGCGCAACAGGGTGTCCAGCGCAACCACCCCGGTCCAGAGGCCGGCGCTGTCCACCACGTAGATTTCGTAGAACCGGTCCGGCAGGTCCGGGGTCTCGCGCATGTAGTCGATGGCCTGTCCCACCGTCCAATCCGGCGGCACCGCAATGAATGCGGTCTGCATGCGCCGGCCGGCTGAGTTTTCCGGGTACTCGAGGATATGCTCGAGCGCGGCGCGCTCCGAGACCGGCAGCTTCTCGAGGATCTCCGCCTGGTCTTCCTCGGGCAGGTCCTGCAGCAGTTCGACGGCGTCGTCGGATTCGAGTTCGCGAACACCTTCGGCAACGGTTTCCGGCTCGAGCTCTTCGAGGATCTCCTCGCGAACGGTGTCGTCGACCTCGTTCAGCGCGGAGAAGTCGAAATCCGCACCGGTGAGCTCGACCAACCGCGGGCGCAAATCGGGCTCCAGCGCCTCGATCAGGTTGCCGAGGTCGGCCTCATGGAGTTCGGCCACCAGTTCGCGCAGGAACGCGGAATCCGCTTCCTCGACCGCCTCCGCGACGCGTTCAACGAATTCGGAGCGGACGGCTCCGTCCTCATCGCGCATCGGGAAACGGTCGAGCAGGGATTGCTCGCCATCGGCGGCAGGCTCGGCCAGTTCCGGATCCTCAGCCATGCCGCGCCTCACATTTCGAGAGATTGCTCGATCCCGGTAATGCGTCGGCTTACCCAATCGCCGAGGGATCGCGCAATGACAATATGGTTCGATTGTCGTAAACCGCTGGAAACCCGGACCACATCATGTCGCTGTTACGAACCGCACTCATCGCACTCGCCACCCTCTCCGCTTCGGCCGCGCGCGCCGAGACAGCGGACTGTCCACGCAAAGACACGCTGGGCACATCGCGCGTGCTCGAGGTGGATGCGAAGACATGGCCGCGGGTCGGGACCAAGAGCTACCCGCAGACGCTGCCGCTCGCCGACAAGGAGGTGGTTCTGACCTTCGATGACGGCCCGAATCCACCGACCACCAAGAAGATCCTGGCGGCGCTCGCCCGCGAATGCGTCCGGGCCACGTTCTTCCAGATCGGCCAGAGCGCGGCCGCCCACCCGGACCTGGTGAAGGCGATGGCCGCGGCCGGCCATACCCTCGGGCATCATTCGTGGTCACACCCCTACATGGCCAGGATCAGCGAGGCCGAGGCCCGCGACAACATCAACCGCGGCATCGCGGCCGACGAGATGGCGCTCTATGGCAAGGCCACGGACAAGCCGACCACGCCGTTCTTCCGCTTCCCCTATTTCGAGACCACGCCGGCGCTGCTCGACGAGCTGGAGGCCCGCGGCATTGTCGTGTTCGGCGCGGATCTTTGGCCCGGCGACTGGAACGAGATCACGCCCCAGCAAGAACTCAATCTCGCCACCGAGCGGCTTCAATCCGCCCGCAAAGGGATCATCCTGTTCCACGATACCAAGGCCCGGACCGCGGCCATGATGCCGGATTTCCTGCGCTATCTGCGCACCAACGGCTATCACGTCGTTCATATTGTGCCCGGGCAGCCGGACAAGGATGTCAGCGCAAGACGCTGAACCGACACCGCCCCTGTATCGACCCAGGAGTGCCGGCTGGTTAAGGCATCGTTCATTGGCGGAGCGCTATTTTGCTCCGCTGTCTGGAATTTATGGTGTGATGATGAAGTTTGCGGTCGGCCATCGGGCGAGACCATTGTCTGTAATGCCCGTGTTGGCCAAAGGTCTGCGAGCGGCCCTGCTGGCCTCCCTGCTCTCGACCTCCTTTCTGGCGTCGACCCTGACCACGGCCCGCGCCGAAAGTTGCCCGGGCAATCCCGACGCGCTCGGCACATCGCGCACACTGGTGGTCGACCCGACGGAACACACCAAGATCGGCACCATGCAGTACGGCGAGACCCTGCCGCTGAAGGATCATGAAGTCGTCCTCACGTTCGACGACGGCCCGCTGCCGCCGCACAGCAACCAGGTGCTGCAGACGCTGGCCTCCGAATGCGTCAAGGCGACGTTCTTCATCATCGGCCGGATGGCGCACCAGTTTCCCGACGGCGTCCGTCGCCTCCGCGAGGCCGGCCATACCATCGGAACGCACAGCGAAAACCATCCGCTCAGCTTCAACCGGATGCCGATCGAGCGCGCGATGCAGGAGATCAACGACGGCATCGACCACACCACCGCCGCGCTCGGCGACCCCAATGCGGTGGCGCCGTTCTTCCGCATTCCCGGGCTGCTGCGCGCCGAGGGCGTCGAGGAGTATCTGGCCTCCAGGGGCATCATGACCTGGAGCGCCGATTTTCCGGCTGACGACTGGCGCCATATCTCGTCTGCCCAGGTGCTGCACCTCGCCCTCACCCGGATCGAAGCCAAGGGCAAAGGCGTCCTGCTGCTTCACGATATCCAGGGCCGCACGGCAGCGATGCTGCCGACGCTGCTGCGCGAGCTGAAGGCGCGCGGCTACCGGATCGTCCATGTGGTGCCGGCGACGCCGGACCGGCCGAAGACGCCGACCGAGCCGCGCGACTGGCTGATGCATCCCGATGCGCATCCCGCCCTGGTTGCGAGCTGGCCCGCCGTTCCCCGTTTCGTGTTCGCGCAGACCGCCATGATGGCAGCGCCCGGCCTAGAGGATACCCGCTACGACGACGACATGACGATCTTCCACAAGCCGCGCGACCGGATCTTCCGGCCCGGCCGCTTTGCCGCCGACACCGTGCCGTTGCCGCCCGAGCCGTTGTGGCCGCGCTCGCTGCAGCGGGCGGTGGCGCCGGTCAACGATCTGCCGGCGCCGGACCGAACGGTGTTTCGCGCACCGCAGATGCCGCGTGCCGAACTCAAGCAGATGGCGGCGCACAGCACCCAGCACGCGGAGCGGACATTGCCGGCCAGAGCCGACACGTCGGCCGACGTCACAGGTTCAATCGCGGTTCAGGCCAACACGGCCCGTCGGCAATTGCCGGGGAGCTGGCCGGTGACCCCGATCGGGCTTCATCGCGGGCCCCTGACGCTGCATTAGATCGGCAAAGAGGATCGGGAAGACGCGATTTAGCTGCTGATGATCTTCGTCAGGCACAGCAGTACGATCAGGCACAGAAACAGCAGATCCATATACGCCTTCACCTCGCCGTGACGGCGAAGCAGCGCGACCTCGGCGATGACCGGCTGGCGCGTCGTGTTGGCCGGCTTGAGGGCGGCCACGAGCTTGCGGGCTTCGATCTCCAGCCGCTCGATCCGCTGATAGAAATAGAACGAGCGCAGCGCCGAGACGGTGCGCATCGACGCGTAGACCAGCACCAGGACCGCCACGATCGCCTTCTGCTGATACGTCTCCATGAAGTTCAGGCTGAAATAGACCATCGCCATGAACAGGAAGTTCGAGACGAAGCGATAAGCGTAGCTCAACAAGGTCATTTCTTTGTCCCGGCCTCCGATCGCGGCACCCACGCACGCGCGCAGCGCCAATCGATGGAATCGCCATGTTTCAAGATGTTTCCATCGAACCGGGCGGCCGACGGACATTCCATATCAGACGCAAATCACAACGACGTCACGCACGTACACGTTTTCGCGCTTCACGCCGTGTTCACAACCTACGCACGAAAAATTCAATGACGAGATCATCCTCAGACGCATAGCGCGGGCGTATGAATCTTTGCGCAAATTGGGGCAATCATGCCCGATTTGTGTTTAGGAAACATGAGACACATCATGATCAAAAATCTCAGCAAAAATCTTTTAGGCGCGGTTGCGCTCTCCACGCTCGTCTTCGCTGCCGCTCCGGCTTCCGCTGCCCACAGGATGGCGGGCTGCGGCGGAGATCACATGGCCAAGGTCAACGATTACGTCTCGGGCCTGCCCGATGCCGATCCGAACAAGTGGGCCGCGGTCAAGGAAATCGCGCTGGCGAACACTGCGCTCAGCGAGTCTCGGGACGGCGAGTGCGCGGTGCACCTCAGCCGCGCTGAGCACATCGAGCCGATGCACTAAACCGGTACGGACGATCTGACACAGGGGCCGACGGCCGGTCCGGTCATCGGCCCCATGTGGCAGTATGCGCTTTGGAAATGTGGCGACCTCAGGAAGGTTGCCACAAGAAAAAGGGCACCCCTTGAGAACCCTGGCGGCTCTCAAGGGGTGCCCTTTTTCAGTCAGGCTGGTGCGGTCGAAAGGACTCGAACCTTCACGATTTTACTCACTGCCACCTCAAGGCAGCGCGTCTACCAATTCCGCCACGACCGCATGGGATGGGCGCCGAAATCTTGAATCGGCACCGGATCAACCGGCGCTCCTGTAACAAATCAAAACTGCAGGGACAAGGCCCGAACCACTATCTATGGTCGGGAGTGCGGGGCAACATTTGCTTGACTTCGACCGCGATCTTGTTGCGATTGACCACAACCACCCCACTTGCAATCGGCAGGTTGTTGGCCAGGACCTTGACCTCGTCCTGTTCCGTGGCGTCGAGCTCGATGATCGCGCCGCGACTCAGTCGCATGACCTGATGGATGGGCATGGTGGTCGTTCCGAGGACGACCATCAGATCGATCGAGACTTTATCGAGGGTCGGCACTGGGCACCCGGACTCACGCTGCTGTCGATGATCGAGAACAACACAGTTATGGTTAGCTAATGGTTAACAGCCGCCAACAGCTTGATTTGACGCAGTTTCGTGCCCCAAGCGGCGCCGGCGTCGAATGGCTGATTTCGGACGCCCCGGTGGCTTATCCAGAGGCGCTCGCCGCCATGGAACAACGGGCCGCCCAGATCGCCCTCAACGAGGCGCCCGAGCAGGTCTGGCTGCTCGAACACCCGCCCCTCTACACCTCCGGAACCAGCGCCCAGGCGGCCGACCTGCTCGATCCACGTTTTCCAGTGTTTTCAACAGGTCGCGGCGGACAGTTCACGTATCATGGGCCCGGCCAGCGGGTGGCCTACCTGATGCTGGACCTGAAACGGCGGCGTCCGGATGTGCGGGCTTATGTCGCGAGCCTGGAGGAATTGATCATCCGGACGCTGGCCGCCTTCAATGTGCGCGGCGAGCGGCGTGAGGACCGGGTCGGTGTCTGGGTCGCCCGGCCGGACAAGGGCGCCGGCCACGAGGACAAAATCGCCGCCATCGGGGTCCGCCTGCGGCGCTGGGTCGCCTTCCACGGCATCGCCATCAATGTGGAGCCGGACCTCGGCCATTTCGCCGGGATCGTCCCCTGCGGGGTCGAGGACCCCCGCTATGGCGTTACCAGCCTGGTCGATCTCGGCCTGCCGGTGACCATGGCCGATGTGGATATGGCGCTCCGGCAGGCGTTCGAGGAGATTTTCGGCCCCTCGACGGTTCGCCTGCCCGAGACTGTCTGAGAAGAGACTGTCTGAATAGGCTCAGGCCGCCTTCTTGACCCCAGCCGCCAGCTTGCCGGCGATGTAGCGCCGCTCCTGGGTCAGTCCGCCGTAGCCATAGGCATCGCCGCGGACATCATTGACGTGGACATAGGTCTCGTTGTGCAGCGGCCCTAGCAGCTCGCCCATGCGCCTGAACGCCTCGGCGACGAAGTCGGCCTTCTCGTCCTTGGTGTTGGTGCCGTCGGTGATGCGGATGTCGAGCCAGAAACTGGCAAGCTTCTGCTCGGCGAGCGAAACCCCGCCGGCGAACCATATCGCCGGATCCGCCGCATCCACGATCACGGCGGTGACCTTGGGATCCTTGTGCAGGATCTCGGCGGCCAGGCTGCTGGCGAGAGCTGCGACGTCGGCCTTCAGCGTCGGCGAGGTCTTCGAGGTGGCATAACGGACAGTGATCAGGGGCATGGTCGGTCTCCTTGGAATGACGCGATCGATCGCGTTGACAGCAACCTAGTTCTGACCTCATCATTCCGATAGCTTATGTTTATTGATATCAATCATAAATAATTGTGATGATGAGATGACCTCGCTCGATATCCCCTCGGTTCACGCCTTCCTACTGGTCGCGGAATTGCACAGTTTCACCCGGGCTGCGGAAGCGCTCGGCACCACCCAGGCCGCCGTCAGCATGAAACTGCAGCGGCTGGAGGCGCTGCTCGGCCAGCGCCTGGTCGAGCGCTCGCCCCGCTCGGTGCGGCTGACCGCCGACGGCACGGCGTTTCGCGATAATGCACGGATCCTGATGGAGGCGCACGACCGCGCGCTGGCCGGCAGCCAGCCGGTGCGGCAGCAACTGACCCTCGGCATCAGCGATCACGCGGCCGGCCCCGAACTGGTGCCGCTGCTGGAAAAGCTGAAGACCGTAGCGGCAACGCTGACGCTATCGGTCAGCATCGGCTTCTCCCGCGACCTGCTCGACGCGCTCGACGCCGGCAAGCTCGATGCAGTGATCGTGCGCCAGGAAGCCACCCGCCGCGGCGGCGAGGCCCTGGCCGAGGATGAATTCGGCTGGTTCGCAACGCCTGGCTTTCAACTGTCGCGACAGGACAAGCTGCCGCTGGCCACCCTGGCCGCGCCGTGCGGCGTCCGCGCCATGGCGATTCGCTCGCTCGACAAGGCAGACGTCGAATGGACCGAGGCCTTCATCGGCGGCGGCGTCAGTGCGGTGGTTGCGGCTGCCCAGGCCGGCCTGGCCGTCGCGCCACTCGCACGGCGCATCGCGCCGCCGGGGTTGGTCGACATCGGCCCCGCCCACAAACTCCCTCGCATCGGCCCCTCGAAGGTGATGCTGCACTCGCGTGTCAGCGACGCCGGCAAGCTCGGGGCGCTGCGCATGCTGGCGGCGACGTTTCGCAAGGTGGTGACGGCGGGGTAGCCCCCGACTTCAGATCGCCTCATGCCTCCGCTATGCGCGTCGCATCAATGCTTCGATGTTGCCCCGATCGATTTGTCCGCGGATCGCGTCCGGCAGTTCGAGGTCATCGAGCGCGCGGATGGTCTCGCGCACCAGGTAGCTGCCGCCCTCGGCATCAAACGGAAAATCGCTGGCGAAGAGGACCTTGTCGGCGCCGAAGAAATCGAGCCCGCAACGGGTCGCCGAAGCGGAGCCCGACAACGCGGTGTCGGCGAAGAACATCTTGAAATAGTCCTGCGGCTTGCGCGCCAGCGGCCCCGGAAGCAGATGCGCGTCGGCGGGCGGCGTGCGCGCGCCCATCTCCAGCCCCCATCCCTGCTCGATACGCCCCGCGAAATAAGGAATCATCGCCCCCATGTGATGGGTGATGATTTTCAGGTGGGGATGCCGGTCGAACAAACCGGACAACGCCAGGCGCGCCATGGCCACGCTGCTTTCATAAGGCCAGCCGAAACACCACCAGATTTCGTAGCGTGACCGCGTTTCGCCTGGGTAATCGGGCAGCGGACCGCGGACCGGATGCAGCCAGATCGCAAGATCGTGCCGCGCGATCGCGTCGAACACCGGCGCGAATTTGGGATCGTCGAGGGCAACGCCCCGGACATGGGTGCAGATCTGAAATCCGATGGCGCCGAGCGCGCGTGCGCGGTCCACCTCGGCCACGGCCGCGTCCGGATCGAGCAGCGACAGCCCGCCGGCAAAGGCCGGAAAGCGGTCGGGATGCCGCGTCACCAGTGCGGCCAGGCCGTCGTTCATCAGCCGCATCAGATCCACCGCCGCCTGGCCTTCGGCGATATCCTCGATCGGCGGCATCGACGGTGTCAGAATCTGGCTGTAGCCGTCGAAAGCGTCCATCAGCCGGAACCGCTGCTCGAGATCGTAGAGCGATGTGAGCTCCATCCAGCGTTTCAATGGCCCAGCGGCCGAGGCGATGGTCTGCAGCCGGGCGAAATAGGCCGGCGGGAAAATGTGGGTCCATGCGTCGATGCGAGAGGTCATGGGCAAGCTCCGGGTCTGGATGAACGTCCAATGGCGTGGTCGATGCGACGATCAGGGCGACAACGTTTCAAGCGGCTGTCCGGCGGTCTCGATCGCAAACAAAGCCGTGACCAGTGCACCGACGGCAAGTACGCCGGCGAAAACGGCGAATACGGTTCCGATGCCGGAGTCCGTGACCACGACACCGATCACGAACGGACCGGCCGACGAGCCCAGTCTCAGCCAGCCACTGCCGCACCCGGTGCCAAGCGCCCGCAACCGCGTCGGGTAAAGTTCCGCCGAATACAGGTAGAGTGAAAAAGCGATGGTCTGGACGATCGCATACGCAGTCGTCGCCAGCACCAGCACATGCGTCGGGGCATCGGCCCCAAGCCACGCCAGCACCAGCAGCGGCAGCATGCCAAGGAGGAAGGCGGAGATGTACCAGCGCTTGCGGCCAACCTTGTCGATCAGGAAGGCACACACGATCGATGCGACGACGCCGCAGGCCGACGTCGTGAAGCCGTAGGCAAGACTGGTCTGCAGGGGCAGCTTGAAGACTTCGCGGTAGAGCGTCGGCAGCCAGGTGACGAGACCATTGGCGACCATGTAGACGCAGAACCATAGCGCCCAGATCGTCAGGGTGCGCCGCCGATAGATGCCCTGGAACAGTTCGCGCCAGTTACTGTCGCGCCGCCCTCCAGCCTGCACCGTGACGGCCACCGGCGGCGCCAGGGGCTTGCCCTCCGCCTGCGCTGCACGCTCCAGCTCGGCCACGATGGCATCGGCCTCGCCCAACCGCCCCTTGGACGCAAGCCAGCGCGGCGATTCCGACATGAACCAGCGCAATGGGATCATCAGGACCGCCGGAACGAGGCCGACGATGAACATCGCCTTCCAGCCATACGTCGGAACGAAAAAAGTGCCGACAATGCCTGCGAACATCAGGCCGATCGGAAAGATCACCTCGTAGAGCAGGAAGAAACGTCCGCGGCGCCGGGAGCCGATCAACTCGTTGACATAAGCGCTCGCCACCGGCACTTCGCCACCGGTGCCGATGCCCTGCAGGAAACGGCACACGATCATCGACGTCGCACTCCAGGCAAACAGGCAGGCGATATCCATGGCGACGAACACGACGATGGTCAGCAGCAGCACGCGCAGCCGTCCGATCCGCTCCGCCAGCCAGCCGAAGAAGATCGCGCCGATCAACTGCCCGAGGTAGCCGAAGGACAGGATCATTCCGACTTCAGCCGGCGTCAGCTTCCATTCCCGCACCAGTACAGGCATCGCGAACGCAATGGCGAGAACCGTATAGGCATCGAAGAAGGTTGCGGCGCCGATGATCAGCCGGGTCACCGACAGCCTGCGGGTGATCGGCAACCGTTCGAGGCGCGCGCTGATATCGGCCGCGCTCAGTTGCCTCTCCTGCGACATCGTCGGATTCAACATGCCATCCCTCCGCACAGCTTGGCGCTGTCTGTTTGTCCCGCGGCATTGCGACGACGTTCGCCGCCCCGTTTGTTGCTGTTCACGATGCAATAGCGAGCTAGGAGCTGCTGCCGATGCTGCCGCCGGCTTCCAGCGCTCGTGCGATATCCCGCGCCGCCGCGCGCAGCGGATCGAGGGCGCGGGCGCGGAAGTCGTCGGACGAAATCCGGCCCGCCGGCGCGGCGATGCTGATGGCCCCGATCGCGAGATTGTCGGGATCCAGCACCGGCACCGCCAGAATGCGCAGGCCTTCACTGAGCGTGGAATCCCGCAACGCATAGCCGTCGCGACGGATGGCCGCGAGCGAGGGCCCGATATCTTCCCACCCGATCTTCCGGATCGCCGCGAGGGTCTCGCGCGGCGGGATGGCCGCCAGCCGTTCCAGGTGCTCGGGCGGCAGATAGGCCAGCATGCTGTGGCCGATGACGCTCTGGTGCGCCGGCACAGTGGTGCCGATTCGGATATCGACGCCGAGACGAGCAATGCCGGCGCGAACACGCTCGATGTAAAGCGCCTCGGCGCCGTTGAGGATTGCAAAGCTCGCCGCCTCATTGACGTCATTGACCAGTGCCCGCAGCACCGGGCGCACCACCGCCCGCAGATCCTTGCGCGCGATGGCATGGAAGCCGAGATCGAGGGTCTTGAGCGTCAGCGCAAAGCGGCGGCTGTCCGGAACGCGGGCGACGTAGCCAAGATCGACCAGTGTATTGAGCATGCGAAAGGTGGTGCCGGGATCGAGAACCGCCTCCGCTGCAATCTCGCTCAGCGTCATCTCATGATTCTCGGCGGTAAACGCCTCCAGGATCTTGAAGCCCTTGGCGAGCGACTGAACCGTGCTGCGCAGCCCGTCGGCCTTCGACGCACGGTCAGCGCTGCGACGCGCCGCGAGCGCCTTGTCCGCTCTCTTTGCCTTCGCCCGAGGCCGGGTCTCCGCCATGGCTGAACCTCCCGTCTTCCGAACGCCACCAATTGGTAGCTACACATTTTTCGGATTGCGAAAATTTTTTCGCATATTGAAGAGCAATATAGGCGGCCGGGCAGCGCTGTCAACGCGGCCTCACGGACGATCAGAGCGTTGGGAGAAAGGCGAACCCCGTGCCGGATGGACGCAGCTTCAGCGTGTCCAAGGTTCCGGGCTGATCCGCGATGTCGTCGACCCGCGCCAGCGTCGGGCCGCGGCGGCAGTCGGAAATCATCTGCGCGACATCGCCAGCAGGCCCGGCAAACACCGCCTCGACCGAACCGTCGCGCCGGTTGCGCACCCAGCCCTCGAGCTTGCGCTGGCGCGCGGTGTGGTCGACCCATGCCCGGTAACCGACGCCCTGAACACGGCCGCGGATGACGACATGACGAATGACATGACCGGCTTGGCTCATTGAAAAATCCCCGGCCGGAGAGCTGCGATGTCGGCGAACAAAATTATCGTTTCAACCCGAGCATGTCGGCGACGCGCTGCTTCATGACGCTCTCGCGCATCACCCGTGTCGTCAATTCGCCAGACGGCAATCCCTGCAGCTCTTTCGGACGCGTACCATCGCGCAACGCCTTCAGCGTGGCATAGACCGCTTGCGTTGCGGCAGCGATCGGCGCATGGCCCTGGTTGGCAATCCGCACCCGCTGGCTGGCCAGGAACGCATCATCATCGAGATCGCCGTCGACCGTGCCGAGCATGATCGGAAGTTTGGTGACAGCCGCGATCGCCTGCACCTCGGCGCGGGTCTTGATGCCGGTGAAGAACAGTGCATCGACGCCCGCCGTCTCATAGGCCTTCGCCCGTGCGACCGTATCATCGATGCCGCTGATCGACGCGGCGCCGGTGCGTCCGAAGATCACCAGCGACAGATCGTTGCGACCGTCGCGCGCCGCTTTCATCTTGCCGACGCCCTCTTCGATCGAGATCAGTTGCGGCTTGGCCTCGCCATAGGCTTGCGGCAGCAGCGTATCCTCGATGGTCAGTGCCGCGGCGCCCGCGGCCTCCAGCTCCTGCACGGTACGGCGTACGTTCAGCGCATTGCCGTAGCCGTGGTCCGCATCCACCAGCACAGGCAGGCGTCCCGCGCGGGTGATACGCCGCACCTGCTCGGCGAGTTCGGTCAGCGTGATCAGCACCAGGTCCGGATCGCCCAGGATCGCCAGCGACGCCGCAGAGCCACCGAGAATGCCGATCTCGAAGCCGAGGTCTTCGGCGATGCGCGCCGACACGGCATCGTAGACCGAGCCGGGCCGGATCACCTTCTGTCCCGACAGCACCGCGCGGAAGGCCTCGCGCCGCTCCTGAGCAATCATCGCCGCCTCACGCGAACTCGAGGATCAGGGCGTCCACCGCAAGCGTCGCGCCCGCCTTGGCGTGGATCGATTTGACCGTGCCGTCCCGCTCCGCGCGCAGCACATTCTGCATCTTCATCGCCTCGACCACGGCAAGCGTTTCGCCGGCCTTGATCTCCTGTCCCTCCGTGACGTCGATCGAAATCACGAGGCCCGGCATCGGACACAACAGCTTCTTGCCGCTGTCGGCACTGGTGTTCACCGGCATCAGCCGCGCGGCCCTGGCCTCGCTTTCAGTGAAGACGCTGACCGGCACGTCGTAACCCTGATGCGCCAACCGGAAACCGTTCGGCTTGGTGCGGACCTGCACGGCGATTGCCAGCCCATTGAGGGTCCCGTGCCAGACGCCCTCGCCGGGCTTCCAGTCGGAAACGAGATGATGCGGCTGGCCAAGCGTCCCGTCGGCCTCGACAAAACGTACCGCGATCGCCTCGCCGTCGCGGGCGATCTCCAGCAGGATCTCCTGCTCGCCGAGCCACACTGCACGCCGGCGCTCGCGCGACACCGCGCGGCCGTTCATCTGTCCGGAGATCTGCCGCTTGCGTTCGCCCAGCACATGATCGACCGCAGCCCCGACTGCGGCAATGCAGCGCGCGGCATTGCCTTCCGGCGCACGGGCGCTGAACCCCTGCGGAAACTCCTCGGCGATGAAGCCAGTTGACAGGTCGCCCTTGCGCCAGCGCGGATGATGCATCAGCGCCGACAGAAACGGAATGTTGTGGCGGATGCCGTCGATATAGAACGCGTCGAGCGCGCTCGACTGGGCCTCGATCGCGGCTGCCCGCGACGGGCCGTGGGTGACGAGCTTGGCGATCATCGGATCATAGAAGATCGAGATCTCGCCGCCTTCCTCGACGCCGGTGTCGTTGCGCACCGTGATGCCGTCATGGCTCGCTTCCGCCGGCGGACGGTATTTCACCAGGCGTCCGATCGAGGGTAGGAAATTGCGGAACGGATCCTCGGCATAGACGCGGGATTCCACCGCCCATCCCTTCAGCGTCACGTCCTTTTGCGTGATGGCCAGCTTTTCGCCGGCGGCGACGCGGATCATCTGCTCGACCAGATCGATGCCGGTGACAAGCTCGGTGACCGGATGCTCGACCTGCAAGCGCGTATTCATCTCAAGGAAATAGAAACTCTTGTCCTGGCCGGCGACGAATTCCACCGTGCCGGCGGAGTCGTAATTCACGGCCTTGGCCAGCGCCACCGCCTGTTCGCCCATCTTGCGGCGGGTGGCTTCGTCGAGCAGCGGCGACGGCGCCTCTTCGATGACCTTCTGGTTGCGCCGCTGCACCGAGCACTCGCGTTCGCCGAGATAGATCACGTTGCCATGCTTGTCGCCCAGCACCTGGATTTCGATGTGCCGGGGATCGACGATGAACTTCTCGATGAACACCCGGTCGTCGCCGAACGATGCCTTTGCCTCAGCGCGCGCCAGCTTGAAGCCCTCCGCGACCTCGCTTTTGCTGTGGGCGATGCGCATGCCCTTGCCGCCACCGCCGGCGGAGGCCTTGATCATCACCGGATAGCCGATCTCGTCGGCGATGGTCACCGCATGGCTATCATCCTCGATGATGCCGAGATGACCGGGCACCGTCGAGACGTTGGCCTTTGCCGCCGCCTTCTTGGATTCGATCTTGTCGCCCATCGCCGCGATTGCGCCGGGATTGGGACCGATGAAGACCACCCCCGCCGCCGCCAGCGCCCGCGGGAATGCCTCGCGCTCGGACAGGAAGCCGTATCCCGGATGCACCGCCTCGGCCCCGGTCTTGCGGCAGGCCTCGACGATCTTCTCGATCACCAGATAACTTTCCGCCGCGGCTGGCGGGCCGATCAGGACCGCTTCGTCGGCCATTTCCACATGAACCGCATCCTTGTCCGCCTCGGAATAGACGGCGACGGTCTCGATCCCCATCCGGCGAGCAGTTTTGATGACGCGACAGGCGATCTCGCCGCGATTGGCGATCAGGATTCGTTTGAACATGAGCTGTTTCTTATGACCCGGTCTGTGGATAACTCTTGGCAGAACCGTCAATCTGGCACGGGGCCGCGCCTGTAACAATTCCGTCGCACTGGAAATTTATACCCTGAAACGCTTTCAACCGGAAAAGAGATTTTGATGCGCACCTTGATCACGGCCCTTTCCGTGGGGTTTTTGGCGTTGTCTGCGACCGCCGCCCTCGCTGAGAATAACCAGCCCCGAAACGTCATTTTGTTCGTTCCGGACGGCCTGCGGGCGCTGAAAGTCACCTCTGAGACCGCGCCGACCATGGCCGCGATCCGTGACAAGGGCATCAACTTCACCAATTCGCACTCGTTGTTCCCCACCTTCACCATGCCGAACGCGTCGGGCATGTCGACCGGGCACTATCTCGGCGACACCGGCATCTTCAGCAACACCATCAACACCGGTTATCCGGTCGGCCCGGCTGCCGGCAGCACCACGCCGTTCATCGAAAACGATCCGGTGCTCGGCGACATCGACGATCATTTCGGCGGCAACTATCTCAACGAAGAGACCATCCTGAAGATGGCGCGCGGCGCCGGCTACTCGACCGCGGCGGTCGGCAAGCTCGGCCCGACGCTGATGTTCGATCACAACGAGCGCACCGGCAAGACCATCATCATCGACGACCAGACCGGCAGCGCCTCGGGCGTACCGCTGACCGACGATATGAAGAAGGCGCTGACCGACGCCGGCCTTCCGACGACAGCCCCCTCGCGTGGCGACAACGGCAAGGCGGGCGATTTCAAGACCGCGGGCACCACGGTCGCCAACGTTACCCAAGGCAAGTTCTTCGCCGACGCGGTCACCAAGGTGATCCTGCCGATGTTCAAGGCCCGCAACAAGCCGTTCATCATCGTGCTATGGTCGCGCGATCCGGATGGCTCGCAGCACAACCAGGGCGACAGCCTCAACAGCGTGACGCCCGGCATCAACGGCCCGACCTCGCTCGCGGCGATCAAGAATGCCGACGACAATCTCGGCCAGGTGCGCCAGGCGTTGAAGGATCTCGGCCTGGAGAATTCGACCAACATCATCGTCTCGGCCGACCATGGCTTCTCGACCATCTCGAAGGAGAGTTCGACCAGCCCGGCGGCGAAGGGCAAATATGCCGACGTCAAGGAAGGCTCGCTGCCGCCCGGGTTCCTCGCGCTCGATCTCGCCAAGGCGCTCGACCTGCCGCTGTTCGATCCCGACAGCAAGAACGCCGCAGTGGCTGCCGCAGACGCCTATCCGCGCCTCGGCAACGGCCTGATCGGCAAGGATCCCGCCAAGCCGGAGATCATCATCGCAGCCAACGGCGGATCCGACCTGATCTATCTCCCCAAGAACGACCGCAAGCTGGCGCGGCGCGTGGTCGATGCGCTGCTGGCGCAGGACTATGTCAGCGGCATCTTCGTCAATGACGAACTGGCGCCGATCCGCGGCACGCTCCGCCTCTCCTCGGTCGGCCTCAACGGCAAGGCGCTGACGCCGCATCCCTCCATCGTGGTGAACTTCCGCTCCTATGCGACAGGCTGCGACCAGCCGGTGCTCTGCACCGTGGAAGTCGCCGACACCCGCCTGCAGCAGGGCCAGGGCATGCACGGCAACTTCGCCCGTTCCGACACCCAGAACTTCATGGCGGCGATCGGACCGGACTTCAAGGCGGGTTATGTCAACGCGCTGCCAGTGAGCAACGCCGACGTCGGCATGACCATTGCCCGCCTCATGGACCTGAAGACGGCCCCGAAAGGCAAGCTGCTCGGACGGGTGATGACGGAAACCATGCCGAACGGCACGACGCCGAAAGCCTACACCGGCACCCTCGCCTCGCCGGCGAGCTCGAACGGCCTGCGCACGGTGCTGCGTTTCCAGCGCGTGCTGGAACAGCGCTACTTCGATGTCGCAGGCTTTCCCGGACGCACCGTCGGCCTCGACCCGGACAAGACCGCCAAGCAGTAAACGCGACACTGCAAAAACAACGGGCCTCGGTTGGATCAACCGAGGCCCGTTTGCTTTCAGTCTCGCCGCTCAAAAAGCGGTGGCGAATATCGTCGGATCCTACATGCCGAGGTCGAGCAGCCCCGGCAGCGAATGCGCCAGCGGCAGCGTGGTGGCCGCGCCGATCAGGGTGGCAACCACCGACATCAGCAAGCGGTTGTGGCGACGCTTGCCGCGCATCTGGGCGGCGATCCATTCCAGCACTTCGATGTTGACGCCGATCGCCTGGGTCGGCGCCCAGCTATCGATCGCGGTCTGCGGCGACAGCGCCACTGCGCGCGGCGGCACCGGCAGGCCCGAGGACGAAGCAGCATGATGCACGATGGCCTTGGCGAACAGGTCGTCGAAGCGGCCGTCGTCCATCCGCTCGGTCGCGGCGTCATTGATCTGGAACAGGGCTTCGGCTTCGGCGCGGCTGACCGGCTGATGGTCCAGCGCCGCGGCGGTGAGGATACGGGCACACCATTCGGCATCGTCAAGATCGAGCGAACGGGAGAAATGAACACGCCCGGCTGCGGTGGGTCCCTCTCCGGTGAGCACGCCATCGCGGACAAAAGCCAAGGCCTGCGCCGTTGTGTCGCGATCGACAATCGGCGAGGTTTCGATGGTACGGATCAGGTCGGTCAGAGTTCCAGCAGGGGCAGACATCACACTTCTCGTTGGTTGGTCAGAGACCAGCATTTTCATGCGGCCGTGAATCAAAAGTTAATAAAGCGTGTTTTCAATCGCTTCATTTGGACATGGTGTATATTGGTCGCGTTCTCTGCGGCCAAGGTTCATCACCGACCGATCCCATCGCAATGACGCCCGGCGGCGGTAGGGCGTGGATGCGGTGAAATCGGGGCATCGCAAAAAGGTTTGTGAAGGGGATGAATTTCTGTTCATCGGAGCCGTAACGGCGGCCTGATGCTGCCAAACTGCCGCAGGCCGATAAGGATTTTGTCCTTTTTTCGAAGCCGTTCCGCGCATCACCCGCGCGGCTTATACCAAGTTCTGAGATTCGGTCCACACAGAAGGAGGCGGACATGACACTGCAAATCGGCGCAACCGCGCCGGATTTCGAGGCTGAAACCACTGACGGACACATCCGGTTTCATGACTGGCTCGACGGTAGCTGGGCACTGCTGTTTTCGCACCCAAAAGACTTCACGCCGGTGTGCACGACGGAGCTCGGCACCCTCGCCCGGCTGAAAGGCGAGTTCGACAAGCGCGGCGTCAAGCTGATCGGCCTCAGCGTCGATCCCGTCGCCAGGCACACGCTGTGGTCCGAGGACATCCGCGAGACCCAGGGCGCGGCGCCGAACTACCCCATGATCGGCGACACCGATCTCAAGGTTTCGAAACTCTACAACATGCTGCCAGCGGAGACGGCGGGCGATGCCAGCAATCGCACCGCCGCCGACAACGCCACCGTGCGCACCGTGTTCGTGATCGGCCCCGACAAGAAGATCAAGCTGGCGCTCGCCTATCCCATGACGACCGGCCGCAACTTCGATGAAATCCTGCGGGCGATCGATTCACTGCAACTGACCGCCAAGCACCGCGTCGCCACGCCGGCGAACTGGAAACAGGGCGAGGACGTCATCATCGCCGGCTCCGTCAGCGACGACGAAGCCAAGACGATCTATCCGCAGGGATGGAAATCGCCGAAACCCTACATCCGGATCGTGCCGCAGCCGAAGTGACACCGGCCCTTTGGCATTGAACCGAGCAAAGGCCGCGACGGCGGCCTTTGTTTTGCTCTGATTGTTTTTGATTGTCCTTCCAGCGCGCTCTATCGTCCGGCCAACGTGATCCCTCACGCGGCAGCCCCCATGCAGACCAGAACCATCGGCTTGATCGGCGGCATGAGCTGGGAAAGCTCGGCGCAGTACTACCGCATCATCAACCAGGAGATGCGCGCACGCCTTGGCGGAGTGCATTCCGCTCGCAGCCTGATGTACTCCGTCGATTTCGGCGACATCGAGCGTCTTCAGCATGCTGGAGACTGGACCGAGCTGACCGTGCAGATGATCGAGGCAGCACAACGGCTCGAGCGCGGTGGCGCAGACTTCGCTGTCATCTGCACCAACACCATGCACCGGATGGCCGATGCAGTCGCCGCCGGCATCGGCATCCCCTTGCTCCACATCGCCGATCCGACCGGTGAGACCATCGCGGCTACGGGATATCGCCGCGTCGGCCTGCTCGGCACCGCCTTCACCATGGAACAGGATTTCTACAAGGCGCGTCTGACCGACAAATTCGGGCTCGATGTGATCGTTCCCGACAGCGCCGATCGCTCCGTCGTGCATGAGATCATCTACCGGGAACTGGTGGCCGGCGACGTGCGGTCAAGCTCGCGCGCCGCCTATCGCGAGATCATGACCCGCTTGGTCGCGCGAGGCGCGGAGGCCATCATCCTCGGCTGCACGGAAATCATGCTGCTGGTCAGCGCGGAAGACAGCACCGTTCCGCTGTTCGACACCACCACCCTCCACGCCCAGGCCGCCGTCGATTGGGCGCTGGGGAGATAGGCTCCTCTCTTACGCGCGCGGCGCGATCCAGTCGGCAATCAGCAGCCCCAGCGTCGCCGCCACCGCGGTGACCAACGTTCCCCAGGAGATATCGACCAGCACCACCGGCCAGGTCCAGTGCTTCAACAGCGATAGCGCCGTCAGTTCGAACGTCGCGTAACAGAACAATCCGAACAAGGCGCCATACAGCAAGCTCGATTGTATCGTTGCAGCCGGCGGCGCGCTGACGAAGATCAGGATGCCCACGGCATAAAGCATATAGAACAGAACAGCCGGAGCCAAACGAATGGTTCCAAGCATGTCGCCGACCTGCGAGGTGAAAAACCCCTTGGCGACCAAACCCAGGAACAGAAAATCGATCGGCACCAGCACAACCAGGGTGGCGAGATAGAGAATAACGTAACGCTTCAAGATTGCCTCCCGCGGCCGCGGCTGCTGGTTCCACCACCATCCAACATCATACGTCAAACCCCACTGCCGGGTTTCAAAGCCCTTCGTCCCATCGACAGATGGCAGGAGCTGTCGGAAGACGGGCAGCCGGACCCGGGTTGCCTTTTGTCCATCCCTCTTCCACCCTGCCGTCCCTCACGCATGGATTCCGTCATTGGCAATTGCTCCTCCCCAACCCATCCTCGTCTGGTTTCGCGACGATCTCCGCCTGTCGGATCATCCGGCACTGACTGCGGCTGCCGCAGAAGGCGCGCCGGTGGTCTGCCTCTATGTGCTGGATGAAGCGAGCACGGCACTTCGTTCGTCACAGGCCCGGCCGCTCGGCGGCGCCGCGCGCTGGTGGCTTGCGCAGGCGTTGCGCAGCCTCGGCCAAAGCCTCGCCGCGCGCGGACTGCAACTGGTGCTGCGCAAAGGCGCCGCGGCCGGGATCGTGGCCGATGTCGCCCGCGAGGCCGGCGCGAGCGAAGTGTACTGGAACGAAATCGACATCGCCCCGCATGCGCGGGTGGCCGGCGACGTCGCCCGGGAGATCGAGGACGCAGGACTGGCTTGGAAAAGCTTTCGTGGCGACGTTCTGGTACGCCCGGCGCAGCTGCGCAACAAGGAAGGCCGCGGGCTGCGGGTGTTCACGCCGTTCTGGAAGCGGGTGCTAAGCCTCGGCGATCCGCCGAAACCGTTGCCCGTGCCGAAGAGCCTGCGCGCCGGGCCTGTGCTCGCAACCGACGACATCGCGACGTGGACGCTCGAACCGACACGTCCGGACTGGGCCAGCGGCCTGCGCGAGACCTGGACGCCGGGAGAAACCGCAGCACAGCAGCGGCTCCAAACATTTCTCGCAGATGACATCGCCGGCTACGCCACCGGCCGCGACCACCCCGACCGTGATGTGACCTCGGGCCTCTCGCCATACCTGCGCTTTGGCGAAATCAGCCCGCGCCAGGTCTGGTACGCGGCGCGCTTTGCCGCGGCCGAGCGCCCCGCCATCATCAGCGACATCGACAAATTCCTGAGCGAGCTCGGCTGGCGCGAGTTCTGCCGCCACCTGCTCTACGATCATCCCGACCTGGCGGAACGGAATCTCCAGGCGTCGTTCGACGCGTTCGCATGGCGCCACGACGCGCGCGCACTGGCCGCCTGGCAGCGCGGACAGACCGGTTACCCCATTGTCGACGCCGGCATGCGGGAGCTTTGGCACACCGGTGTGATGCACAACCGCGTCCGCATGGTGGTGGCCTCGTTCCTGATCAAGCATCTGCTGATCGACTGGCGCAAGGGCGAAGCCTGGTTCTGGGACACGCTGGTGGACGCCGATCCCGGCAGCAATCCGGCGAACTGGCAGTGGGTCGCGGGCTGCGGAGCGGATGCGGCGCCCTACTTCCGGATCTTCAATCCGGTGCTGCAGGGTGAGAAGTTCGATCCAGACGGAGCATATGTCGGCAAGTGGGTGCCGGAGCTCGCGCAGTTGCCGCCGAAACTGATCCATCAACCGTGGACCGCCACGCCGCTGGAACTAGCCAGCGCCGGCGTCACGCTCGGCAAGACCTATCCCGAGCCGATCGTCGATCACCCAGCGGCGCGCGCACGCGCACTTGCCGCCTACGCCAAGACACGCCCCTAGACTGGCGTCTCGATTCGACCGGGAGTCGCCAAATCCGCGATCTTGTGCCGGCCACCGGAAGTTCCTAGGCTGCTGCCATGCTTGACCGCCGCACCCTCCTGAAAACCACCGTGATGGGGCTGTCAATGATTGCCGGACCAGCATCGTCCGCCACACAACAGGATCGCGACCAGGACAACGGCTCAGCACGTCGCCTCGGCTTTCGAATGCCGCTTGAGGCCGAGCGGCACGCGCGAACTTTCATGCAATGGCCCTCACGTGCTGCGATTTACGGCAGCAGGAAAGAACTGGAGACCGTTCGCACGTCCATCGCATTGATCGCCTCGACAATCGCGCGGTTCGAGCCGGTGGTGATGCTGGCCGGCCCCGACCAAGTGGCAGCCGTGCAACAGACACTCGGCGCACACATCGAAGTCTGGCCGATCAAGACTGAAGACCTGTGGTGTCGCGATTCCGGGCCAACGTTCGTGCGTTCGGCCGACGGTGCGCTCGCAATCTCGGAGCTGAACTTCAACGGTTGGGGCAACAAGCAACCGCATGCGGACGACCAGCGCATCGCCCGGCGGGTCGCCGACAAGCTCGGTCTGCGCGTGTTCGACAACGGCGTCGTCGGTGAAGGCGGCGGCGTCGAGACCGACGGCGCCGGAACGTTGCTCGCTCATGAAAGCAGTTGGGTGATCCCCAGCCGCAACCGGCGCACCAAGGCGGAAGTTGAAGGCCTGTTGCTGGAGGCTTTGGGCGCCGAACGCATGATCTGGGCGCCCGGCGTCAAGGGGGCCGACATTACTGACTATCACATCGACGCCCTCGCCCGTTTTGTGAAGCCAGGTCAGGTCCTGATACAATTACCTCGCAAAAAGAGCACGAGCGACCCCTGGAGCCTATCGGCGTTCGAGACCTATGAGATCCTCAAGCGGGCGAAGGATGCATCCGGCCGGCCGCTCGATATTGTCGTGATACCCGAGCCAGACCCCGAAGAGATTCGTTCCCTCTCGGACGATTTCGTCTCGAGCTACGTCAACTATTACGTCTGCAACGGCGCCGTGATCGGTGCCGAATTCGGCGATGACAAGGCCGACGCCGCCGCAAAAGACATTCTTCGGCAGTTGTATCCGGATCGCGAAATCGTCAGCCTCAATATCGATCCGATCGGTGAAGCCGGCGGTGGCATTCACTGCGCCACCCAGCAGCAGCCGGCCGAATCACCGTAGCAGGATCGAGCGGTCAAAACCCGATCGTACTCTAATTCAGCGTCTCGAAGTGACGCAGGATCCAGACTGACTGATAGATCAGCGTGCCGATCACAAAAACGATGTGAAAACGGCGATTGGGTGTGGCCATCGCCACTCCGCAAAGCACGAAATAGAGCGCCGTGCGCACGAGATATTCGACTCCAAACCGATCGAGATGCGCCGCTCCTTTGAGCAGCGTATCGGCAAAATCGAAGATGAAGGCCAGCGCCAGAAGGCCGAAGAACCATTTCCGCCGCGAGAAGAAATAGTCCTCATACCCGCCATACTCCTTGATATCGTCAGGGAACAGCAAGGTGCAAAGCAGATAGAGCACGATCGTGTAGCCGAACAGCGCCAGGTAGATTTCGAAAGTCCACTGCTTGATGATGGACAGCCAGAACTCCCACCACCAGAAATGCACCAGCGAGACCAGCATGAACACCACCCAGCCGAAGTGGATCCATGACACCTTCGCGCCGGACGGATGCTGGATGAAGCGGGACGCACCGCTGAGCAACCGTGCAATGCTCAGAGCGACGACGACGCCCATGATGATACGGACGTGTAGAAATATTTCCCAGGTGTTGTCAGTTGCTGCCATGATCGCGCCCCACGCCCGATCATTCAGAATTCACCCGATTCGGACCAGCATTTTTGCACGGCACCGCGGATGCCGTTTGGCGACGGCTTCTAGCTGGCTATCGCATTTCTCAGCGCGTCCTGACCAGGCGCATTTCTCCACGCCATGATGATCGCCGCGACTTCGGTCACAGGAACCGGAGGGCTGAACAGGAAGCCCTGGGCTTCGTTGCAGCCCTCGGCCTTCATTTGATTGAGCTGATCGATCGTCTCGACACCCTCGGCGATGGTGCGCATGCCCAGCCCCTTTCCGAGACCGATGATGGCCCGGACGATCAGCTTGGAGCCATCGGCTGTCGCGTCCCGGACGAACGACTGGTCGATCTTGAGCTTGTCGAAAGGAAAGCCGCGCAGGTAGCTCAGCGACGAATAGCCGGTGCCGAAATCGTCGAGCGCGATGCACACGCCGAGCTGCCGCAATTTGTGCAGCGTCGCCAGCGTCTCGGCGCTGTTGGTCAGCAACACCGATTCGGTGATCTCAAGCTCGAGCCGAGGCGCCGGAAGCTGCGAGGCCTCGAGCGCGCTTATGACCGACTTGACCAGGCTCTGACTGCGGAATTGCGTCGCGGAGACATTGATTGCGATCTTGAGGCCGTTCGGCCATGTGGCCGCCTGTTCGCAAGCACGACGAAGGACCCATTCTCCCAGGGGAACGATCAGCCCTATTTCTTCGGCGATGGGGATGAACTGGTCGGGCGCGACCAGCCCCCGCGTGGGATGGCGCCAGCGCAGCAGCGCTTCGAAGCCGCTGATCCGATTCAGGCGCAGATCGTAGAACGGCTGGTAGAACAGCTCGAACTCTTCCTTGTCGATCGCTTCGCGCAGGTCGAGTTCAAGCGCCCGGCGCTTCTGCAGGATCGCATCCATCGCCGGCTCGAAGAACCGCCATGTCCCCCGGCCGTCCATCTTGGCCCGGTACAGGGCCACATCGGCGTTCTTCAGAAGCTTTTCGCCGCTGGTGCCGTCACCCGGTGCCAGCGAAATGCCCACGCTGCAGCCGATCACCGCGCGCTGTCCGTTGAATTCGTAGGGCGCTCCCACGCACTCCACCAACCGCCGCGACAGCCGCTCGGCATCCTCGGAGCTCTGGATATCGGATTGGATGATGGCAAACTCGTCGCCGCCGAGGCGAGCGACGGTATCGATCTCACGAACACAGGATCGCAGCCTGTCTGCCACCGCGCAGAGCAGTTCATCGCCGACCGGATGCCCCAGGGTGTCATTGACCTGCTTGAAATTGTCGAGATCCAGGCAAAGCACCGCAAAACGCGAACCACGCCCGGCCTGCGCAATGGCCTGCTCGATTCGTTCCGCCAGCAGCGAGCGATTGGGAAGCTTGGTCAGGGCGTCGTGGCGCGCCATGAACGCGATCTGGGACTCGGCGCGCCGCTGCTCGGTGACGTCTTCGCAGGTGAAAAGCCACCCACCATCGGATGTGGGCCGATGCGCAATCGAAATGATGCGCCCGTCGTTGAAGTGCTGGAAATAATTGCCGCTCTCGTGCGGGGTCAGGAACCTGTCCCGCTCCACCAGCAAATCATCGACCGTCTGGTCGCCGTGGTTGCCGGCAGCGACACTCAGCGCAAGGATGTCGTGGAAGGTCATCCCCGGCAAAACCAGCCTCGGAGACAGGTTGAAGATCTCGCAGAAGCGGCGGTTGACGACCTGCAGCCGCGCTTCGCTGTCATATAAGCACAACCCCTGCGACATGTTCTTCAGCGCGGCATCGAGCCTGAGGTTTGTCGCGTGCAGCTCGGCTTCCTGCTGCTTGAGCGCGCTGATGTCGCTGTAGACGACAATAACGCCCCCTTCCTGGGTTGCGCTCCGGCTGACGCGCAACCATCGGCCGTCCGGCAGTCGGGCTTCGCTGGCCAGATCGCCATAACCACCGTCGCTCGTTGCCGGAGAGACAGCCCGCGGCAACAGCGAACCGGACTGCAGAAGCTGCGGCGAGCTGTCGATGAATTCGCTGGCACGGGAGTTCGCCAATGCAATCCTGCCGTCGGCATCGAGCAGCACCACCCCTTCGCGCGATCCCTCGAGCGCATCGGTCAGCCGTGCCTGCGCGGACCGCCGCTGCGCCACTTCGCGCTCCATCATCATGCGGATGTTGTCCCGCATCGTCCCCATGGCGGTGAGCAGTGTGCCCAGTTCGTCGTCGCTTCCCTCGGGGATATTGGTTTTCAGATCCCCGCTGGCGATGCCTCGCGCCGCCCTGGATGCGATCGCCACCGGGCCGATGATCCGGCGCGCCAGCAGCCATGAGAAAAGCACCGAGAGCAGCAGCGCGACGGCCAGTCCCGATATCGTGAGCCGTAGATCCCTGTTGATCGTCGACAGCGCCCGCTGCCGAAACAGAAACCCATCCCCGGCGGTATAATTGACAAGCAGATCAATCTGTTGGTTCACGATCTTGGCGTACTGGTCGACGTCTCCGATCAGCGCCCGCCGTCTGCTTGCCCCGTCCTCCACGGCGCCGCCACCGGCGACCTCGATCGCGCGATGATGAAGCGCCCGCCAGGCGTTGGCGGCTTCCTGGACCTTAGCGGCCGCTTGTGACGCCCGCTCCGACTGCGACCGCTCCGCTGCGACGGCCAGATCCTCCGACAGGGTTTTTGCCAGCGCGTCGATTTCGTCGTCAAGGCCCGCGCGGATGGAGACATCACCGGTTGCGAGTCGTTGCGCAGATGCCACCCGCATCGCCGCAAAATCGGCGGCCGCCGCGCGCGCGTAATTGATCGACATCAACGACTCGTCGAACGTCCGAACCACCAGGTCGCCGGCATGGCGAATTCCGAGCGTGGCATAACCACCGAGCGCCGCCGCGATGGCGCTCATGGCAAGGCAAAAGATCAGGATCTGCGTGCGAATGGTGCCCCGGATCAACGCCAGGCGCGAAAACCCATCGGCCACGAAGCGAATTGCCGCGCCCCTCCACGTCCCTCGATCTGCAAAGAAACCCATTTCGACGCTATTCGCTATGATATGCTGGCCGAGCATGGTTTACGGCGCGCAACAGACTGCCACCGGATGATATCGCCGATCTTAAGTTGCTGAGGTAAATCACTGCAATCGATACAGACATCGTTAAGATTATCTTTCGCCGTCGGCGAGTGATCAGACCTCGGTGTTTTCACGCCAGCCGTGCGTGGTGCTGAACTTTCAAACGGAGCTTGAGATGCGCTCACGGATATCGCGCTATGTGCGCCTCGGCCAGTCCGCCGCGATCCCAGTAATGGCGGCGGTGGTCGCGGGATTGCTTGCCGGAGCTGCCCTGGGCGCCGGCCCCTATTCCATTTCGCAAAAAGACCGGGAATTCAAGCCGCGGGAGATTTCGATCAAGCGCGGCGAGGCGTTACGATTTATTAACGATGACGGCGAGCTGCTGCATCACGCCTATCTGAGTTCGGACGCCTTCAGTTTCGATTCCGGGGACCAGCAACCCGGCAGCAAATTCGAGGTCGCGTTTCCTGCAGCCGGGAATTTCACCGTGCTGTGCGCCATTCATCCCAAGATGAGGCTGCTGGTTCACGTCGCCAATTGATCAGGATGGAGGCCTAGAGAATCGTCGTGTTGAAAAGCATGGCGTGGCCAACATAATAGACGAACAGCGTCACGGTCAGTGCCGCGCAGAGGCCGACGGGACCCAGCCAGGGACGACGCCGGTCATTGTCCGCCCGAGCCCTGTTATCGCCGACGATCGCGAACAACACCGCAATGATCGCGGAATGCCCGATGGCGTCGATCTTGCCGAATTCGAAGCAAGCACTGATGAACATTCCCGCCAGCACCGCAGCCGCGCAACGTCGCACCAGTGGCGTCCAGAGCAAGGCAAACGCCAGCGTGAATTCGACGACGCCAGCCGCGCGCATGTAGAACTCGGTGTCAAACCCGAAGGTGATGCCGGGATGCTCAATGAAAATCGGCCAACTCCACTCCGGATAGGCCCATTTCTCCACCGAAGCCCACATCAGAGTGACCGCGGTCGCATAGCGAACGACGTCGAGCGGCGGGATGCCGAACAGGTCCTTCTGCAGCCCGACAAGCACGAGGTAGGCCGCAACGCCCAGAAAAATCGGATAGTCGGCGAGATGAAAGACGCCATAGTCCCGCACCCCGATCCCGAACAGAACCGCGATCCCGAGCCCCGAGATCGGCATCGTGCGACGCGACAGAACCCCGGCGGCGATCACGAGTTGCAGAATTCCCACGAGCGGTGACGTGGTCTTCAGTTCGGGGGTCAACAGAATACCGCCCATCGCCCAAATCGAAATGAAGAAAAAGCCGCAGACTGCCCGCATCATGGTTTCGGTGTGCAAGCGCAGACCGACGGTGACACGGTCAATGGACCGGGTCATCGCCTCGCCGAGCACCGAGCGGTCAACCAGGCAGCCGAAGAAAAGCCAGAACAACGCGAGAGCGACGAGCAGCTCGAAATCCTGGCACAGGACGTTCTCGAGGCCTCGCGGCTGCCCGGCAACGTCATAGGCGCAGAACCATTTGACGTGCGCGCTGGCACTCCGCGCACCCAGCACGGACAAGAAGAATGCCAGCATGTATTTGGAAACAAAAGAGATTCCACGGGATTGAGAGAAATCCCGCTCGCGACGGCCAGTCATCGAACCATCTGCCTTTTAAGAGTTTATTCAACTTACCTTAATTTTTAGCGTTTTTCGACGCATCGCTGCCGCGGTGCAAGGCCGAGTTGTTTCCGTAGTTAACCGCCGCCCCAAGCGCCCGCATCCACGCGACAAAACCGCGAATGCCTCCAATTTTAACGACTTGAACGATGGGTTCTCAAACCGATTGCCGTACCCAAGGCAGACAGTCGGTGTTGGAGAGAACCAGTGATCGGAGCATTGAGCGTTGTGAGCATGGTCGCGGGATCCGCACTGGCGTTCGGAGCGAAATGGCATCAGTCACGCCAGGAAACTCTGGAAACCTGCGCCGGGGCGCTTTTGGTCATCAGTTGCGGCCTGCTCGGCTGGGCCTTACCCAATCTCTGACCCTGCTGTCGCCTCAGGCCAGCCCGCGCCCCTATTTATCGCGGCAGGATCGGAACCCTGGCTGTCGGTGATGAGGCCGTCAGTGTCTGCAGGAATGCGATCAGGTCCGCTTTCTCGTCCACGGTCAGGGACAGTGGCTTGATCAGCGGGGAGCGGCTGGGCCGATCGATGCCCCCCTTGTCATAGAGATCGATCACCGCCTGCAGCGTCGGCACGGAACCATCGTGCATGTAGGGGGCGCGGCGAGCCACATCACGCAATGTCGGGGTCTTGAACGCGTAGCGCAGCTTTTCCGACTTCGGAAAAAAAACGCCACGCCCGATATCGTCGCCCTTCGCCGTTCCGATATCCTGAAACGACCCATCGGTGAAAGACGGGCCGCTGTGGCATTCCGAGCAGTGCGCCTTGCCGTTAAACAGTTGAAAACCGCGCTTGGCCGCAGCGCCGATCGCGGCGTTGTCGCCCATGATCCAGCGATCGAAGGGGGCCTCCCCGGCCACGATGGTGCGCTCGTAGGTCGCCAGCGCCAGTTCGATCCTTGGCCGGGTGATCGCGCCATCGCCAAAAGCCCGTGCAAAGGCGTCGACATAGGCCGCCGTCGCCGACAAACGCGCGATCAATTCGCGCTCCGGCAGGTTCATGTTGGCAAGATTGGTAATCGGCCCGAACGCAACGGATTCCAGATCCCTGAACTTGCCGTCCCATCCCAGTGGCTCGCTGAAGGCTACGTCGATCAGCGTCGGCGAACGCAGCGCCATGCCGCTTGGATCCTCGCCGACCGCATGCCCCAATCCGTCGCCCCAGGACAGGGACGGATTGTGGCACGACGCACAGGAGCGCGTCCGCGATCCGGACAGCGTGGGATCGAAGAACAGCATCTCTCCGAGCGATGACTTCGCCTTGGAGTACGGGTTGCTGGCGGGAAACGGAATGCTCGCCGGTCGGCGATAGCTGGCACGGACCTGCGCAGGGGTATCCGGCGCCGCGGCTCGGACGGTCCAGGCATACGGCAAACCGAACAGCAAAGCAGCCGCAGGCAATGCCAAGCTGAGCCAAAACTTCATCGCGGCTCCTCGAAGAAAGACTGGCCCGATAAACTTAAGGAAACTCTAAAATTTGGTGTATTTTCGCACAGCCTGGCCACCGTGAACCGGACCCGCGACGTCCGGTTTCGCGTCTTACTGCGGCGCCGCGCGATTGACCACAACGACGCCGATTGCGCACAGCACCATGCCGCCGATGGCAACGGGATCCAGCTGCTCGCCGAACAGCGCATAGGCAAACACCGCCGTCACCGCCGGGGACAGGTAGAACAGGCTCGCAACTTCAGTGGCGCCGGAGCGGCGGATCAGCCAGTACAGCAACGAGACCGATCCCACCGACAGCACCAGAGTGGCCCACGAAACCGCAAGCACGAATTCCGGATGCCAGTGAATGGTGCGGGTTTCGAACATCAGCGCGCCGAAACTGAAGCAAAGTCCCGCGGCGATGTACTGGACGATATTGCCGGTTCTCCAGTCGATGTGGCCGGAAAAGCGCTTCTGATAGAGCGTGCCCAGGGTGATACCGATCAGCGATGAGATCGAGGCGACCCAGCCCCACCCCGCCTGCCCGGTCAGCGAGCGATTGTGCAGCACGAGTGCGACGCCCACGAGGCCCAGCAGCAAACCGCCCCATTGCAGCGGTGTGACACGCTCGCCAAGGAAGCGGCTGGCCAGTGTCGAGGTCAGGATCGGCTGCAACCCCGGAATCAGCGCCGACAGTCCGGCCGGGATCGACAGGCCCATCGCAATGGTCACGCCCGCCAGATAGACCCCATGCACCAGGAGGCCCGCCACGACGCTGTGAAAAATCTGGCTGCCCTTCGGCCATGCCGGCCGGGTGATGGCGACGATGACCAGCAGCAGGCAGATGGTGATCGCCATGCGCAGCGACAGCCAGGTCAGCGGCTCCGCGCCGGTCAAGGCCATCTTGGTCGAGATGAAGCCGGTGCTCCAGAGCACGACAAAAAACGCCGGCGCCGCGCGCACGGCGAAATTTGCGATCGAGGGCTTCATGATGCGGCCCTGATAGCGCCTCGATGCAGCGGCCCGCAATCGGCAATCCCGCAGGCCCGCCCGGACGAAAATGCTTGGCTGATGCCGGCAACTGGATTGCACCGGGAGCAATGTTGATGTTGCGCCCGGCCGACATCATCGGTCATTGATGGCGGAATCGACCAGCCGAGGCGCGCCGCCATGCCGAAACGCTTGAACTTCACCACCGTCGACGTGTTCACCACCGAACAATTCAGCGGCAACCCGCTGGCCGTGGTGCGCGACGCCGAGGGGCTTTCAACCACGCAAATGCAGGCGATCGCCGCCGAATTCAATCTGTCGGAAACCACTTTCGTCCTGCCGCCCCAGGATCCGGCGCACACCGCGGAGGTCCGGATCTTCACACCGCGCGCCGAAATGCCGTTCGCCGGCCACCCGAATGTCGGCACGGCGTTCGTGCTGGGACGCCTTGGAGAGAGCTATGGCCGGCCCATCTCCGGCGATCGCCTGATCTTCGAAGAGAAGGCCGGGCTGCTGCCGATTGATCTGATCAGGGATGGCACGAGCGTCGCGGGGGCGCGCCTGGCCGCGCCGCAGCCGCTCTCCGTGGGCGAGGAGATCGCCCCGGACGTGATCGCCGATGCCTGCGCGCTTCCGGTCGCGGCCATCGAGCTCGGCAACCACCGCCCCTGCGTTGCATCCTGCGGCGCTCTCTTCATGTTCGCCGAGGTCAGCGATCGCGAGGTTCTTGCGACGGCGGCGCCGCGCACCGACGCCTTCAGCCGGCATTTTTCGACAGGCCGCACCAACAGTGTTTTCCTCTACACCCGCGTCAACGATGGCGGCATCGATATCCGATGCCGGATGTTCGCGCCGCTGCACGGCATTGCGGAAGACCCCGCCACCGGATCGGCCAATGTGGCGCTGGTCGGCCTGCTGGCCCAGCTTCGCCCCGAAGCGGACCTGACACTCTCACTCACCATCATGCAGGGCGTCGAGATGGGGCGCCCGAGCCGCCTCGAAGCTCAGGCGGTCAAGCAGAACGGCCGGGTGATACAGACCTCGATCGGCGGCCGCTGCGTGCCAGTGATGACGGGATCGTTGCAGCGCGTGTAAATCACACGCGTAACCGCCATGGCTGGATGACGGGGAAGCAGGCGGACCACGCTCGCGGCGCGCACGGACGCGTCAGAAATCTTCCGGACAGGGGTCGACGATCTTCCAGAGATCGATGCCGTTCTTGATCTTCTTCATCTCGGTGGTGAGGCCACCATTGCGGCGGATCCAGTCCTTCACCGTACTCGGATAGTAGGACATCAGATCCGATGTGCCCTCGTAGCTCGTCACCTTGATACCGAAAGTGAAGGCCTTGTCGTAATAGGCCTGGTGGAAGCCCAGGCTGGCGCGCGGGGTCACGCAGATCTTGTTGATCGGCACGATGCCGAACACCAGGGTGCAGGCCGAATTGCAGATGCCGTCGATAATGACACGCTCGCCGTTCTTGCGGATCTGCTCGTATTTCGCCTTGTACTCCTCGACATAGCCGCCGTGGTCGCGGGTGATGCGCAAATTCGCGTGCGCGCTGGTCGCAACGAGCAACGAGATCAGGAGGACGGCAAATCGCATGGGCTGTTCGGCAACCGGATGGGTGATGCGGCCAGAACGTCGACAAGCGACGTCTTTCGGACCTTAGCCAAGAGTCTGGCGTTAGTGTGTTTGAAATTCGTTAAGCATGCTGGCGCGAGATGCCCATTTATGATCCCAGCGCAAGATATTGATTTTTATGACATATTATCAAGAAATAAGCACCCGCCCCCGGCGCTTGTCCAGCCGATCGGAGTTAATTTTGACGTTGTTGCCGGCGACGCGGCGAATCTCGTCGAGCGAACCGGTGCCCACCCCTCGGACCTCGGTCCGGGGATGGGCGCGGCAACGGGCTATTTCTTTGGCCGGATCGCGTCCGCCGTCCCCTGGATGAACGCGATGATCTTGGTCACGTCGCTCTCCGACAGCTTGCCGGTAAAATCCGGCATACCCCTGTCCTTGAACGGGCCGTTGAATACGATGTCCTTGAGGTTGGCGATCTCTTCAGCGGGGACATAACCGAGATTGCGGACGTTACCGCCCTTGTCGACACCCGGCACGCCGTGGCAGGTCGCGCAGCTTGAGACGTAGAGCAAGGTGCCGGGACCGACGTCTGCAGGATCGTATTTCACCCCCTGCAGCAGCCCCGACATCTGGTACTTGGTGAAGGCCGGTAGCGGCGCCTTGCCGCCCACGGCGAACGTGTACACCGTGCCCGGATTGTCTGATTCAGTGGCGCGCTGGGTGATGCCGAACACCCCGCCCCACCCGACCGCGACCGACACGTACTGGACGCCGTCAACCAGATAGGTCGATGCCGCCGCCACCACGCCGGTGCCGGTGGGCGTTTCCCAGAGCTTTTCGCCGGTGGTAGCGTTGTAGGCGATAAAACGGCCGTCGGCGGTGCCCTGGAACACCAGGTTGCCGGCGGTGGTCAGCGTTCCGCCATTCCACGGCGCAACATACTCCTGGCGCCAGACTTCCTTCTGCTTCACCGGATCCCACGCGATCAGGCGGCCGAACGGCAGGCTCTTCGGCGGCGCCACATTCAGTGAGAAACCGAGATTCCAACCGGTGTTGCCACCGAACTCGCCGGGCTTGTTGTCGTTATGCGACCACTTCGGCTCGCCGGTCAGGTTGAGTGGCACGTTCTGAGCCGGCAGATAGACAAGGCCCGTGTTCGGATTGAAGGACATCGGATGCCAGTTGTGGGCGCCGAACGGCCCCGGGATGCTGTCGAACGATTTGTCCGGCGAACGCGCCGCTGCCACCTCGATCGGCCGGCCGCTGACGTCGTAGCCGGTGGCCCAGTTCACATCGACAAAGTTCTTTGCCGAAATGAACTTGCCGTTGGTGCGGTCGATCACGAAGAAGAAGCCGTTCTTCGGCGCGTGAAGGATCACTTTCCTCGGCGCGCCATCGATGTTGATGTCTGCCAGGATCATCGGCTGGGTCGACGTGTAGTCCCAATGATCGCCAGGCGTTTCCTGATAATGCCAGACATATTTGCCGGTGTCGGCGTTCAGCGCGACGATCGAAGCGAGATAGAGGTTGTCACCGCCCGCAGGGCTACGGAAATGACGGTTCCAAGGCGATCCGTTGCCGGTCCCGATGTAGACAAGGTTCAGTTCGGGATCGAACGTGATGGTGTCCCATGCCGTGCCGCCGCCGCCGTTGATCCAGTATTTTCCGGCTGGATCCCAGGTCTTGGCCGCCGCCTCCATCGATTCATCTTCGTAAGGCTTGGCTGGATCGCCGGGTACGATGAACCAGCGCCAAGCCTGAGTCCCAGTCTCCGCGTCATACGCGGTGACATAGCCGCGTGCGCCGTATTCTGCGCCACCGTTGCCGATCACGACCTTCCCGTTCACGACGCGCGGTGCGCCCGTGATTGTGTAGGAGTGCTCCTTGTCGATGAGCGTGTCTTTCTCCCAGACTTTCGCGCCGGTCACAGCGTCGAGCGCCACGAGCCGTCCGTCATAGGCGCCGACGAAGATCTTGCCTTTGTAGAGCGCAACACCGCGATTTACGACGTCGCAGCAGCCCTTGAATCCGATCGAGCGAGGAACTTCCGGATCGTACGTCCATATTTTCTTCCCGGTGCGCACGTCAATCGCATGCACCACGCTCCACGATGCGGAGACGTACATAATGCCATCGACCACGATCGGCGTCGCTTCGACCCCGCGCGACGATTCAAGATTGTAGGTCCACATCAAGCCGAGATTCTTGACGTTGTCGGTGTTGATCTGATTCAGCTTGCTGAATCTCGTCTCGCCATAGTCAAGGCCGACCGTCGGCCAGTCGTTCGATGTCGCAGCGTTGGCCTTGATGGAATTCTGATCGACTGCGGACGTCACCGCCTTGATATGATCGGGCGATCCCTTCGGCGGCGATTGCGCGGAGGCCGCAGAGAAGATGGCTAGCGTTGCAACAGCGGATGCAACCATCAAAAAACCCAGCGGTGAGCGCTGGGTTTGTGCATTCTTTGGAAATTGTCGGCGAGCAGTTAGGCTGGCAAGACGTATCATGCATTCCTCCGATGGCCTCTCACGGGCCTGCATGAATGTTAGACGGTATAAGAAGGCCGTCAACGAAACCATGTTGCGCATTGCAACGTAGGCGCATCGCAACGCACGCACAGCGAATACAGTTCGACATGGAATCTTGTGTGCCAGTTCGTGTCAGGGTCGCGAACAGCGGAACCCAATCCAAGATGCACAAGACGGAAGCCGCAAAGCGATGCCGTCGGCCAACAGAAAGAAATTGGCGCGCCATTCAGAACAAAATCGCGAACTCTTATATAATTGAAATTACTATATAATTTTCCAGACATACATGAACTGAGGCCATTGCTGGCAAGCATCTACTGAGAGACATCAAGGTATCCGCAGACGTCAGCTTTGCTGCCAATTGCTGACATAAAAAATTTGTCAACGGCGACCTTCCATGAACATAACTAGATCAGAGGCTACGCCTCAAATCTTCATTGCATCCAGCAATGCAGCTACTTCAATTGTCGCGAAATTAGAGAACGTGTCCGAAATTGCATAAGGAAAGATGATCTTGTCGCGATGGAGTATCGCGCCGCAAGTGTAGACGACATTCGGGACGTATCCTTCGCGTTCCGAAGGATCGGGCCGCACAAGCGGTTCTCGTAACCGAGCAAGAACCTTCGATGGGTCTTTTTTATCGAGCAGCGCCGCGCCAATCGAGTACTTCCGGACCGGACCCACACCATGGGTCAGCATCAGCCATCCGCTGTCGAGTTCGATAGGCGATCCGCAGTTACCGATCTGAACGAACTCCCATGGAAACTGCGGCTTCAGAATCGCCTGCCCTTCGTCCCACGTGTACAGATCGTCCGAGTAAATCAGATAGAGATTCTCGTTATCCTGGCGCGCAATCATGGCGTACTTGCCGTTAATTTTTCTGGGAAACAGCGCCATGCCCTTGTTGCGCGCCGCTGCACCTTTCAAAGGCGACAGACGGAAGGACACGAAGTCCGAGGTTTCGATCAATTCCGACCGGATCGCCCGCCCGCTGTAGGCGGTATAGGTCGCATAATAAATACTCCGGCCGCCATCGCGAAACTCCACGAAACGAGCGTCCTCGATGCCATTCGATTGCGACTCGGTGATCGGGAAGATCACCCGCTCGCTGATGTCCTCATCAGGCGTGAAGATGAGATCAATAGCGTCGCTGTCTTGGCGAAGGCTGATACGGGGGCTGGATGCCAAGCGCGATGTCGAATCAACGCTGACCTTGCCATCGGCTGCGATGATACATGAGCGAAACGTCAGTGAGGAAACATGCCCCTCTCCCACGGCGCGGAGACTTAGGACGAAGCGGAGACTGCCGGACGGAACGGCGGACTGATCCGGATGCGCCACGATACTCGGATTGAATAGCGCGGACGCCTCAAAAGAATACTCGTTAAGGAAATAGGCACCAGCCAATTGGCGTTGCTCTTCCGTGAAGACCACATGCGTATTGAATGCTTCTTCCATTTCGTCGGCGCGCGCTTCAAATATCTTCAGCAAATTGCGATGACGACCTTGGAAATTTTCCAGCACATCGTCCAGTTGGCTGGCGACTGTCTCCGCATCAAGCGCAAGCATCCGGTCGACGATGTGATTGGCGCGGGTCTTGTCGGTGGGATTGAGATCGCGCGGTTCGGTCGCAGGCTTGAACGGCCGCACGATCACTCGCGCCGGGTCGGGACGCAGGTAAAGGGCCTGACGATTCAGAAATGGAAGCTGTGACAGAGCACCCTCTTATTGTTGAAGCGATGACAAACATTGCGTCGCTTAAGCAACGCGGGCTGCGGGTTTGGAGCGATTTTCGCTCAGGCGGGCGATCTGGCGAATTTCCGAAAGCCCGAGGAGATAGGACACGACGGACTCGCCGCCCCTGTTCTCGTTGGGTCGGTCCGGATGCAACCCATCGCGGCAGCTTCCCGTCTCCAGATCGATGAGAGAAACCGACAGATCATTACTGCCGAGAAACCAGGCGAAGACGCGCGCGGCCTCGGCATTCCATTCCGAATCATGAGTAGCACGCCAGGCCGCGATGCAGGCCGAAATCGTCGCGGTGGCTTCCAGCGGCTGTTGATCGAACGCTCGTGGCCGTCGGCGCGTCTCACCGAATCCTTCCGTTCCGACCGGCCTGAACTGACCCGTTGCCGTGGTCTGTTGCGTCACCAGCCAGCGCAAGGATCGCAGGCCCGCTTCAACATAAGGTAACGTCTTGGTGGCCAGACCGGCCAAGATCAGCGCCTGCGGCAACCGCGCATTGTCGTAGGCCAATCCCCCTTCAAACCAAACCCAGTCCTTCGTCTCAACCGCGGCAAGAATTGACATTAACCTGTCGGCCAGTGTCAGGCGAAGCCGCGCAGCGGGCGCATCATCAGGCAGCGCGGCGCAATAAGCATCCAGCCCAAGAAGTGAAAAAGCCCACGCGCGAGGGGAGCTAAACTGTTCCGCGGTATGCATAGCCTCGCAAAACAGTCCAGCAGCCCAGACCCGGCGAGATGGATTGGCGTCGGTGAGCGCGCATACGCCCAAAGCCCACAGCGTCCGGCCGTGACTGTCTTCCGAACCGCTGGGCTCCAGCCAGCAACGATTGAACCCCATGAAATTTCGAAACCGCTGCGTGTCGGGATTCCATGCGTGCTGGATAAAGGCGGCGAACCGCGCGGTCAGCACTTCCGGCAACCGCTGCTCTCCTGGATTGTTGAGCGCACAGGCCAGTAACAGCGCGCGGGCATTGTCATCGACGCAATAGCCGTGCGACCGATCCGGCACGGAATGTACGGCATGTTGAAATAGTCCGGTGTCATCGCACATCGACAGGAAATGCCCTGTTTGCATTTCCGGGGGCGCGTGGCTGTCGCGTAGCAGCGTGCTTGTGTCAAGACGGGCAATGGTTTCCAGTCGGAATCTTCGTCTGGTTCCTTCGAACACCGACATGTAGCGCTCCGCCGAGCGTTCCCAGATCATGGAGCGGCTGCTCGCATAGGCCCGTTTACGCATCGCCAGCCGAAGCGTGTCGTTGGTCAGTAGCTTGGCGATTTCGCCACCAATCGTGGCCGCATCGCCGAACGGCACCAGAATTCCGCGTCCATCGGCCAGCAACTCGCGTGCGTGCCAGTATGGCGTTGAAACGACAGCTTTCCCCAATCCGAAGCTGTAGGCCAGCGTGCCTGACGTCATCTGCGCTTCATTGAGATACGGCGTGACATACACGTCGCACATCGAAATGAAGTCCAGCAGCGTCGGCAGATCGACGAACTGGTCGAGAAATACGACATGATTTTCAATGCCAAGCTCCCGGACGCGCGCCTTGAGCTTGTTCCGGTACGCCTCACCCTGGTCGCGGACCAGATTTGGATGTGTCGCGCCCAGAACCACGTAGACTGCGCCGCGCTTGCTTTCCAAAATCGAAGGCATCGCGTCGATCATGACCTCGATGCCCTTGTTGTGGGACAAAAGCCCGAACGTCAGGATAACGGCCCTGTTGCTGAAGTCGTGCTTGGCCTTGGCCACGTCGGGTTCGACAAAGGCAAAGTCGGGGATGCCATGCGAGATAATCTCGATCTTCTCGTCGGACACCTGATAGACGAGCCTGAGCAACTCCCTGCCCTTTTCGGCCATGACGACGATCTTTGACGAGACTTCGACGATGCGCGCGAGCACCTCGCGTTGCACGGCCGTGGGTTCGACGAGAACCGTGTGAAGCGTCGTCACGATGGGCATGGTCAAGCGCGACAATAGCGCCGTGATGTGGCTGCCGGCCTGGCCGCCAAAGATGCCGAACTCATGCTGCAGACAGACAACGTCAAACTGCCCGGCATTCAGGAATTCAGCAGCAGCGATGTAGTCCTCCAGACGGTCGTCGTTAACCTGAAAGCCTACGGCAGGAGGATAGTCGTAGACCTGACCGTGATCCGTCATAGCCACGATGGTGGTTTCCAGATCAGGACGCGAGGCTGCAATCGAGCGCTGCATATCCGTTGTAAACGTCGCTATTCCGCATCGCCGTGGCAGCGAATTTCCGATGAACGCCACACGATTGACTGCAGTCACGTTTGAGCCTCCGGTTGTTTGTGCAAATGCCCGGACAGCTTTTGCTCGGCTGGCGCTCGCAAAGCGTCGCTAGGAATGGTTGTTGAGTTACCAAGGTCCTTGAGTAAGCCAAGGTCCGGATCCGGGCCGGAATAGGCAAGCAGTCCGTGTAAACCCTCCAGTCCGACGTAGATGTCCATCTGTTCCGCCTCGACGAAAAAGGCGCCCCCCCTTGACGCGTCGGTTACGCCGATACGGCCACTTCCTCCGATAATCAGCATCCAGGTTTCACGCCGCGCATGAAGCGCCCATCGCGAACCCGCCGGAAGACTGATCTTCTCCAGCACGAAATAATGATTGGCGACCAGCGAAGTCCGGTTTTCAGTTAATGTCTCCGGCGGCGATTGGCGTTGGACGGGGCCCGTGTCGGCGACAGCAATCGCGTTTTCGACATGCAATTCCCGCTGCCGTTCATAGTCGAAGATCCGAAACGTGGCATCACTTCGCTGCTGAATTTCTACGAGAACAATACCAGCACCAATCGCGTGAACCGTTCCAGCAGGAACAGAATACACATCACCCTGTCGAACCGGATGCCATTGCACCATACCCACGATGGAACTGTCCGCGATGGCCGCGCGCAGTTCGGTCGATGAAAGCTGGCGCTTCAGTCCAATAGCGACCTCAGCGTCCGGCGCGGCTGAAAGAATGTACCAAGCTTCGGTCTTGCCATTGGCAAGCCCAATCGATCGCGCGAAGGTGTCATCTGGATGTACCTGGATGGACAGCGGCTGTTTCGTGAACAGCATCTTTAGAAGCAATGCTGGGTCTGGTGCATTTTTATTGGTTCGCTGAAACCAGAGCTCACCAATCGGCACGCCTTCCGTATCCAAACTGCTCCAAGGTCGAAGATCAGTGCTTCCCCATGGCTTACGTACAAGTTGTGTGGACACATGTTCGGCTGCGATAGGAGCCTCCTGTTTGATGGGCCGCATCATCGGCGCGACACACGTCGCTCGTGCGC
>JBGMOD010000178.1:0-5756 GCA_041424235.1 Hyphomicrobiales bacterium
AGCGCGCCGATGCCGCGGCCGAAATTGTAGCAGAAGCCCTGGCCCGAGCCGCGCAAGCGCGTCGGGTAGAGTTCGGTGAGGAACGCGCCGATGCCGGAGAAATATCCCGAGGCAAAGAAGCCGAGCGGGAAGCCCAGCACCCACAGCAGTTCGTTGCTTAAGCTCACCTGGGTGTAGATCAGCACCACGGCGATGGCACCCAGCGAGAAGATCAGGAACAAATTGCGCCGGCCGATACGATCCGCCAGCCACGCGCCGACCAGATAGCCTGCGAACGAGCCGATGATCAGCGCGGCGAGATAACCGGTGGAGGAGACGATCGAGAGGTGCCGCTCGGTGGTGAGGAAACGCGGCACCCAGAAGGTGATGGCGTAATAGCCGCCCTGGCAGCCGGTGGCGACCAGCGAGGCGAGGATGGTGGTCTTCAGGATCGGTCCGGAAAAGATCTCCCAGATCTGGGGACGATCGCCGGAGCTCGACTGCCGTTTCATGGTCTCGGCGGAGACCGTCGGCTCCTCCACATAACGGCGCAGATAGAATACCAGCAGCGCCGGCAGCACGCCGATGGCAAACATCCAGCGCCACGCCTGTTCCGCCGGCAGCAGGCTGAACAGCAGCGCCTGCGCGAGCACCGCGAGGCCCCAGCCGACCGCCCAGCCGGACTGTACCGAGCCGACCGCGCGTCCGCGATACTGCGCGCGGATGGTTTCGCCCATCAGCACGGCGCCGGCCGCCCATTCGCCGCCAAATCCGAATCCGAGGATGGCGCGCGCGATCAGCAACTGCTCGAAGTTCTGCACGAAGGCGCAGACCAGCGAAAACGCCGAGAACCAGATGATGGTGATCTGCATGGTGCGGACGCGGCCGATGCGGTCGCACATGAAACCGGCGAACCAGCCGCCGACGGCAGAGGCGAGCAGCGTCACCGTGCCCGCGAGACCCGCCATGCCGGCGTCCACATTCCACAGCTTGATGATGGTGCCGATCACCAGCGGATAGATCATGAAGTCCATGCCGTCGAGCGCCCAGCCAGTGGCGCAGGCCCAGAACGTGCGCCGCTCCGGCGCGTTCATGTCGCGATAGAACGCTGTGAGGCTGGTATCGTCGGGGATGACGACTTTCGCGGTGTCGGTGCTCATCGGTGTGTCCTCGGATGGTGTTCTTGTTGTGTGTCGGCCGGATACAAGGCTGCGATCAGCGAAGTTGCACCCGCAGTCCCAACACGTCGATGCCGGCAAGCGTGGTCGACCAAGTCTCGCCAGGCGCGATCGGCAGCGCCTCGGTGAGCGTTCCGGTGGTGATGATCTCACCGGCCGCGAGCGGCTCGCTGCCCGGATGGCGGGCGATTTCGTCGATCAGGAAACGCAGCGCCGGCAACGGGCCGTCGAGCACGTTCTGCGCCCGGCCGGAGCGGGTGAGGCCGTCGTCCCGCTTGAGCTCCAGCGTGAAAGTCGCAAGCGCCTTGTCCCAGCGCGCGAGATCGCCGCCGATGGCATGGCGCTCGCCGATCAGATAGGCGCCGTGCATGCCGTAGCCCGCGATCGCATCCGCGGCGGTGAACGACCAGTTCGGATAGATCGACTGCACGATCTCGAAGCCATGGGCGATCCAGTCGATGCAGCCCAGCAGGTCGGCATCGCTCATGCCGCGTTGCGGCGCGCGGGCCAGGTGCAGTGCGATTTCCGGCTCGATCAGCGGTTGCGCCAGGCCGTCGAGCGCAAACACGCTGCCGCCTGCGGGGAGATCATGCACGGTGCTGTCGTACATGTAATTCCAGATCGGTCCGTTGACGCCATAGGTCGGCCAGATGCTGCGGTTGGTGAAGCCGATCTTGCGGCCAACCGGCGTCTCGCCGCGCGCCTTGCGCAGGTCGCGCAGTTTTGTCACGACGGCGTAGGCATCTGCCACACTGAGACCGCCCGCGCGCGAACCGAACGGTGCGACCTGCTGCCCGCTGCCGAGCAGTCCTAGCGCTTCGGTGGCGATCTGTTCGAGGATGTGCGTGCGATTGTCGTTGCGGTCGTCCACCATCCCGTTCCCCCATGTGTTGTTCGGGATCGGCAGACTAGCGGCGATCGGACCGATGTAAAGCACGCTACGACGGCGATCCGGCGCGTCCGGCGACGTGATGTCGAACGCGCGCGGCGGGTCAGGTGGCCGGGCTGTCCGCGGGCGGATCGTAGACCACGATCAATTCGGTCAAGGCCAGGAAGGCGACCACTATTCCTCCCGCAATGCTGATGTGCATCCCCGTGGTATGGGCGAAACCCAGCAGCCAGGGCGAAACGATCAGCCACGCGCCAAGCAGGACGTTCAGCCACTCTTTCCAGTTCGCGTAGGTGAGGATCGCTGCAATCGCGACCACGGCGACGGCTACGCTGCTGAGCCAAAGGTCCAAGCGGGCGTTTTCCCGGGTGAGGGCAAAAAGCCAGGGCGATACGAACATGAAGGCGGCGAGAGCCAGGTTGTAGAGGTCGAGCACCGACTCGCGACGCCGGCGCGATGCATCCGGAGTTTGCGACATGTGAGTGTCCTTTCCGGCGAGCCATGTCAGGCAAGCCATGTCAGGCAGACGCCCCCAGTGCTTCTACATTTTGTCGCAGGCAGCTTTATTCAACTTAAAAAATCGACATGAAGTTCAAGCAAGCGTGACTGCGCGGGCGGCTGGCGTCGGGGCGCCAGTGGGGAAGGGTCAAACTTACTCGTATTTCCGTTATCCTTGTGCGGAAAGACATGCTTCAAAGGAGATCGTCGATGCTTGACATCCGTCCCGCGCATCTGTGCCGGTCGTGGTTGTTCGTGGAAGGGGCCAATGACGCTGCGCTGCAATCGGCGCCGGCGAGCGGAGCGGATGTGCTGATCCATGAACTTGAGGATTTCACACCGCCTGCGCTGCGACCGAAAGCCCGTGCGCGGGCGGTTGAGGTCTATGAGGCGTGGCGCGCGGCAGGCGCCGTGGTTGCGGTTCGCGTCAATCCACTCGACGGCGAAGGTCTGGACGATCTCGCCGCCGTGATGCGGGGACGGCCCGATATCGTGGCCCTGCCGAAGGTCGCCGAGCCACGGCATGTGGCCGAGCTCGATGCCGCAGTGGCGCGCTTCGAGATGGCGTACGGCATCGCAGAAGGATCGACCGCGCTGCTGCCGAACATCGAATTCGCCCGCGGCCTGGTGCAGATGCAGGCCATTGCCGGGGTCAGCCGCCGCACCGTCGGCTGCCTGTTGGCGTCGGAAGACCTTGCTGCGGATATCGGCGCCGAACGCGGCCAGGACGGAATCGAGCTCGCCTACTGCCGCCAGCGCTTCATTGTCGAATGCGTGGCGGCCGGCGTCGTCGCCGTCGACTGTCCCTACACCTGGAGCGATCTCGCCGGTGTCGAGCGCGACACCCGATGGGCGCGACGGCTGGGTTATGTCGCCAAGAGCCTGGTCGATCCCGCGCACGCCGCCGTGGTCAACGGCGTGTTCGACCCCAGCGACGATGACCTGGCGCGGGCGGCGGGGATCGTTGCGGCATTCGAGGCGGCGCGGGCGCGCGGCGAGGGACGGGTGGAGGTCGACGGATCGCAGGTCGAACTGCCGATCTATCTCACTGCCAGGCGGTTGCTGGACCGCCACCAGGAGCGAGAGCGGTGGAGTGGTATGAAGACTCCACGCGAATGATCGACGGAGGCACACAAAATTTGCTGGGCTCTTCTGTATTTACGAAGAGCTGCCGTCAGCCTCGACCCGGCGCGCAATGAACGTGCCGTTGAGCTGATGATACACCAGTTCCGCGATCGTGCCGGCCGTGCCGCGGCGGAATTCCACGCGAAAGCCGTCGAGTTCGATGATGCTGAAGATCGTGCCCTGGTAGGGGCGCAGATGATACAGCGGCTGGAACGGCAGCTTGAGTATGAGCTGGCCGTCGGCATCTTGCGAGACGGCATGGGTGTCGCCGCCGCGGGTGTAGCGGCCGACGCAGGCGGCCAGGAAAGCCGGATCCAAGCAGTCGCCGGCCGGGGCGCGTGTGAAGACGATGTCCGCGACCAGCACCTCGAGCTGGATGGAGAGGCTTGCGATGTTGCCGTCACGATCGGTGCTGAAGGAGATGGCGAGGCGATCGGGATTCAGCGCGCCGATGATCTCCGGCAGCTCGAATGTGTCGTAGTGACGATGTGACAGAAGCGCGGCCATGCCGCGATAGGTCCAGTGCAGGCCATCGCCGTTTTGGGTGATCACCATGCGTCCGTAGCCGGGGTGTTCGTACGCGCCGGCATAATCGGCGAGGTCATGGCTCGGGCGCGTGTCCGGCTTGCGCGTCGTCTTTCGCTCCTGCTCGTCGGTTTTCTGCTGCTCCAGGGATTTGCGGCGCATGTCGCGCAGGCGCGCCAGCCAGGCCACGGGCTCGTGACCGCAGACGTGATCGGCGATGCGGTTGATCAGGATGCTCGGCACCGGACTGCCGCTGTTGGTGAATACCGCAATGCCGGTGTTCCGCCCCGGCATCAGGCGCATCAGGGTGCTCCAGCCGATCCAGCCGCCGGAATGGCCCACCACGCGTTCCCCGCGATAAGTGAACGAGCCGAAACCTAGACCGTAATGCGAGTGACCGAATTCGGCGAATTCCGGCGCGTCCGCATACACACGCGGCGCCTGCATCTCGCGAACCAGGGTCGGTGATAGCAGGCGCTGTCCCTCGAACTCACCTTCCGCGAGCAGGAATGACATCCAGTTGGCGATGGCCGTGATCGACGTGTTGATGGCGCCTGCAGCCGTCGTGCGGAGGGGGAACAGCTTGGTGCGGATGCGTTCATCGCGGTGCATGAGATAGGGCACGGCGGCGTCGTTTGCTTCGGCGAGGTCTTCGACGGAGAAGCTGACCGGCATCCGCAGCTTGTCGGTCAGTCGGGTCCGGATGAAGTCCTCGAAACTCAGGCCGCTGATGCGCTCGATGACGATGCCCGCGGCATTGTAGGCGAGATTGTTGTATTGAAAGGTGGTGCGGATATCCCTGGCCGGCTCGAGATGGCGCATGGACTGCATCATCTCTTCGGGCGAGAGGCCACCGGGCATCCAGACCCAGTCGTGGCGCGGCAGGCCGGAGTGATGGCAGAGCAGGTCGCGCACCGTGACCCGCTCGGTTGCGACCGGATCATGCAGCCGGAATTCGGGAATATAGTCGCGGACCGGCTTGCTCCAGTCGAGACGCCCTTCGTCGACCAGCAAGGCCAGAGCCGTCGCGGTGAACGTCTTGGTGATGGAGCAGATCGTGAATTGCGTCTGCGTCGTCGTCGGCAATCCGGCTTCGATATCGCGCTGGCCATAGGCCTTGAGGAGCTCGGTTTCGCCATTCTGCACCACGGCAAGCGCGATGCCGGGCACCTTCCACTCCGCCATTGCGTCCGCGGCGAGGGCATCGAGCTCGGGCACGATGGCGGTGACGGTCGTTCCTGTCACGGCGGGTTGCGTGGACATTCCGAATTCCTCAGGCCGTACAAGAGGCTCAGACACGAATGATGATGTTTTTTAGTGCTACAAATCGTAGCATTCGCAGTGAGCCGTTACAAGCCAATCGACGCTGGCAGCGGCTGCGCGACGATCCCGCGCGGATGATCGCTGGAGCGTTTTCCAGCGAAGTGGATACCGGTTCGCGTTAAGAAAACGCGTCAAAACGAAATGCTGGAACCCCGTTCCGATCCTATCGGAACGGGGTTCTAGTCGCGGCAGCTCCGCCGATCAGAAGCAACGCCGGCACAGTTCAATCAGATCGTCGC
>JBGMOD010000179.1:0-5686 GCA_041424235.1 Hyphomicrobiales bacterium
CGGAGCTGTTCTTCCAGCTGCGACTGCCGGAAGGCACTGCGTTCGGCGTCACCGAGAAGTCGGTCGAGAAGGCGGAAGCGCTGCTGAAGGGCGATCCCGACATCGCGACCTACACCAGCTATGTCGGCCAGGGCTCACCGCGCTTCTGGCTCGGCCTCAATCCGCAGCTCCCCAACGAATCGTTCGCCGAAATCGTGGTCGTTTCCAAGGATGTCGAGGCGCGCGAGCGGATCAAGACGCGGCTGGAGAAGGCGGTCGCCGAAGGTCAGCTCTCGGAGGCGCGGGTGCGCGTCGACCGCTTCAATTTCGGGCCACCGGTCGGATTCCCCGTGCAGTTCCGTGTGATCGGTCCCGACGCCAATGTGGTGCGCAACATTGCCTATCAGGTGCGTGACGTGATGCGCGGCAACGACAAGGTGGTCGATCCGCATCTCGACTGGAACGAAAAGACGCCCTACCTCAAGCTTGTGGTCGATCAGGACCGTGCGCGGGCGCTGGGGCTCACGCCGCAGGATATCTCACAGGCCACAGCGATGCTGATCTCGGGCGCGCCGGTCACGACTGTGCGCGATGGCATCGAGAAGGTCGGCGTGGTCGCGCGTGCGGTCGCCTCCGAGCGGCTCGATCTCGGCCATGTGGGAGACCTCACGATCTATTCCCGCAACGGTGTTGCAGTGCCGCTGTCGCAGATCGCCAAGATCGAATTCGCTCACGAGGAGCCGATCCTGTGGCGTCGCAACCGCGACATGGCCATTACTGTGCGCTCCGACATCGTCGACGGCGTGCAGGCGCCTGATGTCACCAATGCGATCTGGCCGAAGCTGGAAACCATCCGGAAGAACCTGCAGCCGGCCTACCGGATCGAGGTCGGCGGCGCGATCGAGGAATCCGCCAAGGGCAACGCCTCGATCTTCGTGCTGTTCCCGCTGATGGTCATCGCCATGCTGACGCTGCTGATGATCCAGCTGCAGAACTTCTCGCGGCTGGCACTGGTGTTCCTCACCGCACCGCTCGGCATCGTCGGTGCGGCGCTGGGCCTTCTGGTGGCGAACAAGCCGTTCGGCTTCGTGGCACTGCTGGGCTTGATCGCGCTCGCGGGTATGATCATGCGAAACGCGGTGATTCTGGTGGACCAGATCGAGACCGACGTGGCCCATGGCCTGACCCGCAGGGAGGCCATCGTGGAGGCGACGGTTCGGCGTGCCCGGCCGGTGATTCTCACGGCGCTGGCAGCTATCCTCGCCATGATTCCGCTGTCGCGGTCGGCCTTCTGGGGCCCAATGGCGATCACCATCATGGGCGGCCTGTTTGTGGCCACGTTCCTGACGCTGCTTTTCCTTCCGGGGCTGTATGCGCTATGGTTCCGCAAGAGTCTGGACCAGAGTGGTCCGGCGGAAGATGTGGCGCTGGCGCCGGCGCTGCCGGACCATCCGGCGCAGCAGCCGATTTATCCGGTTGCGGCAGAGTGACGACAACCCCATGTTGGGGAGCTGATTTTGGCGGGCGGGAGCTCGCTATTGCCGAGCGAACGAAGCCAACCGAACGAAGGACTGCGAAATCTGAATGGTCATGATCGCCGATAACGTCGAGGCCGACACCCAGGCGCGCATTCTCGTTGCCGCCGAGCGGTTGTTTCGCGAGATCGGCTATCAGAAAACCACGGTTGCCGACATTGCCAAGGTTCTGCGGATGAGCCCGGCCAACGTCTATCGCTTCTTCGAATCCAAGCGTTCCATCCATGAGGCGGTGGCCAAGCGGCTGATGGATGAGGTCGAGACGGCTGCCGCGGCGATTGCCTTCGAGACCGAGGAGCCGCGCGGCCGGTTGCGGCGGCTGCTCTCGACCATTCATCACATGAATGCCGAGCGCTACACCGGTGACGAGAAGATCCACCAGATGGTCGCGATGGCCATCGAGGAAGATTGGGACGTCTGCACCGCGCATTTCGAGCGCATCACCGGTATCGTCGCCAAGGCGATCGATGATGGCGTGAAACAAGGTGCCTTCGAGGCGCCGGACGTCGCTCTGGCCGCGATGTCGACAACCACGGCCATGAGCCGCTTCTTCCATCCGCAGATGATCGCCCAGTGCGCCAACAAGCCAGGACCGACTCTGGAAGAGATGATCGATTTCGTCCTGGCGGCCTTGGCACCACGAACCAGGGCCTGATCCACACCACCACGTGATTGCGATCCCGCTTTATCTTTTTGCCCGGGCATGATCATGCTTGCCGGCCAGGGCTTGAGACGAGGCGAAATATTCATGAGCGAACGCGACTATCATTTCTACGAACCCAGGAATGGCCACGGGCTGCGGCACGATCCGTTCAACGCCATCATCGGGCCGCGCCCGATCGGCTGGATCTCGTCCCGCGGCAAGAACGGCAACGTCAATCTCGCGCCCTACAGCTTCTTCAACGCCTTCAACTACAAGCCGCCGATCATCGGCTTCTCCTCCACCGGCGCGAAGGATTCCATCCGCAACGTGACGGAGACCGGCGAATTCGTCTGGAATCTCGCCACCAGGGATCTGGCGCAGCAGATGAACGCGACCTCGGCGCATGTCCCCCACGAGGTCGACGAATTCGCGCTTGCCGGCCTGACGCAAGTCGCGAGCAAGCTGGTCAATGTGCCGCGGGTCGGCGAGAGCCGGGCGGCCATGGAATGCAAGGTGCTCCAGATCATCCAGCTGCACGACAAGGAAGGCAACAAGGTGCCGTCCTGGCTGACGCTGGGTGAGGTGGTCGCCGTCTACATCGATACCTCGCTGATCCGGGATGGCGTGTACCAGACCTTCGAGGCGCATCCCATCCTGCGCGCCGGCCGGATGGGTGACTATGCCGAGATCTCGCCGGACATCATGTTCGAGATGAGGCGGCCGGACTAGTCTTCTTATTTCGACGCGTTTCTCCGCGCAAACGCTTCGCGTTTGTCGCGGGGGAACCGGCATCCACTTCGCTGGAAAACGCTTCCAAAGGCCGCGGCCGGAACTGTTCCGGTCCTCCCATCGTTAATGCCGGGCGACGAGTTGCGGATCAATTTTCTCAACTTTCACCGCGAGTTATAACGATTCTGCGTGCTAGGATCGCAATCCAGCACCGGTCTTTCCGAGGGCTTCGCCATGACGTCTGCCTCCTTCCGCCGCGATCGGCTCACCCGTCCCATCTTCAAATGGGGCCGCAAGGTGATGCCGGAGATGTCCGACACCGAGCGCGAGGCGCTGGAAGCCGGTGACGTGTGGTGGGATGCTGATCTCTTCACCGGCAGTCCCGATTGGTCGAAGCTGTTGGCTTATCCCCCGGCGAAACTGACCGATGAGGAGCAGGCCTTCCTGAACGGCCCGGTCGACGAACTCTGCGCCATGCTCGACGACTGGCAGATCAACTGGGAGCTGCGCGACCTGCCGCAGGGCGTCTGGGACTTCATCAAGCGCAACAAGTTCTTCGGCATGATCATCCCGAAGGAGTTCGGTGGTCTCGGCTTCTCGCCCTATGCCCATTCCGAGGTGGTGCGCAAGGTGTCGACCCGATCCTGCGCCGCCGCGGTCACCGTCATGGTGCCCAATTCATTGGGACCCGGCGAACTGCTGATGCGTTTCGGCACCAGGGAGCAGCAGCAGCAATGGCTGCCGCGGCTGGCCGACGGGCGCGAAATTCCCTGCTTCGGCCTCACCAGTCCGGAAGCCGGCTCCGACGCGGCGTCGATGATCGACAACGGCATTGTCTGCAAAGGTACGTTCGAAGGCCGGGAGGTGCTGGGCCTGCGGTTGAACTGGCACAAGCGTTATATCACGCTGGGGCCGGTGGCGACGCTGCTCGGCCTCGCCTTCAAGGCCTACGATCCCGATCATCTGCTCGGCCAAACCGAGGAGCTCGGCATCACCGTGGCGCTGATCCCGACGGATCTGCCCGGGGTCGAGATCGGCCACCGCCATCTTCCGTCGATGCAAGTGTTTCAGAACGGTCCGAACTGGGGCCGCGACGTCTTCATCCCGATGGATTTCATCATCGGCGGCCAGGAGCGCATCGGCCAGGGCTGGAAGATGCTGATGACGGCGCTCGCAGCCGGCCGCGGCATTTCGCTGCCGTCGCTGTCGGCGGCGGCCGCCGCCTATTGCGCGCGAACCACCGGCGCCTATGCGCGCATTCGCGAACAGTTCAACGTGCCGATCGGCAAGTTCGAAGGCATCGAGGAGCCGCTGGCGCGTATCGCCGGCATCGCGTACCTGCTCGATGCCGCGCGCCGGCTGACTTGCGCCGCGCTCAATGCAGGCCATCACCCGGCAGTGATCTCGGGCATCATGAAGCTGCACGCCACCGAGCGGATGCGCATCGCCATCGACGATGCGATGGATATCCATGGCGGCAAGGCCGTGATCGATGGCCCGCAGAACTACATGGGCAATCTCTATCGTGCGGTGCCGGTTGGCATTACGGTGGAGGGCGCCAACATTCTCACGCGCAACCTGATCGTGTTCGGCCAGGGCGCGATCCGCGCCCATCCGTTCCTGCTTTCGGAGATGACCGCGCTTGGCGATGCCGACGAGGCGAGGGGCCTCGAGACCTTCGACAAGGCGTTCTGGGGCCATGTCGGCCACACCATCGCCAACACCTTCCGTGCTTGGGGCCGGAGCTGGACGCTCGGCGCCTTCGCACCGGCGCCGGATGCCGGTGCGGCGACGCCGTTCTACCGGCAGCTATCGCGCCACGCCTCGGCGTTTGCCCTCTGTGCCGACATGGCGCTGCTGACGCTGGGCGGCGCGCTGAAGCGCAAGGAGATGCTCTCGGCGCGGTTCGGCGACATCCTGTCCGAGCTTTATCTGCTCTCGGCTGCCCTGAAGCGCTGGGAGGACGAGGGGCGGCAGGAGGCCGACTTCGCCGCCTTGGAATGGTGTTTGGCCAGCGGGCTGAAGACCATCGAAATGCGGTTCTCCGACATTCTCGCCAACCTGCCGAACCGGTTTGTCGGCTTCATTCTGAAGGTCATCATCCAGCCGTTTGGCGCCCATGCGGTGGGACCGTCGGATCTGCTGACCCATCGCGTGGCGCAATTGATCCTGGAGCCATCAGCAGCGCGCGAGCGGCTTACCCCCAATCTGTCCCATGTCGAAGACGACCGCGGCCTGGCGCGGCTGGAAAAGGCTTTCACCCTGGTGACCGCCAACGAGGACATCGCCAAGAAGATGCGTTCGGCTCGCATCAGGGACTGGCGCGAGGCGCTGCGCAATGGCGTCATCAACCAGGCGGAGGCCGACCGGCTTGTGGCGGCCCATGACGCGGTGTCCAAAGTGATCGAAGTCGACGATTTTGCGCCGGAGGTCTTGTCACCTGCGAGTGTTAGGCTGCACGATCACAGGCGGTACCCGCAGGAAGTCAATACGCGAGCAGCAGGCTGATGACGCGCCCCGTTTATATTGTCGATGGAAGCCGGACCCCTTTTCTCAAGGCCCGCAGCGGGCCGGGGCCGTTCACCCCGGTCGATCTCGCCGTCCAGTGCGGGCGGCCCCTGCTGGCGCGCCAGCCGTTCGCGCCGGACGCCTTCGACCAGGTGATCCTGGGCTGCGTCAATGTCATTGCCGACGAGATGAACCCGGCCCGGGTCGCGGCGTTGCGGCTCGGCATGGACGAGAAGATGGTGGCGTTCACGGTGCAGATCAATTGCGGCTCCGGCATGCAGTCGATCGACAC
>JBGMOD010000180.1:0-1048 GCA_041424235.1 Hyphomicrobiales bacterium
CGGCGCAAGACGGATGCTCGGGTCGGCCACGATGCGGCGCTCGCGCAGTGCCCAGCGAAAGTAGCGCTTGAACACGGTGAGCCGGCGGTTGGCCGACGTGGCCTTGCCCTTGCTCGACAGCCGTGCGCCCATGTAGGCCTGCAAGTCGGTCTCTTGCGCGGCATTGAGCGTGGCGCCGCTGCGCTGCGCATGCAGCCACTGCGCGAACAGCGCCAGGTCGCGCCGGTAGGCTGCCAAGGTGTTTTTCGACAGGCCGTCCTCCAGCCAGAGGGCGTCGATGAAGTCGTCGATGTCGGGCGTGGGTGGAGCGGTGGGAGCTGCGGCCTCGGTCATGCGTTGCAAGATAACAAAAAGAAAAAGCCGCCCGTGATGCGGGCGGCTTTCGTCGAAAGAAAACCGATCAGTCGAGCTTCAGGTTCTGCTTTTTCACGACCTGCTTGTAGACCTCGAACTCGGCCTTGATCTGCGCGGAGAACTGCTCGGGCGTGTTGGCCACGATCAGCGAGCCGGTGTCTTCGATGCGCTTGCGCACCACCGGCTCTTCAACCGCCTTCTTCACGCCGGCGCTGATCTTCTCGACCACTTCCTTCGGCAGGCCCTTCGGGCCGAGGATGCCGTAGTAGGCCATGCGGTTCACCGGCTCCAGGCCCACTTCCTTGAAGGTCGGCACGTTGGGCAGCGCGGCCAGGCGCTGCGGCGCCGACACCACGATCGGGATCAGACGGCCGCTGGTGATGAAGGGCATCGCCGAGGGGATGTTGTCGAACATGATCGGCACTTGCCCGGCCACCACGTCGTTCAGCGCCGGGCCCGCGCCGCGGTACGGGATGTGCGTGACGAAGGTGCCGGTGAGGTTCTTGTACAGCTCCATCAGCAGGTGGCCGATGCCGCCGGTGCCCGACGAGGCATACGAATACTTGCCGGGGTTCTTCTTCAGCTCGGCCACGAACTCGGCGTAGTTCTTGGCCGGGAAGCTCGGGTTGACCGCGATGATGTTCGGCGTGGCCGCGATGTTGATGATCGGCGTGAAGTCGTTGATCGGGTCGTA
>JBGMOD010000181.1:0-1033 GCA_041424235.1 Hyphomicrobiales bacterium
GCGTCGTCCTTGCTCGTGAGCTTGAGCGCGGCCTGCGCGGCATCGAGCGCGCCGCGCATGAGGTTGTTGTTGACGACGTCTTCGGCGGTGTCGGGCACCTTCAGCTCGGCACCGGTCACGGGGTCGTAGCCCTTGTCGTCCTTCATCACGAAGACCTTGTCTTCGGTGTACTTGACCGCGTCGTCGGACATGGCCTGGATGAAGGCGGCGGTCTTGTCGTCGGCCATGAGCACGGCCTTGTTGAGCGCGGCGATGCGGGCTTCGGATTCGCCGGAGGCGATGGCCCGGGCTTCGTCGGCGGTCAGCGCATGGGCGGCCGATGCCATGAGGAGCATGGCGGCGAGTGCGCAGTGAAGGGTTCGTCGAAGCATGTTGAAATTCGTGTTGCCCCCTCTCCCCTTGGGGAGAGGGTTGGGGTGAGGGCCAGCGGCCTTCCAACCAACACGGCGGCCAAATCGACCGCCGTTGCCCTCACCCCCGCCCTCTCCCCGAGGGGAGAGGGAGCAAGACAAGGGAGGGGTCGACGAGTTACATCGACTTGCCAGCCGGGTAATCCGGCTTCTTGTCGTTGCCTTCGATGTACGGGCTCCAAGGCTTGGCCTTCACCGGACCCGGCGTCTTCCACACCACGTTGAACTGCCCATCGGCCTTGATCTCGCCGATGAACACGCTCTTGTGCAGGTGGTGGTTCTTCTCGTCCATCTTCGAGACGATGCCCGAGGGGGCAGTGAAGGTCTGGCCGGCCATTGCGGCGATCACCTTGTCGGTGTCGGTGCTCTTGGCCTTCTCGACCGCCTGCTTCCACATGTGGATGCCGATCCAGGTGGCTTCCATCGGGTCGTTGGTGAGCGGCTTGTCCATGTGGCCGGGGATCTTCTTGGCCTTGGCGTACTCGCTCCACTCCTTGATGAACGCCGTGTTGGTCGGGTTCTTCAGGCTCATGAAGTAGTTCCATGCGGCCAGATGGCCGACCAGCGGCTTGGTGTCGACACCGCGCAGTTCTACTTCACCCACCGAGAAGGCGACGACCGGC
>JBGMOD010000182.1:0-5495 GCA_041424235.1 Hyphomicrobiales bacterium
GGCGTGCCCTCGTCGTCGATCGACAGCGAGCCGCGCCGCGAGGCGATGGTGCCGTCGTCGACCACGGTCACACCCTTGGCCGCCACCTGCTGCCCCATCAGGCCCGCGAAGGCCGAGGTCTGCTTGCGGTTGAAGTCGCCCTCGAGGCCGTGCCCGACCGCTTCGTGCAGCATGACGCCGGGCCAGCCTGGGCCGAGCACCACGTCCATTTCGCCGGCGGGGGCGGGGACCGATTCCAGGTTGATCAGTGCCTGGCGGATCGCGCCGTCGGCGGCATCGCGCCAAGCCTTGGTTTCGATGAAGCGATCATAACTCTCACGGCCGCCATACCCCTGGCTGCCGGTTTCCTGCCGGTCGCCGGAGCCCGCCACCACGGAAATGTTGACGCGGACCAGCGGGCGGATGTCGCGATAGCTTTCACCGTCCGGGCGCAGGATCTCCACCACCTGCCAGGTGGCGCCGAGGCTGACCGACACCTGCCGCACCCGCGGATCCTTGTCCCGCACATAGGCATCGATTTCGGCCAGCAGCTTGACCTTGGTCTCGAAAGCCTGCCCGTCGAGGGGATTGTCATCGCCGTAAAGCCGGACATTGGTGTGGGTCGGCGCGGCGGCCAGGGTGCCGGAATACCCGCCCCGCACCGCGTGCACGGCGTCCGCCGCGCGCATCAGCGCCGGGATCGAGACGTCCGACGAATGCGCATAGCCCACCGCATCGTTTTTGACCGCGCGCAGGCCGAAGCCCTGCGCGGTGTCATAGGTCGCCTGCTTCAGCCGGCCATTGTCGAACATCAGCCCTTCGGACTGGCGGTATTCCAGAAACAGCTCGCCATCATCAGCGCCGTTGAGCCCGCGGGCCACTTCGCTCCGTACCTGATCACGATCGAGGCCGGCGCGGTCGAGGAGGGAGGAGGTTGCGAGGTTCATGAATCAGTCCGTTGTAAGGGCGCGAGGGGCCAACTTTGAGCAAGAGCGCGTTAACAAAGATAGGGGTCAATGGCGGGTTGCGCGAGGGGCTCGTTTGTCCGGAAATGTCTCCTAGATTAAACTGGTGAGAGGGTGCGGCAGGGTCAAATGTTGATTGAGATCAAGCAAATCGAGCCTCAACATGTCGACGGCTTTCACGCCGTTCTGGACGCGGTTGCCCGGGAACGGCGATATCTGGCGTTCCTGGAGGCCCCGCCGATCGAGGCTGCCCGGGTCTTTGTCGAAAACAACCTGGCGCGGGGCTACCCGCATCTGATCGCGCTGTGGGACGATCAGGTGGTCGGCTGGTGCGACATCACCCCGATGAATCGGCCGATTTATGCCCACTGCGGTGTTCTGGGGATGGGGCTGCTGCCGGCTTTCCGCGGCCAGCGGCTGGGAACGCGGCTGATTCGCGCGGCTCTCGCCGAAGCCCGGCGGATCGGGCTGCACCGGGTCGAATTGACGGTGCGCGAGACCAATGCGTCGGCGATCTCGCTCTACAAGGCGATGGAGTTCAAGATCGAGGGCGTCAAACGCGACGGCGTCCAGATCGACGGGCGCTACGAAAACCTGCTGATGATGGCTGTTTTGTTCTGAGCGTGACCGGCAAATAGCTGACGGATTGCCGTTTCCGATCACGAGTCATTCTCGCGCGCGCTCCGGTCCTTCGCGTCCGGAAAGCCGTATTCCTGCGACCACTTGTACAGTTCCTCGAACACAGGCCGCAGGGCCTGGGCGGACGGTGTGATCTCGTATTCGACGCGCGGCGGAACTTCGGCATAGACGGTGCGCCTGACCAGCCCGTTGGCCTCGAGGTCGCGCAGCTGCGTGGTCAGCATGTGTTGAGTGACCCCGGGGATCGATCGGCGCAGCTCGCCGAAGCGGTGCTTGCCCTGGCTGAGGAGCCAGATGATCTCGCCCTTCCATTTTCCGGTCAGCATGCCCAAGGCTCTCTCGAACTGAGCCTTCGCCGCATCGGCGGCGCAAAAATCCGTCGGCGTTTCCCCATTAGTCTTGTTTTTCATACTACACCAGAAAAACCATCCTACTTGTCTTTTTCATCTTAGCCCCGGATTTTGGCTGGCGAAAGAGCCCCTGCTCGAATGAAGAGGACAATGGATGTCGACATCAGCTGTTCAAACGCGGCCGCGCTGGAAGGCCGGTGCCCTGTGGGGCCTCAAGGGCCTGCTTGCCGCGGTATTTCTGCTGGCCGGCGGCATGAAGATCTATGGGCTGCCGATGATGGTCGAGGAATTCGAACACATGGGACTGGGACAGTGGTTCCGTTATGTCACCGGCACCCTGGAGGTCGTCGGCGCCGTCACGATCCTGGTGCCGGGTCTTGCTGCTTTCGGTGCGGTCGTTCTGAGCTGCATCATGATCGGGGCCGTTGCGACCCACCTGTTGCTGATCGGGGGCTCGCCGATCCCGGCCGTCGTCCTGCTGGTTCTCAGCGCCACCATCGTGGTCGCGCATCGCGCCCAGATCGATGCCCTTTTCGATGACGCCTAGACCACTCCCTCGCCAAACCGCTGGATCACGATGATGCCGATCAATCGCAGGCGATGGTTTGCCTTTGCCGGATACGGCCTCGCGCTCGCAGGGCCGTTCTTTCTCACGCTGGTGCTGACGGACATGTGCGCGGCCAGCTCAAAGGTGTCGGCGGACGTGAAAACGAAGACCCACCGCATCGTCTTTCAGGTCAATTCGGAGGATCCGACGACCATGAAGCATGCGATCACCAATTCACTGAACGCGATCAAGAATTATCGCGAAACAAACGAGCCCGTTGCGATCGAGATTGTCGCATACGGTCCGGGCGTCCACATGTTCAGGACCGATACCTCGCCGGTCAGGGATCTCTTGCAGTTCCTGCATGCCAACAATCCGGAGGTGGTGTTCAGCGTCTGCGGCAATACCAAGATGATCATGGAGCGCGCCGAAGGGCATCCATTGTCGCTGGTCGAGGGCGCGCGGGTGGTGCCGTTCGGCATCGTCCGGCTGACCGAGCTGCAGGAAGCCGGCTGGTCGTACATCCGGCCTTGATCGCAAGCGGACTGTCTTATGAACGAACCTGATGAGATCACCACACGTATCGATCGCCGCCTGTCGCGGCGCACGATGCTCCGCCGCGCGATTCGCGGTGGTCTGGGCGTTACCGCGGCCGCATTGGTCTCTGATGTCTCACGCAGGGCGCTGGCAGGGGATGCGGCGCTGTTTGGCGGTGCGCGTCACCAGTTCACTTTGCTTCGGCCGGTCCGAACCGTTCCCCCGGTGTCGTTGATGCGGGTCAATGGATCCGCGATCGACTTTGCATCGCTGCGGGGCAAAGTCGTGCTGGTCAATTTCTGGGCGACCTGGTGTCCGGCATGCCGTTCGGAATTGCCCGCGCTCGAACGTCTGCAAATCGCCATGGGAGGAGCGGGCTTTGAGGTCGTGGCGATTTCCGTGGACCGCGACGGCGCCGCAGCCGTCACACCCTTCCTCAGCCGGCTCAATATTCGCCGCTTGCCGGTCTATCTCGACGCGGGCGGGCGAACCTGGAGCGGGGATGGCGACGCCAATGCGCCGTTCACGCTGTACGGGATGCCGATATCGTATCTGGTCGATCCCGAGGGGCGTATCCAGGGGTATCTGGCAGGTGAGGCCGACTGGTCGTCCGAGGAAGCCAGGACGCTGATCGGCTCCTATATGCGTCAACCGGCGCGATAACGCGCGAGCCTTGGCAGGGCTGCGTGTTGGCAGGGCTGCGTTACGGCAGCTTGTCGTAGCCTTCGCCGATGCCCTTGAGGCTGAGGGGGAAGCCGATTCCCTCTTCCGGGGTCTCGAAGATGATAAAAGTCGCCGTCTTGGCGTTCTTGAGCTGGTCGAGCAGCTTGTCGTCCATCACAACTTCGGCAACGCAGCCATTGGGCAGGCAGCGGACGAAGCCGGCGCGGCCGACATCGGCGTTATCGAGCTTCAGGCCGAGGCCTGACGGCAGCAGCACGCCCAGCGGCGCCACCACCCGCATCAGCTTGCTCTTCTGATCGGCGGTCTTGAGGATGATGACGGTCAGGCCGGCATTGGACCGGTCCTCGGCCACCACGCTCTGGATCAGCGCGCATTGTTCCGCCTGGGCGCCGGGCGGGGTGTCGCAGCGGATCTGCCAGTCGCCGTGCACGGATTTCACGGCGCCCTGGGCGCTGGCGGTATCGGCCGTACCCAGGAAGGCTGCCAGGAAAACCGTCAGGAAGGCCGCGAGGAAAAGCGCTGGGAATGTGGCAAATGCCGTCCGTCCGGCGGGTGTCCCCGCATCCAGTCCCTGGTGTTTCGAAGCGCCCATCGGGGTCGGTCCTTGGCAATCTGTTCCGGTGGTGTGTCGCGGCCATGCCTCGCGGCAAGGTCCGACCGGGGAGGCTGATACGGCAATGACGGCGCCTTGAAGGCGGTCAGACGGCCCGGACCAAGCGGTCCGAACCCCGAACAATGTCCCGAACAACGTCCCCTGGGGCGCGAATCGCATTTTCGCGGCGCTCCTCGCTTGTGGGTACATCGCGTAATGCCCCTGTCAAGCATTGTCGGCCGCGGGCGACCGGCAGTTCGGCTGATTTTTCAGGGATTCAGGCTCTGCCTGTGCCGCGGGGGATGGATCTTCGAACTGCTTATTCGTGCATTGCGATAGGCAGGGAATTATGGTTTGAGAAGCTGGAATCTCGACGCGTTCTAACCAGCCGGCTGGCGGCCGCAGAGCGGGTTCGGGCCACCGGTCTCGTCGTTTCGGCTTCTTGTCGTTTCGGTTCGCCGGTTTGACGTTCAGGATTAGGGGAGCGCGAGCGGCATGAAGATGTCGAGGGGACAGATCGTCCGCCGGGTACTGGGTTTTGTGGTGGCCGGAAGTGTGGTGGCGTTTGCCGGCGCGGCGTTCGCGGAGATGGGACAACCCGCGCCGTGGGAATACAAGTTGCAGGCCTCTGCTTCCCCGGTGATGGACAACATCACCTGGTTCCACAATTTCCTGCTCTGGATCATCACGGCCATCACGCTCTTCGTGCTCGCCTTGTTGATCGTGGTTGCGGTCAAGTTCAATTCCAAGACCAATCCGACCCCCTCCAAGACCACCCACAACACCCTGATCGAGGTCGCCTGGACCCTGATCCCGGTGCTGATCCTGGTGGGCATCGCGGTGCCGTCGTTCCGTCTGCTGTTCGAGGAGCTCGACGTTCCGAAGGCGGACCTGACTATCAAGGCCACCGGCAAGCAGTGGTACTGGAGCTACGCCTACCCGGACAACGGCAAGTTCGAGTTCGATTCGCTGATGGTCGCCGACAAGCAGCCGCGGCTGCTCGGCGTCGACAATGAAGTGGTCGTGCCGGTCAATAAAGTGATCCGCGTCCAGGTCACCGGCGCCGACGTCATCCATTCCTTTGCGGTGCCGGCGTTCGGCATCAAGATCGACGCCATCCCGGGCCGGCTCAACGAAACCTGGTTCAAGGCGACCAAGGAAGGCATGTTCTACGGCCAGTGCTCGGAACTGTGCGGCAAGGA
>JBGMOD010000183.1:0-1014 GCA_041424235.1 Hyphomicrobiales bacterium
CGCCAAGCCGAAACGCATGCGCTACAAGGCGCTCAAGTAAAGCCCATCAGGCGGCGGCTTCGGCCGCCTCCGCGGCTTTCGAAAAAGCGCGTGGTTCCGCAAGGGGCCGCGCGCTTTTTTCATCCTCGGCCGCAAACACCTCGCGCGCCGCGAAGAGGCCGTTCAGCGCCGCCGGAAAGCCCGCGTACACCGCCATCTGCATGATGACCTCGACCACTTCGTCGCGCGTCACGCCGACGTTCAGCGCTGCGTGGATGTGCACCTTCAACTGCGGCGCGGCATTGCCCATGGCGGTGAGCGCGGCCACCGTCGCGATCTCGCGGGCGCGCAGGTCGAGGCCGGGGCGCGAGTAGATGTCGCCGAACGGGAACTCGATCACCAGGCGGGCGAAGTCCGGCGCGATGCCGGCCAGGCTCTCGACCACCTTGACGCCGCCTTCGCCATCGATCTCATGAAGCTTGGCCAGGCCACGCACGTAACGGAGGCTGTCGCTTTGGCTCAGATCCTGTTGTGTGTTGTTCGTCATTGCTCGTCTTTCCTTCCCGGGCCTTGCCCGACAGAGGAGGACGCTTGTTCGTCTTCTCGACCTCGCGGTAGTGGTCGATCTTGAACGACAGCGCCTGCATGGATTGCTGCAGCGCCGCCACCCGGGCCTGAACTTCGGCAAGGTGCTCTTCGAGCATCTCGCGCCGTTCGCCGACGCTGGCGTCCCCCTGGCTTCGAAGCCTGACGAAGGCCTGCATGCCCTGGATGGACATGCCGGTCTCGCGCAGGCGCAACAGGAAAGCCAGCAAGTCCATGTCGGTGCTCGCATAGCGTCGCTGACCGCCGGGTGCACGGGACACCGCGGCAATCAGCCCGATGCGTTCGTAGTAGCGCAGCGTGTAGGCCGAAAGGCCGGTTCGCTCTGCGACTTGTGCAATGGTCAGGCTGGTTTCCATGGCGTTGATTCTCGAAATTAGAGCGCGCTCCAAGTCAAGCGCTTCGTTGAACTATTTTTGAGGAAGCTGCAGA
>JBGMOD010000184.1:0-49598 GCA_041424235.1 Hyphomicrobiales bacterium
CCTGTCCGACAAGGCCATTGCATGGCTATTCATCGGCCCGACCATCCTGCTGCTGCTGGCAATCAACATTTTTCCGCTGATCTGGACGATCTATCTCTCGTTCACCAACTATCGCGCCAACCGCCCCAATGCCGAGGTGAAGTTCGTCGGGCTCGACTGGTATCAGCGCATTCTCGGCGATGCCGACGTCTGGGCCGCGATGCAGACCACGGCTCATTTCGTGATCTGGACCATCGCCATCGAGATGGTGCTCGGCTTCGGTCTCGCCTGGCTGGTCGACAAGAAATTCCGCGGTCATGGGCTGTGGACCACCATCATCCTAATCCCGATGATGCTGTCGCCGGCGGTGGTCGGTAATTTCTGGACATTCCTCTACCAGCCGCAAAGCGGTCTGTTCAATTACGCGCTCTCGTTCATGACCGGGATCGAACCCTCGTCCTTCCAGATGCTCGGCAGTGTTCGCCTGAGCCCCTGGGCCATCATCATTGTCGATGTCTGGATGTGGACGCCCTATGTGATGCTGATTTGCCTCGCCGGGCTGCGCTCGATCCCCACCTACATTTATGAAGCGGCCGAAGTCGACCGCGCCTCGCCCTGGCGGCAGTTCTGGTCGATCACCCTGCCGATGGCGCTGCCGTTCATCATGCTTGCAGTGCTGTTCCGCGGCATCGAGAATTTCAAGATGTTCGACATGGTCAATCTCCTGACCGGCGGCGGCCCCGGCTCGATCACCGAGGTCGCATCCATCACCTTGAAGCGGCAGGCGTTCGAGAGCTGGCGCACCGGCTATTCGTCCGCCTTCGCGATCATTCTGTTCGTCACCGTGTTCGGCCTCGCGAATATCTATGTGAAGGCTCTGAACCGCGTGAAGCAGCGTTGAGGACATCATGATGTCAGCGAGAGCTACACGTCTTGATCGGAGCCCCTCCACCGGTGGAGTTGATCCTCGATACTTCCTCGACGCAATGAGCCGTTCCCTCCCCCCTTGTGGGGGAGGGTTAGGGAGGGGGGTGACGGCGAAGCCGCAGCGTGGCAGATCGAATGCCGTCACATCAACATTTCAGAACGCGGGGCATACCCCCCTCCCCAGCCCTCCCCCACAAGGGGGGAGGGAGCCGCAAAAAACACCGCGCAGCGAAGGCATCTGCACATGAGCGGATTGACCCAGGCCCATTCCGTCGTCGCCCCATCGCCGCTGTCGCGCCGTGTGGCCGGCGCGCTGGTGATCCTCTATGCGGTGATCACCATGATCCCGCTGGTGTGGATCGTGCTGACCAGCTTCAAGACGCCGCCGGATTCGATCGCCTATCCGCCCAAGGTCGTGTTCACGCCCTCGCTGGAAGGCTACGTCAATCTGTTCACCACCCGGACGCGGCAGTCGCCGGAGGTGCTCAAGCAACTGCCCGCGCCGACCACCTGGTATGACAAACTGGTGCGCTCGCGGAACATGGTGATTGCCGGCCCCTCCAATGTGATCCCGCGGTTCGTCAATTCCATCATCATCGCCTTCGGCTCGACCTTCCTCGCGGTGGTGCTGGGAACGCTCGCGGCCTATGGCTTCTCGCGCTTCCGCGTGCCGCTGAAGGACGACCTGCTGTTTTTCATCCTGTCGACCCGGATGATGCCGCCGATCGCCGTCGCGATTCCCATTTACCTGATGTATCGCGAACTCGGCTTGTCCGACACCCGGCTTGGCATGATCCTGCTCTATACGGCGGTGAACGTCTCGCTCGCGGTCTGGCTGCTGAAGGGCTTCATCGACGAGATCCCGCGCGAGTATGAAGAAGCCGCGATGATCGACGGCTATACGCGGCTGCAGGCCTTCCGCAAGGCGGTGCTGCCGCAGGCCGCAACCGGCATCGCCGCAACTGCGATCTTCTGCCTGATCTTCGCCTGGAACGAATACGCCTTCGCCGTGCTGCTGACATCAGGCACCGCGCAGACCATGCCGCCCTTCATCCCCTTCATCATCGGCGAAGGCGGACAGGACTGGCCGGCGGTCGCGGCCGCGACGACCCTGTTCGTGATCCCGATCTTCGTCTTCACCATCCTGCTCAGGAAACACCTGCTGCGTGGCATCACGTTCGGAGCGGTGCGGAAATGACCGAAAGCCACAACGAGATTCTCGAACGGCCCTCGACCTGGACCCGCCTGCTGCACTTCCGACGCGGCCCCTGGGAGAATCTGGCCACGGTTCTGATCGGGCTTGGCGTGGTGATGCTGATGCAGCCCCTGTCAGCCACGGCCTACGCCTATTCGTTCATCACCATTCTGGCGGGCACGGTGCTGTTCGCCATTGTCAGCCATTTTCCGGAGTGAGAGATGGCCGAGATCCGGGTTGAAAACGTCCAAAAATCCTTCGGCGCCTTCACCGCGGTGAAGGGCTCGACGTTCACCATCCACGACGGCGAGTTCTTTGTCATGCTCGGGCCGTCCGGCTGCGGCAAGACCACGACCCTGCGCATGATCGCCGGCCTCGAGCTGCCGACCTCGGGACAGATCCTGCTCGGCGGCGAGGACGTCACCTTCAACCGCGCGGCGGCGCGCGACATTGCCTTCGTGTTTCAACTGTTCGCGCTCTACCCGCACATGAATGTCCGCAACAACATCGGCTTTCCGCTGAAATGCCAGGGCATGCCCCGCGGCGAGATCCGGCAACGGGTCGAGGAAGCCGCAAAACTGCTGCGGATCGATCACTTGCTCGAGCGCTCCGTCTCCGGCCTTGCCGGCGGCGACCGGCAGCGGGTTGCGCTGGGGCGCGCCATCGTGCGCCGGCCGAAAGCATTCCTGATGGACGAGCCGCTGGGAACGCTGGACACGGAGTTCCGCGATCTGATGGTCAGGGAGTTGCGCGAACTTCACGACCGGATCGACGCGACCACGGTTTATGTCACCCATGACCAGCTCGAAGCGATGGCGATGGCCGACAAGATCGCCGTGATGAACCACGGCACCATCGAACAGTTCGGACCGCCGCAGGAGATCTACGATCGGCCCGCCACCATGTTCGTGGCCGATTTCATCGGCTCGCCGCCAATGAATTTCCTCACCTTTCATGGCGGCCTGAAAGCCGGCGATCGCGCCGTGCGTTTGAACGGGGCCGAGATCGCGGTTCCGGAAGTCCATGCCGAACGCGCGCCCGGCGAACTGACCCTCGGCGTCCGCCCCGAGCACATCGTGTTCGACGACCGCTCGCAGCTCCGGGGCAAGGTGTTCGGCTCAGCCTATCTCGGCACCACGCAGATCATCGCGGTCGATACCGACCACGGGCAAATCAAGGCCCGCTTGCCGTCGGATCGCACCGTCCATCCCGGCGAAACCGTCGGCCTGGCGTTCCGCTCAGAACGGCTGTCGTTGTTCGACACCGCGTCGGGCCGGGCGATGCCGTCAGCTCTCTACGACGGAGCAGGTCATGGCTGATGTCGTCCTCAGCGGCGTGACCAAACGTTTCGGTCAGACCCCCGCCGTTTCCAATCTCGATCTGTCGATCGCCAACGGCGAACTCGTTGTGCTGCTGGGACCAACCGGTGCGGGCAAGACCACCACGCTTCGGCTGGTGGCCGGCCTCGAACACGCCGATGCCGGGCGCATCGCGATCGGCGGCCGGGATGTCAGCACCGTGGAGCCCGCCGGACGCGATGTCACCTTCGTGTTCCAGCAATACTCGCTGTATCCGCACCTCTCGGTCTACGACAACCTCGCTTTCCCCTTGCGCTCGCCGGCGCGGCGGGTGCCGGAAGACGAGATCAAGCGGCAGGTCACATCGATCGCGACCATGCTCCGGATCGGACACAAGCTCGGCAATCGCGCCACCCAGCTTTCCGGCGGCGAAATGCAGCGGGTTGCGATCGGTCGCGCGCTGGTGCGGCGGCCATCGATCTATCTGATGGACGAACCGCTGTCCTCGCTCGACGCCAAGCTCCGCGCCGATCTTCAGCTCGAACTCAAGCGCATCCAGCAAGACCTCGGTGCCACCATCCTTTATGTCACCCACGACCAGATCGAGGCGATGACGCTGGCCAGCCGGATTGGCATCATGCGAGCAGGCGAACTCGTCCAGATCGGAACCCCGCGCGAGATCTATCGCAGTCCGGCCAATGTCTATGTCGCCGCGCGGCTCGGGCAACCGGCGATCAATCTGTTTCCCGAGGGCCTGATTCCGGCCGGAAGCGCCCCGCCCGGCACGACCACGATCGGGGCCCGCACCGAGCATCTGCGGATCGAAAAAGTAGGGGACAGGCACGCGCTCGGCGAGGTTGACCGGATCGAACATCTCGGCGATCAGAACCACCTGCATATCCGGATTGGCGACCGTAAACTGACGACCCTGGCCGATCCAGCAACGGACCTCGCGGCCGGCGATGCGATTGCATTGTCGCTGGTTGATCCGCTGTATTTTGACGGAACGGGAACTCGAATCGGAGGAGGAGCCTGATGCTCGACCAAGCGACCCGGCGCGCCCTGATCGAGACGGCGGCGCAGCGCGTGATCGACCATGCCGAGGAACTCACCGCGCTGGATCAGGCGATCGGCGACGGCGATCACGGCATCAACATGAAACGCGGCCTGGAAGCGGTACTGGCCGACCTCGACGGCCTTGCCGCCAAACCGCTGCCGGATGCGCTGAAGGCCATCGGCATGACGCTGGTCATGAAAGTCGGCGGCGCCTCCGGGCCGCTGTTCGGTACGCTGGCGATGACACTGGGCAAGGAATTGCCGGCGGAGCCGACCCAGGCCGACGTGGCGCGTGCGCTGAGCGCAGCGATCGAAGCCGTCAAATCGCGCGGCAAGTCCGACGTTGGCCAGAAGACCATGCTCGATGTGCTGGCACCGGTCGCCGATGCACTGTCGCATCAGCGCGATCCGGCCCGCGCCGCGACCGAGGCGGCCGACGCCACCATACCGATGAGAGCCATCCGCGGGCGCGCGTCCTTCCTCGGCGACCGCTCGATCGGCCACATGGACCCCGGCGCCAGATCGAGCGCGTTGCTCGTGACGGCCATCGCCGAGACAACCGGAACATTCGCAGGAACAGCAGTATGAGCAAGCACAACGGCAATGTCGGAATCGTCATCGTCTCGCATTCCCCCGACGTCGCCAGGGGAACCGCGCAGATGGTGCAGCAGATGGTCGGCGAGGAAGTGCCGCTGGCCTTCTGCGGCGGCGATCCCGGCGGCGGCCTGGGAACCAGCGTGGAGGCTATTCTCGGCGCCATCGATCGCGCCTGGTCCGACGCAGGCGTTGCGATCCTGGTTGATCTCGGCGGTGCCGAGACCAATTCGGAGATGGCGATCGAAATGCAGCCGGCCGAGCGCCAGGGCAAGATCGTGGTCTGCAACGCACCGATCGTGGAAGGCGCTGTGATCGCCGCAACCGAGGCCTCCGGCGGGGCATCGCTTGACGTGGTGCGGCGGACGGCGGAAGAGCTGTCGCCGGCATGACAACAGAAGGACAGATCATGGTGAATGGTGAAGCATCCGGCAGTGTCCTGCTGACCCACGATGTCGGGTTGCACGCGCGCCCTTCGGTGAAGCTCACCAAGCTCGCCAAGACATTCCAGTCGAGCATCGAGCTCGGCCTCGACGGCGGTGAGAGCGGGAGCGACAAGACTTGGATCGACGCCAAGAGCATCGTCAAGGTGATGGCCGCGAAGGCGCCGCAGGGCACCACATTGTTTTTCCGCGCCAGCGGCGTCGATGCGGACAAGGCGGTCGCCGCGCTGGTGGCGCTGGTCGAACGCGATTTCGATGAGGCGGAAGCCCATGCCGGCAACGGTTGAACTCAGGGGACGCGCCGCCGCGCCGGGGCTCGCACGCGGGCCCGTGCATCGGATCGTCGACATCGCCGATCTGCGGCGCCAGGCGGGGACGCCCGGCGACGAGCAAAAGGCGCTGGAGGCGGCGATCAAATCGGCAACCACCGATCTCGCTGGCCTGATCGCCGGCGCGCCGTCGGATGGCGCCGACATTCTCGAATTCCAGGTCGCGATGCTGGAGGACGAAGCACTGCGAGAACCGGCGCTCGCTGCCATCGCAAGTGGCGCCGACGCGGCATCGGCATGGTCGGCGGCCATCGCGGAGCAGATCGCGGTCTACCGCGCCGACGGCGATTCCTATTTCAGTGCACGGGCCAGCGACCTCGAGGATCTTCGCGACCGCGTGCTGTCGCATCTTCTGGGATCCGCGGCGCGGCAGGAGATAACGCCCGGCGCCATCATGATCGGCCGTGACCTGACACCGAGCCGCTTTCTCGCCATCGACTGGTCAAGAGGCGGCGCCATCGCGCTGTCCGAAGGCAGCCCATCCAGCCATGTCGCCATCCTGGCGCGCTCCCGCGGCGTGCCGATGACGGTTGGACTTGGAACAATTCCGACGCAGGCCTTCGCCGAGGCAATTGTCGATGGCGAACGCGGCCGCCTGCTGCTCGACCCGGCCGCGGATGACGTCGCCTCCTACACCGCTGCACTCGGCGAAGCCACCACCCGCACTGCCCAGGAGGCTGTGGTGCTGACGCAGCCGGCGACAACACGCGATGGTCAGCCCGTTGCCGTTCACATCAATGTGGCGGGGCCGGAAGAACTCGACAGCATTGATCCCGCGATCTGCGACGGCATCGGGCTTGTCCGCACCGAATTCCTGTTCGACCGCCCCGGTGGGCTGCCGGATGAAGAGACCCAGTACCGCGCGTATGCACGGATGATGCAATGGGCCGCGGGCCGCCCGGTGACCATCCGCACCATCGATGCGGGCGGCGACAAACCGGTGCCGGGATTGACGCAGGACGGTGAATCCAACCCGTTCCTCGGTATGCGCGGCATCCGTCTCTCGCTGGCGAAGCCCGATATCTTCAGGGTTCAACTCCGTGCGCTGGCGCGTGCTGCCGTGCATGGCGACCTCAGGATCATGCTGCCCATGATCACCGTGCCGGACGAGATCACCGCCGCCGCCGCCCTGCTCGACGCGGCGGTCGCCCAACTGCAGGCGGAAGGCATCGAGGCCAGACGCCCGAAACTCGGCATCATGGTCGAGGTGCCCGCCGTCGCCATCGTGCCGGAGCTGTTCAAGGAAGCCGCCTTCTTCTCCATCGGCTCCAACGATCTCACCCAATATATCACCGCGAGTGCGCGTGATATCGCGGCTGTGGCCGGGCTGAACAACGCCGGCCATCCAGCGGTGCGCGCCATGATCAGCCATGTGGTCAGAACGGGGCGGACACTCGGTGTCGATGTCAGCCTCTGCGGCGACATGGGCGGCGATCCCCACCACCTGCCGGCGCTGATCGCCGCAGGGTTGCGATCCGTCTCGGTCGCACCACCGTTGGTCGGACGCGTCAAGCTCGCTTTGCGCGACATCGATGGAGGCCCGTCCGCATGAAGGAAGCGCCCGTCGAGAGCGACGTCGGCGATGCCGTCGCCGATTACAAGACGATCTTGCAACGCGTGCTCGACAATCGCCCCTCCGGCACGCGTGGACGGCTGGCGCAGGCGCTGGGCAAAAACCGCTCCTTCGTCAGCCAGATCACCAATCCCGCCTACACGACGCCGGTTCCGGCGCAACACATCGAGACGATTTTCGAAATCTGTCACTTTTCGCCGGAGGAAAGGCGACTGTTCCTCGATGGTTATGCCCGCGCCCATCCACGCCGCGCGCCGTCGCTGCACGAGATCAGGCGGCTGCGGCAGCATGTCGTCCATCTGCCGGATCTGGGCGACGCGGAGAAGAACCGCGAACTCGATCAACTGGTGGGAGAATTCATTCAGCGGCTGACCAAACTGGTGGGCGAGTAGCCGCTTTCCGCGTCCAACGCCAACACGTCGCACTTCAAAAAGAATTTCCGGAGGAGGACACCGATGAAAAAATTGATCAACGCGCCCGAGTCCGTGCTCGCCGAGAGCCTTGACGGCTTCGCCGCCGCGCATGCCGACATCGTCGAACTCGGCGAAGAGCGCAAATTCGTTCGCCGCAAACAGCTCAGCAACGGCAAGCCGGCGCTGATTTCCGGCGGCGGGTCCGGCCATGAGCCGCTGCACGCGGGATTTGTCGGGCGCGGCATGCTGGATGCCGCCTGCCCCGGCCAGATCTTCACCTCGCCTACGCCCGACCAGATGATCGCGGCAGCGGCCGCGGTCGACACCGGCGCCGGCGTGCTGTTCATCGTCAAGAACTACGAAGGTGATGTCATGAACTTCGCCATGGCCGCAGAGATGGCTGCGGAGATGACGGACACCAAGATCCTGACCGTCATTGTCGACGACGATGTCGCCGTCGAGAAGTCGTCGTTTTCCATCGGACGCCGCGGCGTCGCCGGCACGCTGATCGTGGAAAAGATCGTCGGCGCCGCCGCCGAACAGGGTATGGCGCTGACGCAGTTGAAGGAGCTCGGCGACCGGGTCAATGGCGCGACCCGCTCCATGGGTGTTGCGCTGACAAGCTGCACCGTTCCCGCCGCCGGCAAGCCGACCTTCACTCTCGCGGACGACGAGATGGAAATGGGCGTTGGAATTCACGGCGAGCCCGGACGGCGGCGGGTCAAGCTCGAGCCGGCCGACCGCATCGCCGCCGAGATGGTCACCGCGATCGCCGATGATCTGAACAGGACGGGTGATGCCATCCTGCTGATCAACGGCTTTGGCGGCACCCCCTCGGTCGAGCTCTACCTGATGTTCAATTCCGCCCGGAAGGAACTGGAGAAACGCGGCATCCGCGTGACCCGCTCCCTCGTCGGGTCCTATGTGACATCACTGGAGATGGCCGGCTGCTCGATCACGGTTTCAATGCTGGACGACGACCTGGCCAAGCTCTGGGACGCGCCGGTGCACACGGCGGCGCTGCGCTGGTAGCGCTGCGTTACACACCATCGCGCTTCGACATTCTCTGCGTCATCGCCCGGTTTAACCGGGCGATCCAGCATCCGGGATAGGACATGACGGAAAGAGCGAGCAAGCAAAGCCAGTGGCCGCCGCCTCCAGCTCCCTGCGTTTAAGCCATGAACGTCGCCGCCTACTGGGTCGCCCGGTCAAGCCGGGCGATGACACCGAGAGTGGCGAGACGCTTCGATTCTTAGCACCCGCGCCTGCAAGGTCGGTGACAACGCTGAATGTCCCGAACCGCCGTCGCCAGCGGCCCCTCGCCTCTTATTTAACGACCACAGTCTTCCGCTGTGCCGGCGTGATCTCGAACACCCGGGAGCGGCCGAGCCGCAGTACCTCGATCTCAAGCTTGCGGCCGATGCGGTCGCGATCGAGGATCCGGATCAGATCGTCGACGCCATAAACGTCGATGCCGTCCAGCCGCACCACCACGTCACCCGGCAACAGCCCGGCGCGCGATGCGGCCTCGCCCAGCTCCAGGTTCATCAGCAGCGCGCCCATCTTGTTGGTGATGCCGGCCAGCACGGCATGGCGCCGCGGCACCGGCACTGTTTGTCCGGACACGCCGATATAGGCCCGCCGCACATGACCATGACGGATGATCTCCGACAGCACGAACTGCGCCGTGTTGCTGGCCACCGCGAAACAAATGCCCTGGGCGCCGCTGATGATGGCGGTGTTGATGCCGATCACTTCGCCCGCCGACGACACCAGCGGCCCGCCGGAGTTGCCGGGATTGAGCGCCGCATCGGTCTGAATCACGTCCTCGATGGTCCGGCCACTGACGGAGCGGATCGAGCGGCCCAGCGCCGACACCACGCCGGCGGTCACCGTCGATTCGAACCCCAGCGGATTGCCGATCGCGACGACCAACTGGCCGCGGCGCAAAGTCTTCGAGTTGCCGAGCGAAGCAAAGTGCAGGTCGCGCGCGCCATCGGCCCGCAACAATGCGAGATCGGTATCCGGATCGACCCCGAGCACGCGCGCTTCGGTGGACATCCCTTCGCTGTCGCTCAGGCGGATCTGCTTGGCGGAGCCGACGACGTGGCTGTTGGTCAGCACCAGGCCATCGGGAGAGATCACGATGCCAGAGCCGACGCCGCCGCGTCCGCGCGCGCCCGGCGCCTCCGATCGCGTCTCGACACGCACCACCGCCGGGCCGACGCGCTCGGTGACTCCGATCACGGCATTGGAGTAAGCATCAAGCAGGGCATGATCGTCCACAGGCGCCGGCTGTGGTGTTCGGGGGGAAAGATCGCCGGCGTTTTGCCCCGGCAGATCCTGGTCCAGTACGTTCTCTGTAAAATCCAACATGACAAAATCCTCAGTCACGTCAGATGGTCATCTCGCTTCACCCGCGCAAGTCCGCGTCCGGCGCGGGCCAGCCCCGTTCCCTCTGCTCAGCTCCCGGTCAGCCAGTTCAGGATCCCGGCATTCTCGTCGCGCGGATAGGTGTGGCTGAGATCGTCGATCTCCCGATAGGTGACCTGCGCGCCGGCTGCCGTCAGCGCCTGGCGGGCTTGCCGCGCAACCTGCACCGGAAACATCCAGTCCAGCACGCCATGGATGAGATAGATCGGCAGGCCGCGCATCCGGTCCGCATCGGCAACCTGCGCCATCAAGGGATGGAACGAGGCTGCTACCGGCGCCAGATGGGTGAAGGGCGAGGTCGGCTCCAGTCCGCTGACGTAGGAGAACGTGCCGCCGTCGCTCATCCCCGTCAGCAGCAACCGCGCGGGATCGACCGACCAGCGCTCGCGCACGAACGTGAGAATGCGCGCGAGGTTGGGGCTGTCGGGGTCATCCCCCATCAGCGCCCAGGTCGGGCCGATGGCGGTGGGAGCGACCACAATCGCACCGCGGCTGCGCGCCTCGCGCAGCCAGCTCCACAGGAAGGCGCGGCCGTTGCCGCTGCCGCCATGCAGCGCCATCACCAGCGGCCAAGCCCGATCCGGCGTATAGTTTTCCGGCACGTAGAGCGAGAAACCACCCCGGCTGCCGGGCTCGTTGTTGGCGTGGAGCACACCGGTCTCGACCCCCTCCGCCCGCTGGGCCAGCCGCGCCAGCAGATCCGCATCACCGCGCAATGCAGGATCGAGGAAGAAGCCGCTCACCGGCGCGAGATCCGTCAACTGATAGAGCGCTTCCTCGGCGCGTGGCAGATAGCGCAGCGCGCGAAACACGGCGCGCAGGCCGTCCTCCTGGTCCGGCGCGGCGCGCAGACCCTCAAACCCGGCCACTACGGCATCGCCGACGATTTTCAACTGACTGCTGACGTCAGCCCATCGACCCGGCCAGTTATCCAGGCGTGACCGCCCCGCTCGCACGGCCTCCTCAGGCGTGCCGATTGCCGACATCACCGCCTCGAAATCCGGCGGATTGAGATGGCGCGCGATGAACTGCAGCACATCAAGCGCCTGCAGCAGGGGCGGCAGCACCGCCATGAGATCGTCCAGCCTGGCGTCGTCCATGGTGCCTCCAGCTCACGTGCCAAATGATGCAGACGTCGAATTCGGGACACTCGTCAGTCTTGCTGCTCACTTGCCTTTTGCGGACGGCAGAAAACCCACGATCTTCACGCCCAGCCGCATCAGCGCCACAAGCTTGGGCCGCGGCACCGTCAGCATCTGGGTGAACCAGCCGTCGACCGTCTCGGTGAACACCAGCATTTCCTTCAACCGCTTGCTGGCAACCGGGCTCATCTTCGGGTCGTTGGCGGCATCGGCCACGCAGGCGCGCAGCGCCTCGACCGCCGGATCGATCTCGCGCTCCTTGCGGCCCGCGGCGATCCGCGCGGCAACTTCCCAGATATCGGTCTCCGCTTCGAAATGATCGCGCCGGTCGCCCATGATCGGCACCCGCCGGATCAGGTTCCAGTTCAGCAGTTCCTTGAGCGAATTGGAGACGTTGGACCGCGCCATGCCCAGTTGCTCGGCGATGTCTTCCGCGGTCAACGGGTTTTCGGACAGATACAGCAGACCGTGGATCTGGCTCACCGAGCGGTTGACGCCCCACTCGTCGCCCATGTCGCCCCAATGCAGGATGAAGCGTTCGACGGCGGCGGGGAGCTCTCGATTTCCTGTAATTTCTGTCATGACAGAAATATCTGACGGAACGGACAGATTGTCAAGGGCGGAAGGAAACGGCGATGCTTATGGTAGCGAGAGAGGGACTCGAACCCCCGACCCCGGTTGGGGCGGGGCTTTCAGCCCCGCCATCTCGCTCATCCCCGGTTCTTTTTCTTCTTCAGCTTCTTCTTGAAGGCGCCCTTTGCGAACGGCGCAGCATCGTCGCGCCGGGGCTTACCGGCGTGGGCAGGCTTGCCGGCATGCGCGGGCCTGGCGTCGGGCCGCCGCTCCTTGTCGAACCGCGGCTTGTCGTCAAACCGCGGCGCATCGTCGCCGCGCGGTTTGCCGAACGGTTTGTCCTTGAAGGGCTTGTCTTTAAAAGGCTTGTTCTGAAACGGCTTGCCGTGACGTTTCGGCCCGTCCTCGTAACGTGGCTTGTCCTCGTAGCGCGGCTTGTCGTCACGGCGCGGTTTGCCTTCGTACTCCTTGTGCCGATGCCGTGGCTTGCCGGCCGGCCGCTCGCTGGGGCCATCGCCCTGCGGGCCGTTGGGCAGCGCTTCGATGCGAATGTTGTCTTCCTTGTCGGGGCGCTTGATCTTGGCGGCGAACATTTCCGCCGCCTGTGCCGAAATCTCGAATTCGGTGGTGTTGTCGAAGATGCGGATGGCGCCGATGTCGTTCTTGTCGACGCCGCCGCGGCGGCAGATCATCGGCAAGAGCCAACGCGCCTCGGCGTTCTTCTGCCGCCCGATGGCGGCGCGGAACCAGACGCTGCCCTCCGCCATGGCCTCGCGCATGCGCGCCTTGGTCTTTTTCGATTTCGGGCCGCCATCGCGGTCGTCCTCGCGCGAGGCCCGGCTGTCCGCGCGCGGACCGCGGTCGTCGCGCACCCGGCCGGTCCGCTCGCCCGGGTCGAGAATCTCCTCGGGTGACGGCAACCGCGAGCGATAAAGCCGCGCCAGCGCCGCGGCGATGTCTTCCGGCGAACGCTCGGCGAGCAGCGCCCGCGCCAGGGTCAGGTCGTCCTCGGTCGTTTCCTCGGAGAACAACGTATCCTTCAGCATGCGCTCCTGGTCGAGCTTGCGAATGTCCTCGGCCTGCGGCGCGGTGCCCCAGATCGCGTCGATACCGGCCTGGCTGAGCAGCAGTTCCGCGCGCCGCTTGCGTGCGTTCGGCACCAGCAGGACGCTGACGCCTTTCTTGCCGGCGCGTCCCGTGCGGCCGGAGCGATGCTGCATCACCTCCGGATCGTTCGGCAGATCCGCATTGATGACAAGACCGAGGTTCGGCAGATCGATGCCGCGCGCCGCGACGTCAGTGGCGACGCAGACCCGCGCATGCCCATCGCGCAGCGCCTGCAGCGCCGTGGTTCGCTCGTTCTGGGTCAACTCACCCGAGAGCGCGACCACGGAGAAGCCGCGCTCCAACAGCGCGCCCTGCAGATGGCGCACGGCATGGCGCGTGTTGCAGAACACGATGGCGCTCGGCGATTCAAAAAAGCGCAGCACGTTGATGATGGCGTGCTCGACATCGTGCGGCGCGATGCGGATGGCGCGATATTCGATATCGGCGTGGCCGCCCTCGGTGCCGGCGACCTCGATGCGGAAGGCCTGCTGCTGATATTGCTTGGCCAGCGCGACAATGCCGCGCGGCAGGGTCGCCGAGAACAGCAGGGTGCGGCGGCTCTCCGGCGCTTCCTTGAGGATGAACTCCATGTCCTCGCGAAAGCCCATGTTGAGCATCTCGTCGGCCTCGTCGAGCACCACGACTTTCAGTTCGGAGATGTCGAGGCGATTGCGCCGCAAATGATCGCACAGCCGCCCCGGCGTTCCGACCACGATGTGGGCGCCTGCGGCAAGCTCGCGCTGCTCCTTGCGCGGATCCATGCCGCCGACACAGGAGACGACACGCGCTCCGGCATGCTGATAGAGCCACGCCAGTTCGCGATGCACCTGCAGGGCGAGTTCACGGGTTGGCGCCACAATCAGCGCAAGCGGCGCGGTGCTCGGCTCGAAACGGTCGGTGTCGCCCAAAAGATTGGCCGCGATTGCCAGCCCATAGGCCACGGTCTTGCCGGAACCGGTCTGTGCCGAGACCAGCAGGTCCTGGCCGGCGGCTTCATCGGCGAGCACCGCGGCCTGCACCGGGGTGGCTTCATGGTAGTTGCGCTCCGCCAGGGCTCGCGAGAGCGACGGATAGGTGGGCTGGAATGTCACGGAATGTCGGACCTTGGCTGGCAGATGGCGCCCGAAACGGGTGAAAACGAGAACCGAACGGGTCGAAAGCGCACACCCAAGGTGTCGGGCGGCCGCGGCGGATCTGCTGATGGGGCGATTTAGCGCTGCTTTAGGCTGATCCGCCGGGAAATGCCACTAAAAACCGCCCCGAAAAGCAGGAAATCCCGCCGGCCGCGGCAAAGGTCCCGCAGCGCCGACATCTTCATCATACCAACTCCGGCACCCCCGGGCGGCGCGACAGCCACGCCACGCCGCCTGGACGTGCCTCATCTGTCGATCAGATAGACGTCGCGCTCATTGTAGCGCGACCCGGAGACGCCCTGCGGCCCCGTGATGCGATCCAGTGCCGCGATATCGGCTGATGTCAGCATCACGGACTCCGCCGCCAGGTTCTCCTCGAGATAGCGCCGGCGTTTGGTGCCCGGGATCGGCACCACGCGCGGGCCCACCCGCAGCAGCCAGGCGAGGCCGACCTGCGCGGGCGTCAGACCGCGCGCCTTTGCGAGGTCACGCACGGCGGCTGCGATGTCCATATTGTGATCGAAGTTCTCGCCCTGGAAACGCGGATCGCCCCAGGACCGGAAATCCTCCGGCGGATAGTCTTCCGCACGCTTGACGTTGCCGGTGAGGAAGCCGCGGCCGAGCGGGCTGTACGGCACGAGGCCGATGCCGAGTTCGTCCAGCACCGGCAGGATCCGATCCTCGATACCACGCTCCCACAGCGAATATTCGCTTTGCAGGGCTGCCACGGGCTGCACGGCATGCGCCCGCCGGATCGTCTGCTCGTTGGCTTCGGACAAGCCGAAATGCAGCACCTTTCCTTGCGCGATCAGATCCCTGACGGTGCCGGCCACATCCTCGATCGGCACGTTCCGATCGACGCGGTGCTGATACAGCAGGTCGATGCGGTCGGTCTGCAAACGCTTCAGCGACGCGTCCACCACCTCGCGGATATGCGCCGGGCGGCTGTCGGTGCCGACCCGCGCCTTGCCCTCGATCCTGAAGCCGAACTTGGTGGCGATCACCACCTTGTCGCGCCTGCACTGCAGGCAGCGGCCGAGCAACTCCTCATTGGTGAAGGGACCATAGATCTCCGCCGTGTCGAGAAAGGTGCAGCCGAGCTCGATCGCGCGATCGAGCGTGGCGGCGGATTCGACATCATCGGGCGTGCCGTAGGCGTGGCTCATTCCCATGCAGCCGAGACCGATGGCTGACACCTCCAGTCCCTGACCAAGTTTTCGTTTCTGCAGCATCGCAACGTCCTCCAAATCTTGCTGCCAGCGGACCAGACGCGCAGCGCATCGGCGGTGAGCCAGTTGCGCGCGCCTCCTCCCGGCTTCAGCCAGATGGGGACTGCTCATCATCCTGATAATGAGGTATTATAAGCATTCTCTCTTCGGTTTTTAGTGTATAATTGATTTGAGGCATCATGCGCGGCAGCGAATTCGCCAGACTCCGGGCGTTCATCACCATTGTGGACGAGGGCAATTTCGCCCGCGCCGCCGCGCAATTGCGGGTCTCGCCCTCCACCCTCAGCCAGACCATTCGTGAACTTGAGGAGTCACTGGGTGTCCGCCTGCTCAATCGCACCACACGCAGCGTCGCGATGACGCAGGCGGGGGAGCGGCTGCTGGCGCGCTTCAAGCCGGCCCTCGCGGAAATGACCGCCGCAGTCGACGACATCCGCAGCCTGCGCGAGACGCCCGCCGGCATGATCCGCCTGCAAACGCCGCGCACGGCATCGGTGATGCTGATCGAGCCGTTGCTCGGGCGATTTTTCGAGAGTTATCCCGACATCACCATCGACATCACGATCGACGATGCTCCCACCGATTTCGTCGAAGCCGGCTACGACATCTGCCTGCGGCTGGGCGAATTGCTGGAGCAGGACATGGTCGCTGTGAAGCTCGGCGGCGACATCCGGCAAATCGCCGTTGCCTCACCGGCCTATCTGGCGCGCTTCGGGCGCCCGACAACGCCGGCGGACCTCCACGCCCACCGCTGCATCAACTGGCGCTGGCCCGGCAGCAAGAGACTGTACAATTGGGAGTTCGCCGACAATGGCCGCTGGTTCTCCGTGGCGGTCAACGGCCCGCTAACCGTGTCGCATCGCGACACCGCGGTGAACGCGGCGCTGCAGGATGTCGGCATCGCATTCTGGAGCGAGCACTGGCTTCGCCCGTTCATTGCCGACGGCCGGCTGGTGCCGCTGCTGGAGGACTTCTCTCCCACCTTTCCGGGCTGGTACGTTTGCTATCCCAGGCAGCGCCACACGCCCGCAGCGGTGCGCGCCTTCGTCGATTTCCTGCGGCGGGAAGTGCCGGCCGGATGACGGTTTCGAGACGCATCGACCGCCCGTATAAATTTTTATATTTTTCCAAAAAATGTTTGCGTAGCGGCCGAGCCGTGATATAAGTGGTTGTTTCTTCTCGAGTAGAGGGAGGGAACGTCTTGGGTGAGTTACACGACTGGCTGGCGCATCAGCACCCCGGCCTGAGAACCTACAAAACTTTCCAGCAGAAAGCGCTCGAGCTGGCGGGGTCCGAACCGGACCATCGCGCGTTCTATCGCATGCTCGCATCGCTGGTCGGCGGCTATATCGACTCGTTCGATGAGGACCCGCTGCCGGTCGACGTCGCGAGTCAGGCCTTCCAGCGCCTGCTGGGCGTGGTCGGCGATGCGGAGAACTCCATCCAGGCCCCGCCCGTCGAACAGATCGCGGCTCTCAACAAAATCGCAGCGACGCAGCTATTCTGAGCGTATCCACATATTCAGTGCGCAGGGCGGATTAGCGCAAGCGTAATCCGCCGCTCTGCATATCTGGTTGCGTGCGATGGCGGGTTACGCTGCGCTAACCCGCCCTACATGCCGAGCTATCTCGCGCGCGCAGGCGAGGTCATCGCGTCGGCGCGGAACAAGCGCGCGATCTGCTCCGGTGTCAGCAATTTCTCCTCCAGCAAAATGTCGGCGACGCGGCGGTTCTGCGCCAGCGCCATCTTGGCCACCCGCGAGCAAGTCTCGTAGCCGAGTGTCGGCACCAGCGCGGTGACGAGGCCGATCGAGTTGTCGACCAGCGCCTGGCATCGCTCACGGTCCACCTCGATGCCGTTGACGCACTTGCGCGTCAGCGTGCCGACCGCCGCCGTCAGCGTGCGCAGCGACGACAGGATGCAGTAGCCGATGGTGGGCTCGAACGCATTGAGTTGGAGCTGGCCGCCTTCGGCGCACATGGTCACGGTCAGATCGTGGCCGATCACCATGTAGGCCACCTGATTGACCACCTCCGGAATCACCGGATTGACCTTGCCCGGCATGATCGATGAGCCGGCCTGCACGCTCGGCAGCCGGATTTCGCCGAAACCTGCGCGCGGCCCGCTCGACAGCAGCCGCAGATCGTTGCAGATCTTCGACAGCTTCACCGCCACGCGCTTCAGCACGCCGGAAAAAAACACGAAGGCGCCCATGTCGGAGGTGGCTTCGATCATGTTGCTGGCCGGCACCATCGGCTGCTGTGACGAGCGCGCCAGTTCCTCGATCGCCAGCGCCGCATAGCGCGGGTCGGCATTGATGCCGGTGCCGATGGCGGTGGCGCCGAGATTGACCTCGCGGAACAGCGCCGACGCCTCGCGAATCCGCGCAACGTCCTCCTTGATGGTGGCGAAGAAGGCGTCGAACTCCTGGCCCACGGTCATCGGCACCGCATCCTGCAACTGGGTGCGGCCCATCTTCAGGACATCGCCGAACTCGACCGCTTTGGACTTGAAGGCGAAGGCGAGTTCGTCGAGCGCCTCGATCAGCGGGGCGGCCGCGAAGATGATGCCGAGCCGCAACGCTGTCGGATAGGCATCGTTGGTCGATTGCGACATGTTGACATCATCGTTGGGATGCAGCGTCGCATAATCGCCCTTCGGCTTGCCCATCAGTTCGAGCGCGACGTTGGCGATCACCTCGTTGGTGTTCATGTTGGTGGAGGTGCCGGCGCCGCCCTGGATCGCATCGACCACGAACTGGTCGTGATAACGCTTGTCCTTGGCGATCAGGTCGCAGGCGCGGTCGATCGCAGCCGCCTTGTCCGCCGGGAGATAGCCGAGCCGGCGATTCGCGCGGGCCGCGGCCTGTTTCACCAGCGCCAGTGCACGGACGAAATCCGGGAAGTGACCGACCGGCACGCCGGTAATCGGAAAATTCTCGACCGCCCGCAAGGTGTGGACGCCCCAGTAGGCGGTCTCCGGCACGTCGGCATTGCCGAGCAGATCGTGCTCGCTCCGCGTGGCGACACGGGCGATGTCGATAGACCGCGTGGTCGCAACCTCTACGGTCTCCGGACCGGTCGATTCTGCCGTCATCGTGGTTCCTTTCCAGCCAATTACCGAACCATCTGCCGCAGCGAGCGCCCGCCATGGCGCGCCGACCACGCCACCGGATCGGCGAGAAACTGTTCGATCCGGCGGCGGTTTTCGTCATCGAGCCGGCCACGCAGGTCGCTGCCGAGCACATCGTGCCAGGTCGCGAGCGGATGCAGCACAAGCCCGGCCTCCGCGAGGCGCGCGTCCGCGCCAGGAAACGCCGAATGATAGAAAATGCTCAGCACATCGGTGACAACGGCGCCGGCCGCACGCAGTCCCCTCGCGAATGCGACCTTGCTCACGGCGTCGGTGGTGAGATCATCCATCAGCAGCACGCGCTGGCCCTCAACCGGACCGCCTTCGACCTGGGAATCGTTACCGATGCCGAGCGGCCGCTTGCGGACATAACGCAACGGCAGGTCGAGCGCATCGGCGAGCCAGGCGGCAAAGGGAATGCCGGCGGTCTCGGCACCGGCAACCGCATCGAAGGCATCGGCCGGAAACTGGGCTTGTACCGCAGTCGTCGCCAGCGCGGTGATCCGCCGACGCATGTCCGGCAAACCGATCAGCCGACGACAGTCCACATAAACCGGGCTCGCCCATCCCGCCGCCAGGATGAAGGGGCGGTCATGGCTGACCTGGATGGCCTGCGCCTCGACCAGCAGCCGGGCCACCTCCGCTCCGATCGCGTCCCTTGTCATCACGCTACTCTCTCCCGCCCGCGGGGGCGTCCTTCAGAGACCAGGGCAGATGCTCGTCGCCGCGGAAAACCACCACCTCATCGTCGCCGACCACGATCGACGACGGCACTGGATGCGGCCGCCGTTGCAGTGTGATCGTGCCCTCGTTCAAGGGCAACCCATAAAATGTCGCGCCGTTGACCGAACAGAACGCCTCGAGGCAATCGAGCGCGCCCTCCTCGTCGAACACCTGGGCGTAGGTCTGCAGCGCAGTGGCGCCGACGAACACGCCGGCGCAGCCGCACGCGGCTTCCTTGAGACGCGCGACATGCGGCGCCGTGTCGGTGCCGGCGAAGAAGCAAGAGTCGCCCGAGGTCACCGCGCCGCGCAAAGCGAGACGATGATGTTCGCGCTTCGCCACCGGCAGGCAATAGAGATGCGGCCGCAGGCCGCCCTGGAACAGCGACGTGCGATTGATGATCAGATGATGCGGCGTGATGGTGGCAGCCACATGCGACGCATGCGCCCGCACGATCGCCACGGTTTCCTCGGTCGTGGCATGTTCGATCACGACCTTCAGGGTCGGGTGATCATGCAGCAATGGCAGCAACTTCTCTTCCATGAACACCGCCTCGCGATCGAACACGTCGACCGCGGGATCGGTGGCCTCGCCATGGATCAGCACCGGCATGCCGATCCGCTGCATCCGCTCCAGCACCGGCCGCAACGCCTTGATATCGGTAACGCCATGATGCGCGTTGGTGGTGGCGCCGGCGGGATAGAGCTTGGCGGCAACCCAGACGCGCTCGGCGAAGCCGCGTTCGATCTCGTCGGCCGTCGTGGTGTCGGTGAGATAGCAGGTCATCAGCGGCTGAAAGTCGCTGCCCGGCGCACGTGCGGCAAGAATACGCGCGCGATAGGCCGCCGCAGCCTCCACCGTGGTGACCGGCGGCACCAGATTGGGCATGATGACCCCGCGCGCGAACTGCGCCGCAGTATAGGGCAGCACTGCCTTCAGCATCTCGCCGTCGCGCAGATGAACATGAAAATCATCCGCCCGGCGGATGGTGAGGCTGTCAGCCGCGGCGACGCGACGGGCGGAAAGATCAAACAGCGCATCGGTATTCATCGTGCCGCCTCCATTAGTGTGCCGCCTCCATCAGCGTCGCGCGCATCACCGCGACGCCCGCCATGAAGTCCATCATATCCATGGCTTCGTGGGGATTGTGCGACCCGTTTGCGTTGCGCACGAAAATCATCGCGCTGGGGATGCCGGCATTGGCGAACACCGCGGCATCATGGCCGGCGCCGCTGGGGATCGGCTCGTCCGGCAAACCCAGCCCGCGGGCGGCGGCGCGCAGCCGCTGCACCCAGCCGCTGTCCATGGTCGCCGGCGGTGTCTGCAACCGGCGGTCGAAGTTGAACGTCACGCCGCGATCCTCGGCGATGCTGTTGCACTCGGAGACGAACAGATCATAGAACGCCTCCAATGTCTCCTGGCTTTGGCTGCGCGCCTCGAAACTGAAGCCGACCTTCCCCGGGATCCGGGCCAGCGCATGTTCTGTGGGATCAGTGCCGATCACCCCCGACGTCACCACCAGATCGCGGCCGCGCTCCAATAACGTCCGCCAGTGCCGGTCGAGATGGGTGATCAGTTCGGCGGTGGCAAACACGGCATCCTGCCGCAGCCAGCGCGGCACCGCACCGGAATGGCCAGCTTCGCCGAGGCACTCGACGCGGCGATGCCGAACGTTGCCGCGAATGCCGGTGACGATCCCGACCGGCAGATCGCGTGCCACCAGCACCGGACCCTGCTCGATATGCAATTCAAGCCACGCAGCGACGCTGGCTGGATCCAGCAGCACGTCGCCGCGGGCAATGCGATCGATGTCGGCGCCGACCGCACCCATGCGCTCGCTCAGCGGCCGCCCGGTCACCGCATGGGGGGCCGCGAGATCGTCCGCGGTCAGGCGCCCGAACAACGCGCTCGAGCCCATATAGGCCCTACCGAACCAGGCGCTCTCCTCCCCGCGCAGGCCGTAGAGCTTGAGCGTGCGCCGCGGACGAAATCCATCCCGCTTGAGACCAGCCAGCACCGAGAGCCCGGCAACAACACCGGCGCCGCCATCGAAGTTGCCACCCTGCGGCACGGAATCCAGATGCGAGCCACAGGCGAGGTGCGGCAAATCCCCGTCGCTGCCGGCCAACGTCACGACAAGATTGGCGCCGGCATCTCGCGTCGTTTCCAGCCCCGCATCACGCGCCGCGCATTCAACGATGTCGAGCGCAAGCGATTCGCCTTCGCCAAAACTTTCGCGGGTGATCCCGACGCCGTCGAATGTCGCTGTTTGCAGCGCCGTCAGCAGCCGTTCACAGAACGCGGCATCGCGCCGGTCGATCGGCACATCCAAAGTCGCGGCGGGGACCGTCATTGCGGCGGCGCCACCCACGCCAGTTCGGGTTCGTCCGCCTCTTCGCTGGCGGCGGCACCGATGAGATCGGCGACCTGGTTGATCTCGCGGCGCTCGCAGAAGCGCGTCAGACCATCGATGATGGTGGTGATCGCCGCCGGCTGCACGAAACTCGCGGTGCCCACCTGGACGGCTGTTGCGCCCGCCAGCATGTATTCGATGGCGTCTTCCGTGGTGGAAATGCCGCCACAACCGATCACCGGGATCCGCACCGCCCGCGCACACTGATAAACCTGCCGCACCACGATCGGCTTGACCGCCGGGCCCGACAATCCTCCCATGATGTTGCCGAGACACGGCTTGAAGGTCTCGATATCGATCGCCATGGCAAGGATGGTGTTGGCGACCACAACGGCATCCGCGCCGGCGGCTTCCGCCGCGCGTGCGATATCCGGCAGATCACCAGTGTTCGGCGTCAGCTTGGCCCACAGCGGCAGCGGCGTCGCTGCACGCAACTGCCGGATCACCGCTTCGGTGGAGCTCGCGCGCATGGCGAAGGCCTTGCCGTCCTCCTCGATGTTCGGGCAGGAGATGTTGGCCTCGATGGCGTCGATCCCGGGCCGCGTCAGTTCGGCAGCAAGAGAGGCGAACTCCTCCGCCGTGGGCGCCGAGATGCTCACCACCAGCGGCGGCCGATAGGCCGCATAATAGGGCAGCGTGTTTTCGAGAAAATACGGCACGCCCTTGGACGGAATGCCGATGGAGTTGATCAGGCTGCCAGGACGCTCGACCACGCGCGGCAGCGGATTGCCGGCGCGCAGTTCGCGGGTGATGGTCTTGGTCACGAACGCGCCGAGCCGGTTGAAGTCCATGACCCGGTCGAGCCCTTCGGCGAAGGTGCCGGATGCCGGCATCACCGGATTCTGCAGGGTCAGCGAGCCGATCCGCACCGACAGGTCGGTCATGGCAACGCCTCCATCATGTCGAACACCGGCCCGTCCCAGCAGACGCGGCGATGCACGATCTCGCCGCCGACATTGAAATCGCGCACACAGCAGAAGCAGAGCCCGAGACCGCAGGCCATCTGCTGCTCCATCGCCACCTGGCCGGGAATGACGAACTCGCGGGCGAGGCGCTGCTGCACCCGCAGCAGCCGGCTGGAGCCGCAGGTGAAAAAGCCGTCGCAGCGGCCGTTGGCGATCAGCCCGCGCAGGATGCGTTCGACATTGGCGGGGCCGCTGGTGCTCTCCGAATCGGTGACGGTAATGACGTCGGCGCCGTGGCGCTCGAACAAGTCGACCGAGACCATAAGCTCCGGCCGCCGTGCGCTGAAGATCGCGGTGACCGAGATGCCCTGGGCCTTCGCCGCCTTTGCCAGCGGCGCCAGTGTCGCGAGGCCGGCGCCGCGTCCAATCGCGACAATGTGCCGGGATGCGCCACTGAGCGTGAATCCGGTGCCCAGCGGTCCCATGATGTCGATGCCGTCACCAGGCGCGAGGGTGGCGAGACCGCGCGTACCCGCGCCTGTGACCTTGTAGAGAAACTCGACCTGGTTGCGTTGGGGATCCGCGCCATAAAGGCTCATCGGCCGACGCAGGAACGGTTGATCCCCACCGGTTTGCGGACAGAGCAATTGAAAGAATTGCCCCGGTTGCGCGGACGCCGCCGTCGCGCTGCAGCCGACCACGAGATGGCGGTATTCGGCATTCACCGCCGTGTTCGCCAGCACTTCGGCCGGTTCGGCGACAACGCTGGCCGCCCAGGGTGCGGGGCTTCCGGCGCAACTTGCACCGGAAGCAGACATGTTGGTGGAAACGAGTTGAATCGCCATGGGACTGGTCCTCAGGCCAGTTCCGCGCCACGACGCTCGGGCACCAGCAGCAGCAGCGCCACGATGTCGACGATATAGAGCGCCGCAAGACAGGCAATCGCTGTCTGGAATCCATAGACCGCGCTGACGGCGCCGACCGCGAGCGGGCCGAATCCAGCGACGGCCCGGCCGATGTTGAAGAACACGTTCTGCGCCGTGGCGCGGGCCGCGGTGGGATAGAGCTCGCTGATCAGTGCGCCGTAGCCGCCCAGCATGCCATTGACAAAGAAGCCCATCACCGCGCCGCCGATCAGGAGCGCCGTCGCAGCGGTGAGCTGGGAATACACCACCACCATGATCGCCGCACCGAGCATGTAGCCCAGGAACGCCGGCCGGCGGCCGACCCGATCGGCGATGTGGCCGAACAGAAAGATGCCGAGCGCCATGCCGGCGATGGTCACCGAGGTCCACACCGCCGATTGCGTCAACCCATAACCGAACCGCGAGGACAGATAGTTCGGCAGCCAGATCATGATGCCGTAGTAGCCGAAGTTCTGCACCGAGCAGAGAATGATCAGGCCAAGGCTGCTCTTGGTGGTGGTCTTGTCGGCGACCAGAAGCCGCAGCGAAAATCCGGCATTGGGATCCCTCGCCTTGTTGGCGACGAACACCTCGGGCTCATGCAGCTTGCGCCGGATGAAATAGGCGGCCACCGCCGGAAAGATGCCGACCGCGAACATGCCGCGCCAGCCGATCACCGGCAGCAGCAGCGGCGTCACGATCGCGGCCGCCAGCACGCCGAGCTGCCACCCGAGGCCGACATAGGACGACGCCCGCGCCCGCTTGGACGCCGGCCAGGCTTCCGCCACCAGCGCCATGCCGATGCCGAATTCGCCGCCAAGGCCGATGCCGGCGATGGTGCGATAGGCCAGCAGATCCCAATAGCCCTGTGCCAGCGCACAGAGGCCGGTGAACACCGCGAACAGCACGATGGTCCAGGTCAGCACCCGCACCCGTCCCAGGCGATCGGACAGCATGCCGAAAATGAGTCCGCCGAGCACGGCACCGACCAGGGTCGCGGTCACCAGCGACGCTGCTTCCGCTGGGGTCAGATGCAGATCCGCCGAGATGACGCGCAGCATGAAGCCGAGAATGAGCAGATCGAAACCATCCATGGCGTAGCCGAGCGCCGAGCCCCACAGCGCCCTGCGGGCTTCGGCGCCTTCCTTGCCGGCGGACTCTCCGGCAAACGACAATTCCGCTGCATCCTGAATTTGACTCATAGCGCTCCCCATTGTGCTGATCGAAAAAAGCATTGCGCCGCCGGCGCGGCGGTACCGCCCGGCGAACCTCACTTTCAAATCACTTGCCTAAAGCCGAATTTGCGTCGCCGGAGCCGGGCCCTTGCCCGGTCCTTCAGGACGCTCGGGCGCTTGAATGCGCCGCTGTTGCCGCACGACCATCCCCTCGCACGGGCGGGTTTTCAGCCGGTCGGTCGGGCCTGCAATGCACGAGCAATCGCCGAAGCAGCGATCCAACATCAGTCCTGTACAAAAATCAAGACTATTCTAAAAAAATAGACAGATCGTTCTGACCGTCAGATCGGCGGCTCCTTCAGGCACTTGCGCAGCAGCGCAGCGCCATTGGCGCCCTTCACGGCCCGCTGCCACATCTGGTCGGCGAGCTGCTGATAAAGACCGACCGCCTCGTCCGCGCCGGTGATCGACGCAACGCCGAGCCTGACGTTGGGCAATTCGCCGAGCCGGAACGGGCTGACCGCCACCAGCGCGCCGCCCTGGCGCAGGCGGCAGATTTCGAAGGTCTGGTTGGGCAGCGTATCGTCGACCACACCGATCTGGATTCCAACCGGTTCGTTCTCCATCACCGCCGCGATCCGCTCCACCTCCCGGTGTGCCGCGAGACGGCGCTTCTCACGCTCGCCCTTCGGCAAATCGTACGTGCCGATGAAGCCCGTGCGCAGCAGGCGCCGCACCTGCGTCGCACCGACGATGCCGGCGAAACTGGGGCCACCCGTGCCGATCGCCGCCTTGCGCTGGGCGAGAATCTCGATCAGCAGATCGACCTCCGCCTGGGCTTTCTTCCGGTTCGGAAGTTTTTCAGGCAGGCCTTCCAGCAGCATGCCGTGCAGGATTTTCGGATATTCGTCCGATGTCAGCAGAAACGTGACCGGTTCGTAATAAACCAGCACGCGCTCGGACTGCGCTTCGATCTGGCGCAATCGTTCGAAATAGGCCAGCGCGCTGGAAAAATATTCTGTGCCGACCCCGAGCAGCGACGGCAGCGATGTCTGCAGCAGTTCAGCGATGCGCTCCAGCGTCTCGAGCTTTACCGGCCCTTCGCCCTTCTCGTAATTATAGAGCGCCGCGCGCGAAATTCCGAGCTGCTCGGCGGCGTCTTCGGGAGACAGGCCCAAGCCCATCCGATGCGCCCGCAACCGCTGTCCGACCTGAAAATAATCGATCGCCATGAAATCCTGTCTGCACGTGACTGAGCAAGGTCAATATCAGGCTAATGGATTGCCCCGATTTGATCCAGCTCCGGCTTTCCTCATTGGCTCGCACGTCTCAATGCGTCTTCGATAAAACGTTTGTTATTCAAATTGCCGCTTTGATCCGCTCGTCCGCGGCGGCCTTTTATGATAGGATGACTTTCGTAAAGGGGAGCGTCCTCATGGCATCGTTGACCGAATGGAAAGTGCCGCAGGCATCCCAGCCGCGCGCTGAGGATTACGAGTTCGATCTGGAGCGCGCGTTGTCCGCGGTGGTTGGGCTGCACTCGATCATTCCCGGCGACGCGTTCACCGCCGATGTGCTCGGCACCGAGCGTGTCGGCAATGGTGTGTTGATCGGCGACGGGTTGGTGCTGACCATCGGCTATCTGATCACCGAAGCCGAAACCGTCTGGCTGCATCTCGGCGACGGGCGCGTGGTCGAGGGCCATGCGCTGGGCTTCGACCAGGAGAGCGGCTTCGGCCTGGTGCAGGCGCTCGGCCGCATCGATCTCGATCCGCTGCCGCTCGGCGATTCCGGCGTGGCCGACATCGGCCATCGCGTGGTGGTGGGAGGCGTCGGTGGCCGCACCCGATCCCTCGCAGGCCGCATCGCAGCCAAGGAAGGCTTCGCGGGCTATTGGGAATACGCGCTGGACGAAGCGATCTTCACCTACCCCGCTCACCCCAATTGGGGCGGCACCGGGCTGATCTCGTCCACCGGGGAATTGCTCGGAATCGGTTCGCTGCAGGTCGAGCGCGAGCGCAAGGGCAAGAACGAGCATCTCAACATGATCGTGCCGATCAATCTGCTCAAGCCGGTGCTCGACGATCTCAGCAAGTTCGGCCGGGTCAACAAGCCGGCGCGTCCGTGGCTCGGCCTCTATGCCACCGAAATCGAGGACAGCATCGTGGTGGTCGGCATCGCCGCCAAGGGCCCGGCGGCGCGCGCCGAGGTCAAGGTCGGCGACGTGGTGCTGGCCGTGAAGGGCGAAAAAGTCGCGAACCTCGCGCAGTTCTATCGGAAGCTCTGGGCAATCGGATCCGCCGGTGTCGACGTGCCACTGACACTCTATCGCGAAGGCGTCACCTTCGATGTCGAACTGATTTCATCCGACCGCGCCAAGTTTCTGAAACGGCCAAGACTCCACTGAAACAAGACTTCACTGAAACAAGGCTTCACTAAAACAAGGCTCGCTGACCCAAGGATTCACTGATCCAAGACCTCACTATTCCAAGACCTCACGGATCAAAACTCCGCTGATCAAGACCACACCGATGGCGGCTTCAACAATCCGTCTCCCCTGACGGCGAGGCATCGCAGAGGATCGCCTTGCCGGAGGGCCGCGCCTCCGCCATGGCCAAGGCGCCATCAAGCAATCGTGAAACCACTCACAGCTTCAAGTGCTTAAGGGGACCCTCGCTATGCTCAAAAGCGCTGAAACTCCATTCATGAAACGTTTCATATTGACAAAATGGCCACGCAGGCATGCAATGCCCGCTCTTGGTCTCAGCCGAACGACGAGGTGATGCGGCGCTTGGCCGACCATGAAACGATTCACCGCCCAAAGGCGCGGCGAAAAACAAAAATCCTGGGAGAAACGCAGATGACATTTGGAAAAGCGATCGCCGCCGGCCTTCTGGCAGGCGCCCTGACGATGCCAGTCCCAAGCTTTGCCGCCGATAAGCCCGTCGTCGGCCTGGTCATGAAATCCCTCGCCAACGAGTTCTTCAAGAACATGCTCGAAGGCGCCAAGGCGCACGAAGCCAAGCGTGGCGACTACACGCTGAAGGCCGTCGGCATGCAGTCGGAGACCGACGTCGAGACCCAGATCAATGCCGTTGAAAGCTTCATCACCCAGAAGGTTGACGCCATCGTGATCGCGCCGTCGGATTCCCGCGCACTGGTCGCGCCGTTGAAGCGGGCCATCGCCGCCGGCATCACCGTGGTGAATTTCGACGTCGCACTCGACGAGAAGGCCAAGAAGGAAGCCGGGGTCACCCTGGCCTTTGTCGGTCCCGATAACCGCGAAGGCGCGGGGCTGTCCGGCAACGTGCTGGCCAAGAAACTCGGCGAAGGCGGCAAAGTCGCGATCATCGAGGGCAATCCGGGCGCCGACAACGCCGCCCAGCGCAAGCTCGGCTTCATGGATTCGGTGAAGGCCGGCAAACTCAATCTGATCGATTCGCGCACCGCTCACTGGGAGACCGAGGAAGCCAATTCGGTGTTCGCCAACATGCTGACCGCACACCCCGACATCCAGGGCGTGATGGCGGCCAATGATTCGATGGCGCTCGGCGTCATCAAGGCGATCGACGCCGCCGGCAAGACCGGCCAGATCCAGGTGGTCGCCTTCGACAACATTCCGGCGGTGCAACCGCTGCTGAAAAACAAGAAGCTGCTCGCGACCATCGATCAGTTCGGCCAGCAGATGGCGGCCAATGCCATCGACAAGGCGCTCGCCGTCCTCAAGGACCACAAGCCGCTGGAAGGCTGGGTCAAGACCGACATCAAGCTCGTGACGTCCGACGACGTGAAGTAGTCGACGGGATCAGCGGCTGCATCCCAGATCCCGGTGTGCAGCCGCGAACCGCGCTCAAGACCCTCTCAATGCCCATGACCAACCTCCCGCACGATGCGCAGATGTCCGGCGTTGCCGCCGACGTAAGCCGCATGCCGTTGCTCGAACTCGCCGGTGTCAAGAAACGTTTCGGCGGCGTCGTCGCCCTCAACGGCGTGAGTTTTTCGCTGCGCGCGGGCGAGGTCCACGCCCTGGTCGGAGAAAACGGCGCCGGCAAGTCCACCCTGATCAAGATCCTGTGCGGCATCGTCAAGCGCGATGCGGGAACCATCGCCCTCGCCGGTGCGCCTTATGATCCGCATGCGCCGGCGGATGCCAAGGCCGGCGGCATCCAGGTCGTCCATCAGGAATTCAACCTGCTGCCGTATCTGTCGGTGGCGGAAAACATCTGTTTCGAGAATCTGCCGCGCAAGAGTTTCGGCCGGGTCGATACCCCGGCGCTCCACGCCAAGGCACGCAGGGCGCTGGACGCGATCGGACTGAACGATGTCGACGTGCGGCGGCCGGTGGAAACGCTCGGTGTCGCCCATCGCCAGCTTGTCGAAATCGCCCGTGCGCTGATGGACGAGAGCCGCATCCTGATTCTGGACGAACCGACCGCCACGCTGACGGCGCGCGAGACCGAGCTGCTGTTCTCCATCATCGCCGCATTGAAGGCGAAGGGCGTCGCCATCGTGTTCGTGTCGCATCATCTCAACGAGGTGTTTGCGATCTGCGACCGGGTCACGGTGCTGCGCAATGGCGAGTCGATGATGACATCCGATATCGCCGACACCACCCCGGACCAGTTGGTGACCCAGATGGTCGGCCGGCAACTCGCCGCCGCCATGGCCGCCCCGCGCACAATCGACACCGGCGGACGCACGGCGCTGTCGTTGAAGGGACTGCGCCATCCGGCCTCATCCAATGACGAGGGCGTGTCGTTCGATCTGCACTATGGAGAAATCCTCGGCATCGCCGGGCTGGTCGGCTCGGGACGCACCGAAGTGCTGCGGTCGATCTTCGCCGCCGATCGCCCGCTCTCCGGGACACTGGCGCGCGACGGCCAACCGCGACGGTATCGCAGCCCAAAGGACGCCATCCGCGATGGCCTCGGCTTTGTCACGGAGGACCGCAAGGACCAGGGCCTGATCCTCGAGATGGCGATCTCGGCCAATATCAGCCTCGCCAATCTGAAGCGTATCTCCAGGTTCGGTCTGCTGGATCAGCGGAAGGAAGCCCAGCTGACGCGCGACCTCGGCCGCGACATCAGGCTCAAATACGGCGGCACCGCCGATGCCGCATCGACGCTGTCGGGCGGCAACCAGCAGAAGGTCGTGCTCGCCAAGTGGCTGGCCAATACCCCGAAGGTGCTGCTGCTGGATGAGCCGACCCGCGGCGTCGACGTCGGCGCCAAGGCGGAAATCTACGCCCTGCTGCGCGGCCTTGCCGACCAGGGCCTGGCGCTGCTGGTCGTCTCATCCGAGCTGCCGGAGCTGATCACCTTGTGCGATCGCATCCTTGTGATGGCAAAGCATCGCATCGCCGGCGAGGTGGCGCGCGCGGATTTCTCGGAACAACGCATCCTGAACCTGGCTTACAAGAATGAACGCGCCCATGGATACACGTGATGGATACAACTGACCTGAACAGCGCGCCGGCGCAGAGTGCCCGCATCGGCTCCGCGGCAAAAACTGTGCTGCGCGAGGCCGGCATCGGCATCGCACTGATCATTCTGATCGTCGTATTTTCAGCCACCACCGAGCATTTCCTCAGCGCCAGCAATCTCACTAACGTCCTGACCCAGGTGACCATCAACCTGGTGCTGTCGATCGGCATGACCTTTGTCATCCTGATCGGCGGCATCGACCTCTCGGTCGGTTCGGTGCTCGCCTTCTGCGCCGTGGTGGCCGGAACTGTGATGACTCTGCCGGGGCTCGACCCAGCTCCTGCGGTGGCGCTGGCAGCGGTCAGCGCGGTGGTGGCCGGCATGGCCTTCGGCGTGCTGAACGGACTGATCAGCGCCTACTGGTCCATCCCCTCCTTCATCGTGACGCTGGGCACTCTCAACATCGCTCGCGGCGCCGCGCTGCAGGTCACCAACGCCAACACCATCTATTCCTTTCCAGCCGCCTTCAACGCCTTTGGTTCGCAGACGTTTTATGGCATCCCGCTGCTGTTTCTGATCGCGCTGGTGCTGGTCGCGATCGGCTGGTTCGTGCTGATGAAGACCGTGTTCGGCCGCGTGCTGTACGGCATCGGCAACAATGAGGAGGCCGTCCGCCTCGCCGGACACAATGTGTTTTTCTACAAGGTCGCGGCCTTCACCATCTGCGGCGCTGCCGTGGGCATCGGCGCGATCATCTACATGGCACGGCTGAACATCGCGAGTCCGATCATCGGCATTGGTTTTGAGCTCAACGCCATCGCCGCGGTGATCATCGGCGGCACCAGCCTTAGCGGCGGCCGCGGCAGCATCATCGGCACGCTGCTTGGCGCCTGCATCATCGGTGTGCTGGCCAACGGCCTCATTCTGCTCGGCCTCAACGACTTCATGCGCCAGATGATCACCGGATTCGTCATCATCCTCGCGATCATTCTTGACAAGTATCGTGAAAGACTGAGCAAAGCGTAACCCAGCAGCGCGAGTGCGCTCAACTCAACCAAGGTCAGGTCGTCGCGGATGCCCGGTATCAAAGACGTCGCCCGGCGTGCCAAGGTTTCGGTCGGCACGGTGTCGCGCGTGCTGGCGAAAAACGAAACCGTCAACCCAAAGCTGCGCGAACTGGTCGAGGACACCATCCGCGAGCTGAATTTCCGGCCCAATGGCCTGGCCCGCGGACTGCGCCGCAGCCGCACCGACATGATCGGCCTGGTGATCCCCGACATCACCAATCCGTTTTTCGCGGAACTCGCCAAGCAGGTGGAAGCAATCGCGTCGGCGTCCGGGTTCTCCGTACTGCTGTCGATCACCAACGACGATCCGGTGCGCGAGCGCACCCAGGTCGAGAGCCTGCTGAAGAGCTACCCGACCGGAATGATCGTGGTCCCGACCCATATCGCCGTCGCCGAGGAATGGACCAGCGACATCGCAACGGTGGTGCTCGACCGGCCCTTCGCGGCCTATCCGCTGATCTCGGTGGATCACGGCGAAGGAGCAGGGCTCGCGGCACGGCATCTGCTGGCGCTCGGTCATCGCCGCATCGCCTATATCGCAGGCCCCGCCGACGCACCGGTTGCGCGCCAGCGCCGCAGCGGCTTTGGCGACGTGCTGACGGCCAGCGGAATCGAACCTTGGGCAATCAAACCTTGGATCGTCGAGGGCCAGTTCGATTACGTGTCGGGTGAAACCCTCGGCCGCCAGTTGCTGGACCGGCCCCGGAAGAGCCGCCCCACCGCCATTGCCACGGCCAGCGACCAGCAGGCCATCGGACTGCTGCGGGCGGCAAACGATCTCGGCCTCGACGTGCCGGGCGATCTGTCCATTGTCGGGTTCGATGACATTCCGCTCGCCAATCTGGTGACGCCGCGCCTCACCACCATTCGCCAGCCGGTGGAGCGGATCGCGGCGCGCGCCGTCGGCGCCATCATCGGCCAGACGCCGCTTCCAACCGAAGCGGAATTGCTGCAGGCGACGCTGATCATCCGCACATCGTCAGCGGCGCCGCGACCGGAATAACGTCGCCGCGCGAAACCACCGACAGACCAGCGCTGTCATCGCACGCCGGTCTGCACAACGATCGTTACTGCTGGCGCACCGGCTGGGCGAGCGCGGCCGTCTGTTTGGCGAGTTGCTCGTTAAAATCGCGATCGAGACCCGCAACGTAGGTTGCCAGCTCGCCGGGCTTGACGAATGGATTCGGCGCACCGTCCTTCATCTGCGCGCGCTTGTCCTGCATGCCGTAGACCTCCGGATGCGGACCGAGCAGCACATCAGGGGTCATGGCCTTGGCTTTGGCAAATGTCGACCTGTAGTCCTCGACGATGCCGGGGTAGGTGGGTTGGCCGACCAGCCTGTTGAGCGCGACCGTCCCACTGCAGAAGAACAGCACGTTGCGCGGCTGGTCGCCATCCCTGACGGTCATTTCCCAGCTGGTGCAGCCGGGCGAGTGACCGGGCATCGCGTGCGCCGTCAGTGTCGTATCGCCGAGCGTGACCTTGTCGCCTTCCCTGACGCTGCGGTCGACCTTGACCGGGGAAAAGCCGATGTCGGTATTTTTCTCGTCGCCGGGATAATAGCCGCCCTCAAGCAGAGGTTTGTCCCGCTCGCCTGCGACCAGTTGCGCGCCGGTTTCCCGCTTGATCTCGGCAAAGCCACCGGTGTGATCGAAGTGCGCGTGGGAGTTCAGGATGTACTTGATGTCACCGAGCTTGAAGCCGAGTTTGGCGATGTTGTCCTTGATCATCCCTGTCGATTGCGGGAGTGCGGTGTCCATCAGGATCAGCCCCTGCGACGTCTTGATGACGTAGACGGCGATGCCGTCGGTGCCGACATAATAAATGTTTCCGATCAGGTGGAACGGCTCGAACGGAGTGGTCCACTTCTTGGTGACCGCCGCCAGGAAGTCCTTGATGGTCTGTGCCTGTACGCCGGTTGCAAGCAGCGCCATGGCGCACAGCGCCGCCAGGAGTGTTCTCATGGTTGCCTCCCAATTGATTATTTTTGTTGTCCGGAACGCGCCTTGTGCGTCCTCCTGATCGCTCGCAATTCTGGTTGTTTTCGATGCGGCGGGCAACCGTTCGGCGACCAAAAATATCCTGCGGCCCTGGACGGCGAGACCCTCGGGACCGGGCATCGTCCCCATTCGATTGGGGGATATGTGCGTCCACCATGCTGGCCGGCCCGCAGATCTCAGATCTCCGATTCATCCCTGCGCAGCCAATCCCAAACGCGCTGCAACAGGCTCCGACGTCGCTCCGGCGAGGGTTTGGCTATGACGATGACATCGCGTCCCGATGGCGATGCAGAGGTGTCCTTGGCGATGACAGGGGCATCGGCCGCGGGCGGCGGCGCGGAATGCGTACCGGCAACAACCTGTGCATGGGATGTGACAGGCGATGTGCGCGCCACGCCTGCCTCGAGCGCCAGCGGACCGACATTGGCAAGAAAGGCCTGTTCGTGGTCGCGCGACAACCGCGCCACGGCCTTGTCGAGCGGCAACCACGCCACGGCCTTCACATCCGCCATCAATTTGCGGGTTTGTTCGGGGGCTGCATCCATCTGCCAGAAATGGACGATCTTCTGCCGGCCGCCGAGATCGTAGGCGAGAGTGCCGACAAAATCGTGGACCGAGACGTCGTGTCCGGTTTCCTCCACCACCTCGCGTTCGGCGGCCGCACGCGCGGTTTCGCCGTTGTTCAGCTTGCCTTTCGGAAGCACCCAGTCGTTGCGCTTGCGCAGCCGCACCACCGCGATCAGCGGAGCCTCGCTCCACTGCACAACGATGCCTCCCGCAGCCATCACAGGCGCTCGCGCCATCCTGCATCCTCGCGCCGCCTTCGACCGCAACGGCCGGTCCGCGTCTCACCCCCGCAATCTTGCGAAGGTGAGACATGGATTACGAAGTGACGAAGATTGACGTCAGCGACGATCGCCGGCTCAGCGAGCGGCGATGATCGCGATCTCCACGGTGTATTGCGGCGCCGCCAGCTTGGCTTCGACGCAGGCGCGGCCGGGCGTGCCGCCAGGAGCGACCCACGCATCCCAGATCTCGTTCATCTCGGCGAAACGCGCCATGTCGGCGAGCCAGATGGTGGCGGACAACAGCTTGGTCTTGTCGGTGCCGGCTTCCGCCAGCAGTTCGTCGATGCGCGCAAGGATGTCGCGGGTCTGATCGGCCACTGATGCCCCGCCGGCGCGCTGCGCGACCTGGCCTGCGAGATAAACCGTGTCACCGTGAATCACGGCCTGGCTCATGCGGGCGTTGGAATGCAGGCGGCGAATCTCTGTCATTGGATTGTCTTTCCCAGATTGAAGGCAAATGCCTCGATTGAAGGCGGATGCGACCGCCGCCCAGGGCCTGCGGCCGCGACGCGCGGATTTGTGCAGGGGGACGGCGATCGTGTCAACGCCCGCGACCGGCGGTGGGCCTGGGTCTTGATTCAGGCTTGTTTCGCCCGCCAGTTCACCGCGTCTTCGACAGGTGCATTCATCGCGGCCCACACCAGCTCGGCCGTTGCCGTTGCCGCCGCCACAAGTTCCGGGCGCGCGACTCTGTCGCGGGTATCGGCCGCGGTCAGGACATGCCTGAGTTCCGACGCCGGATCGCCGAACCCAGCAACCAGACGCAGGGCCGGAATGCCATGCGCGGCAAAATTCGCATGGTCGGAATTGGCCATCAGCGGAACATGAATGCCGAGGTGTGCGGAGGACTGCCTGACAAGCGCTTCAAGTCCGGTAAATCCACTGGTCAGGGCGGTGAGCTGGCGGCTGCCACCGACGGAGTCGAGATTGATGTTCACTGCAATCCTGTCGCGTTCATCCTGTGGGAGCCCGCTCAGCCAGACCTTGGATCCGGTGAGCGCCCACTCTTCGGCACTGAAGATCATCAGGTCCAGACCTCGCTGTGCGGCATGGGCATGTGGGGCGAGGCAGCGCGCCACGGCGAGCGCGACCGCCACGCCGGTTGCGTTGTCGATAGCGCTTTCCGCCAGTGAATGACCGTCGATATGAGCGCTCAGCACCACTCGCTCCGGGCCACGGCCAGCCATTGCAAACCGCAGCGTTTCCGTTTCCGACGACACGTGATCCGCGTCCACACTTATCCGCACCCGGCTTGGCTCGCCGCGCGACGATAGCCGTGCGGCCGCTTCCGGTGAGATTCCAAGCGCCAGCAATTCCGGGCGAGCACCTCCCGCCACGGGAGAACCATCGAGCGGCCCTGCGATCAGAAAACCGACGGCGCCATACTGGAGCGCCCACGCGTATTTCTCGCGGCGATGAACATGTCCGGGCCCAAACATGTACTCGTGACGCACCAGCGCAATGCGGCCCTTCAATCGATCGGCAACCACTGCGAATTCGGCTTCGGTGCCGCGACCAACGGGCACCACATCCGCCTCGACCGACCCGGCTTTGGATTTGAGCAATGCCACACAGTCGAGCGGGATGTGCTGGCCGGCCTCGATCAGGTCGAGCGTTGCGGAACGGCACGTCCAGCCGTCATAAGGGATGGGTGTGACCTCGGCAGGCCTCCCCGTGGCTGCCGCTCCCAGTCGCGCGGCCAGATCCAGCGCAGAGCGCTCGGAGGCTGTTCCAGAAACGCGGCCACCGCAATCGCAGATCGCGGTGAAATCCCTCCATAACGATGAATCGTTGGCCAGGGCTTCGGCGAATGCGGGCGGAAGCACCATGTTGATCTCCGTCAGGATTGGACAAGGTGGGGGGCGACGTGGTCGTCGAGCAATTTCACAAACTGCTGCGCGAGGACACTGAGTTCCCCAATCGTTGGCTTGAGCACGCCCACCTCGTAAAAGGTCGCTGGCGCAAACGGCCGAACCACCAGCGCCGCCGCGTTGCCGGTACGCCGGAGCGTTTCAGAGACACTGAGCGCATCGACGAAACCAATCCCTGCGCCATCGATGACAAGATTGAGGGCGACGGCAAAGAACTCGCATTCGATGACGGGATGAAAAGGCGTCCCGCTGGATTCGAAGGCGCGCGAGACCGCCGCGTAAGACGTATGACTCTGTGACGTGACGATCAGATCGTGCCCTTCGAGGAGACCGGGGGTGATCGTTTCATGGGCAGCCAGTGCATGCGTGGCGGGCATCACGCATTCCATCGGAAACCGGTAGCGGCGCAACACCATGTTGGTGCGGTCGAAAGGCGGCTCCGCGATGCCGATGTCGAACGCGCGTGCCGAAACCAGGCTGCGCACATTTTCGGAACTGCGGGTCAGGAGCCTGATCTTTGTTGACGGCCGCTCCCGCCGGAAGCGGCTGACAACGTCGGGAAGCCAGGCGATGCCCGGGCTGGGGCTGCTCGCGACCGTCAGGACGCCGCGCTTTCCGGCCGAGATCCCCGCAGCCGTGTCTTCCAGTTCCGCAAACCCGGCGAGCGCATGCATCGCTTCGTTGTGCAGAAGATGGGCTTCAGGCGTCGGCACGATGTGCCGGCTTTCCCGCCGAAACAGTACGAATCCGACGTTCGTCTCGAGCCGCTTGAGGGCCGCACTGACGGCGGGCTGCGACACGCCGAGCGCGCGGGCGGCCTCGGTCACCGACCGATGCTGCATAACGGCATGGAAAATCTCAATAAGCCTCAGATCCATAATTTTTAACTATACGTCGCCGCTGGAATTTGCATGATGATAATTAGGGATGAAAACGCCGAATTAACAAGAGATTTGCGACAGCCGAGTCAGAGACACCAGACCATTTTACCTCCTAATTCGGACATAAATGGATTGGCATCACTTTTGCTTATGAATCGACTTCTATGTCGCACGTCGCGAAATCTGATCGGTTGGAGGGATTGCCGACATGGGCACGAGCACATCGTCGATGTCAGGGGCCGGGCCAGTGCTGGCCGCCGAAGCCGTGATCAAACGGTTTGGCGCCCACACCGTTCTCAACGGCGTGGACCTCGCATTGGGCACGGGACAATCGACCTGCATCATCGGCCCGAGTGGCTCGGGCAAGACAACCCTGCTGCGCTGCATGGCACTGCTGGAGACGCCGTCCGACGGACGCATCCTGATGGAGGGCGCGACGGTTGCGCAGGCCCAGCCGTCCTCCGACGTGCGCATAGCCGCGCGGAAAGTGCGTCCGGAAATCGGGATGGTGTTCCAGCAGTTCAACCTGTGGCCACACATGACCGTGCTGGGCAACATCATCGAGGCACCGATGCGCGTGCGGGGGCTCAACCGGGACGATGCCACCGCCACCGCGGAACGGCTGCTTGAAAAAGTGGGCCTGGCGGCGAAACGCGACGCCTACCCGGCGCGGCTGTCCGGCGGACAACAGCAGCGCGTTGCGATTGCCCGTGCACTGGCCATGCAGCCCAAAATCCTTTTGTTCGACGAGCCGACCTCCGCGCTCGATCCGGAACTGCGGCGCGAGGTGCTGCAGGTCATGCGCACGCTGGCGCTCGAAGGCATGACGATGCTGGTGGTCACCCACGAGATGGGTTTCGCACGCCGCGTCGCCAGCCAGGTCGTATTCATGGACGAAGGCGTGATCGTCGAACACGGCATCCCCGAAGCGTTTTTTGAGAACCCGGCAACCGAACGCGCCAGGCGCTTTCTGAATCAGTTCGAAGAGTAATGACCGTGCGAAAAGGATTGATGGCTATGCGAGATCTGCTTCGATGTGTGGTTGTTTGCGCGCTTTTTCTCTCGGTGCAGCCGGTGGCTGCGCAGCAGACCCAGTCCCGCCTCTATGACATCACCAAGAGCGGGGTGCTCAGGGTCTGTATCTGGCCGATGTATTATTCGATTTCGTTCCGCAACACCGATACCGGGCAGCTCGAAGGGATCGACATCGATCTGTCCAGGGAACTGGCGAAAGACATGGGCGTGAAGCTCGAATATGTCGAAACCAGCTTCGGCACCTTCATCGCCGACCTGCAGGCGAACAAGTGCGATCTCGGCATGTTTGCGGTCGGCGCGACAATGAAGCGCGCGCAGGCCGTGGCCTTCTCCGATCCCTATCTCATCAGCGGCGTCTATGCCGTGGTGCGCAAAGGCGGCCCCATCAGCTCGTGGGCCGACATCGACAAATCGGGCATCAATGTCGGCGTCTCGCTCGGCAGTTATGTCGAGCCCTTTCTGCGCGCGTATCTGAAGAAGGCCCAGACCGTCGCCGTGGCACCACCCGCCACCACTCAGGCCGAGCTGATGGCGCAGAGGGTCGATGTCATGATGACCGACTACCCCTCCTCGATCAAAATGAACGCCCAGTTCGACTGGTCGGCGACGGTGGCGCCCCCCGAACCGTTATCGGTGACGCCCTACGCGTACGTCATGAACCAGGGCGACCAGATCTGGCTCAACTACGTCAATCTGTTCGTTCGAACCATCAAGCTTGACGGCCGGCTCAAGGCCGCTGCCGAGAAAAACAAGCTTGGCCCGATCGTCGCGCCGTAGAGCCTGCCATGCCAAGCTATAGCTTCCGCTGGGACATCATCCCGAACAACCTGGGCTTCCTTGCCTCCGGCATGGAGATGACCCTGTTCATTTCCGCCGTCACGCTCGTGGTGGCGACCCTGCTGGGGCTGGTCATCGCATTGCTGCAGATGTCGCGTTTTCGCATCACGCGCATCATCGCACTCTCGGTCGGCGAGATCGTGCGCAACACGCCGATCCTCGTGCAGCTGCTCTGGGTCTACTATGTGCTGCCGATCGTCTTCAATGTGAGGATCGACGCCCTGACCGCATCGATCCTCGGCCTGTCGCTCTATTCCGCGGTCTTCATATCGGAGGTCTTTCGGGCGGGCATCCTCACCGTTCCCGTCGGCCATCGCGAAGCGGCGCAAGTGCTGGGCTTGACGCCATTTCAGAGCTTTGTGCGCATCGTCGGCCCGCAAGCCATCCGCAGCGTGCTGCCGCCTCTTGCTGCGAATTTCGTCCAGCTCATCAAATACTCGTCGCTGGCATCCGTGGTGTCGGTCGGCGAGGTGACGCGGCGCGGCATGGAGCTCTCGTCCTCGACCTTCCGGCCGCTGGAAATCTTCACTTTCATCGCGGTGATCTACTTTGTGATCTGCTGGCCGCTCACCCATTCAATCCGCATCTGGGAATCGCGCCTTGCACGACGCTGACCAAGTTCGCCTCGACCTCTCAAGCGATCGGACCGGCCAGATCCTGGATCTGGCTCTGCAACTGATCGCGACGCCATCGCCAAACCCTGATGGCGACACGCGCGCAGTGGCCGCTTTGGCGACCGACCTGCTCAAGGCTCATGTGCCCGATGTCGAGGTTGAACTGCATCCGGGGGCACAGGATATCGTCAATGTCGTGGCGCGGATCCGGGGCCGCGCATCCGGCCGGCGCATCGTGTTCAACGGCCATCTCGACACCTATCCCGTGGGCGACGTGACGGGCTGGTCGGTCGATCCCGCCGGCGAAACATCACGGGGGCGCCTGTACGGCCGCGGCGCAGCCGACATGAAAGGCGGCATTGCAGCGTCAATGGCCGCCATGTCCGCATTGGCCGAGCAGCGAGACCATTGGGCCGGCGAAGTCGTGCTCACGCTTGCGGGCGACGAGGAAAGCATGGGGCCACTGGGGACCAAATATCTGCTCGACCACGTGCCTCATGCAATGGGCGCCGCCACCATTATCGGGGACGCCGGCTCACCGATGGTGCTGCGTTTCGGCGAGAAGGGATTTATCTGGATCGAGATCACGGCGGAGGGCAAGGCGGCGCACGGCGCCCATGTCCATCTCGGCGTGAACGCGATGGATCGGTTGCGCGACGCTCTCGACAGGGTCACCGCCTTGCGCGGATGTCCGGTCGTCATGCCCGAGTCGGTCCGCGCGGCCATAAATCGCGCAAAACCGATCTCCGAGCCTTTGTGTGGCGTGGGTGAAGCCGACGTATTGTCCGCCGTGACCGTCAACATCGGCCTCGTATCGGCGGGCGTATCGCCGAACCTGGTGCCATCCAGCGCGCGCGCCGCCCTCGACATCCGTCTCCCCGTCGGCGCGTCGGCGGAGGCCATTCTGACAACGTTGCGTCAACAGCTCGATCTGCCCGGCATTGCCTGGCGTGTGCTGCGCTGCTTCGAGCCGAACTACACGGATCCCGCCGACGAAATCGTCGTTCGTTGCGCGCAAGCCGCTGCAGACGTCATCGGCACCGCTCCTGCGATCAACATGCGCGTTGGCGGCTCCGATGCCCGCTGGTTTCGGATGGCGGGGATTCCGACGGTCGTCTATGGGCCGACGCCTTACAACATGGGCGCGCCCGACGAGTATGCGGACATTGCCGAACTGGCGACTGTCTCCCGCGTGCACGCGCTGACGGCCTTCGATTTTCTGACCAGCAGAGAGAGTAACGAATGAGTGACGCGGCAGCGGGTTTTGTCGGCCCGGAAACGTTCATGGGGCTGCCGGCGGGGTTGCCGCAGCCGGGATGCCGGGCCGCCATCCTGGGCGTGCCGTTCGATTGCGGCACGCATCCATTCCGGGTCGGCGCCCGGCAGGGTCCGCTGGAGGTTCGCAGAGAGTCGAGGCTGATCCGGCGTTACCATCCGTCGCTTGCGGACGTCGACGTGTTGTCGTTGCTCGGCGCGGTGGATGCAGGCGATGTTGCACTCGTGCCGGGCCGCATCGACGACGCCTTTGTCAAGATCGAGGCCGCGGCCGACCGCATTCTCGAACTCGGCGCGGTCCCGGTAGGGATCGGCGGCGACGGCTCGGTCTCGCTGCCGCTGATGCGCGCGGCCGGCCGCCGTCACAAGGATCTGGTCGCGCTGCATATCGACAGCCACACCGATGCATACCCCTATACGCCGGACGATCGTTACAATGCGGCCACGCAGTTCACCAACGCGGCACAGGAAGGCGTCGTGAATGCCGCACGGTCGTGGCATGTCGGCGTGCGCGGCTTCACCTATTGCCCGGGCGTGCTGGATCACACGCGATCGCTGGGTTTTCGGGTCGTCACCATCGATGAGCTCATTCGGCGAGGCTTCGCGCAAACCATCGCCGAGTTCAGCCAGGTCGTGGGCGACCGGCCGGTTTACCTGTGCTGGGATATGGACGTGTTCGATCCATCGGTCGCTCCCGGCGTTTGCACCCCGGCCTGGGGGGGCTTGTCCGCGCGGGAAGGAATCGAACTGCTGCGAAGCCTGTCAGGCCTGAACATTGTCGCGATGGATTTCAACACCGTCAGCCCGCCACAGGATGTGTCCGGCATGGCGGCGCAGCTTTGCGCGCACATGATCATGGAAGCGCTGGTGCTGCTGGCCTCGGGCATGGGGCTGCTGCCCGATTGAGCCGTTTCGAACGGACCTCTGTTTTCATTCCCCGCCCCATCGCTGGAGCCGGCACGCCGGCTTGACGAACGCGACCATTCGTGATGTTCTCTTTTTGTTCCTTCGATCAGTGGTCGCGTTCAAGGGGTCGTTTTCATGCAAGATGTACTCAAGCAAGATCTGCACGCCGACACCTCACCCATCCAGCTTGTCTTTCACGACGACGACGACACGCCCGGAGCGTTTGTCGTGGAGCTCGTCCGCGCCGTGTTCGGCAAGACGGAGAGCGAGGCGGTCGCATTCACGGCGCTGGTCGATGCGCGAGGCAAGGCCGCCTGCGGTCCCTATCCGCCGGCTGTCGCCGAAGCGCTGATCGGGGCGGCGCAGCAGCGCATCGAGGCCGCCGGGCATCCTCTGCTGATCACGAGCGAAATCGCGCACGCGGAGAACCCTGCGTTCGAGCCCTCAGCGAAAGAGTTCAAGTACGCCTGCGACGCCCTCGACTGGCATTTCGCCGGCATGGCGCTGAACCAGCTCGTGACGACGTCGCGCCAGTTTCCCGGTCACATGCGCGCCGATGTTCAGGTCGCGATCGACAAATTGTTGTCCTCGCCGATCCAGTTCTTCGGCATTCACGAGGAGTATCGCTACGAGACGATGACATTCGCGGGACTGATGCGGGAGGGCCGAAACGCCCAGGCCCTCGCGCCGCCGCAGTACAACGACGTCGACATCGGCGAGGCGACACCGGTGAAGTGTCTTCACAACGGACTGTGGCTGTGCCGAACCGGCGAGCTCCGCTACGCCGTCCTGCTTTCGTCTCATCGCGAATTCAACCGCGAGGCCGCGATCTGCATCGAGATCGCGGTGCCGGCCGGCGCCGCCGGCGAGGCCTTCGTGCAGCGCTGCTTTGCCGAGCTGGAAACGGCCGTGCAGGCGGCGCGCTCCTATCGCGGCAAGATCCTCTCGCTCGATGGCGGCGCCGATTATCGGGGACGATCACGCGGCGTCATGGTCCACCGACTGCCGCCGGTCGGCCGCGAGGAGGTCATCCTTCCCGAACCGACGCTGAAGCTGCTCGATCGCAACGTCCTCAGTTTTGTCGGAAGCCGCGATGCGCTGCGCCGATTCGGGCAATCGACGCGCAAGGGCATCCTGCTGTATGGGCCGCCAGGCACCGGCAAGACGCACACCATTCGCTATCTCGCGACCCATTTGCCCGGACACACCACGCTGATCATCACGGCAGAGCAAGTCGGACTGCTGGGCGCTTACATGAACCTTGCGCGGCTGCTGCAGCCGACAATGGTTGTGATCGAGGATGTCGACCTGATCGCCCGCGACCGCGAAGAGATGAGCACCTGCGAGGAGCCGTTGCTCAACAAGCTGCTCAACGAAATGGATGGATTGAAGGAGGACAGCGACATCCTGTTCGTCCTCACCACAAACCGGCCGGAGCAACTTGAAAGCGCGCTGGCCGGCCGCCCCGGCCGCATCGACCAGGCCATCGAGGTGCCGCTGCCCGACGAGACCGGTCGCGGCAAGCTTGTTCGGCTCTATGGCAAGGGCCTGCCGATCGACCAGATCATTGTCGACGAAGCAGTGCGGCGCACGAAGGGCGTCAGCGCCGCCTTCATCAAGGAACTGATGCGGCGCCTCGCCCAGGCCAGCATCGCACGCGACGGCGGCACGTCGGTCACGTCCGTCGACATCGACGAAGCGCTCAATGACATGCTGTTCGCCGGCGGCCGGCTCAATGTGAAGCTGCTCGGTGGCGCGCAGGAGATGGCAGGGAGCTGATCCCGCCTCAATCAACCGTCGTGCGCAGGATCGCCAGCGCGAGCGCCTGGGCGCGGGGAACGATGCTGTCGAGGTCGAGATATTCCCGCGGCGTATGCGCATTGCCACCGACCGGGCCGACACTGCAGATGGTCGGCGCGCCGACCGCCGCGGTGAAACCGGAATCCGCACAACCGCCGGCAAATTCGCCGTCGAGCCTGGGCAAGCCCGCATCCGTCGCGGCCGCACGATAAGCGTCGAAAACCACCTTCGACGCTTCGCTCTGGACCAGCGGCAGAAATTCGCCGTTGATGTGCAGCGTTGCCTTGGTGCCCGCGACAGTCGGCGTCTCGATGATCTTTTCAATGGCCGCCAGCGTTGTCGCCCGATCGGCGGGATCGACATAACGCATATCGATCTGCCCCTCGGCATGAGGCGCCGTGGTATTGACCGACTGGCCGCCGGCGACCAATCCGACATTCAGCGTAATGCCCTTCGCAAGATCGGTCAGCGCGTGGATCTGCACGATCTTGTGCGCCAGCTCGCCGATGGCGCTGACCCCGTCGGAAAAATTGTTGCCGGAATGCGCCGCCTTGCCGGTGATCTCGAAGCGCATGAACACGCCGCCTTTCCGCCCGGTCGTGACGTTGCCGCTCGGCCGGCCCGGCTCGGAATTGTAGACGGCCCGCGCCGCGCGGCCCTCGCGCTCGATCACGGGCCGCGAGGACGGCGATCCGATCTCCTCGTCGGAGGTGAGCAACAGCTTGATCGGGCATGGCGCGCCGCCGAACCGCTGGAACGCCGCGGCCACGAACACATTCATGACCAGTCCCGCTTTCATGTCGGCAACGCCCGGACCATGGGCCCTGTTGCCGTCGATGGTGAACGGCCGGTGCGCCACCTCGCCTTTCGGAAACACCGTGTCCCGATGGCCCATCAGCAGAATCGGCTTCTCGTTGCTGCCCGGCTTCGCCACCAGGGCATGGATCGCATCGCCGAACGCATCATGCGGTTCCCGCCATGTCGAGATACCATGTTCGGCGAAATGCTGCTCGAAACGCGCCCCCACCGCATCGACACCCGCCTTGTCGTAAGATCCGGAATCGATGTTCACCACCGCACGCAGCAGATCGATCATCGCCTGTTTCTGCGAGGCAATCCATTCGGTGATTTCAGTTGCGGCGGTTGTTGGCATCGGTGTTCATCCTCGGGCTCGGTCAACACGCGACTGTGTCCGGTGGAGCGCGATCGTGTCAACGCGCACGGCTTCAATGGAGAGCTTCGTATTTTGATCAGCTCACGCGTGATCCAGAGCCGTCACCGCTCGAACGCGAACGTGTCATGGCCCGCATTGATGGCGCGATCACATGGGGAGCGGAAGATCCAATAGCTGCGACAAGAGCTTCAATCAGATCGGGGGCTTCCGCAGACCGGTGCCCGCAGACTTGGCGCCCGCAGAATTAGCGCCGATCGCCGGATTCACGGAAACTACACCAAGTCTACGGAAGAACCCGGGTTTGCCGCTGCCGTCGCTCCAAGGTTGTCGCGTTATATGCTACCTATTGGCGGCGTATGTTAGGGGGTTGGTTGGGGACCGATGGCCGCTCACGGATTGTCGCAAGGGCAGGCCCCGACCCGGATCGCGCGCCGCCGCTGGCATGAGGAGCGCTCGCTGCGGTGTGCCATCAGGTTAGCCCGCATGGGCTACTGGGAAGCGGACAGCGCCGCCGCGACCGATTTCTGGATATCCCCTGAGCTCGCCGCCTTCTACGAATTCGAGACGGTCGATGGCTTCGTCCCTATCGCCACGGTGCGCGAGCGCTACCTGCCTGAAAGCCGGACGATTCTGGAGGCGCATTACGCGGCCTGCTGGGCGGGGGGGCAACCCTATGCCGTGCAGACGAAACTCCGCAGGTCAGATGGCAGCCTGCTCGACTGCGTGGTGCATGGCGAACCGGAATTCGACGCGCACGGTCAGGTCCGACGGGTGTCCGGCATTGTCCGCGACGTCACGGAGGAGACCTCCGCGCTGCGGCGGCTGGCGGCGAGCGAACAACGGCTGGCTGATTTTGTCAGCACCGCCTCGGACTGGTGCTGGGAGAGCGACGCCGCCCATCGGCTGCTGCCCTATCCCAGGTTGCTTCCCGGCAATGCAGCCTTCCAGACGGTGGCCGCCGGCGGGAAGGCGCGCTGGGAACTGGCTTATGCGCCCGAGGACGGCGAGGGCATGGCACGGCTCCGGGCCGACATGGAGGCCCATCGCCCTTTTCGCGACTTCACCTACACGCTGATCGGCGAGGACGGGTCGCGCGTCAGCATCTCTACCAGCGGCAAACCCATCTTCGCCGACGATGGAAGCTTTATCGGCTATCGCGGCACGGCCAGCGACATCACCCAGCTCAAGGCGGCCAAGGCGCTGCTCGACCAGCGCACGCGGGCGCTGGAGGAAGCCCACCGGCTCGGCAAGATCGGCACCTGGAGCTACCGGCTGGCTATCGGCCGCACGGTCTGGGCGCCCGAGCTCTACCAGCTTCTCGGCCTCGACCCCGCTACGTTCGAGCCGACCTACAAGAACATCAGGCCCTATTTCCTGGGCGGCGACGCCGACCGCTTCCGGGACATGCAGAATCGGGTGCTGCGCAGCCGCAGGACCGAGGCCACCGACCTGCGCATGCTGCATGCGGACGGCACGGCCCGCGATCTGGCTGTCATCTGCAAGGCGGAGGTCGCCCACGGCAAGGTCATCGGCATCATCGGCACCGTGCAGGACGTCACCGAGCGCAAGGAGGCTGAGCGCCAGCTTGAGCAGCTCGCCTACAGCGACCCTTTGACCGGCCTTGCCAATCGCGCGCTGTTCAAGCGCCAGCTCGCTGCCCTGGTCGAGGGCTGTGCCCTGGAAGGCCGGGGCGCCGCCCTGCTGCTCATCGACCTCGATCGCTTCAAGGAGGTCAACGATTCCCTCGGCCATGCCGCCGGCGACGAATTGCTGATTCGGGTTGCGGCGACGCTGCGGCAGGAGTTGGGGCCGCGAACCTTCATCGCCCGGCTCGGCGGTGACGAATTCGCCGTGCTGGCGCAGGGATGCGACCTATCCGACGCCGCGCTGACCGATCTTGCCGATCGGCTCATCGACAGGCTGTCCGGTCCCGTCGATCTCACCGAGGGCGAGGCCTTCGTTGGCGCCACCATCGGCATTGCCCGCCTGCCGGAGCATGGGGCGACGGCGGAGACCGCCGCGCGCAACGCGGACCTGGCGCTCTACATGGCCAAGGAGGCCGGGCGCGGCCGGGCGCAAATGTTCGAGCCAGTTTATGCCCAGGCGGTCGATCAAAGGCTCGATCTCGCCCGGCATCTGCGCCACGCCGTGGAGGCCGGCGCCCTCGAGGCCCATTACCAGCCACAGGTGGACCTGGGGACCGGCCGCGTCACCGGATTCGAGGCGCTGCTGCGCTGGACCCATCCCGAGCGTGGGCCCATCTCGCCGGCGGAGTTCATCCCCATCGCCGAAAGCTCCGGGCTCATCGTCGATCTCGGCCTGTGGGTGCTTCGCGAGGCCTGCCGGCAGGGCCGTGCCTGGCTGGATGCCGGATTGCCGCGGCGCTCCGTCTCGGTCAACGTTTCGCCGGCGCAGATCTGGAGCGGGGATTTCGAGACGGCCGTCTCGGCCGTGCTGGCGGAGACGGACTTTCCGGCGGAGCTGCTCTGCCTGGAGCTCACCGAAAGCCTGTTCGTGGATCATACCGAGCAGCGCATCAGTCGCACCCTGACGGCCCTCTCCGGTCTGGGAGTACGGCTGGCGCTGGACGATTTTGGCTCGGGCTATTCCTCGCTCGGCTATCTGACGCGCCTGCCCTTCGACTGGCTGAAGGTGGACCGCACCTTCGTGGATGGCATTTCCAGCGCGCCGGAGAAGCGCAAACTGCTCGGCGGCATCATCGCCCTGTCGCACGGGCTGGGCATGAAGGTGGTGGCGGAGGGAGCCGAGCTGCCGCCCGAAGTGGACGTCCTCCGCGGGCTCGATTGCGACCTGGTGCAGGGCTTTGTCTTTTCCCCGCCCATCACGCCCGATCAGGCGCCACTGGTGGCCGCCGGCATCGAGCGCGAGGCGTGCCGGACACAGCCAAACGGAATCGCCTCTCGTGTATTCAACATGAGTGCATGAGCATGAAATGGCGCGCCCGAAAGGATTCGAACCTCTGACCCCCAGATTCGTAGTCTGGTGCTCTATCCAGCTGAGCTACGGGCGCGTTTGTCGCGAACGCTCCAAATCCTAAAGACCAATCCTGAGGACGGAGTCTTGAAGACCATGCCGGAGCGGGCGAAAGATCGGCGGTGCCAGACCGCCGAAAGCGCGCCATAGCTACCGGCTCCCGCCCTGCTTTGCAAGCACCCAAACGCCTCCAAAAACAGCCCGATTGCGGGGCTTCCGCGCTTTGTTCACCGGATCCGGCCGCTGCGAGGTGCGAATCACGGGATCAGGCGGGGTTTCGGCCGCCGAAATCAGGCGCGGATGCGTTCCGGCCGCGGGCTGTGAAGCTGGACCGGGCGGTCCGGGATCGAAATCTGGAAGGTGGCTCCGATGGTTCCCTCGACCAGATGCATCTCGCCGCCATGGGCGCGGACCAGCTCGGCGGCGATCACAAGGCCGAGCCCGGTGCCGCCATCGCGCGATGATCCCTGGAACGGCTCGAACAGGTGATCCCGGGCTTTTTTCGGCACGCCGGGGCCGGTGTCCGACACCTCGATGATGGCGACCGAGCCCTCGCGCCGGCCGGTGACGCGGATCTGCTTGGTTGCGGTCGGGCTGACGCTGTCGCTGCGCAGCGCCTGCTCGGCGTTGCGCACCAGATTGAGCAGCACGCGAAACAACTGGTCCGGATCGGCATCGATGGTCAGCCCGCGCTCGATCGCGTTGACCCAGACGATCGAGGAATCCGATGCCAGCCCAGCCGATTCGCGGACTTCATTGACGATCGGCTCGATCGCGACCATCCGTCGGTCGGGCGCGGCTTCCTGGGCGCGTCCGTAGGACAGGGTCGACTGGCAGAACGCGATCGCCCGCTCCAGCGAGCGCACCAGTTTCGGCGCGAACCGCTGCACCCGCGGATCGGGCACATGCGCAAGCTGATCCGAGATCAGCTGCGACGAAGCCAGCAGATTGCGCAGGTCGTGATTGATCTTGGACACCGCGAGCCCGAGCGCGGCAAGCCGGCTCTTCTGATGCAGCATCGACACCAGGTCGCGCTGCATGTCGGCCAGTTCGCGCTCCGCCACCCCGATTTCGTCGCCGCGATTCGACGGCGGAATGATCCGCGCCGGGCTTTCGGGATCGGCGTGATAGGCGACCAGGTTGGCCGTCAGCCGCCGCATCGGCCGCACGAACAGATAATGCAGCGCCAAATACACCAGCGCGGCGGTGAGAATGGCGATCACCAGCGACAGCAGCAGCAGGTTGCGCGAGAAGCGATACATCGACTGGCGCAGCGGCAGCTCGTCGACCACCACTTCGAGATACTGGCCGTTATTCCCCGGCGCCGGGCCGATCACCCGGATGGCCTGGTTGCCCCGCTCCAGCATGATCTCGAAGGCATCGACGATGGCCGACCAGGCGGTCATCTCACGCATGTCGACATCGTGGTCGATCGCCGGCGGCATGTCGGCGATGGCGAGCAGCCGACGCTGCTTGCCCATCTTGATGGCCACGGCGCGCGCGCCGATGCTGGAGAGAATTTCGCGGGCCAGCGAATCCGGCACCAGGCCGCTCGGGGCCGCATTGAGCACGAGCGCCGCGGTGTTGGCCGCCGCCAGCCGGTCGTTCAGCCGGTTGACCCGGAAATTGGCGATCGAGGGTACATAGATCAGGACTTCCGCGATCATCACCAGGGGAATAGTGAGCAGCAGCAGCTTGGCCGACAGACCAAAGCGCGGCGGGACAAGTTGTCGCTGCGGCCGGTCGACAGAGGGTTCCAGGGCGTCGGTCATTGGGCCTGTTCTACCCTTGATTTGTCGATCTGCCGAGGGCATTGCGGCATGGCGAATCGGAGGCCCCGCATCGGCGCCCGCCGCCGGCTCCGGCGCAAGCGGCGCGCCAGAGCGCCAAAGCCCTGAGAATCCAGTCGAAAAACCATACCCATGGGATCAGCCGCCAGTTTCGGTCCGCGCGCCCTTTCATAAAGGCCAAGATTGACGAAAACAGGTCGCTCCCGTATAAGCCGCGCCAACTGTCTCCGGTGGCCATTTAGCTGGGCCGGGTCATTTTTGGGATCGAAACCGGTCCTTTTTTGACACGCCGGGGCATTCAAGCTCAATTTTTGTCATCTAACACCTGGCAACTGCCGGTCAGTGGAGAACGACCCGTGAAGCGGACTTATCAACCCAGCAAACTGGTGCGCAAGCGCCGTCACGG